>JBBQNL010000008.1:0-44882 GCA_038329855.1 Campylobacterales bacterium
TTATTTTTCCCTCTGCATTTGGAGCACTAAACAGGTGTAAATCACCGGCCCCATATAACGCAACCGTTCCCAAAATTATCCATAGGGATAAAAACATTTTTTTCATATCAACTCCTTTTAGTTTGTGTCATTTTTAATTTTCAACGTATCGGTATATACGCATATCCTTTATTTTGTTTATCAATCAAGCCGATCGTAGAATTGGCAACCGGAGTAACAAACGGATAGATATGCTCTTTTGATAAGTTATTTTTTTTCATCCCTACTGCACACATCAGAAAAGTGACATGGTAGCTGCTGCTTAAACTTGCAAGCCGTTTTTCAAATTCGGCCTGCTTCTTTTTAAGTGCAGAATCATTTTTATACTTGGTTAAATCTAAATTTCTTACAAAAAATTTATACGCATCCCCATGTATCACCACCGCTACATCCAACTCTTCCAATGTATTTTCATAGTGATTTTTAGTGAAAACAATCCCGCTTAAAATCGTTTTCTCAAATACTTTTGAATCTCCTGTTGTCAAATCAAAAACTACTTTTTTGATGCCGTCTTCTGCGTTTAAAAGCGCCGAAAGGAATACTATTAATACCCATTTTTTCATTCCGCTTCCTTAAGGTCTAATATAAATCCAACCGGATTTAATACGCTCTGCGATTTCAACAATTCCTGCTGTAACGATTTCACTTCCCTCGATGAGCTGCGAAGGATTGATCTTTTTTGTTTGCATGGTATTTCCACATGCGATGAATTTAACGTCATACTGCATCAATGCTTTGACCCGAACAGCAATCTTTTTTTCGTCTTTTAACAGTGCCCGGACACCATGGTAGTACACAACAATTTCCATTTCCACGTTCTCAGGCCCGTAAAACTTAAGAACATTATTCGCCGAGCTCAAAACGTGATTGATTGATTCATCATCTCCCTTAGTAATGCTAAAAACAATCTGGCGCGGATTATCGATCGAGGGTTTTGGTTGTGCGAATTGAGTCTCTGCGAATAAACCGGTTACCAATGTCATTAGAATGAAAAAATGGCGTATCATTTGATCTCCTCCAACATGCTTTTAAAATCTTGCTGATTCCATGATCCTGGAACCGTTTTTATTACTTTTTTGTCTTCAGAAATAAAATAAAATGTCGGAGTCATATCAACGTCAATATCCAACGGCATCTTTTGAGAACTCAGATTGATCTTGACCGGAATAAACCGTTTTTGAATCTCATTGGCCATCGCTTTATCATTGAATACCTCTCTTTGCATATCTTCACAATAATGACATCCGTCACGCACGGCTTCCACCATCATAATCTTATGGTTTTTTTTCGACAATGCAGCTGCATCTTTCCAAGTATGCCAAGTAATCCCTTGACTAAAAAGAACTTCTGCTGTTATGCATAAAAAAAGGATACTTTTGATCATTCCCACTCCAAAATCCGATACGATGCCTCAACATTATGACCATGTGTACCTTCATAAAGTTTGTACTTTTTATAGTCATCCATCGTCACTTTTTTAATCGTATCATCGATGCTCAACCCTTCTGAAATCGCAGCGCGGACTTCACTTCGCATTTGAATAAAGTATTCCCTTGTCATTTTAGCCGCGTCTTTATCAGTACGGTTTCCATGGCCTCCTATAATATACTGGGCTTTGAGCATATCCAAATCATCCAATGCAGCAATCCAACCGTTGATATCACCCCCTCGTACAGAAGGTAAACGGTCATTAAAAACTAAATCGGCCGCAAGCAGTACCTTCGATTTAGGAAGATAGACCACCATGTCTTTGGCGGTATGGGCTTTGTATTTTGCGATAATAAGCTGAAGTTTTTGATTGCCGAGGGTGAGATTCATATCACTGCTGATCATCTCGGTCGGCAAAGCGGGCTTTGTCTGTGCATACGCCTCGGGAGAGATATAGGTTTGCATTCGGGTGGGAATGCTCATATCTGCATTCACCTTGAAATCGTCCGAACCCAAAACTCTAACTCCCTGCTGGGTAAAATAGTTGTTTCCCAGCCAATGATCATCATGGATATGAGTATTAATAACCAGTTTAACGGGAAGAGGCTTGATTTTTTGCATCGCTTTGTAGGCAGATTGAGCATAAGCATATGAAGGGCCTGTGTCGATAACAACATACCCCTCACCTGCATCAATATAACAGCTATTAACGATGTTACCGTTGTTGGTTTTATTCATGATCTCAGGCTTCCCGAAAAAGCAGTGAACATCCGAAGTCACACGTACCGGCTTAAGTGCGTAATCAAACGCACTCAAACTCGTTACTGCAAAAAATAAAGCTCCCAACAACGATTTCATCCTTCAGCCTTTAGAAGAGGTAGTTAATTTCGAAACGGTATTCGTTGTAAGAGTTATAATCCACTGTTGCACCTACTGCCGGATCAGCATCGATGGTTGCAAAACGTAATTTAAACTCGGTATTTGGAAGTGCTTTAAATGTTTGCCATGCATCAACATGGAAAATATCACGATCAGTAAAACCACTGGTAGCTGCTTTTGCATCGTCAAAATTCATATTTTCATAGTCAGCTGCTACTTTGAATCCTGAAACCATACCTGCTTTTCCGAAATCATAGACCGCTTTTACCGCCCAGTTTTTCGTGTTGGCGATCCAATCCACTTGCGCCATTGAACGGGTATATCCACCTGTAGGGAATCCACGCCATGGTGCGATTATATCGGCATCATCAGAGATTTTAGAATAGCCGGCAGTTAGTTCCAACGGACCACTTGCTGCTACTAAACGAGCCATAATGATACTACCGTCAGCACTGTTTGGATCAGTATAACCTTTAGGTGCACCCGTATAAGTTGTCGTACCTTTAAATGCTCCACTCAATGAAGCACCACCGATCGCACCGGCACCATCATCCATTTGACGTAGATAGCGAATACCTGGTGTCAATGTCCATGCATCGCTCAATTTGATTTTATAGTTAGCTTCGGCAATCGCAGTATTTACAAAACCGTCAACTCCTACATACTCTGCATTCAATTTCAAATTAGGGATGGATGTGTTTTGCGCTGTTACTAATACCATCTCAGGATTAACATCTGCACCCGCAGCACTAATTAGTGCTGGGGTCAATCCTTTGTGAACACCTGAATCATCATTTTCATTGTATTTTTCAAATGCAATTATACTGTGAAATGATTGATGATCACGTAGTTTTTGAGACATGATATAACCGGCACGAACGGTTGTATTTGGAATATCTTTATTCTCTACAACGGCTGCTTCAAAAGTGTTCGGTATCATTTTGGTATCATTCGTTGCGAGCATCATGCTATCAATTCCCTGACGACCCACTTTGACATTTGTTTTACCTTTTTTATATTCCAAGTAGGCTTCCGCAAAGTTACCCATTCCCCCTTCGCTTCCATCAGCTCGTGTGTGATAGGTATCTTTACCGGCTTTACCAAAGTTAGTTGTACTACCAGGTATGGTGTTATCATCTAAAACTTGGGTTGTTCCATAAAAGCCTACCGTTGCACCAAAACCATGATAAAATCCTGATTTTGCTACCAAGCTGCCACCCAAGCCCCACATATCATTGTCTTGAACAGCACTGTTCTCATTATCCCAGTCCCATAAAAATGCATTCGAACGAAGTCGTCCATATACCTCAGCTTCAGTAAACATTTCAGTGAATGAATTTACAGCACCTGGTACTTTGGTATATTCTACTTGATAGTTACCTTTAACGGTACGATCTTCAGATTTAAGCGCATGTGCCGATGTAGCAAACAAACACGCAGCAGCAGCTGCAATACTAAGATTGACTAATTTCATTCTAACTCCTATTTTATTTTGAACGCCAAAGGAATACAATCCCTTTGTCTACGCTCGCCGCTATAGCACTAAAGCTTGCCCCATAAGGGGCAGATTTTAGTCATTAACAGCTTTTTGAGCCCTTGCGAGGGCAGCCACAATCGTAATCTAAAATGTTCACATTACTGTTGCCACTAATATCGACCTTTTTTTGTTTTCTAATATAACCAGCGGTTATATCATAAACCGGACGAGTCAATTGATCATTTAAGTTGGTTCCTGCATTTTGCAAGTTTCCGCCCCATGAGGAGACTTTATAAACTTTACGATCATCCAATGGTTTGCCTTTGACCATGATATTTGTGATACGTTTCCCGCTTGGAGCACCGATCTTGATATCATAGGTCACACCGCCAAGACGGCTCATATCGCCACCTTGCTGGTAAAGAGGATTTGCATTGAAGACATTATCAGCAATGTCTTCAAGAACATTTCGTATCTGCAATCCACCCATTTCAAACGTATAAACATTCGGATAGGTAATCGCCGTCATCCCATAGACATCGTCCATAGTGATCGCTTCTCCCCCAAGGACCGTAGTACCCCAACGGTATCCCGGAGTAAACGAAATATCCGAATCCATCGCATCCATGATCGAGTCATTGATCAACTCATCAAACGGCGAATGAAACGTATCGCGTTTATACAAGATATTTTTCGTCACACCCAAAACTTCACCAAACTCTTTTTCATGCGGTGCATAAAGTTTGTTGACAAGTTCTACCCCTTCCGGATCGGCAGGGATGAGATTAGCAGCTACGGGAATGAGTTTGTACTCGTACCCTTTGACTTTATGGTTTTGGATATCGATATCCAGACGTCCGACGTATTTACCATGACTTCCTGCGATAATGATCACCGTACCGTTGATGACAGTCGGCTGCGGGGATGGATCATGCGTGTGACCGCTGAGGATGAAATCGATTCCCTTGACCTGGCGCGCAACCTCTTGGTCAACGCTGAAGCCATCGTGAGATAATAGAACCACACAATCGACTTTTTCTTCTTTACGCAATTTATCAACGTACGTTTGAAGGGTATCAAGACGCAATCCGAAACTCCACCCTTGGGTAAATTCTTTTGGATTTGCGGTTGAGGTAAACGGAAACGATTGACCGATAATCCCGATCTTCGCACCGCCTCGTTCCATGATCGTATACGGTTCAAAAATCAATTCCTCATAGTCATCAGCAAACGAATCATCGCCGACAATATTTTGAGAGATAAATTTTCCTTTGAGCATTTCGATAAGCTCTTTCACCCGTTGCTTACCATAGGTAAATTCCCAGTGACCGACCATAACGTCTACGCCCAGATAGTTTTGTGCTTGGACGATCGCTTCACCCTTGGTTTTGAGTGCAACGCCGGTACCCTGCCATGTATCCCCTGAATCCAGAAGCAATACATTGTCCGCACCGCGCTCTTTTTTGACATGGTTGATGAGGGTTTTCATGTGAGCGATCCCCCCCATTTTTCCGAACTTGTGTGCCAATGTATCAAAGTTCATAAACGTGTCAAAATAGGCATCAAGGGTCTTGCCCTTCATTCCGTAGTGCTTCAAAAACGACTCACCGCACAAAAACCCCGGAGTTCCTGTGAGATTTGGAGCCGAAATCAAGGTCGAAGGCTCACGCCAGTAAAGAGGCTTGATGTGAGCGTGCATGTCACAGATGTGTAACAACGTCACATTACCTCTCGCCTTAAATCCGTAAATATCTTGCAAGCCTACTTGATCAAGACGCTTGGGGGTTGATGCTGCAGCTCCAAGGGTCGGTAATCCGATCCCTAATGCCGCGGCAATATGAAAAAAGTCTCTTCGTGATACATCCATTATGTGTCCCCTTAACGCTTCAGACCAGGGATCTGAATAGTATTGCCTTTACCTTTATTCGTAACGTATACTTCAAGGGCAACCATCTCTTTTGAACCCAATGGCAACTCAGCCAAGAGCGCATTTTTCATACACTGCTGCATACGCTTATCAAACGTTACCATCGCACTTTGCGTCATGCGGTATGCCGGCCATGTTGATGCAGATGCTGTCTCTGGTGCACCTAAATCCGGAAGCGCCTGCATACGTAGGCGTGTTCCAATAATATCAGAGCTGTGACAGCTGTTGCATGAAAGACCGCGTCCACCGCGACGTTCTTCAAATATGCGCTGACCCATTACTACCATCTCTTCCATCTGCTTGTTTGCTTTGACGTCAATATTTGTCTTAAGATCATTGGCCAATGATTTGACATAAGCCGTCATTTTAATCATATCCTTGCTTTCAAGCTTTAGAACCTTTTTATCACGATCCGCCAATGCCATTTGCAGGGATTGGGATAACGTCACGACTTTGCGCATCGTCTTTGGAAAAGTAAAATCATATTTAGGTGTGGCTGTCAGCATACGAGGAAACCCAGCAATAGTTTGAGGCAAATCTTTTACGCTAACCCCAAGCACCTTAGCATAAGCTTCTTGACCAATAAGAGAGTTAAACAGCTCTTTACCCTCAGCCAAATCCATATCCGCCGGGTTATTTTCCAGCATTTCAGCATACATTGCTTTATCGGAATCACTCATACTCATTTTTTCATCGGCATTCAACATACCGCAAAGAACGATAGAAAGAAATGCGGTACAAATAGAAAGATTACGCATGACTTATCCTTTTGGAGTAATGGCTACAGTACTCTCTACACTTTGGCCTTTGTTATCTTTTGCAATAACTTTTAGTGTTCCAGCACCCGAAACTTTCTGACTGATGGATAATACAGGATTAACCGAAAGGGATTCCCACGTTATCATTTTGGTCAGCATTTTATCATTGAAGAAAAAATTCACTTCATTGATATAATGAGCCGGTATAATCGCACCCGTATCTTTGTCTTTACGCATTCCCGATTCCATCGGATGCATTGCCATAAAGTCGATTTTAACGATATCGCCTACTTTGTAATCTTTTGGTTTGATTTTAATCAATGTTTTCATTTCTGCCATAATAAATCCTTCTTGTTATTTTCATTTAATTGAGAGCCGTGATGCGCAGGTTTAACCTGAGGATCCAGCTGGATTCCCACCTGCGCGGGAATGACATTGATCTAAATCAACCGCATCCGCCGATAGTTACTTTAACGTTTTGTTTTGCACTCAAGAAAGTACCGTCACTCATCTCAGCAATCGCCAATACATCCTGTGTTCCGCCAAGCTTGATACGAGTTCCAAAAGAAGCTTCTCCGTTTGCAGGAGTCAAATAAACATTTGCACATCGAGAATTATTATTTTTTGTAGCCAATACATGGATTGCTTTGACATACGACTTTTCTGTCATTGGGCTGTCAACCGTTACCTTAACCGGTACAACAGCACCATTTTCGGCAATTTCAGGAGCGGATAGAGAAACTTTGGATGAAGGAGTCAACGGTTTTCCGCCGGTAATGGCAGCGATAGCCGTTTCAACACTCATCTCATTAGGACCAACAACTTTTTTGGCCTCATCCGCTGCACTTGCGATACTAGGAATCAACGCTGCACATGCGGCTGCCGCTCCGAATCCTTTTAAAAATGATCTACGTTCCATTTTTTTTCCTTTTTAATATTATTTTTTAGAAGCGATATACGATGCCAGATCGCACACTTCGCGCTCAGTGAAGAGTCCGTTAGCCAAGTTGACTGTCATGTGCGTGTTTGGATTATCCATACGGGGATCAGCGATTTGTTGATACAAAAATTGTCCGCTTCTAACACCACTATCCATATAGAGAGCTTTATAGTTTGTCAAATCTGGACCGATATTACCGTGCCCGTTTGAGCCTTCGATTTGATGACAAGCGACACAGTTACCCATTTGCTTCTCTTTTCCATTTGGAAGCAATCGTGTTAAACCCTCTGGCGGATTCTCTTTTGCATCTTTTCCATTTAGATTATGGAAAATGTAATTTCCGCGCGCGATAGCCGCACGATCATCGACAATACATCCTGCCGGCATTGTATACAGCTTTGGTGCCGGAAGGGCATCTTTAAGTAGAATCGCAGTCGCATCGGGAATTTCAATAGCAGTCGAAAGATCAGCTGCTCCTAAAAAGGTAGCGATTCCAAGCATGATCACTTTTCGCATTGGCTCTCCTTGATTTAATTTTCAAGGAGTATTGTAAAGGAGGAGTGTAAAATTAATGTAAAAAAAATGAAATATTAATTGTTTTGAAAGATTGGAGAGGTAAAAGAGTAGCTAAACGTACTGCCTTTCCCGTATTGTGAATCAATTTGCAAATTAATTCCGGCTTTATCAATAATGGATTTAACAATATTCAACCCTATTCCAAAGCCACCCTTCTCGTGATTTTCACGATAATACCGCTCGAAAATCTGATCCACATTTTTAATTCCGATACCGTAATCTTGAAACGACATGACGCACTTTTCCTCATCCTTTTCAAGTATAACCTCGATTTTACCTCCTTCATGGGAGTATTTAATCGCATTGGAGAGATTGTTATCAATAATTCTTTGCAACTGTGTCGTGTTAAACAGGAGAGTAATTCCATCCGTGATGTGAGGTTCGATAACGATATTTTTCAATGCCGCCACTTCGTGAAAATAATCAATCCGTTCTTGTAAATAACAGCTTAGGTCAATCGAGTGATACTCAAAAGAGAGCCGCTCATTTTTAATCAGATAATCCATGTCATTGTAAAGCGTCGCAAGTGTTTTCGTAGCAGCTTTAATTCGTTGCAGATATTTATTGGGAGGATTGGCGCGATTATAAAGATCGATATTCACGTTAATGATAGAAAGAGGCGTATTTATCTCATGCATCGAATCTTTAATAAACTGATCCAACCGTGTATTCAGCCGTTGAAAGGGCAAGGCAAAACGATCCAGGAAAAAAAGGGATAACACGAAAATCAATATCGAAATCGAAAGCAAGATGATGACCACATCCTGATAAATCCTCACATAAGAGAGATTTCCGCCGACAACCAGATACGAAGCGTCAAAATATCGCTTCTCCGGCAATGCGATAACCAAATAGGCGTAATCTTCCGCTACATGATACCCCACGGTCTGAACCTCCAACGGCTTTTGAATCAAGGTAAAAATAGGGAGAAAATGTTCGTTGTACAATCCCGACTCAAAAGATTGGAAACGGGGATAATCAAATGCCTCGCGCTCTTTTTGCTGGAAATCTTCCATTGCACGTACAATAAGATGTGATTTTGCTTTGAGACTAAATTCATTCTGAATCTCATGCACATATTTCATATACGTGACATACAAATACGTCGGTGTCAGCAACAATACGGCAACAAGCATCGTATATAAAAATGCATTTTTCAAAGCATACCGTTTATCGTTCAATGATATACCCCAATCCGCGCCGATTTTGGATAATCTCGATGGGAAGTTTTTTACGCAGATTATTGATTTGCACTCGAATGTTTGCCGGATCGACGTATTCCCCCCATATCTCATCTTGAAACATCTCTACAGAAACGATTTGATTATTGTATTTGAGCAACACAGAGAATATTTCTTTTTCCGTTTTACTTAAAGCAATATCATTCCCGTTATGACTGAGGGTAAAATTCTCAGTATTGTACATCAACCCTTCTCCAAAATCGAGAAGATTCTCTCCATCATGATAATAACTTTTAAGCGCATGCATAATTCGCAGCTGCAATTCGGTGAGATCAAAAGGCTTGCGAATATAATCACAGCATCCCGATTTATACCCCTCTTGCAAATCATCCACGTTCACCATGGAAGTCAAAAAAATTGCCGGTGTTTTATTCCCCTCTTTGCGCAATGTCCGCAGTAGATCAAAACCGCTCATCCCAGGCACATTGACATCGAGCAAATAAAGATCGTATCGAGATTCGTATATTGCATCAAAAGCCCTCTCTCCATTGGAGAAACCGGTCACTTCAAATCCCATATCTTCTAAAAATTCGGTAATACTGATTCGCAGCATATATTCATCTTCGAGCAAAAGTACCTTCATCGAATCTCTCCCTTCACCTCTTTTGAAACTTTATAATCCAAAAGTATACCGATTAGTTCCTCTTTAGAATAAGTATTTAACCGCTCTTTGGCCTCATCTAAAAATAACCCCCGATCCTCAGGTGCAACGACGTCCTTAAGATACAAAAGTTCCTTATCGTATGAACTTTGAAACAATGCATTCTTCATCTGTTTTTTCATCATCACATCATAAAGCTCATCACGACTCAGATGTATTAAAAATGAAATATCTTCTTTTTCCGAATGGGAATAGACATTGACTTGTTTTTCGGTAAGGGAAAAGACAAATGCGCCAATCGTCTCCCCTTCCCCATTTTTCATCGGTTCATAAAAAAGATATTTTCCATTTCGAAAAAGGATGCGGGATTGCTTAAACGCTTTAAAATCAATCCCTTCGAGTAATTTCACATCGCTTTGTGTATATTTAGAGTTTGCCAAAATATACTCTTTTCCAATAGTCCGGTTCTCTTGCATAAAGACCGCCGTCTCATAAAATCGTTCTTCCATTAAAATATATAAATCAATTCCTAATCGATCGAAATATTCCTGCGTTGATTCAAAAAACGAGACCACTTCAACGAATCCGATCATTTTTTCTTGATGATATACCGGTACCGTTGCCTTGATTCCAAGCTTCCGACCTACTTCGATGGCTGCACGAGGTTTTTTATGATTTTGAAAATAAAGCAGATCAGGACGGTGAAAGTCCAATGGCATTCCCGCATATGAATTATCCCAACTCCGCGCAAAAATAAAATAGTCC
The DNA here is from genome assembly GCA_038329855.1 of Campylobacterales bacterium. Classification (GTDB taxonomy): domain Bacteria; phylum Campylobacterota; class Campylobacteria; order Campylobacterales; family Sulfurimonadaceae; genus Sulfuricurvum. The sequence goes on from JBBQNL010000008.1 coordinate 10,632, forward strand.
GAGGTAATGATCTGTGAACGAACCACTATGTTGGTGTACAATTGAATCGGCTCCATCACTTCGGAAAGAATTTTAAACCCTCGGTCTTCATCTTCTTGTTCAAGGGCATCAATTAACGCTGAATTTTGACTTAGTATGAGCGAGTAACGTAAATCAGCTGAGCGCTCTTTCTCAAGTTGATTATTTAACGCCATTGAGAGTTGGTCACCAAGACCTTGCAGGGTATGCGCCGTTACTTCTTTTTCCAAATGAACGAAAACTCCCCCTAGTACCCCCATAATAATTAAAAAAATAGCACCAATAATTTTTTTATTTCCAAAGAAAATCATCCATTTTTCCATCATCATGTACCCTTGCGCTTTTTACCCATCTTATACACATATGCCAACACTTCCGCAACGGCGGTAAAGAGTGCTTCTGGAACAGGATGATCAATTTCGACATCTTTGTAAAGAGCACGTGCAAGCGGAGGACTTTCCATGACATGCACTCCATTTTCTCGCGCAATCTTTTTGATTTGTATGGCGATGTTGTCTACCCCTTTTGCCACGACGACCGGAGCATGGTGCTTGGTTTCATCGTATTTGATCGCGACTGCGTAGTGAGTTGGATTGGTGATAACGACATCGGCAGTCGGGACAGACGACATCATCCTCTTTCGGGCTGCTTGCATTTGGATTTGACGAATTTTTGCTTTGATATGGGGATCCCCTTCCATATTTTTCATCTCATCTTTGATCTCTTGCATGGACATTTTTAACTTATCAAAATAGTGTTTTCGCGTCAAGAACAAATCAATCATAGCAAATAAAAAGAGGATAACCAACATGACCGCTGCCAAAATGACCGCTTTTTCTTTGAACCACGCCATCTGTTCCCACAGTCCGAACAAGGCCACTGTCGGAAGCTCTTTCATATACCCCCAGAAAAAAAGAAATCCGACCCCCATAGCGGCAAACGATTTAAAGGTAATCTTTAATGCCTCCAGCACTTTTTCCATACTCAGCATATTTTTCAATCCCGCGATAGGATCGAGCTTCGAAAAATTAGGCATCAGCGGTTTAGTTGTAAAATTAAATCCTATCTGCGACACCGTCCCAGCCACCCCTGCCACCGCAACGATAATCGTAAACGGCAAAGCCATCAGCAAAAATTCCCGCATCGTCACAAATGCAATATCAACGAGATTAACTTGCTCTAATGGCTGATTCATCAATGAAAAATAATAACGGGTTAACGCCAAAAGATGCTCCGAAATAAATGGCAGCAGCATTAAGAGGGCTAAAATGGCGACAAATAAAACAATAACCCCTGCCGTATCCTGACTGCGAGGGACATTCCCTTCCTCTCTGGCATCTTCTAGCTTCTTGGCGGTGGGTTCTTCGGTCTTTTCTTGATCGTCTGCCACAGATTAATCCATCTTCATCGACAAATCAATCCAGTTGGCTTGGTGAATCAGTGAGCCTGTACTGATGGCATCGATGCCGGTTTGAGCGTAGCGTTCAATTGTTTCCAACGAGATGTTTCCGCTGGCTTCGAGCAATATACTCGGATAATATTCATGCTTATACGCGATAATCTCAATGAGTTGTTCAGGGCTCATATTGTCACACATCACTATATCCGCCCCTGCCTTCATCGCTTTTTGTGCCATCTCAAAATCTTCAGCTTCAATTTCGATTTTAGAGGTAAATGGAATCTTTTTCCGTGCTTCCGCCATAAATTCTTCAAGATTATCGATGGTTTTGAGATGGGTATCTTTGAGCATCAGGGCATCATCCAGCCCCATACGATGATTCGTCGCTCCGCCGACACGGGTCGCATATTTTTCAAAATCACGTAACATCGGACGGGTTTTGCGCGTATCGAGGAGTTTTGTCCCGTAGGGAGCCACGAGATCAACGTATTGACGGGTCAATGTCGCAATCGAACTGGCATGCAGCAGTATATTGAGAAGCGTTCGCTCGATTCGCAATAAGGTATGCGAATCTCCGCTAAGCTCCATCAATACATCCCCTTTTGCAAATTTTTCACCGTCATGTTTATGCCAAACAATCATAAACCCTTCGATATGAGCCAATACCTGCAGATACTCTTCCCCTGCCAATACGCCTTCACTTTTGGCAATAATTTTGGCACTTGCATCCACCGGCGCCGAAACGCGTGCATACAAATCCCCACGCCCGACATCTTCGGCCAATACGTCACGGATAAATTGTTCGATCATAACGCCATCATCCTCTCAAGTGCGATTTTAGCCCAATAGCTTGTCTCTTCATCCACCTCAATCTCGTTGATCGGAGCGCCGTCATCGATCGCTTTTAGGGTGAGATACAAGTCTTCCAGCGTCGTCTCATTCATCGTCGGACATTCAGGTTTCGTACTTGAAAGGATATAGGTGTTCTTAGGACGCAGACGATTAACCATATTAAACTCAGTCCCTACCGCCACTTTTTGATCTTCCGGAAGCTCTTTAATGTATTTGATGAGCTGTGACGTCGATCCGACAAAATCGGCACGTTCACAGATAGCCGGATCACACTCCGGATGAACCGCGATCAAAATTCCCGGATATTTGTTACGATAAAACTCGATGTCATCGACGCTAAAGAGCTGATGAACGGAGCAAAAACCGTCATAACAGATGATATCGGCCTCTTTAGGATCGCTTCCATCACCGATTACGCATGATTTTAGCCCCATCATCCGTGCAATATTCTGCCCCAAGCAGCGATCGGGAACGAATAAAATCTTTTTACCCTCTTCCCGCGCCTTAGTGATAGTCATCGATGCGTTGGAACTCGTACACACCATCCCCCCCATTTTCCCGACACGCGCTTTGACATCAGCGTTGGAGTTGATGTAGGTGATTGGCAAAATGTCCTCCGCCTTGATACCGCTTTCCTCCAGTTTTTCAATCGATTGGTCAAAATAAAGACCATCAATCATCCGCGCCATTGCACAGCACGCGACTTTTGGCATCACGACCCGTTTTTCAGGACTGAGGATTTTAAGACTCTGCCCCATAAATCCAACCCCGCAAAAAACGACAAACTCTTTATCATCTGCCATCGCCCTTTTCGCCAATTCCAGCGAATCACCCGTAATATCCCCCATCTCAAACACTTCATCCCTCTGATAAAAATGGGCTACCACCGTAACACTGAGACGATTTTTTAACTCAATAATTTTTTGTTTTAACTCTTCGGCATTCATAATTAATACTTTCCTTATTTATCATTAGAATGTAATTATAGCTTTTTTAGTTTGCTGTTACGATAATTCAATTATAATGACGTATCTAATTAATGTCAGTGAGTTTTTTATTATGGAATTATTGTTTAACCCAAACGTACAGTTTTATCTCTTCGCCTATCTTCTAGGGGGAATCCCTTTTGGCCTGATCCTCGCCAAGCTCTTTGCAGGGGTCAATATCAAAGAATCCGGTTCAGGAAGTATAGGTGCCACCAATGTCCTGCGTGTTGTCAAAGAGACCAATCCTTCGCTGGCTAAAAAATTAGGAGCTGCAACCCTTGCCCTCGATGCCCTCAAAGGAATTGCCGTCGTTTTGGCTGCGAAATATTTCGGGATGGATGAGAGCGTTCAGTGGATGGTCGCTGTCTTAGCGGTACTTGGTCACTGTTTCAGCCCTTATATGTGGTTTGAAGGGGGTAAAGGCGTTGCAACGGGAATGGGTGTTATGGCCGTTATGCTGCCTGTCGAAACGGCTATCGCTCTCCTGGTTTGGGGAGTTGCTGCAAAAACCATCCGTATCTCTTCTCTGTCTTCGATGTTGGGCCTCGCGGCTCTTGTAGCGGCTTCGTTTGTTTTGAAGCCTGAACTGTTTCATGCACCGGTTGTTTTTATTGCCTTTATCCTTTTTTACAAACACATTCCCAATTTCGTTCGCTTATTCAAAGGTGAAGAAAAACGCGTCGCATGAAAATTGTAATTGAGGACTTGGCGTTTGAAACGATACTGGGGATTTTAGAATCAGAGCGTCTCACTCCTCAAAAAGTTATTATCACCTGTACCATTGAGTACGATTATACGCAAAAAGAGTTTATCAATTATGCCCAGGTCGCAAAACTCATCGAGAACACCATGAGGACCCAAGAGTTTTTCCTCATAGAGGAGGCTCTCGAAGTGGTTAGCCAAACATTAAAAAGCGCGTTTCCCCTTATTCGTGAACTCACCCTCAATATTCGAAAACCCGACATTCTCTCAAACTGTACGGTCGGAGTAGAATACTTTAATTGCTTTTAATCAGCAATTTATTCACCATTTTGGTTATAATACATTTTATAAAAAGCGTTTAATACGCAAAAAAGGATACTTTGTGAAAAGAAAAACACTATCACTTATAATAGCAGGAACATTATTTGTCGGCTGCGCAGGGACCGATACCGGTCTTACTAAAGCCCAGATGGGAGCCCTTATTGGCGGTACTGCAGGAGCCATTGCAGGGAAAAGCACCAGTAATCACAGCACGAAGCGTACCCTCATCGGAGGTGCCGTAGGGGCACTTGCAGGATATGGAATCGGCACCTATATGGATAAGCAGCAAGCGGAACTTAATCAAGAACTCAAAGGCTCTGGTGTTGAAGTTCAGCGTCAAGGGGACACGATCAATCTAAACATGCCTGGCGGAATCACGTTTGATACGGGCAAAGCGAACATCAAGCCCAATTTCAATCCCGTATTAAGTGATATTGCCAATGTCATGAGCAAATACCCTGAAACAAAAATTGAAGTACAAGGGCACACAGACAACGTAGGCAGTGATGCCGACAACCTTAGACTTTCCCAATTACGGGCCCAAAGCGTCAGCTCAGCACTGAGTGCGCAAGGGGTGGATTCAAGCCGTATACAATCGGTCGGTTACGGAGAAAGTATGCCAGCTGCGACCAATGATACTCCAGCAGGACGTGAAGCCAACCGCCGTGTAGAAATCAAAATTATTCCCAACCCTGCAAAATAATCCTTCTTCACCCCTCTTTCGGGGATGATTATTTGTCCTAAAATACACTGCTTTTGTTTAAAATCATTTCATTTTTTAAAATTTATTTAAAAAGAGTTTAAAATTTTCTAAAAGTATGGTACAATTTCGGGAAAATATCCGCTTTCGAGGAACGTAAATGCGCATTTTAATTATCGAAGATGAAGTAACACTCAATAAAACCCTAGCAGAAGGGCTTAAAGAGTTTGGCTACCAAAGCGATGTCGTTGAGACATTAAAAGACGGCGAGTATTATCTCGATATCCGTAACTATGATCTGATTCTTATGGATTGGATGCTCCCAGATGGCAACAGTATTGATATTATCGGTGATATCAAACGCAATACACCAAAAACAGCCGTTGTTGTCCTCTCCGCTCGTGATGACAATGCAAGTGAAATCGAAGCGCTTCGCGCCGGTGCAGATGATTATATCCGTAAACCGTTTGATTTTGATGTACTTATCGCACGTATCGAAGCGCGTTTGCGTTTTGGCGGCAGCAATATCATTGAAATCGATGATTTGATTATCAATCCGGAAGAAGAGAAAATCATCTACAAAGAAAAAGAGATTGAACTTAAAGGCAAGCCATTTGAAGTGTTAACTCACCTCGCACGTCACCGTGATCAAATCGTCTCTAAAGAACAGCTTCTCGATGCAATTTGGGAAGAGCCTGAGTTGGTTACCCCTAACGTTATTGAAGTTGCAATCAATCAAATTCGCCAAAAAATGGACAAACCACTGGGAATCACTACGATTGAAACCGTACGTCGCCGCGGATACCGTTTTTGTTTTCCTAAAGAAATCAACTAATTTTAAAAGCGGAGGCTGATTTTGTTTTCCAAAAGAAGCATACGCCGCCGTTTTTTAATACAACTTATTGTCGCCTCGGCGGCATTGGTTCTTCTTTTTTCCTCCTTTTTGTATCTTTTTATCAAACAATCCATTTACGATGAAAAACAAACAGAGCTCATCAATGCGGCCCAAAATATTTGTGCTTCCAAATCCCTTATAGCGACTCAACAAAACAATCCAGAGCTTCTCATGGGACTGAACATCGAACTCATCACCCTGCAAAAAGAAGAAAATCTACTTGAGTTTTACGAGAGCACCAAGAGAAATAATACCACAACGCTAACACTAATCTACCCCTTTGATTTTGAACACTCTACCTATCTAAAAATGAGCCGTGACATCACCTCCACCAAGCTTTTATTACAAAAAATTCTCCGTTCTATTTTTCTCATTAATGCATTCGGCTTTGTCGTTATTATCCTCTATGCCATCGCTTTTTCCAAAATGCTGATTGCCCCGGTGAGTGCATTAACACGCCGATTAGCCAATATGAATGAGCACCTCCTGCGCCCCATACAAGTCAAAAACCTCCCCGAAGAGTTTGAACCGCTGGGCGAAACCCTCAATCGGCTGATGGGACGGATCCAAAATTTTGTCAAATACCAAAAAGAACTTTTTATCGGTGCGGCGCATGAGCTCAAAACCCCGCTAGCGGTCATCAAGCTCAAAAATCAAGTGACCCTCATCAAAAAACGTTCACCCGAAGAGTACATCGAAGCGATCCGTATTACCAATCAAAGTGTCGATAATATGAATAAAATTGTCGCTAATATCCTCAACATCGGTCGTCAAGAAGGGGCGCAATTAGAGATGCCCTCAGAAGCTGATATCATCCAAATTTTAAAAAAATGGGCAGGGGACTTCACCCTTTTGGCCCACAGTGAAAATAAAATTCTTGAAACCCATTTTGAACCGGAATCTTTTAGTGCCGTGATTCAAGTCACTCTTTTGGATCAAATATTGCAAAATTTCTTGCAAAATGCCCTAAAATTTACCCCGGATGGGAAGAAAATCCTCTTTCAAAGCCATCTCAACCAAACCGATATTGTGATCGAAGTAATCGATGAAGGGTGTGGAATCGATGAGAGTGTCGATCTTTTTGCCCCTTTTAAACGTCAAGGGAATAAATCAGGGGTTGGGTTGGGACTCTTTTTAGCCAAAAGCGCTGCGGAGGCAATTGGGGCACACATCAGCATTACCAACCGAACCGATGGGGTGGATGGGTCGATCTCCAGACTTATCCTCCCCTCAAAACTTTATTGTTTATTACCTATACGCTAATAAACAATCTCCCCTTAAGCTACCTTTTGTTATAAATCGCGCATTATCTATTATCAAGGTTCACAAATGCCATTAATTATCGTCGACGAGTGTATTGCATGTGACGCATGCCGTGAAGAGTGTCCTATGGATGCGATCGAAGAGGGTGATCCGATTTATATTATCGACCCGGATCGTTGTACTGAGTGTGTCGGAACATACGATGAGCCTGCTTGTATCGCTGTTTGTCCCGTTGATTGTATCATCCCTGACAAAGACAACGTTGAGACCATGCAAGAGCTTCTATTCAAGCACAAACAACTCATGGAAGAAGACGCCGAATAAATGGCACAATGTACCGCTGTTATCGACATTGGGTCCAACTCAATGCGTATGGCGGTCTTTCAAAAAACCAGCCGTTTTGCCTTTCATATCGTTCACGAGGTAAAAAGCTCCGTTCGCCTTGCCCAAAATGCCTACCATAACGGCGGAAATTTACAAAATGATGCAATGGAACGTGCCTCTAAGGCGATCGAAGAGTTTTTACTTGTGGCATCCTCTTTCAAAGCACGTAAAATTCTTTGCGTTGCCACCTCGGCTCTTCGAGATGCTCCCAATAAATCCGATTTTATCCACAAAATACGCCAAAAGCATGCTCTTTCCATCAAAATCATTGATGGAGACAAGGAAGCGTATTTAGGGGGAATTGCCTGTGCAAACCTCTTGCCAAAAATGGAAGCTATCGGAATCGATGTGGGCGGTGGATCAAGCGAATTTGTCCTGCTGAGCAATGGAAATATTCTCCAAACCGTCTCGTTAAATATCGGTACCGTACGGCTCAAAGAGCTTTTTATGGACAATGATGACATTGAGGGGGCAACACGCTACATCGATGCAGCACTGCAATCACTTCCGTTTCAATCCACTCAAACGCTTATCGGTATCGGCGGCACATTTCGTGCCCTCTCTCATGGAGTGATCAAAAAAGAGAATTACCCCTTGCGAAAACTGCATGGTTTCACAACGTCCAATACGATCTTTAAATCATTTTGCAGTTCTGTCCTTGAGGCTACACCTAAAAAACTCAAATCCCTTAACATTAAACCCGATCGTTTCGATACGATAAAAGCCGGTACCCTTATCTTTTTACGTATTCTCAACCACTTGCAGCCTAAAACATTGGTGTGCAGCGGTGCAGGTGTTCGTGAGGGGCTTTTTTTAAGTGATTTGTTGCGCAATTCCGGCAATAAGTTTCCCGCCAACTATAACCCCAGTGTTCGCTATTTACTTGATACGCATGCGATTCATAGCAGCCATGGCGTTGAATGCTCTTCTCTGGCAAAGCGACTCTTTGATCTTGTCGGCTCCTATTTGCAACTGAATCCTTCATGGCGTACAGAGCTTGTTATAGCCGCAAAACTTCTTCCCATAGGTTTGGGGGTTCATTACTATGCCTATCAAAAACATGGCCATTACCTCGCGATGAATGGGCTTGATTATGGATTAACCCATTCGCAAATCGCACTGATCTCTCATCTATTGCTCTTTAAAAAAGGGGTGGCTTCCACCGAACTCATTCCTAAGAACAGCTATGGAGTTCTTCTCCCTGAATCAAATAAACTCGATCCCCTTCATGCCCTATTGTGGCTTTCTCATATTCTTCTAGCATCTCGTATCCCAGCGGGAAATTTAGAGCTTTCCTTTGAGGACAATACCCTTATCATCCAGGCTCCCAATCTCTATCTCGCACGTGAGCAACTTAAAAATATTGTTTTACCTAAGAATTTAGCGATCAAACTCATCTAAAGGAATCTATGATGGCCGGAAGCTCTCTGCTGCTACTGATCGATGACATCACAACTGTTTTGGATGACGTTGCCGCGATGAGTAAAGTAGCCGCAAAAAAGACCACAGGGGTTCTAGGGGATGATCTTGCCCTAAATGCTCAACAAGTCTCCGGTGTACGTGCGCAACGTGAGCTCCCCGTCGTCTGGGCCGTTGCCAAAGGATCATTTAAAAATAAACTTATCCTCGTCCCCTCTGCTCTTGCCCTGAGTGCCTTTGTCCCATGGTCTATTAGTCCCATACTCATGATAGGCGGCGCTTATTTATGCTATGAGGGCTTTGAAAAAATTGCCCATCCGTTTTTGACATCGCACCAAGAAGAAGAATTTCATAATAAAGAGATTTTAGAGGCTTTGCTGGATTCTGAGGTCGATTTGGTCGCATTGGAAGAGGAAAAAATAAAAGGGGCCATCCGTACCGATTTCGTTCTATCGGCTGAAATCATCGTCATTGCTTTGGGAACCGTCGCCTCACAGCCATTTACTTCTCAGCTCACCGTCGTTTCGACCATCGCAGTTGTTATGACTATCGGGGTTTATGGGTTTGTGGCACTCATCGTCAAGCTCGATGATATGGGTCTCTATCTGGTCCAAAATGCCCCTGAAGGCCATAAGGGGGCAGGACATCGCGTACTTGGGAATGGATTGCTTAGCTTTGCTCCTCGTCTTATGAAACTTCTCACCATAGTAGGAACCATCGCCATGTTCTTAGTCGGAGGGAGTATCTTGGCGCACGGGATACCAGCTGTGCATATATTAGTCGAAAGTGCCGTTCAAAGTGCTCACACAATACCGGTAATAGGAAAGGCGCTAGGATGGTTGGCGCCGCTGATGATGGATGCTATAATAGGGATTGTTGCGGGGGGAGTTGTGATGGGAACGGTAAGTGTGATTTCTAAAATTGTAAAAGCAGTTAAAAAGTAATGTATTTTCATTCATGGTGAACTCACCATGAACGGCTAGGTAATCTTAAAACCGCTGTCCGATGGTAAATTCGAAGTGGGCGATATCATCACCCGGTTCGCTTAAAAGAGGATTTGAGAAGACAAGCTGCAACGGTCCGACAGGGCTGAACCACTCCAAAGAGATTCCGTATCCTCCCCGTTTTATTTCACTTATATTGCTCGCACCGATCATGCCGTAATCGACAAAGGCTGTTGCCCGCATTTTAGCTTCCGGAACCAAAGGAACACTCAATTCAAGAGAGTTTGAGAAGGTTTGAGTTCCACCGATCAAATCAGGGATTCCGTCATTATTCATATCACTCGTTCCACGAGGTGCAATCGAATAACTTTGATATCCTCGAACCGATCCGATCCCCCCCATGTAAAATCGCTCTGCGATGGGAAGATCTAAGCCTGTATCTTGGACGTAATTCAATCGTGCTTTGTAGCGAAAAATCAAATCGGCATCAAGCATCTTTTGCAATCCGCGGTAGACGCCAAACGTCGTACGGCTTTTCCAGAAATCGGCATCGCCGCCAATTCCCGCTTTTTCAATGCTTTGGGAAAGGCTCATCCCTTCGCGCGGTACATAGTAGTCATCTGTATTGTCAAATGTAGCGGATAACGTCACAGAACTTTTCGCATAACTTTCGTAATAACGAGGGTCATATCCAGTTACATTTGTATCAAGACCCGTGTATTGATTGCTTGAATAGCCGTATCCCATGTATCCGCTGAGATAACGATTAAAGCGGTGACCTGTACCGATACTCAAACCTTGCGAATCGACCTTGTAACCCGAAGAGTCCGTGTAATCGGTTGAGCTGGAGTTAATCGCAAAATTACCGCTAAAATCGCTGTCGTTGAGGCGAGGATTAGAGATATTAAATGCATAGTTTTTGGTGCGTTGTGATTTTTCGAGGTTGAGCCCTACGTTAAGCCCTGAACCGAAAATATTCCGGTCACTAACCGCGACACTGAGCATTATCCCGCCGAAGCTTCCGTATCCGCCGCCTAACTGGATGTTTCCGGTCGGTGCTTCTTTGGTTTGGACGATCAAATCCATCGTTTCATCATCGATACGTTTTTCTTCGATCGTCGTACTCTCAAAGTAACCGGTGCGGCCCAGCGCATTGCGTGAATCTTTGAGATTGGTCAAACTGTACCAATCTCCCGGTGCCAAAAAGAGCTCTCGACGAGTAACACGGTCAAGAGTACGATTATTTCCCGCAATAATGACGTTGTTGATACGCACTTTTTTACCGGGGATAATGCGGTAGACGACATCGACTGTTTTTGCCTCTTTGTCTTTTTTCAAATCGGGCTGAACCTGCACAAATGCATATCCCAAATCGGCAATCTTGGTTTTAATCCGCTCTGCATCGTCTCGGAATGTTTTAATATTGAACGGTTTGTTTTTTTCAAGCGCGATCACATCCAACAAAGCCTGATCATCAATAACAGCGGTATCTTGAAAAATAAGGATATCGGAAATACGGAAGATATCCCCCTCAAAAATGTTATACGCCATAGAGGCTTCGTAGTGATTGAAATCAACCGAGACAAAAGGCTGGTCGACTTTGGCATCCAAATATCCGTTTTGCATATAGTAATCACGAATACGCATCGGATCGTACTGCAATTCAGCCAGTTTCATCTTCCCGTCGTTACGCCCCCAAAACCATCCCATAAAGTCTTTTTCTTTATTGGCCGTGGTTTTTTCAAACTGATCGGTATCGACACCCACTACCCCGTAATATTTGAGTTCTTTAATGATGATCTCTTCGCCTTCGTTTGCGATAAACGTCACCTGCATGCTTCCGTTTTCAAGCTTCTCACTTTGAACTTCAACAATCGAATCAATCTTACCCTCTTGGCTTAAGGCTTCGACGATTCGCTTACGAGTCGTTTCGATACGCTGAGGATCATACAGTGACCCTTTTTCGATTTGCAACAACGTTTTTTTCGCCTCTTCATCGTTATCTTTATACCCTTTTAGCTCGACTTTCGAGATAACCGGTTTTTCTTTAAAGTGAAAGGTGACGACACCGTTTTCTTCATCTGCCCATATATCTTCAAAATACCCTTGTGCGAAAAAAGCTTTGATCGTCTTATCCACGACTACCGGATCAAGAGGTTCACCGATCTTTACAAAGTTAAGCCGTTTGGCAACCGCTTCTGAGATATGAACCATCCCATCATAATGAATGGCTTCCACATTTTGAGCGTAAGCATTCAATAAGCTTCCGCAGAGGAACAAAGAGAGGGTGATTTTTTTCAAATTAAAATCCATTGCATTAAATTAGCTCTTATTCTACCACCCTAATGATTAATATTCACGTAAATCTGCTAGAATACGAAAAACTAACGTAAATTGAGCAAGGGTTAAGCATGGAGATTGGAATCGTCGGACTGGGACTTATGGGTGGATCGATTGCCCTTTCACTTAAGAAACTCCCGTTCGTCAGTTCCGTCATCGGAAGCGATCATAATCTTGAACATCAACAAACGGCTCTTGAACTGGGATTGGTTCATGCGATCGTCCCTTTTGAAACCCTTAAAAAGCGGTGCGATGTCATCTTTTTTGCGGTTCCCGTGGATGGTGTCATCGCCTTGTTGAATCAATCCATTGATTTGGCGGGGACCGATAAAACGCTCATTGATTTGGGAAGTACCAAAGCTCTTATTGTTAGCGCAATTCCTCCTGAAATTAGAGAAAACGTGGTTGCGGCACACCCGATGACAGGGACTGAACAATTTGGACCAAAAGCCGCATTTGAGGGGCTCTATACCGATAAAGTTGTCGTTTTATGCGATCTCGAACACAGCGGTCAAAAACAGCGCGACGTAGCCATCAAGCTTTTCCGTGCCATCGGGATGCACATTCATACAATGGGGGCCGCACAGCACGACCGTCATGCGGCAATCATCAGCCACATGCCCCACATCATTTCGTATGCCCTGGCAAATACCGTTTTGGCCCAAGAGGAAAAAGAGAACATTTTGGCCCTTGCAGCAGGGGGATTTCGTTCTATGAGCCGTTTGGCAAAAAGCTCACCAACCATGTGGGAAGATATTTTTCGCCAAAATCGCGCCAATGTTCTAGCAGCAGTGGAGCTTTTTCAACGGGAGCTCGCTACCCTTAAAGAAGCGTTGGAAGAAAAAGATTACACGACACTGCACAAAGAGATGAAAGATGCCAATAAACTCTCTGAAATTTTTACGTAATTTTCAGACGTTCACCATCTCAAGATAGTCATAATAATATTTCAGCGTCTCTTCATCGATTTCTGCAACTTTTGGCGCATATTTATAAGGTTCCAATCGGGTCACAAGATTTTGATACGCTTTAGCCGTTTCTTCCGTATCCTGAGAAAAAAAATATCCCTCTTTCGTAATGGTATACGCACTTTGTTTAGGCTTTTTCAGATCAATAGTTTGCAATGCCTCGTAATGAAGCTTCCGATGAGACTTTTTTTGACTTCGCTTCCATATTAAAAACCGAATTATACCGCTTGCAAAAACAATCGATATCATCACCATAAGTGCGCTAAACCAATAAATCGATGGTTCGGGAACCTCGGCCAAGGGCATAATATCGTGAATGGGGATATCCATCGACGTACTCATGATCGTCCCTCAAATAAACGGCGCAGCACTACGTGAGCATTGGCATCGGTATAAAGTTTCACCGCACGAATCCCGCACGAGCGAAAATGTTCAAACAGTTCTACATCGTGTACACGAACTTTTTGGGCATATTTTTGGACACTTCGAGCATTAAAATCCCCCTCCACCACCGTACCATTCTCAGGATCACGAAGCGTTCCAAAACCCATTGCTTCCGGTTTTTCTTCCAACCTATCCCGCACGACTACGGCTACGACTTCGTGTTTTTTTGCCAAAAGCCGAAGCTGGGGAAGATCAAAAAAATCCCCGATAAGGACAATCAGCGATTTACGCCGCAGCCGTTTCGTAAGCGTAAGGGCCATTTCATTGTAAAGAGCACGGTGTCCTATGAGATTGGCGCCCAGTATTTTCTCGACACACTGCGCGACGGCAAATCGTTTTTTAGACCCTCGCACCTCATCCACCAACGTTTCATTAAAATTATAATGGCTAAACAAATCCCCATTTCCCAATGCGGAGTATCCGATCAGCGCGACCGCTTCTGCTACACTCTCGATCTTAAGCTTATTGGTTCCAAAATGAAGCGCACCACCCAGCATCGCAACCGTGACGACACTTAGTTCCCGCTCCTCACGAAAAACTTTGACATACGGGCGTTGGAGTTTTGCTGTGACATTCCAATCGATATGGCGTGTGTCATCTCCGCTGATATACTCCCGAAGCTCGATAAAATCATACCCCTCGCCTCGAAATATCGAAGGATTGTTCCCGATACGGTCTCCCACGATTTGACGGCGGGCACGAATAAGAATTTCTCTCGAACTTTTCATCGCTTACGGAACCGGTACCGCTTTGGCAATTTGCTCGATAAGGGTATCGACATCGATATTTTCCGCCTCCGCTTCATACGAGAGGACAATGCGGTGACGCATAATATCTTTGAGGATGCTCATCACATCACTGGGAGTAACGAACTCTTTCCCACGTAAAAATGCCACTGCACGGCACGCTTTGAACAAATCGATACTCACACGAGGACTTGCTCCAAACTGGATATATTTCGTGATTTCACTCAAACCAAACTCTTGCGGATGACGGGTCGCTTGAACGAGAGTAATCATGTAACGTTCCACCTCTTCATCGATATGAATGCTTCGAACTTTCTCTTTGAGCTCTTCCAATGTTGACACATCAATAATGGCATGAATCTCCTCATACGTTGAAGAGGCAACACGACGTGCGATAGCAAGCTCCTCTTCGGTTGTATTATAACCCACGCGCAGCTTCAACATAAAACGATCCAACTGTGCTTCTGGGAGAGGGTAAACTCCTTCATTTTCGATCGGATTTTGGGTTGCCATAACCAAAAATGGCGGGGAGAGTTTAAAACTCTCATCCCCCAGTGTCACTTGATGCTCTTGCATCACTTCCAACAAGGCTGACTGGACTTTGGCAGGAGCGCGATTGATCTCATCGGCGAGGAGAAGGTTTGTGAAAATCGGCCCTTTTTTGATCTTAAAACCATTATTTTGCGGATCATAGACCTCAGCACCCAAAATATCACTGGGCAACAAATCGGGGGTAAACTGTACGCGCTTAAAGTCCAATCCCAATGTTTTAGAGAGAGCTTTTACCGTCGTTGTTTTAGCCAATCCCGGAATCCCCTCGATGAGGATATGCCCCTCGCATAAAAGACCTATAAGCAAACCATCGATCATTTTTTCCTGACCGACGACGACTTTGGCGATTTCTGAGCGTATTGCGTTAATTGTTTCTATCATAATTTTTCCTCTTGCATGGTTGTTAATCTCTTTTTGGCTTCACGCAGATCCATTGTCCCCTCTTCCAATGCTCGGATGACCTCATCAAAACGTTTTTCTCCGCTCAAAGAGAGCAGTTGCACCAACTCGCCAGCTGTGGATGTCCTATCCCAAAAATTACGTTTTTTTCGTTTTGGGCGACGGCTCCAAAGCCATCGGACACTTTCATTTAATCCAACTCCCAATCCAATAAAAAACCCATACAAAGCATACTTTTTCAGTGTTGTGTAATCCTTGATGTCCGGAGCATCAAGCAATGAAGAAAGCTCATACCCTTCCCCTATTTCGACATAGACAGGCTTGCTTTTAAGCGTCACAATCTGATTTTTTTCGGTATCAAAATAGCTCAAGCTCAAAGGCTCAATTGTATACGACTCGCCGGCTACTAATGCAAACTCTTGAGAAACTTCCCCCTCAAATCCTTGTGCCGAGGGAGTCAAAGATTTTTGAAGCGGTTGTGAAAATACTTTTACACCGCTAATATTAAGCTCATAAGGGGGCACCTCATCCAAATTTCCCTCTCCCCGTACGATCACACTCAGATGAAACGGTTCATGAGCACGAACCATCGCAGCATCACTGCGCACCTCAAGCGTCATCTTTCCCGTGAGAATCTCTGGATTCTCTCCCACTTGGATAGAAACGGGAGGCAAATGAACGTTTTCATCTTTAAAATCGTATTTTTTGACATTATCCCGTCCTATCGTTGCGTTTTCGATCGACGCAAACGTCGTATGGCGTATCAGTGCTTCAAAAGCAATATTGATTTCTCCGGCTTTTGTTGGGACAATCAATACATCGAAGGTCTGAAGGCGTTTTCCCTCGATAATTTGATCGTTCTGTGTCAATATCGATGCCTTATACGTTGCGCCGCTTGCTGGCTTAAACTCAATCGTGTAATCCCCTGCACTGGTATCAAAACGGCATTGGTATCGAACAACCCCGCTTTGGCCTACGACCAGCGACTTAGGGATATCAAGAATACTCCATTGATACGCTCCCCACACCTGTCCCACAGAGATAATCCAAAGAAAGAGTATTTTACCAAGGTTTCGTTTCATGAACACTCCTCTCATTGATCAGCTCATATTGACGAGAGGAGAGCTTGGCTTTACCTTGAGAGGCAGAAAAACGAGGATCACCCTGTGTTTTTTTCCCTTCATCGCCTCCGCCCCCGGATTTCATATCACTTTCCATATTGCTTCCTCCCCCTGCTTTGGACTCTTTTTTTTCACCAGTAGGAGCATTTTCTTCTTGCGAAAATTGATCTTTTTTCTCTTTACGGACATTTAATGTCTTTTTTTCCTGTGCCTGCGCAATAAAACGGAGGTTCTCATCCGCCTCTTTGGTGTAATGAAGGGTCAGCGATTTCAAAAAAGCGTTGCGCCCATTCTCAAACTCACCCAGACGGATATGACAATTGCCCATATTATAATAAACTTTTGATTTGAACAACGGTTCGTTGGAACGGAGACGGCGGTACTGACTCAATGCTTCTTGATATTTCCCCGCTTTGTACAGCGCGTTGGCACGGTTAAACTGTGCTTCCTTTGAATCGATTTTTTCAAACAATTGGGCAGAACGTTCATAATGTTTACGGCCGTATTCATCAAATGCCATGTGCAAATATGCAAAATCCAATATTCCCCCGTTGGCAGTAACCCCGATAAACGCTAACGCAATGATAAACATCCTAGAAATTTTATCTCCAAGCGATGTCATCGCCAGCACAAACACTACCAAAGCCAGCCCCAATGGAACAGCAAAAAGCTCCTGATTGTCACTCACGCTTGAACGTCCGGTAAAATCTTCTAGTCGCGCAGCCTCAATCAGCGAATGCAGTTCATCGGCACTGGAAATCACTTTTCCCCCACTATCACGGGCTATCTCATCGATCGCATCATTTCGAGCACTTACGACGATGTGTCCTTTTTCATCTTTGAGCGCACTCCCATCCTCCGTAGGCAGCATACTGCCATTTTGAGAGGCTAGCATCACGATATTGACCCGCAGAGCATTATCGTGCGAAAATTGGGCTTCTTTATCGTAATGAATCTCATCCCCACCATCGGTGAGAAGGATTACAAGAGGAGAAGACGCATGCGACATTTTACGCGAAAGCTCCAATGCACTCATCACGTCTGTCCCCTTGGTGATAATCTGCGTTTCATCCAATGCACCGAAGAGATGTTCAAGGAGTTCCGTATCTTTGGTCAGAGGGGAGAGGACAATCGCTTGTGTCGTAAATCCGATCACACCGAAACGATCTTTAGGGTGAGTTAGTACCGTCTCTAGCAAGATTTTTTTAGCCTCTTCCAGACGACTGGGAGCCACGTCCGTCCCGCGCATCGAATACGACAGATCAATCGCGAGAATAATATCCTTCCCCGCTTGCTCTATCTCAAGCGGTTTTTGAGGGATGACAGGACGAGCGAGAGAAAAGATGACCAACGAAATCGAGAGTAATAGCCACTTTTGAGAATTGTCTATCCCCCATCCGTTTCGTTTGCCAAAAAATAGATACAAAGGGACCGTCAATAAAGCCAAAAGCCAAAGAGGATTTAGCAAGCTCATACCATCACCTTCCTGCGTCGCCATCCCAGAGTAACCATCACCGCCAATGCCCCAATAAGCAACACCCAATAATAGTGCTCTTTAAAGGTGTGCTTTTCACTTTTGATGGAAGAGCGCTCCATGGTGTCAATCTCATCGTACACCCCTTGCAGCTCTTTTTCATCCGATGCGGTAAAAAACTTTCCCCCGCCATCGCGTGCCAATTGGGAGAGAAGGGCATTATCAAATTCCCCTTTTTTTCCGATCCCAATGGTATAGAGCTTAATACTGTTTTTTTGCACCAATGCAACGGCTTCTTTAGGAGAAATTGCACCGCTGTTATGCTCTCCGTCGGTAAGGAGAATAATCACTTTGCTTTTGGCTTTTGAATCACGCAAGGCACGTACGCTCATCGCAATCCCCTCGCCAATCGCCGTATTTTGCCCTGCCATACCGTGAGAGAGATAGCCTATCATCTCAGAAATTATCTCTTTTTCATACGTCACAGGTGAAGCAATAAATGCAAAATCACCAAACAGTACCACCCCGACATTATCTTCGATGCGCTTCATCACAAAATCACTCGCGATTTTTTGAACGATTTCAAATCGACTTGCTTTCTCATCTTGGGCACTAAATCCCGACGCATTCATCGATCCGCTCCCATCGAGGGAGAGAACAATATCGATTCCGTTACGATTGCGAGGATCTGAATAATCAACGACCACGGGAGTAGCCAATGCCGCCACCATCAACAATATAGCCAATGCTTTCAGCAGCCACTCGATATTGCGCCATTTTCCCACGGTACCGAACAATTGAAGATGAGGGAAAGTGCGTACTATCCCTGCTTTTTTGCATTGATAAAGACAGACCAAAATGGGCAGAGCAATCAGCCACATCCACGGATAATCAAAAAGCCATATATTCATGGATTGGATTATAACTTCTTACTCATTATACTATTCTCTTCATCTGCAAGAATAACTATTGCTTGAACGTGCTATGACACAGCACACACCCGTTCATCACTTTTTCCAAAGCGATCATCGATTTTTTCTGGTCTTTTGTTTTCAATGTCTGTGCCAAAGCATCTGCTGATTTATGAAAAGTAACCCCCATCGCCTCAAACGACTTGTTACCAAAACTTCCGCACATCGAATTCATACTCACCGTCAATCCCAGCTTCTCTTGTGCCACTTTGGATGCTTCTTCGTATTGATTACTGTTCATATTCTTTACAATTTCAGCCAACGCGGTCATATGGGCTCTCATATTAGACAACTGGTGCGTCCCTTGCATCGTCCCCTTAATCCCCAAAGATTGTCGATCGTCATCGTCTTGAGTCACATCCATTTTGTGCATTGGCATATGATCCGCCCCAAAACATAGAGAAACCGCGAATAGTGCCGGCAAAATTAGTTTAAACATCTTTTTTCCTTGTATTTTTTAAAGTTATGAGAATTATACATATTAGAGTATTAACGGCAAGTTACATTGGAGTCTAACAGTGCTTCCTCTTTTTTGGCATGAGCGCATTGAGCTTTGGTCATTTTTACATCGCTAAAATGAGTTTTCCACAAAAGCGTTTTTGAAAGCTTTGAGGAGCGCAGATCGTTATGAACAAATTTGGCATCCCCCAACTCCGCATCGGTAAAATCGGTTTTTCTCAACACTGCATTGGTAAAATTCGCTTTCCAGCTTTTCGTCCCTCGAAGATCGGCGAAGCTTAGATTACTCCCATTAAGATGCGTCCCTTTGAAACTTGCCCCTTGCGCATGGATACGACTGAGATCAGCACGCTCCATCGTCCCTTTCCAAAAAACACTTTGTGTGGCATTCGCATCACTGAGATTGGCATCGTTTAAATCCGCCATTACAAAAATACTTCGGCTTACATTGGCATGAGAAAAATCACTTTTGCTCAAATCCCATCCGCTGAAATCAATATCCCGCAAATCCGCCCCTCGCAAATCGCATCCAATACACTCTTTGTCTGCAAAAAGCTTTTTGAGATGCACAGGATCATACGCATAAAGTTGAACCAATCCCAAACACAGCAGTGCGGCTAATATACGTTGCATTATTTTTTACCCCAAACGCTGTGAAGCGCTTCCAAAAACGGCTTGGGACGCTTACTACCCACCAGGGTTTCTTTTTTCACTCCTGCTTTATCGATAAAAAACATCGTAGGGATACCAAAATAATCAAATCCATCGGGTAATTTGCTGCGATGAACGTTCTTCTCCATCACGACAAAGTGTCTGTTTAAAAACGGTTCCACAGTTTTTTCATGAAATACTTTTTGTTTCATATAAGCACATTCGGGACAATCATCGGCGGTATAGATCATCAACACTAATTTGTCGTCATTTCCGATCTTCTCAATGGCTTGTTGAAACTCTTTGTCGCTTTGAATCGGTGCGGCACACAAATCCACTATCAGTAGACAGCCCACTATCCATAATTTAATCATTATTTCCTCCTCCAATACCAAAATAATCTTTTTACCACAACTCTATCCCAAATTGACGAACGATAAGTGAAAATACGACGAAACAAATGATCGTAATCCCGATCGAAGAAAGTAAGGCAAGCCAAAATCCGATTCGTTCCAATAACATCGGAAACGCCAAAAACATCGGCAGCGTCGGAACCACATACCAAAACGTATACCACGCATGATTGGCTATTTTTTCAGTCGGCTGTTGTTCGATATAAAGCCAAATCAATGCCAAAAAAGTAACAAGGGGCAATGCCGCGATGAGCCCGCCAAGTTTATCGCTGCGTTTTGCCATTTCAGAGACAAGGACGACAATCGCTGCGGTGAGTAAGTATTTTATGATAATCCATGTCATCTTTTTCCTTGATATCTAAAACAGATAATCGGCAATAATACGGGTATTATACTCATCATACGCAAGATTTTTGTAGAAATCTGTCGTGTCAGGATTATAGTCTATATAGGCCACACGGCATCGAAATCGGAATGATTTGGTAGATTGATACGTGGCATCGAAATTATATTCGTCAGAATCAGGTCGTGGGTTATCGGTAAGAGAATTTATACTGCTTTGTTTCGAGTCGCTTTGATCGATTTGCAAATATTTAAGAGATGCTTCGAATGTTTTATCGAAACGGTGCGTCAGAATACCTCCATACGCTAAAGCTCCGGCGTTTTCTGTTTCCCCGTCGATTTGAAAATCGGTATAGGTGATAAACGCTCCCCATCCCATCTTGTTGTAACGCCCACCTGTCCCTGCCAGCGATTGATCACCTATTTGAGTGAAGAGCCCTGTAAAACTCCAATCACCGTAATGAACTCCTAATTTCGTACCGATGAGATAGGTAGATGACAGTTTGATTAGTTTATCGCCTACTCCATTTTCTTTTAGATACTGCACCTCACCCGAAATATTAAAAGGGGAACTTTCCGATAAAAATTTTGGTGTTTCACTTTGAATGTACAGAGCATTCATTACATCGGGGACGTAGTAGTCATATACTTCATTCGTATTTCCTCTTTTTTTCATTACGCCACCAAGCATCACTATATCACGATGAAATCCGTAATTTTCGGTTGGTGAGATAAAACGGTCGGAGTCTTTGTATTTCCATTTGGTGATGTAAGCACCCTTTAAAGTCACATCAGGGTTTGAATGGTTTTCGAGGGTGAGTGCTTCGAAACTGTTTGGAAGCATGCGGTTGTAATAGTCATTTGTTAGAGGTGTATTGAGTCTTTGCCGTCCGTATTTGATTAGCGTATCTTCGTAGGTATACGACAGTGCAGCTTCACCGAGAACATTGATAGAACTGCCATCACTTTTGAGGTTACTGGTTTGTCCAGATTCAGGCATTTGCGTGAGTGAGGTAATACCGTTACTGGAGAAGAAAGAAGCGTTGGCTTGGACTCCATAAAAAGGTGCGGTTTGATACCCAAGAATTCCGCCAACGGTTAAAGCGGTTCGATTTGTTCGTAAATCACGCTCTCCATCGTACCAAAAAGCACGAAGCTGACCGCTTGCTTTTTCATTTTTAAATACGTCATAAAGACTTTCTGCATTGCTTAACGAGGCGGTACAAACAAGCATAGTTGTTAAGAGGAGAGATCGATGGAGCATGAACTATTTTCCTTGCTTCACATCTTTGAGCTTTTGCAAAAATCCTTCAGGAGAAGCACCGCCGACCATCATCCGCCCAATTTGTTTACCCTCTGAATTGAGAAAATAGTAAGTAGGTGTACCGAAAACTTGATAGCCGTATTTATCAGGATGTGCTTGGATATCGACCTCAACAGGGACAAAAAAGTTTTTGACATATTCAGCTACATCTTCATTTTCATACACGGTATTTTTCATATAGTTGCACATTTTACACGTTTTTGTTGAAAACATTAGCATGACGATCTTATGTTCTTTTTTGGCTTTAGCAAGCCCTTGCTCATAAGAACCTGCCCAATCGAGTTCGGCAAAGAGAGAACTCGTTAGAAATAAAAAAAGTAAGAAGATTTTTTTCATCTTTTCTCCAATTTTCGAATATGATTTATGAAAGTTTTAGCATCATTTTAACTGACTTATCAGGCAGTTGTCATTACAGACTCCTGCTAAGATAGTCTATCTCTCACTGCTCTTTGGTCAAGAGGGTAACACCCAATCCTGTTTCGATTGGATACCCTTCTTGGGCCCATCCTTTTAATCCACCTTGAAGATTGGTTGCATTGACATAGCCTAGTTTCTTGAGTGTTTGCGCCGCTAATGCACCACGGCTTCCTCCGCGACAATAGGTCACAATCACTGCATTCTTGTCTTTGATTTTATTGAGTACTTCAAACTCCAAATTTCCGCGTGTGATAGCCATAGTGTTGGTCGCATAGATTTCCCCCTCTGCACGCTGGTTCTCTTCGCGTACATCCATGACGATTACCTTTTTTTGCTCATCAATCATCTTTTTTAACTCTTTAGGAGCCATTTCCCCTGCTTCTTGCTTTGCGGAAGAGATCAATTTTTCTGACTCTGCTTGACTTGCCATGAGTGATGAACCTATCATCAAACCCGCTACCATTAATACAACTTTAACTTTCATTTCACACCCCTAGGCCTATAGATTATGTTATTAGCTAAATAGCTAAGTAATATGTATGGTACAATACCAAACCTTAAAACAATCAAGGATCTTTATGCTCGATATGGAACAGAAGTTAAAAATTTTCAAAGCACTCAGCAATCAGACCCGTTTTATGATTTTTAAAAATGTTTTTACGGGAGGTTATACTTGCTCTCTGGATAAAATACAGCCAGGGGTTAAAGTAAATCCCATTGCTACGTGCGTTAGTACCGTAGCAGAGCATTTTAATTTTTCTCTTCCGACCATCTCCGCACATATCAAAGAGCTCAAAGAAGCCAAGATTATCACGGTAGAAAAAAAAGGAAATAAAGTTTACATCGAGCCTAATATCGAGACAATTCGAGAACTGGCAGAATGCTTTCAAACATTAGTCACTAATTTTGACAACAACAGAGAACTTTTCTTTGGCGACGCGCTATCGGTTAAATAGGTTTCAAAATAAAAAAACAATAGTGTTGCTCACTTCCGCTGGGAGTGATATGAGTTTCATCCATCACTTCAATAATATCAAAGCGATCTTTCACAAGATTTTTCATTTGCTGTTCGTTGTATTGACGCACAGGTAATGTACTACAGCTATCGGGTCCATTTGCACCAAATGTACCGATAATGGCGTGACCTTCAGGAGAGAGTGATTTATGCAGTGTTTCAAGATACGCTTGCTGCTCTTCTTCATTTTGAAGGAAATGAAATACCGCACGATCGTGCCATACGTCAAAGTTCTTTGCTGATGAAAAAGTACAGACATCACCGATACAATAAACGGGGAGAGTAGCGGAAGCACCAAGCCGTTTTTTGATTATTTCTAAGGCACTGGAGGAAAGATCCAGCAGTGTAATATCACGATAGCCTGAATCAATCAAGACATCCGCAAGCTTAGAAACCCCGCATCCGACATCAATAATGCGATCTTTGGAAGTTGATCCGATTATGTTCAGAAGAGCGAGGGCCATAGAAGGCGTTTCTTGATACCAGCCGACTTTACTTACATCCTTCGTTGTATAGACGTTTTCCCAGTGACGTTGTTTGACGTTTCCATCACCTTTGATCGCTCTAAAAGTAGCTCCAACAGTGGTGGATGATGTCGTGTAGTGGTTGATTCCCATAAACTCAACATCCACAAATCCTGCTTCGTTCATCATTGCAATCAGTTCTTCTTTCTTGAGTGTTCCTTCGACACAGTTAGCCCAGTCTCCCGAAGAACTTTGTGAACAGCACGATGTTTCACATGTCCCTTCGGATACATCGATCATATCGGCGAAATAGAGCTTTCCATCAGGTTTTAAAACACGAAAGATCTCTGCGAATACTTTGGGCTTGGAGGAGGCGAGGTTGATGGCTCCATTGGAAATGACAATATCAACACTTTCAATCTCAATAGGGAGATGCTCAAGATTAGCTTCAATGACATCAACATTATTTAAACCCGCTTCTGCCGCATGATGACGTGCCGTTTCGACCATCAAGGGGGTAATATCGACCCCGATCACTTTTCCCTCCTCGCCTACGAACAGTGCCGCGACACACACATCGACCCCTGCCCCGCACCCCAAATCTAACACAGTCGAACCTTCAGGAAATTCTCCGATAGAAAAAGGATTGCCGACAGCGGCACAATAATCCCACAATTGTATAGGAAGTTGCTCAATCCATTCCTCTTTATAGCCATGACTTCGAGCGTTTTCAATCCCCTTAGCCCATCCAAAATCTTTGTGCGGGTTCAGGGCTAAATCGGTGTACAACTCAATAATTTGTTTTGAAGCGCATGTAATAGTACTCAATGGTGATCCTTCGTCAAGTCATTTTATAATCAAAAATATAAGATAGCAATGATATAATTTTCGCTCTTAAAATAAATAGCAAATATGCTAAATACCTAAATTGGAGAAACAATGAAAAAAATACTTTTCATCTTATTAATGGCATTTTCCCTAAATGCAGCTGAGATTAATTGGGTTTATACCTACAAGGCGGCTTCCGCTATGGCGAAAAAAGAGAATAAACCCATGGTAGTCTACATGCACCGTCCAGGCTGCGAATCGTGTGATTTTCTTTCGGAAAAAGTTTTTACCGATGAAAACCTCAGCACTTACGTCAATCACCATTACATACCAGTATTGCTAAACGTCAGCAAATCCGATGCGCCAAAACACCTCATTGTCGGAGCCAGTCCGGTCTTTCACTTTGTAGATTATAAAGGTAAAAAATTAGAGGAAACACTGTATGGCGGAAAAAATGCCAAAGCATTTCTAAAAATTCTTCAAGATGTTGAAACAAAATACACCAAAAAATAAATAATTCTTTCTCCTAATGCTCCTATCTAGGAGCATTTTTAACGCTACATAGTATTAGATTGTCTCTAAAATTCTCTTTTTCTACTGCTTAACACAATTTTTTATTAACTTAGTTTCCATCCTATTGACAAAGAAGCTTTCGTCCGCTATAATTCCCATCCACAAATCGTGCAAACGATATTCGTGCGTTCTTGTCCCGTTAGCTCAGCTGGTAGAGCATTTCACTTTTAATGAAGGGGTCGATGGTTCGAATCCATCACGGGACACCATTTTTTTACATTGTTCAGTGGCTCCATCATCTAATGGTTAGGATTTCAGGTTTTCATCCTGGTCATAGGGGTTCAAATCCCCTTGGAGTCACCACTACACTTTCCCTCCACAACGTACTTTCAACCACTTTAAGCTTTACTAGGTGTCCAAATGGGTGTCCACTTTTTCATTTCAAATTTTTAATCTCCTCACTTTTTTCTCTATCTTATTTGGCATTTTTCAATCAATTTATTCACTTCCATGATCTTATAAAAGAGTTTTCCACCAAATTTATAGTACGGAATTTCGTTATTCATCCTCATTTTTGCCAATGTTGATTTATTAAATGCAAAAAGGGCAATTAGCTCACCCTCTGTTGCAAACTCTTTTTCAGGTTGTATTAGTGATTTGAGCTGATCGATGATTTTGTTCTGAAAAGCAACAAGATCGCTCTTCGTCACTATATCAATTGATGCCATAATCAAACTCCTTTTGCCCTGCTCTACGACGCTCTTTTTCTTCATTGAGGATATTTGTGTGTTTAATTATCAAACTAATATCAGGATGCTTTTTCGATAGTTCTTGATGAAGTGCTTTAGTCAGTGCTTTTTGTGTAAGTTCAATAATGCTATCACTCATCAGTGAAAGATCATGCGGTAAAGTTGGAACTGGTACAAGATTGTGCGTTAAGAGATAGCGTTCTTGGCCTGTTTCAAAGATAATAGGTATATGTTCTTTGACAACACTCTTATTTGATTTAGGCGATAAGTATAAATTACATTCAAAGAGTACTTTTTTAATATCATAGTCATTAATAATGATGGCATTTTCTTCTCCCTTCTTAATCAATTGCTGTAATTCAGCCATAAAATCTCTTGAACTGTATTCTTTGAATTTTGGCAGTAAACGTTCTAGCGGTTTGTCTGTTTGTGGATGAGCATTGAATGTATAGGAGCTATCTAGATATTTCCATAGCGGATGCGTAGAAGCACGATGCAAACGTCCGCCGTCAATATCTTTTTGGCTGATTGTTGACATATCGCCAAGACGTACTATTTTCATAAAACGGTGAAACAGTGCTTCCGCATTTTCAAGCAGATCATCGAGTGTGCTAATGCGGTATCGCTTTAAAAATTCTCGGTGACATTCAAATTCAAGATTCCATAATTGCTTAGTGGGATTAATTCCATGCTCTAAAAAGTAAAGACCCATTGTTTCGTATTTAGCAGAACCAACTAATTCGGCACGTTTGTCATAGATACGCAAACGAAAGGGAGGTTTACCGATATACATGGTTTCATATCCGATTTTAGAGCCGAATATTTGAATAAATTTTTGTTTACGAGTGATGATATCTTCTTTATCTATCACGCTTCCAAGATCGTATTGGCAAAAAATATTCAGATCAGCGCGGGTCACCGTATAGACTGAATTACTTATTGATGTCAGTAACGTTTTATTAACGTAGTCAAGCAAGCCCTTTAAACCTAGCAAGTAAATTCCATTTGCTTGGAGCTGTATGCGTATATCTTGTACACCTTGATTTTTGAAGGGGTCTTTAAATCCGATACGAAGCCAACCAGCACCATCACCAAAAAAATAGAAGCCTTCTTTATTGCCATAGTAGACAAACTCTTTTTCGGCAATCATTATATGGTAAGAATTAGCAGGAATAAAACCGCCACAGATTTCTTTCTTGTTTTCAATCGCAATAGCCATATCACAATAAAATGCTTCATAAGCACGATTAGACTGTGCGAAATAATACAGTGAATCAATTCCGCCTATTGTCGGAAAATCATAACTCCCTGATGGAGCAACTTTATTTAAAACCTTTTGTTCCTCAAATGCAGGAACTTTTATAACAGAATTCATTTTTAACCCTAGTATTAATAGGGTTCCAAAAATCCGCGTGTTTTTATCCTAATTTGTCGTTTGGACTGGGGTATTACTATATACCCCGTATAAGCTCTTCCTAACGCCTCGATGATCTGATCGAAACCCAGTATCTCTTCGACTCGTTGTTGCCCCCACGGTTGAGCCGTGGTGGTCTTTTTGAGAGAGAGATCTCCGCCTTCTTCCTGCTAAGGGCTATAAGCCCACGCAGGCGTGGAAACGGCGGAAAGAATTGACAATATGAATAAACGGTGGTTTATGTATTTACTTTGTTATTTATATGAAGTGTTTGTAGCTGAAGTGGCTTTACTGTTTTCGGAATGTCTTTTTTACGGCGGATTCTAGCGTCTAGCTTTATTGTGTGCCTAACATGACAAATATATTTGACTATGCCTAATATGCTGATAGTGTTTCGTTCCTAATTTTTCTCTTTTTAACCTTACTTGCAGTTCGTTGGAACCTTTTGTTTTTTGACCGATGAATCGGTACGGGATAAGTTTAGCGGGTTTGGAAGTGAGTGTCAAGTTTGATTTACAAATTAAAACAATTAAGAACCAATATAGTAAAAAAAGAATACTATCATTTTTCATAATTAAGGGAGTCTTCATTTTGATTGATTTTAAAACTACAAACCTTTATAAAAAAAGTCCAATCATTTTTCTTACTGTTTTATTATTCATCTCTATCGCATCAGCATTATTTATGCCGGCAATGTTTACATTCTATATCGCTTTTCCCATACTCCTTATTTTTGTATCTGCTCAAAACAAATATCTTTTTATGATACTTTTTCTACTTATTGTTCTATCGTTTGGAATAATATATATAATGTTATTTGAACTTTTTATTTACTTATTTCCAACATATATTGTATTACTTACAATTATTTTATTAAGGAATTTTATTCCAATAAAGATTAAGTCAAGTAAAATTTCATTATTGTCATTGTTTTTTATATCTATACTTCTCGGATTGAATACAAACATCATTGATATATTTCAATCAAAACACTTAGTTGAAGAAAAAATAAATTCTGCCATATATCTTAATCAAGAAGATATTATCAAAATTATAGGAAATAATACGGAATTTCCATCTACTTATAATTCATACGATTTTATCACTTTCGGTGCTAATGAGGCAGTAGGTGGCTTATGGCAATATCCCAAAATTGAAACTGACAATCTTTTAAATCTTTTGCAACAAAGAGAAATAAGCTATACCTATAAAAATAAAAGCCCCTATACGATAGATATTTCTTCTTCCAAAAATAATAATAAGCACATTGTAAATATTCAAATTAAATCCAATACGAAGCTTTTATCATCTTTGAAAATAATGGACCAATTACCTTATCAATCATCAATAAATAAAGAAGAATTAGATAATTTCGACCAAAGGTTAGAATATTTATTGCGGCATAACATTTGGAATATGTTATTATTTTTCTCCTCAATCAATTCAAATATTAATAACTCGAGTGTCATCAATAACTTTTTGGATAAAAGTATTAAAAGCACTCCAAAAAAAGCCAATTGGAATGTTTCCACATTAGATTTTAATAGCACCGTATTATTCAAAAGTGACAAGCAAGAGTGTACTTCTTATCCGACAAATGATTATAACAATTATCCTTTCTCGCAATGGATCGCGTCAAATCAGTATAACAGGGTAAAGCTAGCTCCAGAAGCAAATTATATTTTTGACATAAACAACACAATCTATGCAACCAAAGATCACTCTACTCCTAGCATTCCATGGTTTGATAATCATTTTGCATATTCAATAGATGAATATATCTATATTTTCTTTACTTTTGAATCACGGCGACAAAATATCAGGGTATTAAAATTTACCAAAAAAGGTCAATTTGTTAATCAATATAATATTCATTTACCTAAAGATATGAATTTGGAAGGGAGAGACTGGCATCCAATTAGCCATGTTGATTTTATCAATGATAAAATGAAGTTGCGACTTTATAATATTTATGAATATAAAAAGAAATCTGAAACGGCTGCACCAATTAGTGATCAATGTAGTTTCTATGAACTTGAAACAAAAAGTCTAGCAGATTAATATATTTTTACTTATTTCTTGCATCATCCCACTAGACTCTTTCCGTTGAAGTGATAAATATTGCTTAACGGTATTGGTATCGGTATGCCCTAGTAATGCCGAGAGGTGAATTGCATCTACTCCTTGGCTAGAGAGTGCCGATACCGCAAGATTACGCATCCAGTGATAGCCGAAATCTTCAATCCCTGAATCTTTTTTAATCGTGTTTACATGATCGCTAATATCACCATATTCTCCGCCACGTGGAGATTTAAAGACTAATCCCTCTTTTCCCGTATATCGAGCGATTTCAAGTAATGCGTCTTTTATATCATCCGAAAGGGTAAATTCTAAATCAACACCAATTTTGCTTTTTTCTCTTGGAATGATGAACGTCTTATTTTTCAGATCAACATTATCCCATGTGAGAGAAAGGACTTCATTTTTACGCCTTCCGTAGAATCCGAACAAGAATATTGCTCTCATGGTTGGATTGTCTTTAAATACTTTATGGATACTCTGATTGACTGCTCTGTACTTATCAACAGCATTAAGTATCACCCTCTTCTCTTCCACTAGATTACGAGTGACACGGTGAGCTTTTTTAATGGGTGATATTTCGATGGACTCATCTTCAATGGCAAGTTCAAATAAAGGGTGTAGAACTTCAACCGTTCGCTTTTGCATACGTTTGGATAAATGAGAGACGTTTGAGCCTATGGTGGTCAAATCTGATGGTTTAACAGTACAAATAGCTTTATCACCGATAATGGGCTTGATATGATTATTAAAGAAGCTTACGAGATTAAGTAAGTGACCCTCAGACCAGTTGTTTCGTTTGATCTCTTTTAGTCGTTCAAAATAATCATTGATACTCATGTTTGGACTAGCGGTGATACTTTTTGAGTTTAATTTATTATATTCAGCGATGAAACGATCAAGGGCGTGACGAGCCAATTCAATATTACGTCCTTTTGTGCCACCTTCAATAATATGCACCTTGCGAATTCTCTTTTTATTGATGCGAAAATCAAATAAAAACTTTCCAAAATCGGTTTTATGCATTTTAAGATTTGTGATATCATTCCCTTTATAACTTGCGGGTACATATTCATTTACATCAATAGCCATTTTTAGTCCCTTTGGAGTCTATAGGTGTCCCTTTAGGTGTCCACTTTTTAGATAAACAATAGTATCGAGATAAATATAGAATATAGATTAAGCCCATAAATTAGGGGTTTTAGAACTTAAAGGAATCGAAATGAAAGCTAACATATCGGGTTCAAATCCCCTTGGAGTCACCACTACACTTTCCCTCCACAACGTACTTTCAACCACTTTAAGTTTTACTTTATCTCCTCTTTTTTCATCTCTAGAAGTTTATGCCTTAAAAGATAATTGCATTAACCAAAACTCTTTATAATGCCCAATCCATAGTTGATAAGTGAAATACATGCCCAAACAAATCTCAAATTTTCTCCTTCATATACTATGTATTGGAAGATGATTTTATCCTCTCCAGCATCATCCAAGAATTTGGGTATACCGTTTTGTGCACTTATGATGGTGATAAAGCGACTGATTTTGGATATGAAAAAGAATTTGATCTTTTTAATCCTTTTTTTATCCGCTGTTATCTATGCACTATCAAAACTTTTCTTGCAGCCACTACGCAATGCTATTGCAAAACTCGATCAATTAATTCGAGATACCACCTATGAGCTTAATACACCGCTTTCAGTTATTACCATGAGTATTGAGCAACTGGACAAAATCGATACACTAAAAGGCGTATACTAAGTACATGAGACAAGCTATTAAAATAACCTTTGCTTTAGGATTGGTCACTGTACATGCTTCTTCCCTTGATGAGATAAACCTATTGATACGTAATAAACAAATGTCCATTTACGGAATACAAGAAGATAAAAATACGACTAATGGTGTCGGCCTTTTTTATAACACTCAAAATCTAAAATTCAAAGTGGAACGATCGGATTCTGCATTCAAAACGGGTGCTATGATCCAGACCAATCCATTTCAAAATCCTATTTATGTTAATATCGGCGGCAATTATATTAATGAAAGAATCCAGACAACTGACTTTCATAGCAATAATATGAACCAATATTCCGGTGCACTTGCCGTTGGCTATAACCTTCATAATAATCTTTATTTGGAAGCGGGAGAGCATATTAGTAAATTAAATGGATCTCAAATCTCCGAAGATACTTCAATAAACAGTTCAACACGCAAAGAGACCTATGCACAGCTAGGCAAACGCTTTGAATCGCCCATTGGAACGATTGACACTCAAATAAAGGGGAATCAAATTTACAACACTCTCGCTACGAAAGAGAAAAATTATGAGAGCAGTGTCAACTATTATCTCGATGATGCTATAAAAGTGGGGTATTTTTACAGCATTAATCAAAATGAGATATCCAATGGATATTCTATCGATCTTGGCTATTGTTCTACACAATATACCAAGGATATTACACAAGACAGCTATAACCTAATGCTAGGACTTAAGGCGAATTTCACCGATATCACCAAGCTCTCAACGTATAAATCAACAAGTAAAGTCAAAAAACAATTATCAAAATCACACAAATTTGACAATATCATTTTACAAAAAAATATGTATCATCGTAAATAACCAGAGGGTTAATATGTCTTTTATCCGTTCATTTTCTTTCTGTCTGAGCTTGGATCGGTGGCAGTATTATGCTATTTGGATTGGGAGTATTCATTCCGAATAAGATCTTTTATAGCATCATCGGACGATCAAATAAGTATCCATTTGTCCATTTAACTTCTTTTTTATCCAAACCGCTCTATTATTTGAGTCATTATTATTTATAAGGATATCCTACGCAATCACACGATATTAAAGTCATTTTCATGAGCTTTGTCATCCTCGTTGGAGTCGGAGCACTTTTACTCATGCTCCCTTTTGCACATAATGGCGAACTTTCCCTGATTGATGCACTTTTCACTTCTACTTCAGCCGTCTGCGTTACCGGTCTTATCGTCAAAGACACTCCTGTTGATTTTACCTCCTTTGGGCATATCATAATTCTATCGCTTATACAAATAGGTGGGATAGGATACATGACCGCGGTGACCTTCATGGCTCTTATGCGCCGAAAAAAACTTACCTATCGTGATCGGCTCATCCTCAAAGAGTCACTTAATTATCCAGGGATGAGTGGAATATTTCGCTTTTTGAAAATCGTTTTTGCCAGTATCATCGCTATCGAAGTAATCGGAGGCATCATTCTCTCCATGCGTTTTTGGGTGGATATGCCGTTTGGAAAGGCCCTTTGGTTTGGTTTTTTTCACTCCGTATCTGCCTTTAACAATGCCGGATTTTCCCTCTTTAGTGACAATATGATGGGATTTCGAGGTGATTTAGTCATTAACTTCACGATACCTGTCTTGATCATTATCGGAGGGTTAGGATATTTGGTTCTCTTGGAACTTTACAACTACCGTAAAAAATCACTCACACGCATCTCTACTCATACAAAATTAGTGTTATGGACATCGGGAATACTCATCCTAAGCGGAATGACCATTATTCTCTCCCTCGAGTGGAACAATCCAGCATCATTTGGTTCTATGGATACGTGGGAAAAAATTCTTGCCGCTTGGTTTGCTTCGGTCAATTATCGTACTGCCGGATTCAACAGTATCGACTTTTCTACTTTCAATGACTCCGATCTCTTTTTCGGAACCATTTTTATGATTATCGGAGGAAGTCCTGGAGGAACCGCCGGAGGGATTAAAACTACAGTTCTTGCCTTGGCCATCATTGGGGTTTGGTACACGCTTCGCGGTCAAAATAATCCTCATATTTTTCGTCGCAGTCTTGTCCCTTACCAGATCAATAAAGCATACGCCATTATTTTTGTTGCATCTTTTTATGTCCTCATTTCGACTGTAATATTGAATGAAAGCGAGCATCTTCATTTTGTTCGAACATTGTTTGAAACCTGTTCCGCTTTTGGAACGGTAGGGCTCTCAACGGGAAATGGCGGCGTACTAAGCTACAGCGCACTCTTTAGTGATTTGGGTAAAGCCAATATAATATTATTGATGCTCATGGGACGGATCGGTGTTTTTGCTTTCACGGTCGTTATTGTAGGTAAAGCGATGCAAACACGCATTAAATATGCAGAAGGAAAGGTTATTATATGACATACGTTGTTATTGGATTAGGTAAATTTGGATTTCATGTGGCTAAAGGATTGGCACAACAAGGGGAGGCAGTCATCGCTATCGACAACGATGAGGAAAAAATTCGCAATATCAGTGAATATGTCCAAGATGCCATCATGCTCGACTCCTCCGATCCAAGAGCGTTGCGTGAAGCAGGAATCGCCGATGCGGAAGTTGCTATCGTCAGTATCGGGGAACATCTCGAAGCCAGCATCCTCACCGTTATGGCACTCAAAGAAGTTGGTATCGAAACCGTTGTGGCAAAAGCTATTACTCAAGTACACGGTCAAATCCTCTCCAAGCTTGGAGCGTCAAAAGTAATCTATCCCGAGATGGAATCGGCAAAAAAACTGGTCAAAAAAATCGTCAAAAATATGCACTATGAGACGATCGATCTCTCTATCACCATGAAAATTGCAAAAATGACCCTTCCTCCATTTTGGATTGGAACCTCTATCCTCTCCCCTGTCTTTGAAAACGAATTTGATGTCAAACCC
>JBBQNL010000009.1:0-43087 GCA_038329855.1 Campylobacterales bacterium
TCCATTATCGGCATCTGACAGTCCATGAGGACACCATCATAGTCGGTGTGTTCCACTTTTTCCACCGCTTGGGCGCCGTTGATCGCGACATCGACATGCATGCCAGCATCTTGCAGTATCTCTAATGCAAGCTCCATGTTCACTTCGTTATCTTCAACGAGTAATAATCTTGCCCCTTGAAGCGACAAGATGGCTTCTTTGGCATTGGCCTGTTTTTCATCTTTTCGGGTTCGCTGAAATGCTTTTTTACCCAATGCATTGAGAATGGTATCCAAAAGCGTAGACGGGCTGACCGGCTTGACCATTAATCCGTCAATATGGACGCCTTCAGCACTTTGAATCAACTCATCTCGACTGTGCGCCGTGACCATCACAAAAGCTGGGGTATGATGTAGATTAACATCATTTCGTATACGTTTGACTGTTTCGACACCGTCTATTCCCGGCATCATCCAGTCCATAAGTACCAATCCGTACGGCCTGCCTTGAAATTGCCCATTTTCAAGTTCTTTAATCGCTTCTTCACCGCTGTTCACAGCAATAGGCTCAAATTTAAACGATTTGAGTATATTAACGATAATTTCTCTTGCATTTGCATTATCATCAACGACTAAAATCCTCAGCCCGCTAGCATCCTTTTGACTGAGGGAGAGCTTGCGCTGTTCGCTTTGCACACCAAATTTAGCGGTGAAGTGAAAAGTACTCCCCACCCCTAAGCTACTCTCTACCCCGATGGTTCCTTCCATTATTTCTACAAAATGTTTACTGATTGCCAGACCAAGTCCTGTACCGCCGTATTTACGAGTCGTTGAAGCATCTGCTTGGGTAAAAGCTTGAAAAAGACGGTTACGCTGCTCTTCCGTTAGACCGATTCCCGTATCAATGATGTCAAAACGTAATCGTACCCCCTCCGCTTCCTGCGATATAACATGAATGCCTATGGTGATTTCACCTTTCAAAGTAAACTTAATCGCATTGTTCAACAAATTGATCAATACCTGCCCCAATCGAAACGGATCACCAATGAGCGCAGTAGGAACATCCGTGCCGATATCAAATAGCAGTTCCAGCCCCTTGTCTTGTATTCTATTAACCGAGAGATCCGCAAGAGTATCCATGACATCTTCGAGATAAAAATCAATGTGTTCAAATTCGATTTTTCCGGCTTCGATTTTAGAAAAATCGAGGATATCATTAATAATTCCGAGGAGATTTTTGGCGGAAGAATCAACTTTTAAGATGTAATTACGCTGTTTTGGATTAAGGTCGGTTTGCAATGCCAGATGCGACATTCCGATAATGGCGTTCATGGGGGTACGGATTTCATGACTCATGTTGGCTAAAAAGTTGCTTTTGGCTTTCGTCGCCTCTTCGGCTAACACTTTGGCAACTTCAAGTTCATCACGCTGTTGAAGAAGAGACTCTTGTTGTGATAGCAACTCTTCAGTCTGCTCTTCGAGCTGCCTGGCCTGATTGATTAATTTTTCATTGATTCTCTCAAGCTCATCTTGGCGCGCTTGCAACTGATGTTCAGAGGCTGCAAGCTCCAAGGCTTGGGCCTGCGTCTGATCGAGCAAGGTGTGTGTAGCCACATTGCCGATAAGGATTTGAAATTTTTGAGCGATTACGGGCAATAATGCCTCATAAAACAGCATTTGGCGCTCGTTAAAAGTTCTTAGTGCCCCAATTTCGAGCACGGCCAACACCGTATCCCCATTCATTAGTGAGGAGATGAGCAAAGTACGCACATGTAACTTTCCCATCCCCGTTGAAACCTCAAACGGCTCCTCTTCCGATAGCGAAACGGAAATACTTCCATGCTCTTTCATCGCTTGCATGAGCAGCCCATGTCCTTGATTAAACTTACGTGGTTGAAGGATGTCATCATCGCATCCATAGCCGCCGACACGTGTTAGAGTCAATTCCTTCTTATCCGCCAGATAGAGGGCAACGTAAATTAAATCCATAATCGGCGCAAGAGTCGTAGAGAACCTATCCGCAAATTCTTCGAACGATGCAGCGGCTTCAACCGAATGATTAATATCGATGAGTTTTTCTTTTATCCAATACTCTTTTTCCAGTGCCTGAGCCCCGTTCTGTAAAATGAGAAGTGATTTTGCCATTGTCCCGATTTCATTTTCATACTCGGTATAGGGCATCTCTATATTCAGCTGCCCCTGTGCTAGCTCTTCTATTTTTTTCCCTAATACACGCAAAGGGACACGGATAGAGACAGATACAAGAAAACCAAGTGTGATACTGAGCATTAATCCAAAAATCAATAACCAGAAAGAAAATTTTTGAGCAGCGTTTGATAAAAGCAGACTCTCCTCCGTAGCCAATCGGGCATTGTTTTGTTTCAGTCTAATGATCTCTACAACAGTAGCATTCGTATTAGATGCAATATCTGTAAATTCTGAACTTTGGATGAACCGGGCGGCTTCATCATTATTTTTGGATTGCAGCGCTATCGCATGCTCGATATTTTTAGAATAAGCAGTAAAAAGAAGATCAAATTCCACCATCTTCTTTTTCGCGGCATCGTTAAGTAGATGTTCATGACTTTGAAGCGCTTTATCTTTCACTTTTCTCTCAGAATCCGCTAATAATTTTTTGGCGGATGCAAGCTCCTGCGCATTCGATGCGCGTACGATCTGACGAAGCCCTTGCTCGATTTTGGTCACACCGTCTGCGACCGCTTCAAGATGTGTAATTCCCACCAGATGCATATTGTACATATTGCTTTGGATACGACTTAGCTTATGCACGGTATAGATGCTTTGAATCCCAATTATGAGAGTGGCCAAGATACCAGAACCGATCACAATCAGTAATTTACGATTAAGCGGCATCTTTTCTAAATAATTCATTAGTTTAGACATGGGCGGGTTCCTTGCTGGAGGTATTGCTTTGCAATGCTTCCAATTGCTGTTTTTTGGCTTCTATATCCAAATCACTGTCAGAAAAACGCGCTGCAATGGCTTGAAACTCATCTTGCAGCATCAAAAAAGCATCGACGATATCCGGGTCGAAGTGCTTTCCTCTACCATCGGTAATAATTTCTACCGCCATTTCATGCGGCATCGGTGTTTTATAGACTCGACGACTAATGAGAGCATCGTACACATCTGCTACCGCCATCAGCCTGGCTGAAATGGGGATATCATTACCACTGGCACCTGTTGGATAACCGCTTCCGTCGAATTTTTCTTGGTGA
Organism: Campylobacterales bacterium; assembly: GCA_038329855.1. Lineage (GTDB taxonomy): Bacteria > Campylobacterota > Campylobacteria > Campylobacterales > Sulfurimonadaceae > Sulfuricurvum. The sequence continues at coordinate 3,218 of JBBQNL010000009.1, forward strand.
TAATAGGCGATTTCCTTGGCGATACGGAGAAATTCCACTTGGATCCCAAGCTCTTTTTCTGCATGTTTGATAGCATCTCGCCCCAGAGTAGTATGGGTTTTCATGATCTCAAACTCTTCTTCGGTCAATTTTCCAGGTTTTAACAAAATACTGTCGGGAATCCCAACTTTGCCGATATCATGCAACGGGGCCGATTTAAACAGGGTGTCAATCATGGCTTCTGAGAGAAAATAACCGAAATTTGGATGGGTTTTGAGCTTTTGTGCAAGGGCTTTGACGTAATGCTGAGTACGGCGGATATGGTTCCCCGTCTCCAAATCGCGCGTCTCAGCCAGGGAAGCCATAGCCATAATCGTCACATCTTGAATGGCCAATATTTCACGGGTACGCTTGGTAATCTCAGCTTCAAGATAGAGATTATGATCGTTGAGAAAATCTGCGGCTGCTTTAACCTGAAGCTGTGTTTTGACCCGTGCGCGGACAATAGCGGGCGATATCGGTTTGGTGATATAATCGACCGCACCTAGTTTCAACCCCTTTTCTTCATCTTCGGGGGCGCTCATGGAGGTTAGAAAAATGACGGGGATATTACGGGTCTTGGGATTGGATTTAAGTTCGCCCATAACGTCATATCCAGACAGACCTTCCATCATAATATCGAGGAGAATCAAGTCGGGATGGACATCGCTTTGCAAATATTTGAGCGCTTTCGCACCGCTATTGGCCACTTTTACTTTATAGGTATCTTTAAGCAGTGCCGCCATAAGCGTTAAGTTGTCTGCCGTATCATCCACAACCAAGATCGTAGGCTGCTCCACAAGGATGGGGTTCTCTTCCGTTGCCATAATTTCCTCCTCTAAAGAGTCTTGCATTATTGTTGTTAAAATTTAATATATATTGTAGTATTATAATCTTAGTTGGTTCTTGAAAAATCACAACTCTTATAATCGAGGAGGAAACAGTGACTAAAAAAAATTTATTTCTTTTGATGATTGCCATCACTATGCATGCTTTGGAATCGGCACCTGTCACCATACAGGTATCCCAAGAGTGCTTTTTGAGCAATACAGACCCCTTTAGAGAGGCTTATGAAAACAGTCTCTTCAAAATCACGGTTGAAAAGAGCCTTTTAGGAAACAACGGTGCGGTAAAAGAGATGTCGCTTTGGGGAGATGGAAAATTTTATCCGCTTAATAGCAATAAAAATGAAGGGGCCAATACCCTTTCTGCCGATGAACTAAGAACGTTTTCCAGCGCAAAGTTTGTCAAATTGTTGGTAAAATATGAAGACAGCGTCAAAGAAGAACAAACCTCCAATGGGACCTCCCCCTATTTTACCACGATCAAAACCACCGTAGCCAAAGAGCAATATTTCCCGGTCGTTTGGAATAAAACTCAAATGGATACGGAACTTTTGGAGTGTACCAAAACGCTGGATAAGGAAAAAAATCGGCAATCACTGTATGAAATATTGATCGGAGCAGGATTAGCACTGGGATTGATTGCTATTACGGTGATTATTGTACGATTGCGAAGAAGGTTTAAAAAATAAGCCAGAGGGATTTGCCTCCGGCTTATTTTACTTTTGGTTTGGCCAATTTCATAAGGGAATCTACCGTGTGGTGATACACGGCTTTTTGATAGGCCAGATAAAAAACGAACGTATCGGGGTTTTCCTTTTTGTATAAATCAAGGGCATCTAAGCATCCTTTTTCCATCACCTCATCTTCGATCAGGGCTAATGCCGGAAACTCATATTCATCTCCCCTCTCCCACTTGACCACTTGCGATGTGACGTATGCCGTGTTAACAATATTGGAACGGATCTCTGCCGCTTTAGGTCCAGGAGGCTGTAAATCTCGTCGATTGTGCGCGTACGTGTAGCAGACATCGGCATACATTTTGTTATTGAAATCAGCAAAAGCCGAAGCTGCAACGAGTAAAAGTAAAATGATTTTGAGCATGATTAGCCTTTTAGGAAGATACCGTTAAAGATTCAAACCATTAGGTTACCATAATCTTACTATAAAGTGTTAACTGCGCTTGTCACTCCTCAATCGCTTTTTTCAACTCAAGCGCTGAGGATATAAATTCAATTTTAGTGAGCACATTGTCTTGAAACTTCATTACCGTTATTTTTTCTTCTTCCCCCTGGAATTGTAAGCCCTGCTCTTCATCACGAATCAGTAAAACGGTATGTGGATATTTGCGCATTTTTGGCAGCGCGAACGATTCGGCAACAAAATTAGGCATTTGACTGATATCTGCAATCAATCCGGCATTGTTCTTTTCCAAATATCCCTTCTCCTGCATGGCCAAATAGTCATTGGCGATGGCACTGGTCCCTTTTTCAAATACCATAATCAATGTTTTAGGCATTACCCTAAGTGTACTCTTTTTTCCAAACTGATCTTCCAAATCTAATGCTATCACTGACTGCCCGATTGTATAAGGAGCACCAAACAAGCTTAGTGCCAAGAGAGTAAAAATAACAACTTTTTTCATAGTGGCCCCTCCTTTAATTCACTAAAAATCTACTCTATTCGCTGTTTATTTATGGGTGATCGTTTTCAACGTTTTGTCTATTTCCATGTGCTGATCGAGAGTCAACGCAAAACTCTCATCCATCATTTTATCCAAATGGTTCATCTCGGTGAGGGTGATTCCCAACGGATCTTTTTTGGCCACTTTCACAACCCCTTTGGTAATCGTCACGTTATCGAGTTTTTTGCCCGAATGTCGGAGGAAATAGGTGAGAAAATAGCCTCCCGTATGATCCTTTTCAATCGCAACAACGGCACGGGTTGCATTGGAATTTTCCAAGGCAAGATCAGGGGCCAATGTTTTAAAATCGTCTATACTCAAATATCCGATATAGACTTTGGTATAAATATCATGATAGCGCTGTGTCGCGCTTTTACTGAAGAAATCCCAATCCACCAAACCTTTGGCTCTCAAAGAGCGCAGCATCCATGAAAGGGTAGCGTAATATTTAAAGGATGAAATTTTGATCTCTTCTGCGTGGGCAATCTTATCGCTCTCGATACGCACCATCGGTTTTTTAGGGGCATTGGTACTGAGACTTTCCAATAAATGGGCCGCACTGTAGGCTTCCGTAAACCAAACTGATGCGTAAGAAGGCAGCTCGGTCGTCCCCGTAGCCCCTTCATTGAGGACCAATACGGCTTTTACATTGTAACGGGGGAACAATACTTCCAAAAGAGCCCGTTTTTTGCGAAGCCGTTTTTTGAGACTGCTTGCGGATTTAACGAGGGTCATTTCCATAAAATAGAGCTCTTTATCGGTAAACAACAGTCCGTCAAATTCTCCGATCTCTTTATGGCGGGCACGATAGATGATTTGCCCTTTCCAGCTCACCGAGAGGGCATCGCTTTGGGCATGTGTCCGATTTTTGTGGGGCCCTTTGATAATAAAACTTTTAATTTGGGGTTCATTGGCTGCATAACGGAGAAGTTTTTCGTAGATGTAATTTTCATACACTTCCCCCTCAAACGAGCGAAAAGCACTCACATACGCTTCATCCTCCATCGTAAGCCCTTTGGCTTGCAGCGACAAAAGATGGCCGATGTTGTAGTCGTAATAGAGGAGATTGTCCCCAAGATCAGCGTCTCCGTGGGGGATGACAGTGGAATTAATGGTTAACAATGGGGTGCCTTTTTGAATGGTTCTAGGCACTATTGTTCAAATGCCCAACGTATTCTACTTTATTTTTGATAAGAATTCAGAGTGAATCAAGAATTCCATTGGCTATTTTATGTAGCGGCAATTGTTTTTCAACGGCTCCCAGTTCATACGCCACTTTGGGCATCCCGTACACAATACAGCTTGCCTCATCTTGACCGATCGTTTTGGCCCCGGCATTGCGCATCGCCAAAAGTCCCCTCGCTCCATCGCCTCCCATCCCTGTCAGAATAACTCCGATGGCGTTGGAACCGGCAATTTTGGCAACGGAGTTGAGCAATACATCCGCGGAAGGCCTATGTCCCGCGACTTTATCACCGCTGCCGATTTCAACATAATAACGGGCCCCCGAACGTCGCACCACCATATGATAATCGCCGGGTGCTATCAAAACAAGACCGGGAGTAATCGAATCGCCATTGCGGGCTTCGCGGACTTCCATCGCACATAAAGAGTTGAGTCTCTCAGCAAAAGGACCGGTAAAATTAGCCGGCATATGCTGAACAATGATGGTTCCGGGAGCATTACGGGGAAGTCCCATCAATACCTCTTTGAGCGCTTCTGTTCCCCCCGTAGAGGCTCCGATCGCCAAAATCTTATGGGTTGTTTCTGCCAAAGAGGTGGTATTGGCTTGCTGTATAGTTCCCAATACACGCTGCTTGACTCTCACCTTGGCGGCAACTTTAATTTTGGAAAGAAGCTCGCCGCGCATTTCGTCTTTGCCATCATAGATATGAGAATGGGGCTTGGGAACGAAATCGACAGCCCCTGATTCAAGCGCTTCGAGGGTTGTTTTAGCTCCCGCTTGAGTTAAAGATGAAACCATGATGACCGGAATAGGCATATAGTGCATCAGCCGTTTTAAAAAAGTGATCCCGTCCATACGCGGCATCTCTACGTCCAAGCAAATCACATCCGGACGCAATTCAAGAATTTTATCCCGCGCAATATAGGCATCCGATGCTGTGCCAACGACTTCGATCATCGGATCGGATTCCAATATCTCCGTCAATACGGCCCGTGCGGTTGCACTGTCATCGACGATTAGTACTCGTATAGCCATTGCCTACTCCCTGTTATCGATTCGGGAACTGTACTTTAAGAGCACTTTTCCCCGTTCCAAATCAAACTGAATTTTTCGCCCATTTTGGCCGCCGACATCTTCGGCGACAATAGGGATCCGATACTCTTTTAAAATTTCTTTAGCCACTAAAATATTTTTTTGTCCTATCATCATCGAATCGGTCATCCCGATATTCATCGATGCTCCGCCAAACAGCTTCGCCTCCATCGTCTTAGGAGTCGATCCTTTGGCCATCATCGCTTCGATCAATTTAGGAATTGAAATATTCCCGAATTTTGGTGATTGCAAGCCATTACCATTCCAAAAAGGGAGCAAGTAATGGTTCATCCCGCCGATTCCAAGATTAATATCATACAAACACACCGCGACACACGAGCCTAATACGGTAGAAATCGCAGTCGGTGCCCTGTCAACGTGAATCTGTCCGACATGGATAAAGGTAGAGCATCCTTGAATCATTAGAGTTCTATCGCGTCATCAAACGATTCAAACAAAAACTCGTCTGAACCGCATGCCTGAGAGTCGGGAAGCACTGTTTCCAATGGTAAAGTTACCGTAAATGTAACCGTCCCATCGCCTACAACATAGTCGATACTTCCTCCCAAGCGCTCACACAGCTCACGGGAAATACTTAATCCCAATCCTAAGCCATGCAGCCCTTCCATACCTTGCACGAAGCGAGTAAAGACTTGAGGTTTATACTCTACCTGTGGCCCTTTTCCTTCGTTTTTAACGGCTATCGTAACGGTCGTCCCTTTTTGTTCCATATCCACATACACCACGGCCCCTGCACTTCCGTAATCGCACGCATTACCTAGCAGGTTTTTTAGGATCAGATACAATTTTTTAGGATCGGAAACAATCTTATCACGCAACGAACTCTCAACAATAACAGTGATGTTTTTATTCTTTAACTTGTATTTAAATGCTTCTGTTGCCTCTTCAGCCAGTGTTTTCGGATCAACTGATGCGTAGGAAAGATCCATTTCTCCACTCTCTATTTCCGCCGCGGTAACCAAATTTTGAATACGTGAATTTAAAAGCAGCGCCTCTTCATGTATCAATTCAAAAATAGCTTCCATCTTATCATTACCCTGCGGTTTCAAATGAGGAATCATTCCCAATAACCCTGTCATTGGATTGTTAAGCTCGCTGGCAATCAGTGATAAGAATTGTGATTTTGCTTTTTCACTTTCGATCAGCTGTTTATTCAAATCCAATATTTTACGGCTTAAAAAAGTAATCTCTTCACGCGCATTTTCATATTTCATTTCTTCAGGAAGAAGGGTCTCTTGCATTATTATTTCTCCATCGTTTTCATGGTTACCGCTTGATTGGTTTCTTGCATCATAAGAGACTTTTACAGTCGTTGATAAATGGAAGAACCCAAAAGCTTCAACGTCTCGCGATGAGACGTTAACGATTCTGAACTTCCTAAAAACAGGGGAGCGCCCCTGGGAAGCAATGTTCCAAAGCGCCCTATTAAATCATGGCGGGTCGTGTCATCAAAGTAAATCATCACGTTTCGGCAAAAAATCATATCAAACCGATTTTTAAAGAAAAAAGGATCGGTCACTAGATTATAAAGACGAAACAGCACTTTTTCTCGCAAATGAGGAACCACTTGATAACTCATCCCACTATCATCACGTACTTTTTCAAAAGAGCGTAATGCAATTTCTCTGGGCAAGGACTCAACCTGCTTTGCCTCGTACTTTCCTGCTATTGCCTTGGAAAGGACCTTTTCAGAGATATCGGTTGCCAGGATTTTAATATCCCAGCTCTCAAAATCACTCAAATGGTGCTGTAAAAACATCAAAATCGTATACGGTTCCTCACCGCTGGAGCACCCTGCCGACCAGATACGGATCTTTTTATCCCGCTTTGCGGCAACGAGCTGGGGCAAATAGCCTTCCAGCCATTTCCATTGCGCCCCTTCTCGAAAAAACGAGGTGACATTGGTGGAGATAGCGCTGATAAAAAAAGTCAGTTCATCTCCCGAACTGTCGGTGACTAAATGATCGTAATACTCTCTAAATGAGTTGAGTCCTAACTGATTGATCCGCTTATTCAGCCGCCCTTGAACGAGGGTGCTTTTTTGGTCGGAGAGGGAAATACCGACCTTTTCATAAATATAACGGCGAAAAAGATCAAAATCTTTTGGACTTAACTCAAGCTGCACCATGAGCACCCTCGATAAGCGGGCGCAGTTCATCGACATTGAGAATCAGTGCGATATCGCCGCTGCCTAGGATTGCTCCGCCGGTGATCTCTTTGAGATGGGCGAGGGATTTACCCAAGGGTTTGATGACCACTTGCTGACGTCCGACGAGTTCATCGACCATAATGGCGATGCGTCCCGCTTCCGTTTCGACGCACACGAGTATCCCCTCCCACGGTTCCAATCGCTGAGTAACCGGAAGATCAAACACGTCGCTTAGACGGATGACAGGGATATGCTGTCCGCGCATGCTGACAAACTCTCCTTGTCCTTTCATGGCATGAACGATCTCCTGCTCAGGTCGGAACGATTCGACGACGCTCAAGGTTGGGATGATGTAGATCTCTCCCGCCGTTTGTACGAGCATCCCGTCGATAATCGCCAATGTCAGAGGAAGAACCATCGAAAAGGTGGTCCCCTCCCCCTCTTTGGACTCGATCTCGATCTTGCCGCGCAGTTTTTCGATCGAGGTCTTTACGACATCCAATCCGACACCGCGCCCCGAGAGGTCACTGATGGTATCGGCGGTAGAGAATCCCGGCTGCATGATAAGACCGAAGATCTGGCTGTCGGTGAGGTTCTCATCGCCTGTGATGATACCGCGCTCGATTGCTTTGCGGAACACTTTGTCTTTATTGATACCGCGACCGTCGTCGCTTACGCTGATGACGATACTGCCGCTTTTGTGGTACGCACGCAAGGTGATGTTCCCTTCCGTTTTTTTACCGACGCTGAGGCGTTCGGCGGCATCGGATTCCAAACCGTGGTCGATCGCATTACGGATGATATGGATCAGCGGATCGGAGAGGCTGTCGATCATTGTTTTATCGATCTCGGTCTCTTCCCCTTGGACATTCAAATGCAACTCTTTACCGGTCTTTTTCGAGGTATCACGAACCACCCGTTTCATCTTGTCAAACGTATCGCGTATGGCGACCATTCGCAGGCTCATAACGCGGTCTTGTATCCTCTTGGTGATCTTTGAGAGGGTCTCGATTGCTCGGCTGATTGATTCGTCTTCGATGGCACGTATTTTTTCATTTTGGGCAATGAAGTTTTGAGCGATGACGAGTTCCCCTACGGAATCAAACAGTTCATCGAGCTTGAAAGTATCGATACGAATCGTCGATTTTGCGGTAGAGGCACTGGATGCTGCACCCTCCTGGGATCGATCTGTTGCCCTTCGATCTTCCGCTTTTCGTCGCTCAGGAATTTCGGCTGCTTGCACAATAACCTCTACAGGTTCGACCACTGCTACTGCGGCAATAGGAGCAATAACAGAAATGGCATATTCATGATCAAACAAAAATTCAAAATTCTCCGCCACTTCCTCTTGGGATTGAGGGGTGAGGAGAATAATGGAAACTTTTTGAATTTCGTTTTCATCCGCTGTAAAGTTCTCCAGCGATTCAACATGGTTCATCTCAAAAAAGCTTTCCATCGATTTGGCTTTTTCACCCAAAAGATTGAGAAAGAGGAGATGATCAAATCCCCGCTTGTAGCAATCTTTATCCAGTGTCAACTCAATCCTAAAAAGATTCAGTCCCTCTTCTTGCATTGCTTGATGGGATTGGATGCTTTTTTCGACCGATTCCTCTAACTGCTGCGGAGCATCAAAAGAAAATTCTGAGGCCAGATCGCTAAAGAGCTCGTTTGAGTCTTCTATGGGAGGGAGAACGGGCTTGTTTTTTTTCGAAGCGATCAAATGCTTGATGTTATTTAAGCACTCTGCATAGCCATTTGGCAGCTCAGGGAGGGCATCCAGTTCGCAGATCATCACCTCTTTGATGATGTCCACACTGTCTACGAATAATCCCAGAAGGTGTTCTTCAACATCCTCTTTCGTACTTCGGTAATGATCCAATACATCTTCGAAATGGTGAACGAATTCTCCCAAACGGGTAAACCCAAACGCATTAGCATTGCCCTTGAGGGTATGAACACCCCTGAATATTCCGTTGAGGAGATCGAAATCGCTTGAATCTTCTTCAAAGCGGAGAATATCGACATCGAGTTTTTCGATAATCTCTCCTGCTTCATCGATAAAAATCGCTTTGACTTGTTCTTGTTTAGTCATGACCCATCCAATGCACTGTTCCATACACGCTCGAAGTTATCATCCCCTGCTTTAAAAAAGGGATAGAAAGCTCCGGACGTGTCCGTTTAAGGCTGACCAATAAAGACAAGAGGGAACTGCTTTTAAGGACAGAATTTTCTTCGATCTCTATGGTTTCAATATATTCCAAGCGGGGGCGAACGAACTGCTCGAATTCCCGAATCTCCTCCATTGGCATATCCAACCCTATGGTGAGGACATCACCGTCGAATTGCATCTTAGAACTCTCTCAAATCGTCCTCATGGAGAGGAAAGATATCTTCTGCTTTGGACGATATCCCTCTTCTTTGAGGGGTAGGAACGCTTCGTCGAGGAGCGCTTGGGGTTCTGATTTCCAATTGCTGGAGCGGTTTTCTCTTTTTGGAGGCTACTGCAGGAGCATCGGTTTGCATCCCTACCATTGCTGCTAGGATACCGACCGTTTCCATCATCGAAGTGGCTTGGGCGTTGAGCTCTTCAGCTGCGGCTGCAGCTTCTTCGGAGTTTGCTGCTACTTGTTGGGTTACTTGGTCTACTTGACCCATCGCTTGGTTGATCTGTGCCATCCCCTCGGATTGCTCTTTACCGGCAATGGAGATTTCTCCGATGAGATCGGATACTTTTTTGCTTTGTTCAACGATCTCTTGGAATGAGGTGTGGGTTGCGAGGGCGATTTGATTCCCCTCTCTGATTTGGCTGACAACCTCTTCAATAATCACAGAGGTCTCTTTTGCAGCGGATGCGGCACGTTGCGCCAGGTTACGTACTTCATCGGCAACGACGGCGAATCCTAAACCATGCTCACCTGCACGCGCTGCTTCAACCGCAGCATTGAGTGCCAGAAGATTGGTTTGAAATGCAATTTGGTCGATGGTTTTAATAATACCGCTGATTTTAGCCGCTGATTCGGTGATCGCGTGCATAGAGTGGGAGAGCTGTTCCCCCTTTTCATAACCTGCGCGGGCTGAATCGTTCGCATTTTTCGCCAAAATATCGGCCTGGCGTGCGTTATCGGTGTTTTGGGTATTGATGGCGGTGGACTCTTCGAGTGTTGCGCTTACTTCTTCAACACTGCTTGCTTGTTCACTTGCCCCTTGTGCCAAAGAGGATGAAGAGGAGGCAACTTGATCCGATGCCGAAGTAATCTGCATCGCGCCATCACGGATGGAGTTTACGCTCTGAGTGATCGAACGGGTGATCGAGCGGATAATCAAAATGGAGAGCAAGATGGCTACGGCAAATGAAATAGCAATGATGATCATCATCATTTGAACCGCGGAAGAGGAATCTGTCTCCGCTGTTTTAACCGTTTGATTCCCGACATCGATATTGATTTGAGCAATTTTTTCCATACTCTCCAAAGCTGCTTGACGAGGAACACGGCTTGCTTCAATAAACTCTTTCATTTGTCCAAAATAAACATCCACCATGGCTGGATCGGTATTATTGATCAAAGGGACGAGGGTATTGGCACGAAATGATAAGCTCAGCTCTTTCCATTTGGCAAACTGCTCTTCAAAATTTTTCCACTCAATGGCCTCTTCCGGAGTTTGAGGAAGCGGTGCATAAATTTTGTACCCTTTATCAAAACGCTCAAATCCTTTGATAAGCTTTTCACGGGCATCTTCAAGCTTTGCCTTCATCTTTGGATCATCTTTAAGTGATCGAACACGATTTTGTTGAATTGTCACTTGATTCATTCCCGTACGCATATCCATAATACCAACAATCGAAGGGAGTCGGACAAGCCCCACCTCAGCGATGGAGGCTTGCCATTTTTGCGTTGTACTGTATCCAACATACCCAAGGATACCCAGTGCGATCATCATGACCGCCGTCAATAAAATCAACTTACTTTGTAATACCATGTTTTCCAACCAATTCATCTTACTCTCCCTCACTTGTTTGTGTTTTTTGTATCTGCTCTAAACTTACCAGCTCATCTGCTTCGAAAAGCTTGAGTACATCCAGTATCATCACTACATTCTCTTCGATCTGGGCCATCGCGCAGATAAAGTCGGTATCAATGTTGCTCCCAAACTTCGGAGGTTCACTTAAATGAGCCGAATCGATCGATGCTACCTCTTCAACACGGTCCACGATGAAGCCAATATTGACTTTTTCCACTTCGACGATAACGATCGTGGTGTGCATATCCGCCTCTTTAGGCTCCATTCCGAAACGAAGACGGGTATCCACCACAGGGATAATCGAACCGCGCAGGTTAATCACACCGCGGATGTAAGAGGGTGTTTTGGGGACATAGGTCACCTTCATCATCGCAATGATCTCTTTGATCCGATCAATCGCGATGCCGTATTGCTCTTCGCCCAAAAAGAACGTCAAATACCGCTCTCTTCTGCTTTGGGCCGTGTTTGCTTCCATTGTTATACTCCCAGTACCATTTTGATCGATTTTACCATTTTCTCATCACTAAACGGCTTGACCATCCATCCGGTTACTCCGATCTCTTTTCCTGCCATTTTCATCTGCTCTGAGCTCTCAGTTGTCAAAATGATGATCGGTTTCGTTTTATAGCGATCGTCTGCTTTAATGGCACGCGCCAAATCCAGACCGTTCATCTCCGGCATATTGACATCGCTGATCAACAAATCAAAATTTTCTCCACCCGATTGCAATGCACCCAATAACTCCAACGGATTCAAATAGGATTTAAATTCGATTATTCCGCTCCCGATCAGCCCATCAAGCGCCAGTTCAGCTGTTGCGATAACGGCTCTTGAATCGTCCACAATAATCACTCTTTTTGCCATTTATATTCTCCTTGGTTGTGTTTTAAAAAAATTCCATCTCATCGTCATCGTCGGTTTCGACATTCTTATCGCTCAAAATTCCCTCTATTTGCATGCAGGAACTGAAAAAAGAGCTATCAAGATAGTGGATATCTCCGGCATCTTGCAGTCCGAAGATATGTTCTCTCCATGAAGCGAGGTCTGCACCCAAATGTTCCATTAGCATGATCAAATTTTTAAGCTTTTTATCATCACCGACGATCGTATCGGCGTTCTCTTTCAAAAAGCTCCCAAGAGCCGAGAGGGCATACGCCAGCGCCGTGAACTCAAAAAGATTGTTAATCGCTCCAACATACACACCCAAGACGCCATCCACAAAATTTCGGATATTTTCCACCGTAGGATCTTCTTCAAGAACGTGCAGGCGGTCACTCCACTCCTCATTCACACTTGCCAAATCACTGATTTCATCCAATATATCCCCACCGATATCACGGACATAATCAATGGCGGAGGTTTTATGGACGAAACTTTGTCGCAGCAGATCTTTTTCTTCCTGATCCATTACCCGCAGCTCTTTTGGGGGCTCCGTTTTTTCAGGAGCTTTCTCTGCAACGGGGGTTATTTCAACCGGCGGTGCTTTAATCTCAACGATCGCTTGGACAGGAAGGATTTCAGCCACGGTACTCTTAAGCGGTGTAACGGCTGGATTCATACGTACGCCAAAGCGGATACAGACAATATTTTGTTTGATGATACAGCTCTCACCCAATTCATGAACAATAGCATTCATGTGCGCCGGAAGCTTTACCTCACCCGGAAGCTTTAGTGTCACAAACAGCTCTTCAAAACTCTCTTCAATAATGATACTGACTACATGCGATTGCTTAACCCCTTGACGCATCAATTCATAAAACAGCTCGATCGTGGCATCTACCCGACTGCATACGTTCATAAAACGATCTTCGCATCGAGAGAGAATCCAAACCCCAAAGTCCATCATAGCATCTGAATCGGTGATATCAAAAATGGTTTTGAAATTACGGATATCTTTACAAAAAGGGTTCAGTGCTTCTTTTTGCGATAAATGGGTAAAAGAGCCTTCTTTTGCCCGTATAATGGAAGCGAAGCTTTGCAATTTAAAGCGAATCAGCTCTTTATCGATCGGCTTGCGAATATACGTTCCCACCCCGATAGAGGCCATGTTCTCTTCCATCTGAGGATCGATAACCGCCGTAACCGCCATAATAACAATATCCGGATAATTCTCTCTGATAATCTTGGAAGCTTGAAACCCGTCCAAGCGGGGCATCATAATGTCCATTAAAATGATATGGGGGAGCCATGAATCGGCTTTTTCAATCGCTTCTATCCCATCCCCGGCTTCTTGTATCTCAAATCCTTCTATTTTTCGGCAAATAGCTCTAAGAACTAAACGATTATCTTCAATATCGTCAACAATTAACAGTCTTATATTGTCCATTCCGATCCTTCTTTCGGTGTAAGTTTGTTCGCGATGACGATAAAACGGGTCCCCTGATCCAAAACAGACTCGCACTCCAATTTCAAACCCATCCCCTTGCAATACTCGCTGACGATGCTAAGACCCAATCCGGTCCCTTGATCTTGATTGCTGGATTGCTCAAACGGTTCAAAAATGGTCAAAAGCTTATCCTGAGAGATTCCCGATCCGCTGTCTTGTACAGTGATCCGATATTCACGTGCTGTTTCCTCTACACGAAGCTCTACAAACCCCATTTTGGTAAATTTAAAAGCATTGGAAATCAAATTCGTTAAAACTTGTCTAAACTTCAACGGATCACACTCTATCGATACCTTACTTGGATTTATTTTAAGTCTATAGTCTACCTTGGTATTTTTATGCAAACTTGAACAATTTTCATACGTTTCTCGAATCAAGTCAACGGCATCATGCTTCCCTACCGTAAACGTCTCTTTCCCCGATTTTAGTTTCGCCATATCCAGAAGCGAATTGATTAGATACAAAAGATTTTGCGAATTTTTATACGCTCTTTCTATGTACATTTTTACCAAATCACGGCTCTCATCATCTTCAAACATCTCGTCGAAATTTTCTAGCGCCTGATCAGTAAAGTTGACAATCGCATTAAGTGGTGTACGCAGCTCATGTGACACCTGATCAAAAAATTTGCTCTTTACGGCAAGCATACGGATCGCTTCTTCTTTGGCTTTCACCATCTCGGTGATTTCATGGCGTATCGAGAGATATTCCACCGTACTGCCAGCCTGATCCACAATAGGAACGATCGTCGCTTGAAACGTATGCTTACCACCCTCTTTATCAAGGTTTTCAATCACACCCTTCCAAATCTCTCCTCTTTCAATGGTCTCCCAAATCTCCTCATAACAGACATCGTCTTGATCCAGAGGGCATAAAATCAGGATATTTTCACCGACGAGTTCCTCCCGATCGTATTTAAGTACATTGCAAAATGCTTCATTCACATAGGTAAACATACCGTTGAGATCACTCTTAGAAACCAGATTCGCAACATCGATGGCATGATCATACTGCTGCAATAAAAGCCATGTCTCTTCTTTGTCTTTTTTGCTGCAGCGCAGCCCCTCTTCCAAAATATTTCGATAGTCCATCACCTCGGTAATATCCGTTAGGGTAACAACAAAAACATCTTCGAGCAGATCAATAGGCTGGACGGTAATATTAAAATCATGAATCTGCTCAAAATCGGCAATGGCGGCACGATAATGCTGCTTCGTCCCTCTTAAAATGGTATCAAACCATCGGCGCATCCCGTAGCCATCATAGACGTAACCGTATTTATCAATCCGCTCAAATACGTCCGAAAAAGAGAAGGAAGGGTCAAATACATCAATATTCTGCTTCATAAAAAAATTAATAAAGGCGGCATTGGCATCTAGAATCAAATCGCCGTCGGTTACAGCGATCAAATCGGACGTGATATTAAAAAGGGATTTATAGTAACGAAACGTAGGATCGATCTCTCGCAGCTTTTGTTTAAACATTGTTCGTTGAGTTATTTCCGGTAATAATTCTGACTGCATCAAACTCCCCACACGCACCAATTTCATTTTTTAACGTCATTATACTAATCTCAGCGCTACACATTGGTTACATCATAACTAAATAACGTGAGAAAAACATAATAAATATATGAGTTTAAAACAACAAAAATATCATGACACTGCCGCTATCTCATTCGATACACTAAATATTGTGCCATCAGATGAGATAAAAAATTATTATATCATTATCAAAACGCAAATGATTATCACGCATCCGTTTAATCTTCACTTTTGCCTTCACGTGTTACACTTTTTCCATGCAACCATACACTCCAACCGATGATCAGATCCGCGCTCAGTTTGTCACATCGCTGATGAACTATTTCAAAATCGATGAGGACGTATTTTTGCGATCCCATATCGATGAACTCATCCGTCCCATTAGCGTCGGACGATACAGCGAATTCCTGCGCCGTCTTTCAAGCCGTGACTTCGCCTACAAAACAGGAATAGAGAAAATTTCGCTCATTTCCCATGAGCTGATTGAAGAACAGCGCTCTCCTCTGGAACTCGAAGCGCATGAGCGTGCACAAAAACTTTATGCCCTGATGTACGATCTGCGTCGTAACGTGACAGAAGAAAAAAACAGCGAGCACAGCGCCTCCGAGCGATTTGAAAACGTCCGCTTCACCTCCATCAAACAAGCGAGTTCCTCCGAACCGATTCTCGATTCTCTGGATATTGAGGTCGTTCGCATCCTCACCAAGCGATGGATTTACGATTATGTCTCCAATGATCGGGGGCTATTTGAGGCCCGAGTCACCCGAGAATACCTTTCGCTGCTCATCGAGCGAGAACGTCTGTCGCGTCAGCCGCTCATCGAAAAAACGACGAAAAAAGCACTGAAACGCTGATGATCGTCATTCCCTCTTCCCTCATCGATCGTGAAGATCTCAATCTCTTAGAGCGGGCGCTGCTACCTCTCATTATCCGACACAGCGTCGTCTGGGGAGATAAATCCAAATCACTTAGCGCATCGTTTTTAGCCGAATTTTTGCGCCATAGCCCCAGAGAAGTCGTCGAAGCGCTGGATGCCTTGGTTGGAAAAAAAATACTCAAAACAACCCGTGAAAAAACTTCCGATGGGGTGATGATACGCTATTCTCTAGAGCCTATCCAATCCCAACAAGCCCCCGTCCCAGCATTGACCCCCGCTCAATACATCGACAGCAACTATTACCTCAACCTCCCCAACGAAAAGATGGAAGAGTTGCACGCCTATGCCCTCGAGGTATGCGATCGGGAAGGGCTGCGCAGGGAACTGTTTGAAGATTTCAATCTCTATCAGCGCACCCAAAACCGCCGATCGTTCGATTGGTTTGCCGAATTTGAGAGATGGATTCGCAGAGAACTCTCTTCCAATGCCCCCGCACTCGTCACAGCCGCAGAAATTGAAGAAGCCAAACCCTCAACCGCCGAATTCGAGATGGCACAGTATTTTATTCGCCGACTCTCTTCTTTGGACCCGCAGTTCGAAGAACCGTTTGATGTGATGAGCTGGGCTGCACAAATTAAATTACTGATTGATACGGGGGGATATTCTCTGCTGGATGTCAAATCAGGTATCGATTGGCTCTTTAGTGTCAAAGGGGATTGGTTCCGTCCCAATGTCCCCGACGCGTACCATCTGCGCAAACATTTCAAACGGATTATCTCCAACACCCGAAGTTTTCGAGATGGAGAAGCCAAGCTTCCCGACGGCATCAATATTTTCGATATTATCGGGCGGGAGTAAAAAAACCGTTTAGCTCACTTTTTCGGTGCACGTTGCACACACCATCGTTCGATTTCGCCCTTGATGCTTGGCTGCGTAAAGAGCGCGATCGGCACGTTCAATCGCCTCACTGAGAAGATCATCATGCTGAACATCCGTCAATCCGATACTGCAGGTAATATGCCCCGCTTGACCAAAATCGTGGGCTTCTATTGCAAGACGAATTTTTTCAGCGGCACGGTACGCTTCGTGACAATCGGTATGGCGCAGCAGCAACACAAACTCTTCCCCTCCCCAGCGGGCAAAAACATCCGCATCTCGAATCAATGCCGTAATAGTCGAGGTAAAGGTTTTAAGAACATAATCTCCGATATTATGACCATAGGTGTCGTTCACTTTTTTAAAATAATCCAGATCCATCATCAAAAGTGAGACGTTCGTTCCATACCGTTTTGCCGATGCGGACTCTTTGGCAAAAAGTTCGGCAAACATGTGACGGTTATCGATTGAGGTAAGAGGATCTTTGGTTGCCAGCGATGTCAGATGCTGATTCTTTTTTTGCAAAATTTGGGTTAATTCCTCAAACTGATGAAAGTGCTGATTGACCAGTTGCGACCATTTCAAGTAGGTTCTGGAAATGAGATCTTGCTGCGTTACAATCCCGATGATGGCATCCATTTCATCCACTACCACGATCCTTTTGTAGTGGTGGATTTTAAAAAAATTCAAGGCATCGCTGATTGAAGCTGTCATTTTCATGGTTTTCAGCGGGGAGGACATCACCTCTGCGGCAATCATCGTATGACATTTTTCATTGTCAATAAATTTCAATATATCTTTGGAAGTAATAATTCCAACCGGAGAATTTTCATGCAGCATAATGACACAATCCGCAAGAGAATCTTTCATGTAGTTCAAAATGATGTCCATCGTCACCGACTGATCGAAACTTTTAAATCCAAATTTTTTATCAAAGACCGATCCGATCTGCAAACTTTCCAAAATCACTTGCGGATCGACACTGGCCACGATATCGCTGTTCGTCACCAGCCCAAAGAGGGAACCGTCTTCATTGCATACGCAAATGTATTCTCCATCCTCATCCGTAATATTTAAAGCATTCACGACATTGCTTGCTTTATCCAAAAGGGGAAGGGTGCGCAGCTCAATTTGGGAAAGCGATGTCGAAAAATCAACCCCTTCTACTTTGAGACGAATCAGATCTTTAGAGGTAATAATATGATGAAGAGGACCGTTCACCACGACAATACTGCGATGATTATGATCATGCATTTTTTTCAGTGCGTCATGGACGGTACCGTTTATATCGGTCGAAATAACATCCGTGGTAGCAATCAATTCAAGGGTGGGAAAAAACATAAGGTAAATCACTCCAATTTATCCTCTAATTATACCCCCTGTTTTCATAAAAAAGCGGCTGTATCCAATTGAATAGAAACAAAGAAATCCTATGCTACTATTAAGTCCAATATAATTGTGAGTAAAATACTACAAAGGGATAGCATGAATCTCCTTTCTATCGATCTTTCTAAACCCATTGGCCGCTCTGCCTTGGAATACTCTCTTGATATCACCCTGGAAAAAGGGATTGAAAATGGTTATTACGGAAAAAACGATACCTTGCATGTCGTTTTGTCCCCTTTTGATGTTCTAACCCTCATAGCCGATGAAAAAACAACCATTCTTCAAGCCCTCTCAACACTGGGACTGACCCTCCAAAGCGACGAAGAGGGGTTCGTCTACCAAGACTATCCTGTTGAAATCGTTCCGGATCAATCCACCCCTTTTATCATCACCAACGAAGCGATATTTCTCAAAAATCCGACCACCCTTAATCTCAACCTCATCGCACTGGCCATCAGTCAAAGTGTCGGATTGGAGCGATACGAAAAACAACTGGACGCCCTCTTTTCCCAAAATCGAAAAATTGTCGAATCGATTCACGGTTTTTCGATTGCCCGGCGTACCTTGTTGGTAAAATTTGTCAAAAGACTGGCCCTCATCCGTCATGACATGGTCGGAAATTTGCTGTTGCTGGACAAGCCTAATATATTATGGGACAATGAAGAAGCCGAAGCTCTCTACAATCGTATGGCACTTATCTTGGAGCTCAACGACCGACACGAAATTGCCCTCTCGAAACTGTCTCAAATCAAAGAGGACGTCATGCTTGTGATGGATCTGCTCAACCACAAACAAAGTGAGTTTTTAGAGTGGATTATTATCATCCTAATCGGGGTTGAAATTGTTATGGGACTCATTGACTGGTTCCGATAACACACGAATAATTATCGAATTTTCACCAATACCTTGCGCTGACAATCACAATCGCTAAAATAAACCCATTGCTCCTGATACACAGGTTGCGGGCTATAGATGACCGGAGCACTTTGTACATACGTCACAGACTCACTGCGCGGCTGCGAAAAAGCATACCCAAGGACACCCCCAACCACAAGAGGAACAACCCAATTGTTAGAATGACCGCTGTAAGACATTCGACTGTGATGAGATCCCCGATCCCATTCACGCGAATGCCTGTCACGATCAGCATAAAGCGAGGTGGACAAAAGAAGAGACACTCCGACAGCAGAGGTCAAAAGTTGTAATGGTTTCATCGAAAAACTCCTACTTTTAAGATGGAGTATTATTACCGATAACCGTGAAGGAATCGTGGAATGGTATACTGTCATAAATAAACATCGGGGGAAAATGGATGAAAATACATTGGTTAGGATTATTAGGATTTCTTGCGATTTCACTGCACGCAAACCCGCAATGTTACGTAGAGGGGTATAGAAACCTCATTGCTAACGCCAACAACGAAACCTTGATATTAAAAGACGGCACATCGCTCCCCTACAAAACGCTCGATTCAAAAATCACGTGGGATGAAAAGATAAACCATTCTGATTTGGAGATGCAGCTCTCGCAAAAATACGATGCCGGCGGTATCGAAACTCCGCCCCCCTATCTTTTTGATCCGGGGCGTCTTCGCTATCAGCCTTTTTTTCAAGCCCTCTACGGCAAAGACAAAAAGGAGATCGAAAAAAATCTCGTCATGATCCAATGGCCAACCCTCAAAGGGAATATCAAACTTCCCGTAAACCAAGTGGGCGGAGTCGATAAAAAACTCTATGCAATCGGGCAAGAAATCGCAAAACTACCGAAAAAAGACCGGATTTGGGCCGAAGGTGCAACAACCTATGCCTATCGGGTGATTAAAGACACCGACCGCCTCTCCATGCACAGTTTTGGCATCGCCATCGATCTAGCCCCTTCTACGACGCAGTATTGGAAAGACGAAGCACCCAGCGAAACCGACAAAATCGGCTATAAAAATACCATGCCCCTCTCCATCGTCCGCATTTTTGAAAAACACGGTTTTATCTGGGGAGGTCGCTGGTATCACTACGATACGATGCATTTTGAATATCGACCTGAACTTTTGGCGTCACAATGCGTTTTAAAAAAGAACGGTACCGAAAAGCCTTAGGGTAAAAACTCGACAACCTTCTCAACAGGACGACCGATAATAGCTCGATTTCCGTCGATCACGATCGGCCGTTCGATCAGTTTTGGATACTCAGCCAAGGCATCAATTAGTTTGGCTTCATCGTCAATCTTATCGAGTCCTAATTCTTTGTAAATATCCTCTTTGGTTCTCATCAGCTCGCGTGCTGAAAGTCCCAGTTTTTTGAGCAGAGTTTCGATCTCCAAACGGCTTGGAACGGTTTCGAGATAGTTAACAATCTCGACTTGTTCTCCCTTTTCTTCGAGGAGCTTCAGAGCTTCTCGTGATTTGGAGCATTTAGGGTTGTGCCAGATTATCATCATTGTCTCTTTTTTTTCTAGAAGTTTACCATAATGCACGGAGCCTTTCTCTCCCTATTTCGATACTGAAATTCTCATCCATCAACAATCTCATCGTAATTTTTAAAGAACTAAAATGGTACAATCGCATTACACTATTTGACCCTAAACAAGGCAACTCTTATGAAGCAAACCATTACTGAAAAAATCTTCTCTCAACACGTCGGCAAACCCGTTTACGCAGGTGAAATCATCCGCTGTCCGATCGATATGGTCATCGGAAACGACATCACGACCCCCATTTCGATCAAAGCATTCGAAGAATCAGGAGCGACAGCCCTTGCCAATCCGGAGGGCTTTTCCATCGTCCTTGACCACTTCATCCCCGCCAAAGACATCGCATCAGCAAATCAAGCGCGCGTAAGCCGCGATTTTGCCAAAAAATATCAGATGAAACACTTTTTTGACGAAAAAGACATGGGAATCGAGCACGCCCTTCTCCCTGAAAAAGGGCTCGTAGTACCGGGTGATGTCATCATCGGTGCCGATTCCCATACGTGTACCCATGGTGCATTGGGAGCTTTCTCTACGGGGATGGGTTCGACTGATTTGGCGTTTGCCATGATCACAGGAGGGAACTGGTTCAAAGTCCCTGAGAGTATCAAAGTCGTTTTGAGCGGTAAACCGGGTAAATACACGACCGGGAAAGACATCATCCTCGAAGTAATCCGTATGATCGGCGTCGATGGAGCACTTTATCGCACGCTTGAATTCACCGGAAGCACCATTGCTCACCTCAACATGGATGACCGTTTCAGTATGTGCAACATGGCAATCGAAGCGGGAGCCAAAAGCGGGATCGTCGCGTATGACGAGATCACAGCAGAATTTTTGGCCGATAAGCCTCTCGCACGTGAGCCGAAACTTCATTATTCCGACGACGATGCTACCTACGTGCAGATCCTCGAAATCGATGTCGGCAATCTCGAGCCCGTCATTGCCTATCCATTTTTACCATCCAACGGTCACAGTCTCTCTCAAGCCGTGCGTGACGGTATCAAAATCGATCAGGCGTTCATCGGCAGCTGCACCAACGGTCGATTAGGTGATCTTAAAATCGCCGCTGAAATCCTCAAAGGCAAACGAGTCCACCCCGACGTTCGTCTCATCGTCACCCCCGCAACCCAACGTATCGCACGTGAAGCAACCAAAGCGGGTTATATGGACATCATCATCGATGCGGGCGGTGTTGTTTCCAACCCGACGTGCGGTGCCTGTTTAGGTGGATACATGGGAATTTTGGGGGATAACGAAGTCGCCATTGCCACGACCAACCGCAACTTTGTGGGACGCATGGGTTCACGCTCTTCTAAAGTCTATTTGGCCAACTCTGCGGTTGCAGCTGCGTCAGCTATTACGGGCGTCATCACTGACCCCGCGACCATTATTTAAAGGATTACCTATGAAACGTTCACTTATTGCTTGCGCTTTTTCCCTTTTCCTTATTGTTCCCAATGCATTTGCCTTTGATTTTGGTTCCATGTTCCAGCAAGCCGCTCCCATTACCGATGCCGTTGTCGCCAATACTTCCGTTGGTAAAAATCCGTTGGTAAAAAATCTTACCTCATCATTGGGCGTTACTCCAACGCAAGCCATCGGCGGTTCCGCCGCTTTATTTGGTGAAGCCAAAAAAGATATGAAACCAGCCGATTTTCAATCCCTTACCTCAAGCATGCCGGCAATCGGCTCGTTGATGTCTGCCGCACCCGTAAGCTCTGCTCCGGTTACTGATCAATTTTCTAAACTGGGGATGAAACCGGATATGGTCAATAAATTCACCCCTTTCATCCTCGACTATGTCACAAAAGGTACAACTCCGGGTATGGCACAGCTCGTTCAAGCGGCATTGCAATAATGTTAGATCTCCCTTGCGTCCTTTTTGCAGGGGGAAAAAGTTCCCGCATGGGGCAAGACAAATCCCTTCTCCCTTTTGGCGCTCACACATCGCTTGCACACTTTCAATACGAACGGCTTTCCAAACTTTTTAACGATGTCTATATTTCGACTAAATCTTCGGAAAAATTTGATTTTGAAGCCCCTTTTCTCCTTGATTCGACGGACGTTGATTTTGCCCCTACGGCAGGATTTGTGAGCGCATTCGAAAATCTCGCAAGTGAGCGTATTTTTGTCTTAAGTGTTGATACCCCATTTGTTGATATAGGTACGATCGAAACACTTCTGCAAGCCGACAAACCCAATCTCGATGCCGTCATTGCCAAAACATCGACAGGGACACACCCGATGACGGGAATCTATCATCGGTCCCTGATGGAAGAATTTCAGCGGATGCAGCGCGAAAGAGATCATCGTTTGGGGAAACTGCTCTCTCAATGTCAAACTTCTTTTGTAGAATTTACTCACGAAGAGCCCTTTATGAATCTAAATCATCCGCACGAATACGAAGAAGCACTTTCACGCTATAATAATAAAAATAAATCAAAGTGATAGACCAATGAATTTAACCCATTTAGATGAACGGGATCGACCTAAAATGGTCGATGTATCCAACAAAGATACCACTTCTCGTACCGCCGTTGCAAGCGGACTCATTACGATGAGTCAAGCTGCATTCGATGCCGTCGTCAATCAAACGGCCAAAAAAGGGCCGGTACTTCAAACAGCGGTCATTGCAGCGATCATGGGGACGAAAAAAACGTCTGATATTATCCCGATGTGTCATCCTCTCAACCTAAGCGGGGTCAACTGTGATATCGATGAGCTCCCTCATCTTCCAGGATTTCGTCTCACCGTTACTGCAAAACTTAGCGGTCAAACAGGCGTCGAGATGGAAGCTCTTACCGGAACCAGCATCGGATTGCTCACCATTTACGATATGCTCAAAGCGATTGACAAAGGGATGATCATCGGTCCCATCCAGCTCGAAACCAAATCAGGAGGAAAAAGTGGCGATTACCTGCGAAATTAACGGAAAAAAATTAGAGCTCGAATACCCTTGCTCATGGTGCTACAAAGTGGTCGCCCAAGAGCGGGCAGGGATTGAAATCGCGGTCATGGAGATACTCATTGAGCGCAGCTATACCCTTGTCCCTTCCAACACCAGCAGCAGCGGAAAATACATCAGCATGAACTTAGAGTTCTTGGTACATAATGAGGATGAGCGTACCTATTTTTATGAGACACTCAAAGCACATCCTCACATTAAAATGGTATTATAAAGGAACGATATGAGCACCGAAGCATTCAAAAACAATCTCCAAGAAAAGTACCAATCCGCTACCGTTCTCACTCCTCAAGAGCTGAGAGATCTGACAACCGCACTTCTTCGTGAAGAAACCCTCTCCCTTCACGATGAACTACAAGAATTAATTTCTCAAAAAGAAAAAATTGAGCGTCAAATTACCCGCAAAAGCGAAGAGTTGCAACACGTCAAATACCGATTTTTTGATGCCCTGGAAACCATTTTTGCCGATGACGAAGCCATGCTGGAAAAACTTCACAATATCAAAATTCAATCCGTTGATTTGCTCGATATCCTTGAAGAGATGGTCGAATCCGCCATCATTACAACGCTCGAAAAAAGCTCTGAAATCGAAGAAACGCTTCATGAAATCATCAAAGAGCTCACCTTCCAAACACTCAACGCAAACGTTCTAAATGCCGTACGCATCCGCCGAATCTTCTCAAGCATTCTGCAAAGCGCCATTAATGTAGCAGAAGCCTCACCGAATCAAGCCCAGAGTATCATGCGAGGAACCCTTCTGGGTATGCGCTCAGCACTGCATAAATCCATCGAGAAGTTCCGCCAATACCTCCTCTATGTTCCCGAAGAGGTCAAAGCCTTGTATCGAGAAGAGTATCAGCTGATCGAAGATGAACTTGAACAAATCCATACCCTCTTTGGACAAATAGTTCACGGACTTTCAAAACACAATTCTCCGGTCATGATCGACAAACTCACCGCACTGGGTGAAGAGATTAAATTTGATACCGACGAGCTCTCACTCCTCTCTCAAGAAACCGCAAAACTGCTCCAAAGCAAGCTCTCCAAGCTGCGCCAAGAAGTGAGCGAACGCAGCGCTAAATTGTTAAACTCAGCATCCGCTCAAGAAGCAAAAGCAATGGGAATACGAGCATGGAGTGTTGCCAAATCAGCAATGGATGGCGCCATCAAAGGGGCCAAAGAGGCGATGGAGAAGAAATAGCCAGTCATAACCCAAGTGAGCTAGATTCACGCTCCTTTTCCTCCCAGGCTCCAGCTTGGGAGGAGTATCATAACCCCGAGATAGCGCCTGTCGAAAGGTAAATTTCCCTCTACATATCTCTTGCGAGCGTAAACATATTGCTAAACTCTTTTTTATATCCTGAACAACGGTCACAAATCGGATCGCCGCCCTTATAGGGGTAGGGACAGCGGCACTCATTACACATAACCATCTCGTAATGAACCAGCTGTACCGAGCGTTCATACGCGATGCTTACCATATCAAAGCCCTCTTTTTTCGTAATAGCCTTAGGCTTGCAGATGTCTTCACAAATTCCGCATCCGATGCATTTCCCTTGCGAAAAATAAATACCTTGCTTGTCGGATGTTGCAAACAGCGCATCAGTAGGACAAAATTGCGTACAATCCCCGCAGTTCGTACACGTATCAAAATCAATCTGTTTATTGAAAAAAAGCGGGCTTGACTCAGTAAATTCTGTTACACTCATCGCCGATACATGATCTTTGAGACTGTTTTTCAATAAAATACGCTTCAGCGGCATCACCATGTCGGCAAGAGCATGGTGAGAGGCTGTCATGCTTTTCATCGGTTTTTGATTTTCGCTTATAACCTCTTTGGCCTTTTCAAGTCCCTTGCGGAACAAAGCCCGTCTTGGTTCTTGCTCCTCTTGTACCTCTAATGTTTTAATCTCTTTGACAATAGCAACTTGAGTTAGAAAATCATTGGCTTCTTTAATGTGAGAGCGAATAACCGTTTCCATCGTGCCGTTTTCATTCAAGACACACGAAGCACAGTGGCTCATATCACATACAACATCCAATTCGCCACGCAACGCCATAACCAGCAAATGATCGACATCAAAAACACCCAGACACGGCGTGGTACTCTTGCACGAAACCAGGGAGTTGGTTTGAGCTTGAAAAGAGGCGGAGAACTCATTGGGATCAAAGCTCTCTATTTCAAATGCTTCCGTAGGGCAGCTGCCGATACACCCTGCACACTCTACGCATTCATTATCAAAGAGGGTGAGTTTATTGCGTACGAGTTGAATCGCATTCTTAGGGCACAAGTCGATACAGATATGACAGTCGTTATGAAAATATTCATTGCGCAAACAACGCGTTGCAGTAAATCCAAAGAGGTTCTTTTTTTGTATGAAATTATGATTAGCCATTAGCAGCCTCTTGGTGTAAATATTCATAGTCAGAGCACAAAAATTCAACCATAAAGTCACATATATCGCGGTAAAATGGGGTATCCGCCATATTCTTCATCCCCAGCATATAGGGAACGACCCACATAAACAGATGCTCATCCATAAACTGCACCTGCGCCTTTGTCTCATTTTTAAAGACAAGGACTTGCATAAATGCAAGCTCGATGGAAAGATGATCCGGTGCCATCAGTTCCGTCTGATCCATATTGAGTTCAAATCCATGGGTAAAATAAAAAGCCATCACGGGATTTTGCAATCCCACCAATGTCTCATTTTTAGCATCCAAAACAAACGATTCGACAGGCTGTGCGTTGAGTAAAAACATCGACGTATAGTCGGTATTCAATGCTTCATACAACTCATCTTCATTGTGTTTTTCAACCCATTCCTTCGTCTCTTCACCAATAACCTCGAGCAACTCAGGGTTGTTTTTGAGATCAGTGATAAAACGACGATCGGGCATATTACTCATAACGCGGGATAAAAAAGCATAGATGTAACGTCGATATTCAGTGTTCATAAAAAGTCCTAGATAATTTGAGCGATTGTGTCATAGAATGGCTTTAAGACAGCCAAGTGTGCAGTACTAATAAGAAGATGCAAACCCCAAAAGGGGTATGCCATGGTGTTATAAACACCCTTTGAAAAATGATTTTTTAGGTGGAGGCGGAGCTTTAAATTCAGTCGCTGCAATTGTATTAGTAGCTGCATCGTACACACCCATAATAACAACGCCGTTTTTATTCATCCCTTCACCTAGTTCAGAAACTTTCAGCTTGCTTGTGTCAATCAAATACGTTTTTCCGGTATTGTGTTGAAACAATGCTAACTTAGGGTTAGTCGATTGACCCGGTTCAATTTTTGTATTACAACCATCCGATCCGCATGCATAGTTTTCCAAATAGCAATCAGCAAACGCACCTTGTGCCGCACATCCAGGAGTCGTCAAAAGTCCTTCAAATTCTTGTGCTTCATTTGCGAATGCACTAAAAACCAGTGCAGTAGCAATTAATACTAACTTTTTCATTATTCAACCTCCGCTTTGAGAGTTTTGAGGTAAGCGACGATGTCTTCTACTTCACCTTTACTCAAGTGACTGTAATCGGTCATCGTAGAAACACGCTTACCTTTTTCAATATTATACCATGGAGTATTTGCGTGTGCGTTACGGTTGTATCCAGGAACGATAGCAGCTGATGGCTTAACAATCGATTCACGTAAATAAGAAGCTGTTGAGTATCCGCCAATATTTTTCAATGACGGTGCCATAACAGACTTAGGATCAGCCGCAGTCATTTGATGACAGCCGTTACATCCGTTCGCCTCAGAAGCTGCTTTACCTTTTGCCGCATCGCCTTTTGAATCCGTTGTTAGATCCGCAACCATGGCCGCATTTGCTTTTTGCCCATCAAGATTGATCGCAATCCATGAACTCAAATTTTTAAGACCGTTGCGTCCCATATTCGATCCATCCCAAACAGCGATAGAAACAGGTACCGTTCCGTTCAAATTAACATACTCGTCTTTCATCGGACGGACAAGAGTACCGGTCCATCCGCTTGGACCATGAGCCATTGCTCCGTTTGATTTAATAGAACCGTCTTTGACTTCTGTCAACGAACGGAACCCCTCACCTACGAATACGCGCTCAAAGTCTGTATTAGCAAGTGATGCTACTTTTGCATCAAACTCAGCAAGCTCTTTCAAAAACACACCCGTTTGTTGACGGTTGATTTGCATTCCAACATCTTTGTTGCCGTTTGGCTCATACACTTTTGCGGTCGCTTTTTGCAAATGAACCACAACAGGTCGGCCTGTTGAACCCATACCGATATACGGAAGAGGCTGAGGCTTTTTCGTTGCTCCGGCAAATTGCACGGCAAATCCGTCCGTATAGACATCACTGCTCATACATTGTTCGACGTCTTTTGTTTTATCCGCCCATTTAACCATCAACGCGATATTTTTTCCATCATACACAGCGGCAACATCGGCTTTTTTAGCTTTCATGTTTTCAGTCAGTGCATTGGCTTTTTTATCATTAAATTCAATAGCGGTTTGCGGATACAAAGTGACAGATGAAAACTTTGCATTTGCCCAAACTGCCGCATCATTGACATTGGCAACTTTTACTGCTGTGATTGCACCATCAGCTGCCAGGGCAGCAGATGCAGCAACACCCAATGAAAGTATTGTTGTTAAAACCTTATTCATTAGTGGTGTCCTCCAGCTTTTGTAAATTTACCGGCGATGTAACGAGTGTCAACTGGCGCCAATGGCGTACGTTTTTGCTCTTTTGCTACTTCTTGGTAATAGTGGTTATCCAAACGGAACATATCTGAGTGCTGGTATGCGATCAAGATATCCATCAATTCGCTCACACCGGTCTCTTTACGCTTTTTCATTTCGTCTTTCAACGTTTTGATAGCTCCATGAACTTCCGGTCCGAATAGTTTTTCAAGCTCTTCAATAGGAAGACGTGTTGAACCTTCAATGATACGACCTTCTGCGTCAAACTTAGCAGGAGATTCAGTTGGTGGTACATAATAAACGTTTGGCTGTGTGCCGTAATCCGGACGAAGACCAATCGCTACTTTATAAACGTTAACCAATTTATGAACTTGTGAATCTAAATCATCCAAGAATCCGACGAAACGGATACGTCCAACACACTGCTGTGCACATGCCGGTGGCAAACCTTGCTCAACACGTGGGAAACATAGGATACATTTCTCTGATTTAGAGATTTTTGGATTGAAATAGATTTTTTTGTAAGGACATCCCGCGATACAATAACGGTACCCTTGACAACGATCCAAGTCAACCAAAACAACACCGTCTTGCTCACGTTTGAAGATTGCATCACGAGGACACGCACTCAAACAGCCCGGATTGGTACAGTGGTTACAAATCCGTGGAAGATAAAAGAAATAGTTGTCTTGTGGAAATGCTCCAGCACCCTCATCTTCATCCCAGTTTGGTCCCCAAGTAGGTGACGTATGCGGTTGAAAACGATTGTGATCCGGGCTATCCGTCGTTAATGACTCATAGTTATAATCCCAAGGAACCCCATAATCGGCTTCAAGATTAGGGATAACACCCGGCTGAAGATCGCCGGCAGCATCAAATCCGCCACCTAGCTCCATCCAGTTTTTAGGATAACCAGTACCTGGATAGGTCTCAACGTTATTCCAATACATATATTCACGACCGTTACGATTTGTCCACTGCGTTTTACATGCCACAGTACATGTTTGGCACCCGATACATTTGTTCAGGTCCATGACCATTGCTAATTGTCTTTTAGACATCTAAACCCCTTAATATTTTACGCCAGCGGCGGCTTTTTCATAGTTAACAGCACCATCATAAGCGTATTGGTTACCGTCCCATAGACCACCAAACTTCAGGTGACCCCAGCCATCTGCCATTTCCAAAAGATTCATTGCAACAGGAACAACCTCATTGTGTCCTTTGTTTTGCAAATACATAAACGGTTCCCAACCATCTTCAAGAACCAATCCATCCGGAGGACAAGAGGAAGATGCTTTCGCCATTGCGAAGAACTCACCTTGGTGATTGAATACACGGATAGTATCACCGTCTTTGATTCCCTTAGCTTCAGCCGTTACCCGGTTAACCTGAATAGCAGGAACCCCGCGTTGCAAACGCAACAACGTACGAGACGTTTTGTAATTCGAGTGAATAGACCATCTTGCGTGTGGCGTCATAAATTTGTACGGATAATCAGCACGTTGAGGACGGATCCCTTCCATACCGGTATTCGTTGCAGCACCCAATTTGATAAACACTTCATGGTCAACATAGAATGTTTGACGACCAGAAATCGTATCAAGACGCTCAAATTTGTACAAGTGATACTCCATAGAACTGTACGGACGGTCTGAATACAATGGTGAACTTTTTGCCGCTTTTTCATTGATCAACAAGAATCCGCCCACTTTATACATTTTCTCCATTGTCCATGGCTCATATTGCTCACATTTTTCCAATGCAGCTTGTACCGCCATTTTATCTGTGCCGAGATAGTTTTCGCCAGCACCTTCAGACTCAGCATCCGTATTGGTGTACTCTTTGTGGAAAATTGTCAAGTCATGGAAACCTGGTTTTGCAAATTTCGGATGATCTTTAACTTTTGCTTTTGCAATATTTTCAGGGCGGTTTGCAATCTCTTCAAGCTTTTTAGCCAAAAGGGTAAACATTGACCACTCATCCATTGCTTCACCGATGTTTTTGATGTTCGCAACCGGTTGTGCAAGGTTCGTGAAACGGTGGTAACCCGGACTTGTACGGAGATCATAAACTTCATAGTGTGATTTAGCCGGCAACAAGATATCAGCAAATTGCGCCGCTTCTGACATACGGTAATCAACATATCCGTAGAACTTATTCTTCTTCAAGAATGCTTTACGATACTCAGAACCTTTGTTACGGCGGAAAGTATTATCCGCTACGATGAGAGCACAATCAGGCTGCCACCAAGGTTTGCTAACACTTCCGTGCTTAGAGTTTGCATTTGCAAGCCCTTTTTCACCCAGATCAAGCATTTCACCCAAAACGGCCATATACTCTTTTTTACTCATACCGTTTTGAGCACGTTTTGTGTCCTCGTCTGTAAAGAACTTGTCAAATGACTTCATACCGTCACCAAATACGAACTCTCCTACAAATCCTGAACCAAAACGTGGATTGTATTTACCGCCAAATCCTGCCAATACGCCAAGACCTGAAAGTTGGAATTCATTTTCAGTGTTCAATCCGCCGTATGGTCCCATACGTCCTGTCAATCCACAGATGGATGAGATATTCCAAATCGACATAACACCGTTGAAATATTTGTTCAACGAGAAACCGGTTGTAATTTCGACTACTTTTGGCAATGCGATATCACGTGCAAGAACACGTACCGTATCAGGATGGACTCCTGTAATGTCTTTGGTTGCTTCCGGAGCAAACTTAGCAGCTGAAGCTTTAAGCATTTCAAATACCGTTGTCACTTCACGCTTCTCGCCATGCATATCAGTAATAGTCCACTTACCCTCAAGCTCAGGAACAATACCCTGCTCATCAAGACGAAGAGATTTGATTTTGCTTCCCTCAGTAGCCGGCATTAATGCAGGTTTACCGGTTGCTTTGTTCATACAATAGAACTCTTCTTCATATTTGTGATGATCGTCTTCATTTGCTGCATGTTCCATATCGGAGCGACGGATCATTTTTTGTGTTTTGACATCGACCAAGAATGGAAGATCCGTAAACGTTTTCATGAATTCCGGCTTGTAGAGTTTTTCTTCCAAAATAACATTGATAACGCTCATGGCCAAAATGTTGTCAGAACCCGCTTTAATTGGAATCCATAGGTCGGCTGATTTAGCCGTCGCATTGAACTCAGGAGTAATAACGATGATTTTTGCGCCGTTATATTTTCCTTCCCAAACGAAGTGAGCGTCAGGAATACGAGAAACCGATGGATTTCCACCCCACATAACGGCCGTATCGACGGTATACATGAAATCCCATGTACAACCAACGTTACCCTCACCGTAAGCAATCGCCGCACCAGAGAACATGTCCCCTAGGTAAGACGAAGGATAAATACGAATTGCGCCCAATTGTGTAGAGAAACGCAATGGTGCTCCACGACGACCTTCCGTCAAAAGACCGGTACCTGCATGAACCATCAATTTATCCGGTCCACGTGCTGGGTCTGTCAAACAATCAAAAATTTCTTGACATACGTATTCAGCCGCTTCATCCCAGCTTACACGTTTCCATTTACCTTCACCGCGCTCACCGACACGTTTCATTGGATAAAGGATACGGTCTTTTTGGTACATGACTTGTGAGTGCTGAACCCCTTTATTACATCCGCGAGGGTTGAAGTCAGGGATTTTGGCATTGATCACAGGATATCGAGAGGATTGGTTTTCACGGGTTACAACACCGTTATTAGACCAAACTTCCCATGCACAGTTACCTTGACAGTTTACACAGTGATAGGCAAAACCGTGTTCCTCTTTTTTACCATAGGTAAACGCAAATTCATTGCGATACATGCTTTCGGTATAGTTGGTATTTGGGTAATTTTCTTTACCGTTTTCAACCGACATTACATTTGTTTTTGCGAAAAGTGAACCTTGAGAAGCCACCAATGCAGCGGTCATCCCTGAAACTTTCAGGAAATCGCGACGATTATTATTCATTACTTTTGTCATATTTGAGCCTTATCGTTTAATCGGAAGATTCATGTCGTTACCCCAAACATCCCAGCTTCCTGTGAAGACTTTGACGTTTTTGTAACCGAGCAATTGAAGCGCTGTAATGTGTTCAGATCCGCGACCCGCACCTACTTGACAATACGCATAAACTGTTTTGTCTTTTGTGATACCATAGTTGTTATACACTTTTTGAATCTCATCAGCAGATTTGAACGAAAGCTTTTTATCGGCATCCGAAATCTGACTCCACTCAATGAACGTTGCACCCGGAATGTGTCCGCCGCGCGCGACGTTGTCCATTTTACGCTCACCGATAATCTCTGCAATACCGCGAGAATCGATAATGACGAATTTAGAATTTTTACCATTTTTTAGGATATCTTCCATCGCATGCTTGACTTCGTTTTTATCAGCAATAACACTGTATTTGATTTTTTTAGGATCGATTTTATAGGTTTTAGCGGCAACTACTTCATCACCTTTGACGACCAAAAGACGTTTTTCAACTTCGCCCATTTTAGCTTTTAATGCCGTCATATCCGCTGACGCTTTTGCAATAGAGGCTTCCAATGCAGTTTTTTCAGCATCTTTGGCAGTTTTTAACTTTTCTTTATCATCTTTTTGTGTTTTGTTAATCGCTTTTAACTCTTTGTTCAGTGCATCGTACTCTTTTTGAGCCGGATCAACTGCCATCATCGCTGCACGACCGCCGTTCAGAACTTTGAGATTCTTATGGCCGAAACTGTCAAAAAATGAATAAACACCTGTAGCATTCGGACCTTTGAAGTCATCATAAGCAATAACCATCATGTCGTTGCTAATCCCTTTTTTACCAATCGTCTCTTGGGCATCATCAACACAACGATATAAAGGTGCGCAATGCATCTCTCCATCAATGTCAGAATGGTGCAAGTGGTGTGCATACATCTCAACTGAGCCCTTAATGTGCCCTAGTTTATAAATGTCTTCATTATCACCCGATACGAACATCACTTTTGGATTTCCGATTAGCTTTACCGCTTCTTCGGCTGAAATAAGGATGTCCTTATTCACATAATCTGCAG
Organism: Campylobacterales bacterium; assembly: GCA_038329855.1. Taxonomy (GTDB): domain Bacteria; phylum Campylobacterota; class Campylobacteria; order Campylobacterales; family Sulfurimonadaceae; genus Sulfuricurvum. The sequence continues at coordinate 36,471 of JBBQNL010000009.1, forward strand.
CCAGTACATTCGCTGCAGACAATGATGCCGCTAAACAGAGTGTCGTTAACAATCTATTCATCCGTGCTCCTTCATCTTTAAATATTTTAATCTAACTTCCACTGCACCAAACCTGTTGGTACAGCAATTTTCATGGAATAACCGTGCTTATTATAGGTCCGAGACTCTTAATAACTCTTAAATCACCCCTCTTATTTTTTTATTCTGTACCAAATTGTTACATTCTTATCTAATTTCTACCCTTTTACTGCGAGGCAAGGAGTTTTAACGTTTGCTTATCTATATGTTAACTTTTATTAAACTTACATAACAATACTAAAAAGCCCTTTTTAATGAGTTTTTGCTAGTATCACAGTTATATTTATATTAACCACTAAAGGAATCCTCACATGAGCACGGACACACTCACCCTAGCTATAGAGCAGTCAGACACTCTTTCTCTTATTGAATTTCTTGAAGACAAATCCCTTGCTATCGAAGATGTACGTAAAATTTATGATGCATTTAAAGACAATAAACAACTCGTAGGGCAAGTCGCCATGAATCTCTCCTTACGCACCTCAGTGTATGAGCGGGACCAGGAGTACAGCCCTGTTATGGTTGATCTCTTGATCGATATATCCCAAAATCCTATCGATATGGGGGCACGATGGGCTGTTGCCAAAAATCCTCATACTCCCGTAGAAGTATTACGCCATTTGGCCAATGACTCGATCAATCTCGTCCGCGCTCTCGTAGCAACCAACCCATCCACCCCAAGTGATGTTCTTGAAAAATTCTTCAGCGATGAAAAAATAGTCCGCGACGGTCTCTCAGGCAATCCCAATACCCCCGTTAAACTTCTCAAAATTCTCGTCGATGACAGCGACAAAATGGTTCGAATGCGTTTGGCTGAAAACCAATCAGCTCCCAAAGAAATCATCGAATCTCTGTTAAAGGACAATGACATTGATGTCACAAAAGCGGCTCGTGCCAATCTGGAGGCTCGTGCATGAAACAAAAGCATCGTGAGATACAGAGTAAATTTTTAACCTTAGAAAGTCATTTTCTCAACACATTTTACTCAGGTCTTTATCTGAGTGCGGCTGATTTTATCCGTATCGCGTCGCTTAATGGTCTTGAGCTTCAAATGCACTCCAGAGAAATGCTCATCAAAGAGCTGCTTAATGAAACCGACAAACTGGGGACCATCAACGGGGTTGTCGTTGCCCTAAATCAGCTGATCGATGAGCGAATCACGGCGTATCATCGACTAAGCTTAGAATACCCCGCGGCTCGCGTACCACTCGCCAAGCTTGCCCAAAAAGCTACTGGCACAAAATCCCTTCTCGCACGAGACATTAGAGGTAATCCATATGAACAGTAAAAATTTCGAGCATGCACTTCAGGGGGTAAAATACCCCAATCTAGACCGAACCATCGGTGAACTAAAGCTCATCTCCAGCTCAAAAGTCGTCGATGGCCATGCCTCCGTTGAGCTTCTCACCGTGAGCGATGAATCGTATCTCACGGTAAAAACAGCGATTGAAGATGCGTTTGCGAATGACTTCAAATCGATTAATATCACCAAAAAAGCGCAAGTGCAAAAAGACACCAACTACGGCACCACAGCAGCCCCCAATAACCGCGCACCGTATGCTGCCAATGTGATCGCTGTAACGAGCGGTAAAGGGGGAGTCGGAAAAAGCACTGTCAGTGTTAATCTTGCCATTGCTTTGGCACAATTAGGCTACAAGGTCGGATTACTCGATGCCGATGTTTACGGCCCGAATGTCCCACGCCTCACCAACACTGATCTGGAAAAAATCAGCTGGAATGACGACAATAAAATCGTCCCCAGTGAAAATTACGGCATAAAAATCATGAGCGTTGCGCTGACAACTCCCACATCCGATACGCCTCTCGTATGGCGCTCATCGGTTGCAGTTTCGGCACTTATACAATTTCTAGAAGACGTGGCATGGGGCGAGCTTGATTTTATGGTCATCGATATGCCTCCGGGTACGGGCGACATACAGCTCACCATGGCCCAAGAGCTCCCCATTACAGCGGGGGTTCTCGTAACGACTCCACAGCTTGTTGCGTCCGATGATGTGAGCCGCGCTATCCGTATGTTTCAAGACATCCATGTCCCCATGGCCGGATTGGTTGAAAACATGAGCTACTTTATCGCTCCGGATACAGGAAATCGTTACGACATCTTTGGAACAGGAGGCGGACAACGTCTAAGTGAGCGCTATAACATTCCTCTCTTGGGACAAATACCGCTGGATATGGAAATCCGTGAAGGTTCCGACAATGGTGAACCACCAGTAGCCCTTGGAAATGAGACACAGAAAAAATATTATCAGGATATTGTGAAGAAGATGCTAGAGGGTATAGAGTTTAAAATTTAGTTTGCCATTCCCGCGAAAGCGGGCGAAGTACCCTTGGGTGAATCCAGTTGGATACCAGGGTCTACCCCAAAGGGCATACTAAGCCCGAGGATGACGAGAAAAGTCTTCCCGCGAAGGGAAGAGTGAAAATTACTTAAATGTCTTTTGAAGACTCTTAGTAACCGCATCAGGAATCGTCATAATCCCCATAAATCCACCCATATCCAATAGCGGGTAACTGACTGCAATAAAGTATTTAGCATTCAATGCTTTAGCTTTTCCACCCTCTATCAATACAGCCCATGGAAGAAGTTCCCCATTTTGTGTACCAATTTTTTTAGGGAAAGCGCTGGTGCGTTTGTCCAAGTCTACGAAAGCAAGATAACGATCGTCACCCAATTGAACCACTGTTCCTTTTGCAGCTTTGGCTTTTGCTACCAAATCCGCCGTTGAACCCTCGCCTACAACATCCATATCTTGGTAATACGGCATACTGAGCATAAAACGGTAACCTGCTAATCCTGCAAACTCCCATTGATCTTCAGAGTTTTTCAACGGACCGAATGCTTTTTCCAAAGCCGTGTACGTAGCCGATGCTACCGCGTGATTGTATTGATCTTGCATAAATGCTGCACCAAAATAGATCGGGTTAGCGATATGCACTTGTTTGCGCTCATCATCGATCAAGATTCTTCCTACCGCTGCAAATCCGCGCATTGGCTTATTCGCATCCGCTTTCATCGCCGCATTGGTGTAAAGAATCGTTGTCCCGTTTTCACCTTGCTTGGTCGTACTGACGATTTCAAAACCGTTCGCTACCAATTTTGCTTTGGCACTTTCTACATCCATATACGCACCGACACGATACGCCGCAACCATTTTCTCTACGGCAACACCGCCTTCAGCTTTTGGTGCTGTTGCAGAACATCCGGTAAAAGCAATGGCGAATGCCAATGCTGCTAATGATAGTATTTTTTTCATAGTTCTTTTGCTCCCAATTCTGTCATAATTTTTGTAATCTCTTTATCCAACGCCGTAATAGAATCGGTCATTTTTTTGTCTTTAATCCCCATAACAGCAGTCCATGTCTCAAGACGCGGCATACCTACCATCATCTTGTTAGAACCTTTATCGATGTACATGTACATAGAACACGGAGCAAACGCACCAGCATCAGGACGGCCTTGGTTAAAGATACCCTCAGAGAATCGGAAATGACACAATGAGTAAACCCAGTACGCATCGAAACGATCAAACTTGACCCCTGCTCCGTCCATGGATTCTTTCATATCTTTATATCCTGCGATAATGTATTTGTTGGCTTCAAATGCTTCTTCAAATCGGCTCTGGAAATCACTCTTAAACTTCTCTACACCGCCCGCACGATCAAACGGTACTTCAAAGGTCATCATCGGTTTTGCAGGAAGTGCTTTATAATCGACGTACTCCACTTTTGAACCGATCTCTTTTTCGGTCAACTTATCAAGCTCGGTAAACGAAGCAGCAAATTTTGCACGAACTTCTTTGTCTTTTGCCCCTACGATATCCAGCATAGTTTCAGGCATAACGTGACCGACGTAGGTTTTAGCTTCACCCAATTTTTTATAGATATGAAGATTAAACGGAGAAAATCCGCCCAATGATGGCTCTTTCATCAACAATGGCCCAACGACAGCATCATTTGTGATCGAGAAAAATCCAAGATTATCCAGCGTTACTTTAAAAGTAGGATCAAAATCAGGATGAGGACCTGTTACCCCTTTGACCGTTTGCGTGGGTGTACCCCATTTGGTTTTATACGCCGCATCAATATGCTCATGTGGATCAGAGAGGACAAAACCAAGAGCCCCGATTTTTTCATTGACCATACTCATATAGGTGTCTGTTTTATCACCTTCACCCACATAAAACTTGACCCCTTGGGCACCAAACGCCATCGCTGCAGCCAGTGATAATGCCGCCGCCCCTATTAATAATCGATTAAACATAAATCTCCTTTTCAGTGTGCTCGCACCAGATAACGGTACGAATCATTTACCTTGCGCTTATAAAAGCGAACGTGTTCCATTGCTATTTTATCACAAGAGTATCAATTTTTCCTTGCAAGCATCAAAAAAGAGTACTTTCGACTCAAAGCCATGAACCTGAGCAAAATAGTGTTACTTTATGAAATACTTGGGTTTTATCTCTTGTCTAAATATTCAAATAAGATTAAAGCATAAGAACGTGAAGGGATTGTGAATCTCTCCCGAGGGGAGAGAAAGATAATTTTCTAGAAGTCGAAATTAAGAGCTACTGTAAACGCGTTTTGAGAATGTTTAGTAGTTACATTACCTACTCCGACAGTTGCTGCACTGACGGTATCGGATACTTCAGGAGTGTATGTAAATGCTGCGTCAATAGACATACTCTTATCCAATGAATATCCTCCACCTATCGTATACGCAGACTCAACCGTTGCAGGGAACATTGCATAGTTGAAAAGATTCATAGTGTCACCATCTGTATTTGGAGCAAAACCTCCTGTAACATTAGTAGCATTTGTATTGTTTGGAACAGGATTTTTCCCGTAGTTAAAACCGACACCCAACCAAAAATCATCTGCACTGTATTTCACACCCACAGCGTACACCGTTTGATCATCCCAACCAAAATCTTTATACCCTTTTGCATCGGACCATTTAATCTCTTTGACATCCATAGTATATGTCATAGCACCCATATTGTACGCAACCCCGATACCATACTCTTCCGGTTGTTCAAGATGATCTGACTTTCCAGGTAACCCCCCTGCCGGATTCATTCCATAACCAAATGCTGCTGCTGCATCAGAGATTTGATTTTTATATTCCATATCGATTGCAGACTTATAATTAAGACCGATTGTTAATTCTTTGACAGGATTGTAGTAGGCACCAACATCAAATCCTAATCCAAAATCATTTGAAGCACCACTACCTATATGAGTAGCGTCACTTGTGTCATAATCTATACTCAATGCACCATACTGAACAATCGCAGTAACACCGACACCAAACGTGTCGTTTCCATACGATAATGCCGGAGCAAACTGCATGAGCATTAAAGAACTTCTCATATTATATAAATCTACTTGACCCAACATATTGTTTAACCCAGTGCTTCCTCTCCAGTCTGTACCCATACCTGCAGTTCCATACATACCAAGTCCGAATACAACTTCATCATTAATTTTATGTGAAAGAGCAATAGAAGGTATCATACTAATACCTTCATCACTTGTTTTGCTAACACCAATAGCCGGATTACTTGCATTACCGGCAGTTGTCTCAACTTTTACATCCGAATTAAAGACTGTACCTGCAAACGAAAACGAATTATTTGTTTTCGTTTTAGCAAGAAGCGCCGGGTTCGTCAGTGCCGCATCAGCACCGTTAAAGTTTGCAATACCTGTCCCACCCATTGCACGTGACTTTGCACTAAAGCCTATCAGGTTATCCCCGTTTGTAGCGAATGCCGATGTTGCGGTTAGTGCAACGGCTGCTGCTACTGCTAATTTGATAGTACGTGTCATATATACTCCTTAAGTCCATTTAAATTTAAATCGGTAAACGATTCGTTAACAGCGTCATTATAAGCATGTTAAAATAAATCTAAACTTAACACAGTAATATCACAAAATAAGCATTTCAAATAGTAACTATTACAATTTTTATATGACGAAGTTATTAGGCTTTCTAATACCAAATTAAACGTCAAAATAGTATCTAAATGCCTATTTAAGGGTAATATAGGAAAAGTGAAGAGGAATTAAGAATTTTATCAAAATGTTATATTCTTTTAACAAAAGCAAAAAATGTTTCAAATTGTAACAAAATAAGGAGTCAAGGAGAGAAATTGATTATACAGACTCTGTCATCCCGTACTTGATCCGGGATCTACAAACAGTATATGGATACCGTGTCGTGGCACGGTATGACGGTGTGAGTAATCTTGTCACTCCATCGAAATTATCAGAAAGTCTTAATCGCGTAAGAGTTATAGCATAAAAATAAAATAAAAGTTAATTGTGATTGTAAATAAAAGAAGCTGTGATTATTGTTGAAGAAGATTTGGAAGATAAATATCCGAGGCCAGGCGGCGACCTACGTTTCCACACCTGAAAGATGCAGTATTATGAGCGATGAGGGTCTTAGCTTCCGGGTTCGGAATGGGACCGGGCGTTTCCCCCTCTCTATAGCCACCTGAACACTCAGAAGAAAA
>JBBQNL010000010.1:0-42841 GCA_038329855.1 Campylobacterales bacterium
GTCTCACTGCGACACATTGGAGTATTGTTATCATTCCCATACCAAACGACCGTTTCTACCGTAGGAGAATAGCCGATAAACCATGCGTCAATATTCTTATTTGTGGTTCCCGTTTTACCCGCGATCTCTACCCCTGGAACACGAGCTGACGTACCCGTTCCAAATGCAACAACATCTTGCATTATCGAGGTCATCAGATAAGTTTGTTCTTTGGTATTGACCTGACGGCGTTTATTTTCATATCGGAAGGTCTCCCCTTTTGGAGTGATGACTTGACGAATCAAAATAGGATTGGTCAAAACTCCTCCCGTTGCAAACATCGTATAGTATTTTGCCAAATCATAAGGAGAGATTGAGACCGTCCCCAAGGCGATTGAAAGATCGGGAGGAAGGTTCTCAACGATTCCATAGCGGCGAAGCCCCTCAACCACACGTCCGAATCCCATATCGCTGACCATATTGATGGTTGCGAGATTGCGAGAATAGGTCAATGCATTGCGGATGGTTACCATCCCTTTGTACTCATTTTTATAGTTTTTGGGTTTCCATGTTTTTTCCTCACCACCTTCACCCGCATACGTATAGGTACGAGCGATATCGGGGACCAATGTAGCGGGGGACATCCCGCTATCCAATGCCACTTGATAGATAAAGGGTTTAAATGCCGAACCGGGCTGTCGTTTTGCCTGCGTTACACGGTTAAAAGAGCTGACCGAATAATCATACCCCCCTACCATTGCCAACACTTCGCCCGTATTAGGGTCCATGCTCATCAAAGCACCGTTAAGCTGCGACTGCATATTGGCATCCAGCTCGCCTGATTCTTCCGCGCGCTTTAAAATCTCATTGCGTCCCGATTGAAGCGCCTTGTATCCCGCCTCTTGGAGTCTCATGTCGATGGTCGTATAAATCTTATAACCGCCGCTGCGAATGTCGGGAAACGCATCGCCAAGCTGCCTCATAACCTCATCGATAACGTACGGTCCTGAGTTTTTGCTCAACGTATCATTGTATACCTTTGGCCGCTCTTGTGTCGCTTTATCATACGTCTCTTGGTCGATCCATCCCAGTTCTAACATCCTCTCGATAATACGGTTCGCCCGCCCCAATGAGAGCTCGTAATTTTTAGTCGGTGCGTAAAAATTCGGCCCCTTAGGAAGCCCCACCAGCATCGCCATCTCTTTAAGGGTCAACTCTTTAAGCGGTTTGTGAAAATAGCCATCGGATGCTGTTTTTACCCCGTAATAACCATGTCCGAGATAGATTTCATTGAGATACCGCTCCATGATCTGCTCTTTAGTCAGTTCTTGTTCAATCCGAATGGCATATAAAACTTCTTTAAACTTGCGAGAAAACTTTTTATCTCTCGTCAAAAGGGCATTTTTAACCAACTGTTGCGTAATGGTACTTGCCCCTTCTTTGAGCTTCCCTGCCGACACGTCTTTAATAATTGCTCGAAAAATTGCATCGGGGTTGACGCCGTGGTGCTCAAAAAAATCCGTATCTTCGATGGCAACCAATGCTTCAATCAGACGCGGAGGAATGTTCTCATACGACACATAGTAACGGTGTTCATCACTAAATAAATTGGCTATTTTCTCGCCGTTTCGGTCGTACACTTCGGTCGTAAGACGGGGTTTGTAGTTGATCAGTTTTTGGGTTTCGTACTCAAAATTATAAATAATGTACCCCAAATATCCTACAGGGATCATGATAATAATTCCCAGCATAACCCATAAATTTTTATTCATGTATTTCCCTCTTTTAAACTCTAAATGCTCGATTGTTAAAATCTGCTTCCATTAATCGGCAGGTGTACGGATCTTGTGGATGAGAAAGAACCTCTGCCATTTTACCCTCTTCCACTATCATTCCCTCTTTAAGAATGCAAATATTGTCACACAGCTCGCGGGCAACCGTCATATCGTGCGTCACAAAAAGCATCGTAAAGCCCAATTTTTGCTGAAGGTCTTTCAAAAGTAGTATCAGCTCTTTTTTCGACACGATATCCAAAGCAGTCGTTGGCTCATCCAGTAACAGCAATCGTGGTTCAAATCCAAGTGCCATGGAAATCACGACACGCTGAAGCTGTCCCCCTGAAAGCTCACTTGGATAACGATCCAACAGCAGTGCATCCAGTCCCAGCCATCCGAATATTTCGACGCAACGCTCTCGTGGAAGAAACATTTGATCTTTGATTTTGGTCAATGGTGAAAGTGCAGTAAAAGGGTTTTGAGGAACCAGCGAAACGCTTTTGCCCATCACCCATTCAAAATCGGATCGTTTTTCCAGCGTAATATCCAAGCTTCTATCATTGAGTCCCAGCAGCGTTTTCAAAATCAAAGATTTACCACTGCCGCTTTGACCGACAAGTGCCTGCGAAGCATGTATCTCAAAAGAACACTCAACCAATGTTTTCCCCGCATGGACGATTTTTAAACGATCAATATGAATGGATTGCATACCGTTATTTTATCCAAATGTGACTAAATCGCTCACACACCCCAATGAGAGTCTCTTCAGGGATATCGATGCGGGCAATCAAACGAAGGATCGCCCTCTTGACCGTCGGCTGACGAATCGCTCCGACCAAAATACCCAACTCATCTTTAAGCTTTGACTGAATCTCCATGACCGTATGGTTATCCCCGATTTCAATGGGAACAATCAGCCCCTCCACCTTTATTCCAAGCATTTTTTGAATAATAGCTTGACGAGCACCTATTTTTTCTGTGAGCAGTGGAATATTACTTTGAATATATTCCAGTGCATGATGGGCCAATGCCGTATCATACAACGATGGAGCGGTGGCGTAAATAACGTTCTTGGCTCTATTAATCAGGTAGTCACTGATATGTCTAGACGAAAGAACATACGCCCCGAAACTCCCATACGCTTTTCCGAGCGTCCCCATTTTTATCATATTTGACGTGGGGACAATGTGATAATAATCCAAAATCCCCATCAAATGATCACCAATCACTCCGCTGCTGTGGGCCTCATCGAGAATGACCAAAACATCGTAACGCTCGCATATCTCCAGGATCTCACGGCACAACACATCGCCGCCCATTGAGTAAATCCCCTCAACGGCCACAATAATCCGTTTCTCAGCTGCATTTCGGATCAAATTTTCAAGGGCACGAGGATCATTATGGGAAAAAAACTCAACCCTCCCCTCGCACATTTTGGTCCCCATTACACCGCTTGCGTGATACTCCTCATCCATCAAAAGCAAATCGCCCTTTCGAACCAGCGATTCAATAAGCCCGATGTTCGCATTAAATCCGCTCCCCATCACAATGGCTGCTTCAAAACCGTTTGCCTCGCATAAAGCATTCTCAAACGCTTGATGAATCGGATGATATCCATTGACAAGCATGGAAGATTTTGGGGCATGATAGCTGTATTGTTTTAACGTCTCGCAGGTTTTTTCATGCAGTTGCCCGACATGTGCCAATCCCAGATAATCGTTGGATGCCATATCAATGAGATTTTTGTCTGCAAGAGTACGCTGGCGATAACGTCCTGAACGTTTGAGGGCTTTGAGTTCGTTGGCGTAAGGATTATTCATAAAAACGGCTTCAACACTTCCACGCTTAATCCCATCGCCGTACTCTCATAGCCTCTCACCTCACGAATATACGCTTTGCAAAATCCCTCCACCATACACGCACCCGCTTTTCCCTGCCAATCACCGCTACTAATATAGTGTTCGACATCGTCAGGATTAAAAACATCGAAAAAATAGTGGGTAGAAGAGATATCGATCAGCTCCAAACGAGGGGTTTTGTAGATCATACAGGTCAAAATCGCAACTTCTGAGCCACTTTGAGTCGCTAAAATGGCTCTCGCATCGGCTTCGTCTTTGGCTTTTCGCAAGATCTTACCCTGTGCGGTTACGACGGTATCGGCTACGAGCAGAGGAAAATCATTGCATCCGAATTTTTCATAGTTGACACGGTATTTTCCAAGGGTAGCTTGGTAGACAAAGTTTTTAGGACAAGAGGAGATTATAGAGTCTTCATCAAAATCGATAGACTCTTGAAAAAAAGGGATACCCGCTGCACTAAGAAGTTGCGCGCGGGTGATGGAAGAAGAACAAAGTCGTAGCATTAATACGCGTTACGAAGAACCACGCCTATAAAAATAGCAATAACCCCAAGAACAATATTCAAAGGAACCAAATATTGTGGAATCGGAGTCAGCATTGCTTTGGCGCGCTCCAAGTTATCCACCAACAGTGCTTTTTGTGCTTGGCCTCTTCGGTACATCATAGCGCCAAGATTGATCACCATAACGATCCAGATTGCCTCTTTGATATGAACCGTTTGGTACAGACTCATCGCATAATCATCGATTATATTGCCCGAAGCATCCAATGCTGCAGCACGAAATCCAAGACCTACCGCCATAATAACGGCCGTAACAATCAATACAAGGACAAATGGCCATACTAGGTTAAATAATCGCCCAAGCGTATGAACCGCACGCTCCATACGCATTCTTGGATCTGCTATCATCGCGCACGATTGGTGAACAGCAAAACGAATCGCAATCATTCCCCCAACCCAAATAACGGCACTGATGATGTGCAAAAAAATTATCGTGTTACGATAGTCGGCGAACAGTTGGTACATAAGATCTTTCAATTTAATTCCTTAGTGATATACGCCAGAGCTTGCTCTAACGCTTCGTTGATTTTAGAAGGGTCTTTCCCGCCCGCTTGTGCAAAATCAGGACGTCCGCCGCCGCCGCCGCCCACGATAGGTGCGATTGCTTTGACCCAGTCTCCTGCTTTGACGTTCGAATTTTTTACCCCACTTGCGAGTAACACTTTATCGTCTTTAACTTGGAATAGCATGACACAAATCGACTCATGCGCATTCTTAAGCTCATCGATACGCTCTTTGATGTCACCGACTCCCAGTTCTGCAACAACGACTGGCGTATTGCCTATCATTGTAACCGAAATCTCCTCTTTGGAAGAAGAAGTAAGTGCTGTCATTTCGCCTTTGAGCGTTTTGATCTGATCTTTCAAACGCTCGATTCCCGCTAATACGTCACGGTTTTTGACCGAACCTTCCACTTCTTCAAGCAAATGGCGCTGCGATTTAAAAAGATTGTAGGCTGCATTGCCGCATACGGCTTCGATACGTCGAACTCCTGCACTGACACCGCTTTCTTTGGTGATGATAAATGTCCCGATTGAGACTGTGTTATCGACGTGGGTACCGCCGCAAAACTCAACCGATGCTGTGCCAAAATTAACCACACGGACCGTATCGCCGTATTTTTCACCAAATTGCGCTTTTGCACCGCTTTTTTTGGCTTCCTCGATGCTCATCTCTTTGGTCACACCCTCTAAAGCGTGCATAATATGAAAATTCACCCGCTCTTCGATTTGCGCAATCTCATCGTGGCTCATCGCTTTGGGGTGGGAAAAGTCAAAACGCAAACGGTTGTGCTCGACCAATGAGCCCGCTTGGGAGATGTGTTCACCCAGCAACTCATACAATGCCGCATGCAAAAGATGGGTTGCCGAGTGATGTTTGGCGATCTCATTTCGGGATGTATCGACGATTGCTTCGATCGTTTCACCGACACTAATCGTCTCTTTGGTCTCGATACGAGAAAGATTAAGACCGTGGAATTTTTTCGTTTCCGTAACCACGGCTTTCGTTCCTAATACCCCATTGTCCCCGCATTGTCCGCCGCTTTCGGCATAAAACGGGGTTTGCTCCAATAAAACCCATCCGTGCTGATGAGCATGAAGTGTCTCCACGCGCTCAAAATTCTCACCCAGCAACGCTTGAATTTTAACCGGAGCTTTGGTGTACGCATACCCGATAAAAGTATTGACCCCAAACGTCTCAAGAAGCGTTTTAAAATCTCCCTCGACTGCCGCGTCTCCCGAACCTTTCCACGCTGCTTTTGCACGCGTACGCTGCTCTTTCATAAGGGCTTCAAACGTATCGGTATCGAGTGCGAGGTGTTTCTCTTTGAGCATGTCTTCGGTCAAATCCAAAGGAAATCCAAAGGTATCGTAGAGTTTAAATGCCACTTCTCCGCTAAACGTTGCTTTGGTGTTTTTAAGCTCTTCGTTAAACAGCTCAATCCCCGATGCGATGGTTTTGAAAAAACGCTCTTCTTCGAGCATAATCTGCTCTTTGACGACATTTAATTTTTCGACGATGTACGGATATTCTTTCCCCATCAATTCAGCAACCGTATCGGCGATTTGGAACATAAACGGCTTGGTAAATCCAAGGAGATATCCATGACGTACCGCACGACGAAGGATGCGGCGAAGAACATAGCCGCGCCCCTCATTGGAGAAGTTCGTCCCTTGTGCGAGCAAAAATGTCACGGTGCGAATATGATCGGCAATAACACGGTACGATGCCCCGCTTGCATAATCATACGGCTTGCCGATAAGGGCTTCGACTTTACGGATAATCGGCATGAAAAGGGTAGAATCGTAGTTACTGCGAACCCCTTCAAGAACCGCAACCGCACGCTCCAGTCCCATCCCCGTATCGATCGAAGGTTTTGGCAACGGTTTCAATTCACCCTTTGCATTGCGCTCATACTGCATAAATACAAGGTTCCAGATCTCCAAGAAACGATCTCCATCGCCCCCCATATAATCCTCAGGGCCGTTAAAATGCTCGGCACCCTGATCGACAAAAATCTCCGAACACGGACCGCACGGACCTGTATCACCCATTTGCCAAAAATTATCTTTGTCACCCAAACGCATAATACGATCCGCGGAGATGTGTTTTTTCCACATCTCTTCCGCCTCATCATCACTTTCATGCACCGTTACCCAAAGCTTCTCAACCGGCAATTTCATTACTTGGGTAATAAACTCCCATGCATGGGCAATCGCTTCTTCTTTGAAGTAATCCCCAAAACTGAAATTTCCCAGCATCTCGAAAAAGGTATGGTGACGCGCCGTATGACCGACGTTTTCCAAGTCATTATGTTTTCCGCCCGCCCGAAGACACGTTTGTGAACTCGTTGCACGTGGGTTTGCAGGCGCAGGAATATCGCCCGTAAAAATGGACTTAAACGGAACCATACCGGCATTGGTAAAAAGCAGTGTTGCGTCATCCGGAACAAGAGGAGAACTATCTACTCGGGTGTGGTTTTTTGATTCAAAAAAGGCTAAAAAAGCTTCGCGTACGTCCATCATCGGTTACTCTCATTTGGGTAAAATTGTCGCGATTATAGCGAATATGGGTTTAAAGAAAGAAATTGATATGATAATAGAAGAAAGTATACAAACATGCATGGGCTTCCTGCCGAAGGAAACCCAGTGTTAACGTAGCCAATCGGAATGAATTTCGATGGCATATTCAACTAATGAATTACGAAAACGCTCTATTCAAAGCGCTGAACATCGCCTTAATCGAGGCAACGGTAATGTCATTATCCACTCCAACACCGAAAAATTTATCCTCTTTTTCACTTTGGATCTCGATGTACGCCACCGCTTCCGCACTTGAAAGCTCGCCACGGGAATGTTCGCTGTAGGAAAGTATCTTGAACGGGTGGGAATATTCCACCATCAGCGCATTTTTACACGCATCGATCGGACCGTTTCCCTGTCCTTCGCTACGAATCGTCTTGCCATTATGGGTGTATTCCAAAATACATTTGGCCGAGTGTTCTTTTGCACTTTCTGAAATAACCGAATAATCGACAAATTCGATATCGTGCGGTTCACCGAAATAGGTTGTTTCAAAAATATCTAAAATCTCTTCGCTAGAAAGTTCACGTCCTGCTTTATCGGTCACTTTTTGGACGATTGCCCCGATTTCAGGGTGCATTTTTTTGGGCAAAACATAGCCGAAAGTGTCTTCGAGGACGTATGCCACCCCCCCCTTACCCGATTGAGAGTTTATCCGGATAATCCCCTCATAACTGCGCCCGACATCCTGAGGATCGATCGGGAGATAAGGGACTTCCCAGAATTCATCGTTTTTAGCGCGCTGATACTCCATCCCTTTTTTAATCGCGTCTTGGTGTGATCCCGAAAAGGCCGTGTAAACAAGCTCTCCTACATACGGATGGCGCTCATGCGTTTTCATGTCGGTACACTCTTCGACGATACGAACCACCGTCTCCAAATCGCTGAAATCAAGCTGGGGGTCTACTCCTTGGGTATACATATTCAATGCCAAAGTGATGATATCTACATTTCCCGTCCGCTCTCCATTGGAAAGCAGTGTCCCCTCAACACGATCGGCTCCCGCGAGTAATGCAAGTTCTGTCGCCGCAACCGAGGTTCCACGGTCATTGTGGGTATGGGTAGAGATCAAGACATGCTCACGATTGGTGAGATGACGTCCCATCCACTCGATTTGGTCAGCGTAGACATTGGGGGTTGCCATTTCCACGGTTGCCGGGAGATTGATGACTACTTTACGGCTCGCGCTGATTCCCCAGGCATCGGTTACCGCATTGCAAATACGCGCCGCAAATTCAAGTTCCGTTCCGGTAAAACTCTCCGGTGAATATTCTAGGCTTATCTCACCGTCGTGTTTGAGGGCACGGCTTTTCACCATCTCTACCCCCTCTAGCGCCAACGCGATAATTTCGTCTTGCTCTTTTCCAAACACGATTTTACGTTGTGCCGTTGATGTGGAATTATAAAGATGGACAATCGCTTTTTTAACGCCAGAGAGCGCCTCGAACGTTTTATCGATCAAATGCTCACGCGCTTGAACCAGCACTTGCACCGTGACATCATCGGGAATAAGGTTTTTTTCCACCAACGTGCGCAAAAAGTCATATTCGACCTGCGATGCGGAAGGAAATCCCACTTCGATATTTTTAAATCCAAGTTTCAGCAAGAGAGAGAAGAGATTAAGTTTTTGATCCAAATTCATCGGGGTAATCAACGCTTGGTTTCCGTCGCGAAGATCGACACTGCACCAAATAGGAGCGTGTGTGATGGTTTTAGTCGGCCAAATACGGTTTGGCAAATCAACTTGCGGATAAGGGCGGTATTTGCCCGTAGACATGTTTTTCATCTGGTTTTCCTTGAAAATTTCTCTTCTCGTTGCCCTTGCTGATGACAATGAGTGGGCGAATTATAGCGCAAAGTACTTTTGTTGCCATGCTCATCAGAGTAAAATTAGGTACAATACTTGCTAATAAAGTTTATGAAATAAGCAAGGGGTCTCGTGGATTCAATCACCATTGTTCGTATTCACGATGACTTAACCTCTATTACCGAGGTAAAAAGGTCAAAAAACAAGTACCGCTTTTCTCCCCCAAAGCACTTTACGCAAGCCTATGACGTCGCCCATTATTTAAAATCTAAAAAAAATATTTACTGCCTTTTCTCAAGTGATAATATTCTCGAAGAGTCCATAACGCTCCCCGCCGTTATCAAAAACAAAGCCACCATCGTAAGCGCTCTCACCGCCAAAATACACGACAACGGAGCATCCCCCGAAAAACTGATACTCAACAGACTCTACACGACGCTCGACACAACGGGGGAAAGTGCCATACATCGCTATGAAGGGCTTTTAGAAAAAGAGATTCTTGAAGCCATCGCTCCCATTCCAAGGCATGAATTCCTTCGCCGTATCACTGCTGAGCGCTATGCTCTTTTTGCGTTGGCCGAGCACACTTTCAAGGGGAAAAGTTATCTTTGTGTCTACACCGAAGAGAAACGAAATCTTATCGTAGCAGTTGACAACAGCACCCTTTTATTCAGCCGTATCGGTTTTATCCAGTCTGAGAATGAGACGGACCGAGTACTAGAGCAAATCAGTGATATAAACAAAACAGTAGCCTATGCCCACCAGCAATTTCGTGAAGCTAAGTTTGAATTCATCGCCATTTGCGGCAGCATCGCCGATGGCGAGATCGTCCCGATGCAACTGCAAGCCTCCACAGGTCTTAATGTCACGGTGCTAGCCCCAACTCTGATCGTCGATGGGCTTGAACCCAATATAGCACAAAACAGTGCCTTGGAAATCGGCATGCTGTTTTTGGATGAGAAGATGAATTTTCTTCCCGACAGGGTTAAAGCGGCGCGAGAGTTTTATTTGGGCAGTGTCGCGGCTACCCTTTTTGCCTTTGTTTTTATGCTTTTTGGATTGTTTCAAAGTTACAATGCCTACAGTTCCTATCAAGCTTCTTTGGACGAATACAATACCGTGGAATCAAAACTTGACCAAGCACTCCGAAATATCGATACCTTCGATGAGAAACAGCTCCAAGAAATCATCTCTCAGCTCAAAAGCTCAACCCCTCTGCATCATCATCTCATGGACGACCTCATCCTTTTTGAAGAGGTACTAAAACTGATCAAACCTCAAGAAGTCAGCTTCACCGAAGGGGGTGAGCTTTCATTGGAGTTCAAACATCCATTCAAGAACCTCATGGAACTGTACCTTTTTGAAAAAAACTTCCGCCTGAAAGTATCCGAAATCATGTCCAAACAGGTCATTGACACCTACAAAACCGATTACAATACACTAACCTTTGAAGCCACTTTGAAATTGAGCAACCCAACGCAATCCGCCCAAGGGGGAGTTACTCCATGATCCTCAAATGGTTCTTGACTTTCACCCTTCTTCTCTTTGGTGTTTTACTGCTCTCATCGGTGGACTGGTTTGATGCCAAACGTTTTCAAACCCAGCAGATCACCCAATCGTATCGTAACAATATTCGAGAACTGCAAAACATCAAACAAACCACCCAATGGCTTCGCGACGTCGTTATCCCCAATTTTTCGACCATTCCGCTCTCCAAAACCGATGCGGAACTGGACATGATCCATTTCTACGATCACTACTCGCATACGTACCATTTTAAAGTCTCTCAATTTATCTATTATGATAGCTCAGCCAAGATGGACATCGGTTTTTCTTTTATTCCCAAAAACCAAGACGATATTAACCGATTTTTATCGCTAAGGTACCCCAATGGCTTTTTACAAATTCAAAATTTCTCTTCCAAAGAGGGGACGATCAGCGGGATTCTAACCCTTATCCAGCCCATGCAAGGAGACTTCAATGCATCTGGACAATAAAGCGTTCTTAACCCTCTCCTCTCCGTTCATCATTGCGGGAGGAATATGGTTTTTTGCAGCCGATTCACTGCTGGAGGGACTTCAATATTTTTTTGAACCGGTCCAAAAGCAGCAAATCCCCATCTTAGAAGAAAAAGGGCAAATCTATACCCTTGTCACGGCCAATAAAAATGAATACGTATCCCTTTTGAAAAAATTTGAAATCCGCCGTGACAATCAATTTTGGATCAGCGAGCGTCTTTATGTGCCCTATTCCCCACCAATAACCGCTATCGTTATGAAAACAACAGGAAATTCAACCCTAAAAGCACCCCCTCCGCTGCTCAAATTTAGCGAAGGAAACATCACAGCTGTTGTATCCTCCGCACAGGCATTAAGCGTTCAAATGGTTCTCCCCCAACAAAACATGGCCATCATCAATAACCGTATCATGCGCGTTGGTCAAAGCATTGATGGGGTAAAATTATTGAGCGTTGATTCCTCAAAAGTACATATTCAAACCACAAAGGGCTCTCAATGGGTAAAACTGTTTCATTAATCGCGTCATTATTTTTTACCATTTTACTAAGCGGATGCTACACTGTCTCACCGCCGACCCACCCGAAAAAGCTCTCAGAAACAGCACGAAACAGTACCGCTTCTTCTGAAATAAAACAGTTCAATGAACAATCTAAAAACACCCCTCCGCCCCCTATGGTATTGCCAAGTGTCTATCAAAACATCTCTCCCTTTAGCGGAAAAACCATCTCTCTCTCCGCTGAAAATGCCAACTTGCGCCAAGTTCTTTATCTCATTTCCCAAAGCGCAGGGCTCAACCTGATTCTCGATGGTGATGTGGATGCCAATACCACGATCACCCTGACGCTCGATAGGGCCTCTACCCAAGATGCTCTCGATACCGTCATGGATCTCTCAGGATGCACCTACACCCTCAAAAACAATATGCTCTACATCAAACAATACACCCAGCGCACCTTTGCTATCCCCTACATCCATACCCAAAGCTCATTTGACTCGACACTGGGAGGAGATATATTGGGTAAAAGCGCTACAGCATCCGGGGTCAGCGGGAAATTTGCCCTCAATTACAAAAATCCTGCCGAAGCAAATGATTTTTACAAGCAGCTCGAAGCCAATATCAAAGAAACACTCTCTCCCAATGGTAAATTCACCCTCAATAAGTTTACCGGAACCCTCATGGTAACCGATACCAAAACAGCTCTGGACAACATCGACGGCATGCTCAAAAAGATCAAAAAAAGCGCCTCACGTCAAGTACTCATCGAAGCCAAAATTCTCGAAGTCGTTTTAAATGACGAGCATGAACTGGGAGTAGACTGGAACACGCTTCCCGGAGCCATTGGTGATTTTTCTTTCACCCAAACCCTTGGATTATCCAAAGCAGTCGCAGGTACCCTCACCTACAGTGACAAACATATAAATGCCGTTATGATGGCACTGGATACCGCAGGAGACGTCGAAACTCTCTCCAATCCGCGTATCAAAGTTTCCAGCGGCCAATCTGCCCTCTTCACCTCCGGGAAACTGGTCCCGTTTTGGGATTTGCAAGTTACCCCATCAACGACAACAGGGACGACCATCACTCCGGCTATTTATGAGTACACGCGCAGAGATGTTCTCGATGGTCTCTCTCTTGGGGTAACCGCTAAAATCACCGAAGAAGGTCAAATCGTCCTCAATATTGTCCCCGTCACTTCCACGATTGAAGGGGAAAAAATAGTAACCAAAGAGTATCCAAGCGGAATACCTGGTATTACCTATACCGAAGAAGTTGCCAATGCCCCCATTATCGGTATCAAAGAAGCCGGAACCGTCATCTATGCCCGCGACAACGACCTCGTCCTCATAGGGGGACTCATCAATCATATACAAAAAGATCAGCGTGAAAGCGTCCCCCTCTTGGGTGAAATTCCCGTACTAGGAACCCTCTTTTCACGTACGTATAAAAAAGATGAAAAACGGGAACTCGTCATCTTGCTCAAACTCAATCTGGAAGCGCAATGAGAATAGCCTCTCTTTTTGCTTTATTAATAGTCACCTCCATCCATGCCGATGAGCTCTCTTTTGGAAGTCTTCCCATCAAGACGAAGATGTCACCCGATGCCCAGGCTATACAACTTCATTCGTCCCAAACCATCGAAGGGGCTCTTGATTCTTTGAAAAAAGCCCCTCCTTATTATCGCCATCATGTCAATATCTATCACGAGGGGGAACTTTATGTTACACGCTACCAAAATCGCAAATACCCGCGTATTCTCCCATGGATCATTCGAGATTTTAAAAAAGCGGGATTTTCCGATGCGCTGATTGTAATGACGAGTAATGATGCTCCTATTACCGCATCCAAAAAAAAGGGCCTGCACTCCACGCTGCCAAAAACAGCTTCAACACCTAAAATCGCTGAAGCATCCGTTCGCCCCTCACCTCTCACCCAGCACGATCAAACACGCCTTATTTTGGATGCCTCACGCGCATTTGATCAGCTTGATTACACCCAAGCGACAATCTATTACGAGATGATGGCCGCATCGGGGATGCAAGACCGGCAGATTCTCTTCAATCTTGCTTATCTCTACGGCCGCGAAGGTTCTTTTGAGTTGTTGGAAAAAAAGATTGAGGGAAAACGAGGGACCAATGATTATCTCTACGCCTATGGAGTAGGTGCTCTGGAAGCCCGACGAAGCGATCTCTATACGACTCTATCCCCCCATCTGATGTACGACAAAAGCGGTAAACTTTCCATGCTGTGCGGCTACTTTTTCGAGCAAGAAAACGATTCCAAACGTGCCTCTGCTTTTTATAAAATGGCCTATGACGCCAATCCTTCCGATCCCCATATCCTCTACGCCTACGCACGAAGTGTCGATCTATCCGGGAACAAAGAACAAGCCCTTTATTGTTATACCCAACTCACTCAACTTAGCAGTGAATTCGAATCCATAAAGACAGCGTCACGGTCACGCATCCAAACACTCAGGAGCATGCAATGAAAAAAGGATTTACGTTAATAGAGCTCTCTATCGTTTTAATCATCATAGGCTTGCTAACAGGCGGTGCCTTTCAAATGCTCAAAGTGATGCAGGAAAAAGCCCGAGCCACTGAAGCAAAGCAAACCCTTCAGTCGGTAAAAGAAGCCATTATCGGATTTGCCATCAATAATAATCGACTCCCTACAGCAACTGAATTCACCGATATGAATCTCACTGGAGCCGGGAATATCGCAATCTTTTACAACTCCGACACACTCCTTCAAAATTCTTTGTGCAGTAGCTCAACAACATTGCTTACAACCGTTGATACCAATGGCGTCACGACTCCCAATATCGGTTTTGTTTTAGCAGTAGCCGGTGAAAATTTTAACGTTCAAACGGGACGAATCGGAAATACAGTTACCTTTCATCAATGGAATACTCCTAATATCGATGATGAAACCGCTATTTTAAATCGTCCTGAGCCCTACGATGATCTTCATACAGAAGTCACCTTGGGAGAACTGCAAGCAACTATTGATTGCCAAAACAATCAGTTTAAAGTTATCACAAATGCCTTGCCAAGTGGTAAAGTAGGGACTTATTATTCAATAAATCCTACAGTCAGCGTTGCCAATGGAAAATCACCCTACACGTATGATCTAATTGGATTGCTTCCTGCTAATATGAGTTACAACAGTGTCACCAACACTTTATCAGGGACCCCGACACAATACGGAAATTTTCCACTTATTCTGACTGCTACTGACAGTACCAATGCATACGCTTCAAAAGAGATTGTCCTATTCATCGATAACAATGGTTCTGGAAGTACCTCAACTCCATCCTCTGCTTATCAACAATGCGTCGATACATGTAATGTAAGCCATACTGGCCAAAATCAAGCAATAGATAGCTGCATAAAAACCCAATGCAAAAATCTATAAGAAAGAGATCCATATTAGTGAGACATAGCCATGCAGCCCAATAAACCCATTGGAGTACTCCTCCAAGAACTCGGATTTATCACCGAAGAACAAATCGACGTCGCTCTCGATGTCCAAAAAGTCAATCCCAAGTTTTTAGGGGAAATTCTCGTTGAGCTGGATTTCGTCACTCCCAACGAAATCGCCGAAGCCATCGCCATCCAAAACAAACTCGACTACATCGATCTTGATACCATTTCTCCCACTTCCGAAGCGCTCTCCCTGGTCCCTGAAAAAATGGCCCAGACACGAACCATTCTCCCTTTGTACATCGAAGGAGAAACCCTGGTTATCGCAACCCAAGATGTCAACGACCTCATCACCCTCGATTATCTTCGCAAAGAGACCAACAAACAAATCCGCTATGTCATCGCCGATAAAAATAAAATATCCCGTTTTGCCCAAATCTACTACCATCAACTCTCCAATCCTATCGAAGCGGAAATCCGATCACTCGCCAAAAAAGCCGCCGATAAACTCCCTATCGACATCGTCAGACTCGTTGATTTGATTCTCAACAATGCCGTCAAAGACCGAACCACCGACATTCATCTAACCCCCGAAGGCTCTGCAACTCACGTCTTTTACCGTATCGATGGGGTAATGCGTCACTACTACTCCATCCCCATCGATTTGCATCATCAAATCATTGCACGGATTAAAATTTTGAGCGAACTCGACATATCCGAACAACGACGCCCGCAAGACGGTGCCTTTACCTACGATTTTTTAAACGAAAAATTTGATTTGCGTGTCTCTACTATGCCGACCAATTTCGGTGAAAACGTCGTTATGCGTCTTCTTGGGCGCAACAGTTCCCTCTTTTCCCTCACTCACCTTGGATTTTCACCGGCAAATATTGGTAAAATCGAACACTATTTTTCCAAACCGTATGGGGTTATATTGGTCGTAGGACCTACAGGAAGCGGTAAAACAACGACACTCTATTCCGCTCTGCGCAAAATTAACCCCTTGCAAAAAAACGTCCTCACCGTTGAAGACCCGATCGAATACCGCTTTAGTTTTGTGAAGCAAACCCAAGTCAACCGCAAAGCGGGATACATGTTCGATACGGCATTGCGCTCTTTTATGCGTCAAGACCCTGATGTCATGCTCGTAGGGGAAATCCGTGACTCTGAAACGGCGGAACTGGCCATCCGTGCTTCCATCACAGGACACCTCGTCCTCTCAACCTTGCACACCAACGATGCGGTCGGCACCATCCCGCGATTGAGCGATTTAGGAGTTCCCAACTATCTTATCGGGTCAGGACTGCTCGCCATTATCGCCCAACGGCTGGTTCGCCGTCTTTGCCCCTATTGCAAAAAGAGTACACCCATCAGTGATGAAGAGTTACTCCATCACCGTGTCCATCCGGCATTGATTAAAGAGTACCCCACGCAACACGTTTACGAAGCGGTAGGATGCGAACGATGTCAAAACAGCGGCTATTTCGGTCGTCAGGCAATCATTGAGATCCTGGAAATCGATGATGAGATGGAATCCATGATCGTCGATGGAGCCACCACCCAAAGTCTTCTCAAAGTCGCACAGCACAAAGGGATGTACAGCATGCGCGATGACGGGCATATCAAAGTACTCCAAGGGATATCCACCTTTAGCGAAGTCGATCGGGTCGTATTGTAATGCTTTTTTTAGTCGAAAATCTTAACAGCGAACATCGTCGCAGTTACGCTTTTTTCGAAGCAGAAAATATGGGCCTCCTCTTAAAACTTCTCACACAACAACGAATTATCCCGCTCAGTATTCGTGAAATCCCCCCATTTTTAGCGCGCTTTATACCTGCAAGCAGCGTTAAAATTTCCCCCGATGAAGTCATCGAGCTCATCGAAAGCCTCCATCTCATCATCAAATCAGGACTTCCGCTGTATTCAGGACTCCTTGATTTATCTGAAGAGGCAAGCAATCCGAAATTTCAAAAAATGCTCGTCACCGTTGCCGAAGAGATACGTAACGGAAAATCCCTCTCAGCCGCATTCAAACCTTACGAAAAAACACTGGGAACGATGATCATCAACCTCATACACATCGGAGAAGAAACAGGACAGCTCCAAGCAACCCTGGAGCGTGGCTCCCAGTTTCTCAAACGCACCCTTAGCCTAAAGAAAAAAGCCAAGCAAGCCCTCATCTACCCCTCATTTGCCTTTGCAACCGTCTCTGCTGCGATGCTGGTGTGGATGCTGTACGTTTTACCGCAAATGACCGATCTTTTTAAACAAATGAACGTCCATCTCCCTCCTCTAACTCTGTTTTTGATTGCCACCTCGGAATTTCTGACCAACTACATCGGCTACATGGCCATTGGGTTTGTTCTGGCCATCATCGGTTTTAAACTGCTTCATAAAAAATACCAAAAGGTCCGCTTTCACACCGACCGATACATCCTCAAAATTCCCATCATCAAACAAATCGTATCAGGATTCAATATGGCATTTATTGCCGAATACATGAGACTCTCACTGGTTTCGGGGATTCCCATCTTTAATGCCCTCGAAATACTCAAAAAGAACATCCAAAACGAAGTGTTTCAAAAAGCATTAACTGCTGCGCATGGCGATATATCCCGCGGACTTCAGCTCTCCGAAGCCTTCAAAAAAACAGGTCTCTTCAGTCCGTTTATGATTCGGATGATGGGAGTGGGGGAAGCCTCTGGAAATCTCGACAGCCAGCTCGAACTCATAGCCCAACACTACCATGAAAAAGTGGACTACTACGCCGAAAACATCGGAAAAGTGATCGAACCCGTCGTCCTCATCTTCGTAGGAGGATTTATGGCGCTGGTGATGGTAGGTCTCATGGGTCCGATGTACGATTTGATCGGTGAAATGGGAAATAAATAAAAAAACTATCACATTTTATTATCATTTCGTAAATTCATCCGCCCCTCTTGAAATAAAGTTAAAATATCCGATATAATAGTTGAAGATAAACCAAAAGGAATCAACATGACAAAACAAAGAAAAGGTTTCACCCTCGTAGAGCTCTCGATCGTACTCATTATCATCGGTCTTATTATTGGCGGTGTACTAAAAGGGACGGATCTAATTAACAGTGCTAAGCAGAAAAAAGTTTACAATACATGGGTTAAAGGTTGGCAAGTTGCTATCAATTCCTATCAAGACCGTACAGGACAAATTCTGGCAGATGGTCCAGCTACTGTTAACGGGGGTAATACCGTTACTCCAAATGGATTATTTGATAATATTAATCTATCCACTACGCTTAGTGTACAAAATAGACTTGTTGCAGTTGGTCTTGATGTTCCTATTACCAATACAGGTGGAAGTGCTACTGTATCCCCAGCAGGTGGATCATACAGCTTGGAAGGTAAAGATCGAACAGGGCTATCTGTAATGACATTAGCCGCACAAAATTTTTCAGGTGCAAATAGAAATGTTTTACAACTCACCAATGTGCCAAACGATGTTGCTATGGCATTGGATACAATGATTGATGGTTCAGCGGATGCAGGGATTGGCAACTGCCGCTTAAGTACAGCAGCAACTGCGGGCACACCAACAGCATGGCCAGATTCAAATGCTGCACTTAGTACCGTCTACATTGCGCTATAACTTTTTCTCGTTCCCACTCTCCGAGTGGGAATGCAGACACACTGTTAAATTATCTCTCTTCGATCTTCTCAATAATCTTCTTCGCCCCGTCCTGTGCAATCAATTGGCCTAACGCTTCACTTTTCACCCGTATATCACTCACGATAGCCTCTTTGAGCTTATCTGCGATCCCCACCCCCTGACGTTCACACCATCCCGCATTGTGGTCGATGATATAACGAGCATTGTGATACTGATGATCCGCCGCCGCACTGGGATAAGGGATATAAAACGCAGGAACACGCGCCGCGCACAGTTCCCACAATGTACTCGCACCCGAACGGCTTACGGCAAAATCGCTTTGTGCTATTAACTGGGCTATTTTGGTCGTAAATCCATACACCTCGGCATCGATCCCAAGCTGACGATATGCATGACGTACCCGCTCCTCCTCTTTGGCACCGCATTGATGAACAATAGCAATGCCCTTTTCATGTAACCATGGTGCAATCTCCAGTGCTAAATCGTTAATAAATTTCGCCCCCTGAGAACCTCCGAGAAAAATCACGGTTTTAATCGTATTTCGAGTACGGGCATTTTCAAAATAGACTTCGCTAACAGGATAATCGCAATGATTCTCCCCCTCTTCGTAGGAGCTGTAAAATCCTTTGGCATACGGACGTAAAAGTTTATTTAGTTTTCCCGTCACCGCATTTTGTTCATGGATGGTCAATGGCGTACGGCCGATAATCGAGGCGATCGCCGCAGGAGCTGCAGAAAATCCGCCAACACTTACAACCGCATCAGCTTTAAAATCGCCGATAATCTCCCGCGATTTCAACACCGCTTTAAAAATTTTCCACAATGCCCCTAGTTTCCCCAACCCTTTTTTATTGACCACCCCTGTCGTCTCTAAAAAATGGGTCTCTTCAAACAAAATACTGTCACTAAACCATTGCCGATCCTGTCCCGAGGTCGAACCGATAAAAATGACTCTATGACCTCGAGCCTTCGCCGCTTGGGCTAGAGAGAGGGCGATAACGAGATGCCCGCCTGTTCCGCCGCCCGTAAAGATAATATTCATTTTTTATCTCCCGACTGATATTTGATCTTTTTGGAAATCATCAGCACCATCCCTATTCCTACACTCGAAGCCAACATTGCTGAACCTCCGTAGCTCAAGAAAGGGACCGAAATACCCTTGATCGGAGTCAGTCCGCTGATCCCGTAGGCATTGAGCATAAAGGCAAAGGTAATCAAAAGCCCAACCCCAAGACTGAAAAGATAATCGGTATCTTCGGTAGAGCGATTGGCAATTTTAAAGAGACGCTGCAGCAATACGATGAATAAAAGTACCACAAATAACACTCCGATGAATCCAAACTCCTCCGCAATCCCTGCAAGAACAAAATCGGTATGCACCTCGCTCAAAAATCCAAGTTTAAAGGTTCCGCCTCCAAGCCCTGTTCCCCAAAAGCCTCCATTATAAATCGCATTCATAGAGTGCCCTATCTGATACGCTTCTTCCCCGTTCTCAATACGTAAATGTTTTGCAATGGATTCAGGGAAAAAAGCCAAAATCGTACTCTGCGCCGTTGCCCACCACGATAGAATACGGTTAATCCGATGCGGTGCTATGGCGATAAAAACCAAAAAGAATCCTACCGCCCCCAAAATAAGACTAAGGAAAAAACGAAAACTGCTCCCCGCAAAAAAGAGCATAAAGGCTAGAGTAAGGGAAAGGACGACTACCTGACCCAGATCGTTTTGAACTACCGCAATCAAAAACATTACCAGAACAAACAATCCGGCATAAGGGGAAAACCGTTTAAACTCCTCCCACACTCCCATACCGCCATGATGACCCAGTTTACGGGAGAAACTCCATGCAAGAAAATAGACAAATCCGATTTTAAAAAACTCGACGGGAGCAATCGAAAATCCTGCGATTTTGATCCACCGCTTCGCCCCCCCTACTTCACTCACCAAAAATGAGGGGAGAAAGGGCATTACCACCATCAAAAAAATCCCTCCCCAAAAGAGAGTGAGTCCCAAAGGATGGAGCCATTTGTCCGGGTCCAACTGAGCAATCCACCACATCAATAAAATTGAAATGATCGAAATCAGCAACTCACGTACAACGAAATGGAAACTATTGACTTCCAAATAGATTACCGTATACGTCGATAAAGTGTACGAACAAATGATCCCTATCGTAATTAGAGCGGTCGTTAAAAGAAATAATTTTTTGTCAGCCATGTTGGTTTTACTTGTTTTGTGTATAATTTTGTATAAGTATATCGAGCTTCGTTAAAGTGTCCATAAAGTCAGATTGGAATACATTTTGCTTGATAACAATAAATCTAAAAATCTGCCTCGTATGAGGCTAGCTTTAGTGCCTTAGCGGCAAGCCTAGCCAAAGGGATGAATTCCTTTGGCGTTCACATAGAAGGATACTAATATGGGATTGAATATTTCTCGTTCGCATGAACTGATGAAAGAAGCAATGGACTATCGTGCAGCGCGTCAAGATATGATTGCAAGCAACATCGCCAATGCGGATACCCCAAATTATCGTCCTAGAGATGTCCGCTTTGAAGAGGCACTGGCTCGTAAAAGCAGTGAACTGTATGCCGATAGTTCGCAAACCCTTCAAATGACAAAAACATCAGGGGCACATTTAAGTGCTCCTGATGCTACAAGTTCCGCCCAAGCCACGACATTTTTTCGGGATGGGCATATGGCGCGTAACGACGGGAACAGTGTCGATTTGGATGTCGAAAGCTCTGAAATGGCAAAGAACTCAATGATGTTTAATGCCCTCACCGCAGCGATCAAAAAAGACTCAATGCTTTTCAAAAGCGTCATTGACGCCAGCAGCAAAACTTCGTAAGGATTTATCATGGCATTTTTAGACAGTTTTGACATCAGTGGCTACGGTTTATCCGCCCAACGCGTTCGGGTCAATACCATAAGCTCCAATATCGCCAATGCCCAAACGACAAGAACCGATGAAGGAGGGCCGTATCGCCGTCAAGAAGTGGTCTTTAAGGCGATTGATTTTAACAGCATCTACAATCAAGCGCTTGAGCGAAATACCAATCAGCTGGGATATTCCGATCCTCTTAAAGAAGGGTTGGCAGGACTCAAACCAAGTCCTGCGATTATGAGTGTAGTCGTCGATAAACTCGTACGCGATGACAAAGCACCCAATATGAAATACGACCCATCACACCCCGATGCCGATGCGAAAGGATACGTAGCCTATCCTAATATTAATCCTGTTATTGAAATGGCCGATTTAGTTGAAGCAACCAGATCGTATCAAGCAAACGTAGCCGCATTTGAAAGTGCCAAAAATATAGCCAGCGGTGCCATCAGCATCCTGCAAGCCTAAGGAATAAACTATTATGTCTGATATTCAAGCGATAAAACCACTCTCAACTTCCGATTTTCTCAAATCAAAAAGTACGGGGAATGTCGAAGGAAGTGGTGTTGATTTTGCTCAGGAATTGCGCAACGCCCTGGGGGATGTCAACAAAATGCAAGTCGAAAGCGACCAAGCCATGAGCGATATCGCAACCGGTTCCGTCAAAGATCTGCATCAAGCTGCCATCGCCATCGATAAAGCAGAAATCAGTATGAAACTGATGCTCGAAGTTCGCAACAAAGCCATCAACGCCTACAAAGAGATTACACGTACACAAATGTAACGTGTACGTTTAATACTTCAATGCAGCATTCTAATAAATCAAAAAAAATTCTTGCCCTTTTTATTGTCCTTATTCTCGGATTTTTAATTTTTCTGGCCGTTATGTTTTACACGGCAGTTCATGAACGTGATATCCCCTCGATCTACTCCGAAGAAAATGGCAAAGCGCAACGCGGTACGATTATCAGTGCCGACGGTTTTCATATTGCCACGACGGAAAAACTCTACAAAGCTGTCGTCAATACCCGCAATATCGACAAAGAAAAAGAAGAACTTTTTATCCAGCTTTTTAGTATTTACAGCGGGATTAAAGCCGATGAAATTCGACAGCGTATCCATACCCGCCGCGGTTCGGTAACACTAAGCTACCACATTGGACCCAAAGAGGCGATGTATCTTAAAACCCTCAGTTTTGAGCTTCGAAAACTAAAGGTTTTTATCGAATATGAGCTTCCAAATGGCCAGAGAGTTCTCCAAGGGCTCAATATCATCGAAAGCGGGGAGGCACGGGAATATCCCTATAAAGACTTACTCACCCCCCTCATCGGATATCCGCGTAAAATGGAAGAAGACGGCTATACTCGTATTTACGGGATTAAAGGATTGGAAAAATATTTTGACCAAGAGCTCAATCCTCAACAAAATAAATCGCAGCGGGCAATGCGTGATGTCAACGGCTATCTGATTCTCAACAAACAAAGCTCGATCAAACCTCAAATCAATGGTTTTAGCCTCAAACTCAATATCCCAATAGCTCTTCAAGCCAGAGCCGAAGCCATTACCAGCCGAATCAAAGAGCAATTGCAAGCGGATGAAATTATCGCCACCGTCATGGAGGCAAAATCGGGGAAAATCATCACCCTGGCAAGCTCAAATCGTTTTGACCCAAGCCATATTACCAAACAAGATTATCCCTCGCTCAATACCAATGCCATCGAATACAGCTATGAACCTGGATCGGTTATCAAACCCATTATTTTTGCCCTTTTACTAGATCGTCACCTCATCAATCCCTACGATATGGTCAACGGTCACAACGGACGTTACACGATGGGTCGAAAAACGATTGTCGACGAACATGCATTTAGCATGATCAGTGCCGAAGATGTTATTGTTCACTCTTCTAATATCGGTATTGCACAATTGGCACAAAAGCTCAACGGAAGTGAATTCACCGAAGGACTTAGCCGTTTTGGGTTTACCCATTTCAGCGGTGCCGATTTACCTTACGAAAAACGGGGGTCCATTCCAAGTTCTGGACAGTTGAATAACTATCTCTATAAAGCAATCACCTCTTACGGATACGGTATGCGTGCCAATGCGATGCAAATTCTAAAAGCCTATAATGCATTTAACAACAGCGGCAGAATTGTCAATCCGATGGTCGTAGATTCACTTATTGACGAAAACGGCAGAAAAATGCCCATGGAAGTCATCGAACCCATCCAAGTAATTTCTCCTGCAACTGCCCAGCAGATGAAAAAGATTTTAATCAAAACCGTCAATGTGGGAACAGGAATCGGGACTAAAGTCCCCGGATTAGAAATCGGCGGAAAAACAGGAACCGCTCACATTGCCAAAGGGGGCGGCTACATCAACAGTTATCACACCTCCTTTGTCGGATTTGCCAACGACAAAAAACATGCCTATACGATCGGGATTTTCGTGATCAATCCCAGAACGGTCTATTTTGCCTCCATTACAGCCGTACCCGTTTTCAAAGCCATCGTCGACATGATGGTAGAAGAAAAATACCTAAAACTCGACCCAGTTGCCGTAGCGGCGGCAGAAGCGGCGGCGGCGGCTCAAAACACCCATTCTTCACCTATCCACTAATTTTTACATCCACACATTATCAATCAGTCGCGTCGTCCCTACACGCGCGGCAACCAAGACAATCGTATTTCCGATGATCACTTCGGGTATCGATTCAAATTCACGGTTCACAATGGCCACATATTCAACATCAAGAGGCTCCAAAACACGCTGCATGGCTCTTTCTATTTCACGGCTTTTGTGATTCCCCTGCATGACCATTTTGGTGGCCTCTTTGAGAGCAGCGGAGAGTTTTAACGCCTCTTTTCGCTGAGATTCATCCAGATAAACATTACGGCTGGAAAGGGCTAAACCATCTTTTTCACGCACCGTATCCATGGGAACGATCTCAATGTCCATGTAAAAATTACGAACCATTTGTGTAATCAAAGCCAATTGCTGCGCATCTTTTTTGCCGAAATAGGCACGTGTCGCCCTAACCGCATTCAAGAGTTTCATCACTACGGTCAGCATCCCGTCAAAATGGCCTGGCCGAGACGCACCCTCAAGAATATAACCACGAATAGAGGGGGCACAGACACTCACCTCATCGGCTTCATACATCGATTCAGGATAAAAAAGAACGTCCACTCCGCACAGTTCGCAGATCTTAAAATCGGCTTCTTCTTTGCGCGGATATTTGCTCAAATCTTCCCCGGCCAAAAATTGTGTCGGATTGACGTAAATTGATACGACGACACAGTCATTGTCCGTGCGTGCTTTCTCAATAAGGGTTCGATGTCCGCTGTGCAGTGCCCCCATCGTCGGAACAAAACCGATTGTCCCCGATACGTGATCCAAAACGTCTCGTAATTCTTTCACCGTACGTGCGATTATCATTGCTTTAGCCTTTATGCAGGGGATCTATACTATAATTGCAATTATAATACAGACTTCTTATATAAAGAAGTCTTCTGGCTCGCAGCAGCTAAGGGATGAATTCCTTTGCCGTTCTAAAATAATAAACTAGAGGATATTCCTTTATGGATCACTACGAATATACCGAATTATTAAAAACATTGACAACTAAAATGCAAAACGTCACCGATGTCGTACGCCCTCAAGATATTAAAAACCGCTTGAGCGAAATTACCGAACTGGAAAACTCGGATGGTTTTTGGAATGATGCAACCAATGCAGGCATCGTCCAAAAAGAGAAAACGCAACTTGAGCGACGCCTTGCCAAATATTCTAAAACCTATAACGTCTTAGGCGATGCGATGGATATCTATGAGATGGCAAAAGAAGAAGGGGATGAAGAGACCATTCAATCCCTTTTTGATGATGCCCTCGAGCTTGAAAATCAAGTCAAGCAAATGGAAGTCGAAGTATTGCTAAGCGGTGAGCATGATTCCCATAATGCGATTGTCACTATCCATCCGGGAGCTGGGGGAACTGAGTCCCAAGACTGGGCTTCAATGCTGTTGCGGATGTATACCCGTTGGGCAGAACGCCACGATTTCACGGTTGAGATGCTCGACTACCAAACCGGGGAAGAAGCAGGGATCAAAGATGCGGCCATTTTGATCAAAGGGATCAATGTTTACGGATACTTGAAAAATGAGAACGGTATTCACCGCCTTGTACGTATCAGCCCGTACGATTCTGCCGCCAAACGACATACAAGCTTCACCTCGGTTCTTGTCTCTCCTGAGCTGGACGATGATATTGATATCGAAATCGAAGACCGTGACATCCGTATCGACACCTACCGTGCATCCGGCGCAGGCGGTCAACACGTCAATAAAACCGAATCCGCCATCCGTATCACCCATATCCCTACAGGCATCGTCGTGCAGTGTCAAAATGACCGAAGTCAGCACAAAAACAAAGCAACGGCGTTTAAAATGCTTAAATCCCGTATTTATGATCTTGAACTAGCAAAACAAAAAGCAGCGGTTGACGGGGTCGAAAAAAGCGAAATCGGCTGGGGTCACCAAATCCGTTCGTATGTCCTAGCCCCGTATCAGCAAGTCAAAGATACCCGATCAGGAATACCCTATTCAAATATTAATGCCATCTTGGATGGCGACATCGATGAAATGATCGAGGGTGTTCTTATCTCTCTCAACCGAAAAGATGACGACGAATAATATAATTCTTAAAGAGTGCGCGCTCCATGAGCCGTGCTCCTACATCAGCGGAAACTCTCAGACCATCCATTATAAAGTCATCGACAATTGCACTAAAACTCAATGCGAAGCACTCATACTGCGGGGATGGAGACGTTTTGGGGCGATGTACTTTCGCCCCATTTGCACCGATTGCACGGCGTGTGAGAGTCTTAAAATCGATGTTGATAACTATGTCTTCAGTAAAAGTGAACGACGCATATTACGCAAAAATGCACATTTAACGACATTTATACGTCAGCCTTCTATGAGCAGTGAGCACCTGGAACTGTTCTACCGCTACCACGCCTACAAACATAAAACACGCAACTGGGACGCACCCAAAATCGATCCAAAAAACTATCGCTCTTCATTTGTCAACGGTCATGGAGATTTTGGATATGAAGTTCTCTATTTTGATGGGGATAAACTCGTTGCTGTGGATTTAATCGACGTATTAGATGAAGGGATTTCCTCTCTCTATTGCTATTATGACCCTCAGCATCCTGAACTTTCACTGGGCAAATACACCCTGCTGGAACAAATAGCCTTAGCAAAGCGCCTGGGACTCAAATGGATTTATTTAGGATATTATGTAAGCGGATGTCAAAGTTTAGAGTATAAAGCTTCCTATGAGCCTTCCCGTATTCTTCAAGGACGACCTGAAGAGAGTGAAACTCCCTTATGGAATATACTCTCTACTTCCCGCCAATCATTCGAGAAATAATCCCGCTTTGATCAGTTTTCTCGGCATGGATAACTCCCGCCAAATGGACAACAACAAAAGCAAAAATCGCCCAACCGACGTAAAAATGGAGCCCTTCAACATTCTCCTTCATTGAGCCCGTAAGTTTAAAGTAGAGGCTAAGCCCACTGATCGACATCAGAAGAAGCATCACGTAGACTACTTTATAAAGCTTGTAGACCCCTTGCATTTTCGGATTGTCGTCCAATCCAAATCCATTTTTTGCAATCATCAACAAACGAAACACCAATAAAGCGGTAATCGCAAATCCAAAATAAATATGCCAATCCCACATAGGAGAGCGAACCGCTTTTCCGATCACGGTTGCCTGCTCATCGGTAATGATTGTCCCAAGCTTCACCATTTGTTCTTGAACAATTTTCCCTATATGGTTCTTCTCCATAACACTTTCACGCAGTACTACCGTCACAAATAAACCGATAATGACCAATGCCTGCAACCAATGCCAAACCCGAAACGACGCTGAAAATTCTCTCATATATATTCTCCAAGACGTAGATATACAATGATACAAGAATAATGGGATGTTTTGGTTAACTAATCATAAACACCATAAAGGATAATGTATTGCTAAAATAAAAGAATCAAAGGAAAATAGAAGAGAAATAAAGAAGATTCCCCAAAAGGGGAAGAAGAAATAACTTAGCTGTTACGCTTTTTGATAATCTCTTCAGCAACGTTACGTGGAACTTCAGCATAGTGATCGAATTCCATAGAGTAACTAGCACGTCCTTGAGTAGCTGAACGAAGGTCAGTTGAATAACCAAACATTTCAGACAATGGAACAAATGCATCAACAATTTTGTTACCAGAACGGTCACCCATATTGTTAACTTGTCCACGACGACGGTTAAGGTCACCGATAACGTCACCCATGAAGTTTTCAGGTACTTCTACTTCAACTTTCATCATAGGCTCAAGGATAGCAGGGTTTGCTTTGCGGCAAGCCTCTTTGAATCCCATAGAAGCCGCAAGTTTAAATGCCATCTCAGAAGAGTCAACCTCGTGATATGAACCGTCGTACAATGTGACTTCGATGTCCTCGATCGGATAACCCGCAAGAACCCCTTTGCCCATAGCTTCTTTACACCCTTTTTCGACCGCAGGAATATACTCTTTTGGAATAACCCCACCTTTGATGTCGTTGTTAAAGGTATAACCTGTACCTGGCTCACCTGGCTTAACGATCAAATAAACGTGACCAAATTGTCCGCGTCCACCTGATTGTTTTGCGTATTTGTACTCTTGTTTGACTTCCGCACGGATTGACTCACGGTAAGCAACTTGTGGAGCACCTACTTCTGCATCAACTTTGAACTCACGGAACATACGGTCAACTAGGATTTCCAGGTGAAGTTCACCCATTCCTGAAATGATCGTTTGACCTGTTTCTTCGTCGGTGTGAACACGGAACGATGGATCTTCCGCAGCCAATTTAG
The DNA here is from genome assembly GCA_038329855.1 of Campylobacterales bacterium. Taxonomy (GTDB): domain Bacteria; phylum Campylobacterota; class Campylobacteria; order Campylobacterales; family Sulfurimonadaceae; genus Sulfuricurvum. The sequence continues at coordinate 28,454 of JBBQNL010000010.1, forward strand.
CCAAAGCGATCCCCATTTTTTCTTGGTCAGGTTTTGTTTTAGGCTCAACCGCAACCGAGATAACCGGCTCAGGGAAGTGCATACGCTCGAGAACTAAACGCTCACGCTCGTCACAAAGAGTATCTCCTGTTGTTGTATCTTTAAGACCAACAACCGCACCGATTTCACCCGCATAAAGAGATTTAATCTCTTCACGCTTGTTCGCGTGCATTTTTACGATACGTCCGATACGCTCTTTTTTACCTTTGATGGTATTGTAAGCATACGTACCTGATTCAAGAACACCGCGATATACACGTACAAATGTCAACTGACCAACAAATGGATCGGTCATAATTTTAAATGCAAGACCGGCGAATGGAGCATCATCTGTTGATGCAACTTCGACTTCAACCTCTTCATCATCTTCCATTGTCCCTTTGATAGCCGCAACTTCAAGAGGAGATGGAAGATAATCGATTACCGCATCCAAAAGAGTTTGAACCCCTTTGTTTTTAAACGCCGTACCACATGTCATAGGAATGATTTCCATTTTAAGACATCCGGCTTTGATCCCGCGCATAATCTCTTCGTTGCTAAGTTCACCCTCTTCGAAGAATTTCTCCATCAAAGTATCGTCGCCCTCAGCAGCCGCTTCCATCATCTGTGCACGGTATTTATTCGAAAGTTCTACCATATCCGCAGGAATTTCTTCTTCATGATAGCTAGAGCCCATCGCAGCATCTTCATCCCAAAGGATTGCTTTCATTTTAACAAGGTCAACAATACCTTTGAAACCGTCTTCAGCACCGATTGGAAGCTGAATAGCAATTGGATTCGCTTTAAGACGTGCACGAATTTGTTCTTCAACGTTATAAAAATCAGCACCTGTACGGTCCATTTTGTTAACGAAAACCATACGTGGAACACCATAACGGTTTGCTTGACGCCATACTGTCTCAGATTGTGGCTGAACACCGCCTACTGCACAAAATACGGCAACAGCACCATCAAGTACACGCATAGAACGCTCAACTTCAATCGTGAAGTCAACGTGGCCCGGAGTGTCAATGATGTTAATTTGCGTATCACGCCATTCACATGTCGTTGCAGCAGAAGTAATCGTGATACCACGCTCTTGCTCTTGCTCCATCCAGTCCATGGTTGCAGCACCTTCGTGAACCTCACCGATTTTGTGTGAAACACCTGTGTAGAACAAAATACGTTCTGTTGTCGTTGTTTTACCCGCGTCAATGTGTGCCGCGATACCGATATTTCTAACGTCTTCTAGTTTGTGGGATCTTGCCATGATAATAGCCTTAAAGAGTGGTTTTAATAGGGAGAATGATAACCCGATTGGGTTATCAAAAGATTACAGGTTACTATTACCAGCGATAGTGAGCAAACGCTTTATTCGCTTCTGCCATACGGTAAGTATCTTCTTTTTTCTTGAATGATGAACCTTTATCGCTTGCGGCATCCATCAATTCATTTGCTAAACGCTCAGCCATAGTGCGCTCGTTACGTTTGCGTGATGCATCGGTCAACCAACGAATAGCCAATGAAAGCTGTCGAACAGGGCGTACTTCTACTGGAACTTGGTAGGTCGCTCCACCCACACGGCGGCTTTTTACTTCGATTACAGGCTTGATGTTATCGATCGCAGCGTTAAACACTTCGATACCTGTTTTTTCACCACGTGATGCGATGAGATCCAAAGCACTGTACATGATTTTCTCAGCGGTGCTTTTTTTACCATCCCACATAAGTTTGTTGATGAACTTCGTCAAAATTTTAGAGCCGTGAACCGGGTCAGGCATAATTTCGCGGACGGGCGCTTTTCTTCTTCTCATAATGTTTCCTTCAATTTATGTAAATTTACTCAAAAAACGGTCACTAAAACCGGATCTTGTCGGGTTAGATAATTATTTCTTAACCTTAGCTTTTTTCGTTCCGTATTTAGAACGAGATACTTTACGGTCTTTAACACCCGCTGTATCCAATGCACCACGTACGATATGGTATTTTACCCCTGGTAAGTCTTTTACACGACCACCACGAACAAGAACGATTGAGTGCTCTTGCAAGTTGTGACCCTCACCACCGATATAACTAATAACTTCGAACCCTGAAGTCAAACGAACTTTAGCAACTTTACGAAGCGCCGAGTTTGGTTTTTTAGGGGTTGTAGTATAAACACGAGTACATACTCCACGACGTTGTGGGCATGACACCAAAGCGGGTGATTTTGATTTTTTCACTACCGCTTGTCGCTCTTTACGAATAAGCTGGTTGATTGTTGGCATACAATCTCCTTGTTTTGAAATGTTCCAGTAGAATTTTAGATCCACCCGTAGGGGACTAATAAACGCGAAATCTTACCCCATTATTGATTAAATATAGCTTATTTTAAGGAAGTTGTAAGAGATGAAGAAACAGAAATGTAAAGTAGTCAATCGGAACTTTGTTCCGATGACGTATTAAAAAAGTAGGATTACTCTCCGAGTTGGATATCTTGGTCTTTATAGATACCTGTTCCAACCGGAATTGTACGACCAATGATGACGTTCTCTTTAAGATCGGTCAAGTCATCGATTTTCGCTGCAACGGCTGCCTCGGTCAAGACTTTGGTTGTGTCTTGGAACGATGCGGCTGAGATGATCGAGTCAGCACTAACGGCTGCACGAGTAATACCAACAAGGTACGGCTCAGCGATTGCCGGCTCTCCGCCAAGACGAAGGATTTTTTCATTCTCAATTTTAAACTGAGCTTTTGAAACCACATCACCCTCGATGAATTTTGTATCCCCTGAACGGAGGATTTTAATTTGACGTAACATTTGAGTAAAGATAACCTCAATGTGTTTGTCCGCGATATTAACCCCTTGACGGCGATATACTTGCTGTACTTCGCTGACCAAATAGTTATACAACGCTTTAACCCCTAGAATACGTAAAATCTCGTGTGAGCTAAGAACACCGTCTGTCAAACGCTCACCGGCGTGAACGAATTCACCCGTGTGTACCATTGCTGTAAGGTTTTTATCCACAAAATACTCTTTGACCATACCGTTTTCAGACGTGATCAAGATACGCTCTTTACCACGAAGCGGTTTACCAAAGCCCACCACACCGTCAAGTTCAGCAATCAATGCAATCTCTTTAGGTTTACGTGCTTCAAACAGCTCGGATACACGAGGAAGACCCCCGGTAATATCGCGTGATTTTTGAAGTGCTTTTGGTGTACGTGCCAAGATGTCCGCGACTTTAACGTCGGCTCTGTCTTGAGCGAAAATAGCGGTCTTTGGCTCAACCGCATAACGAATAATCGTACCGTCGTTTGCCGCCAACACGATTGCCGGCTTAAATTCTGGTGCTACATACTCGTTGATCATCAAACGTGTTTTTCCGGTCAATTCATCAAACTGCTCTGATGCCGTAATCCCTGGAATAATGTCTTCAAATGTAATCACACCGTCGGTTTCAGAGATAATCGGATTCGAATACGGATCCCACTCAGCAACCACAATCGACTCTTCTTTTTGTGGCTTGGCAATCAACGTATCCGCTTTTACCTCTTCGTCATCGTTGATCTCGATAACAGAACCGCGTGCGATATAGTGACGGATCGCTTCACGGTCATCATTATCCGCAACAACTGCAAACAGCCCTTTGACTTCTACGCTGTACCCTTTTGCAATTTCATGGTGACGCTCTAAATAATCCCCTTTAAGAAGGTAATATTTAACTTTACCCTTCTCTTTAGCGAAAATCTTCTGAGTGATCGGTGCACCGTCTTTAACTTGAATTTCAGATGCGTATGGGATACGGTTAGGGACATTCCAGCCATCTTTGATTGTCTCAACGATGGATTCATCTACTTTAACCGTTGAACCATTTTCATAAGGAAGATAAAACTTCCCTTCGATTTTACCGCTGACCCCTGCGAGTTCATTCGGTTTTGCTACTTCGTTTTTACGAAGGGTATATCGTTGTGTTTGAGCTTCGCCTTTTACGCTGACGATGATTTCATCGTGAATCGTTTGAATATCAATGACACCGGTAAATGGTGCTTTAATTTTCGGTTCAACCAAAAGGATTGCCGCGTTACGACGATTGGCTACAATTTGTTTTCCCTCTTTTGAGAGGTACGTTTTCATGTTGTAATAACGGATGAAACCTTCTTTGGTTGCGACAACTTGACGCTCTTCACGTGTACTTGACGCCGTTCCCCCAACGTGGAAGGTACGAAGGGTCAACTGAGTACCTGGCTCACCGATTGATTGTGCCGCAATAATACCGACGGCTTCCCCTTTACGAACGATACCACCGCTTCCAAGGTTAAGACCATAACAAAGGGCACAAACACCATCAACCGATTTACACGTTGTCGGAGTACGAATATGTACTGCTTTAACACCAGCCTCAGTAACTTTAGAAGCTTTGATCTCATCAATCAACGTTCCCTCAGAGAAAAGAATCTCATTGGTAATAGGATCGATTGCATCTTCTGCCAATACACGTCCGTAAATACGATCTTCAAGTGGCTCGATCAGTTCATTACCCACAGAAATATCGGTGAGTTCAATCCCTTCGTGCGTTCCACAATCGTGTTCAACGATTTTAACGTTTTGGGCTACGTCAACGAGTTTACGAGTCAAATAACCCGCATTCGCCGTTTTAAGCGCCGTATCCGCAAGACCTTTACGTGCTCCGTGAGTCGAAATAAAATACTCAAGGACGTTAAGACCCTCTTTAAAGTTGGAGATAATCGGAGTTTCGATAATCGAACCGTCCGGCTTCGCCATAAGTCCACGCATACCGGCAAGCTGACGAATCTGAGCCGCAGATCCACGCGCTCCGGAGTCTGCCATCATAAAGATCGAGTTAAATCCGTCTTTATCGCTTTCCACCAACTCCATCATTCCGCCCGCAACCGTATTGTTTGTATCGGTCCAAACGTCAATGATTTTATTGTAACGCTCTTGCTCGGTCAATAGACCCGCTTCAAACTGCTTTTGGATCTCTTTAACACGATTTTTAGAGGCAACGATCAAACCGGCTTTCATCTCAGGGATAATGATATCCGCGATAGAGATTGAAACACCCGATGCTGTTGCGTATTTGAAACCTAGGTTTTTCAAATCGTCCAAGAATCCTGCAGTAATTGCAATACCGCCGTGTTTGTTAACATAGTCAACAATCGCATTGATATTTTTCTTTTTCATAACAACATTCCACAATTCAACGGGAACGAAATCAGGAAGGATTGATTTCAAAATCATTTTTCCAGCGGTGGTATGGATCATACGTCCATCAACACGAGTACGTACTTTTGCATGCAAATCAAGGGCATTATGCTCTAGAGCAATCATGATCTCATCAACATTGCTAAACAGTTTATTCGAACCCTTCACATCATTTTTACCCAATGAGAGGTAATAAAGACCCAAGACCATATCTTGTGAAGGAGTTGCAATCGCTTTACCCGATGCAGGAAGCAAAATGTTCATGGATGAAAGCATCAATACTTTACATTCCGCAATCGCTTCGGCTGAAAGAGGTACGTGAACCGCCATTTGGTCACCGTCAAAGTCCGCATTGAACGCCGCACAAACCAGCGGGTGCAATTGAATCGCTTTACCGTCAATAAGCTTCGGGTGGAATGCTTGAATTGACAATTTGTGAAGTGTCGGCGCACGGTTAAGCATGATAGGATACCCATCAACGATCTCTGCCAAACACTCCCATACTTCATTTGTCTTTTCATCGATCATTTTTTTCGCCGCTTTAACGGTCGTTGCATACCCTTTGTCTTCGAGTTTTGCAATCAAATGGGGTTTGAAAAGTTCCAAAGCCATCAATTTTGGTAATCCGCATTGATCCATACGCAAGTTTGGTCCAACAACGATAACCGAACGACCTGAAAAGTCAACACGCTTCCCGAGAAGATTCTGACGGAAACGTCCTTGCTTACCTTTGATAATTTCTGAGAGTGATTTCAATGGACGTTTGTTTGCACCCTTAACTGCATTCGCACGACGGCCATTGTCAAACAATGCATCCACTGCTTCTTGCAACATACGCTTTTCGTTACGTACGATAATTTCCGGTGCTTCAAGCTCGATTAGACGTTTTAGACGCTGGTTACGGTTGATAACACGGCGATAAAGGTCATTGACATCCGATACCGCAAATTTACCGCCATCAAGGCTAACCAATGGGCGAAGCTCAGGAGGCAATACCGGAAGCGCTGTCAACATCATCCATGCCGGATTGTTTCCAGAGTTCAAGAAAGACTCGATAACTTTAAGACGTTTGATAATTGTTTTACGTTTTGCTTCCGAATTGGTTTTTTGAACCTCTTCTTTTAACGCTGAGAAAAGATCAACAAGGTCCAGTTCATCTAAAAGATCACGAACCGCTTGTCCACCCATTTCTGCCGTAAATCCAGTATCTTCATAACGCTGAGTCAAGGTACGGTACTGCTCTTCATTCAAGACATCGTATTTAAGAACCGGAGATGTTTGAGCACCGTCATAGTGCGCTTCTCCTCCGCTTTTTACGATGTACGCTTCATAATACAATACGCGTTCAAGATCTTTCATCTTCACACCCAGCAACGTACCAATACGGCTAGGAAGTGAACTAACATACCAAATGTGAGCTACAGGAGTTACGAGATCAATATGTCCCATACGGTTACGACGAACTTTAGACGACGTGACTTCTACGCCACATTTTTCGCACACAACACCTTTGTAGCGCATTTTTTTATATTTTCCGCACAAACATTCGTAATCACGAACCGGTCCGAAAATTTTGGCACAAAACAAACCATCACGCTCAGGCTTAAGAGTACGGTAGTTGATGGTTTCAGGTTTTTTTACTTCACCGTGACTCCATGAGAGAATTCTCTCAGGACTTGCAAGGCGAAATTGCAATTGTTTAATATCCGTAGGACGCTTCTCTTCTGTTACAGCAATCGGTACTAATTTACTCATTGTCATCCACCTCGTCAAAAATCTCAATATCAAGAGCAAGTGCTTGAAGCTCTTTGGTTAATACGAACAACGTCTCAGGAATACCTGATGCAGGAACGCTTTCACCTTTTGTAATCGCTTTATAGGCACGAACACGTCCGTCTACGTCATCCGATTTAATCGTTAACATCTCTTTTAGAACTGCTGAAGCACCGTATGCCTCAAGAGCCCAAACTTCCATCTCTCCAAAACGCTGTCCGCCGAAGAGGGCTTTACCACCAACGGGTTGTTGAGTAACAAGAGAGTATGGTCCAGTTGAACGTGCGTGTACTTTTTCATCAACCAAGTGATGAAGTTTCAACATATACATGTATCCGACATTGACGCGCTCTTTGAGTTTATCACCCGTTTTACCGTCGTATAGTTCCATTTTACCGTCGTTATCCAGTTTGGCTAACTCAAATAATTTTCCAAACTCAGCTTCGGTAACCCCTTCGAAAATAGGAGTTGCAAATTTGACACCTTGAGCCCAATCTTGTGCGTATCCTAAGAAGGTTTTGTCATCCAATGCAGCGATAGTTTTCGCAGCATCCATAAGGCTGGCAACATCTGCAAAAGAAATCATTTTTGCACGAAGCTCAGCGATAAATTCTTTTTGTTTCGCATCGAAAATCTCTTGAAGTTGGAAACCAAGCTCACGCCCGACCATACCCAAGTGCATTTCCAAAATTTGTCCGACGTTCATACGAGATGGAACCCCAAGCGGATTCAAACAGACATCAACGGTACGCCCATTTGCCATATACGGCATGTCGACTTGAGGAACGATAATCGAAACGATACCTTTATTCCCGTGACGTCCCGCCATTTTATCCCCAACTTTTAGCTTACGCTTCGTTGCGATGTACACTTTAACAAACTTGACAACACCGTTTGGAAGGATGTCGTCTTTTTCCAAGATAGAGAGCTTTTCTTCGTGTTCATCACGGAATTTTTTCTTCTCTTTTTGGAAATGGTTCTTCGTTTGGTTGTATTTCTCTTGAACATCATCCGCATACGCTTTTACGATTGTATTCATTGCGAAACGGTTTACTTCTTTGAGATCGTCACCATTGACATTATCGCCCTCTTTATAATCGCGTCCGTTGATACTGACGGCGCTTTGAAGTGGGTGTTTTGTTAACAATGAAGAGATACGAAGCATCTCCTCTTTGTCGATCATCAAAAGACGGTCATAATGTTCGCGTTCAAGCTCATCCCGTTCTGCTTTTTCAATTTCAAGAGTACGTGGATCTTTATCGTATCCCTTTTTCGTGAAGACTTTAATATCAACAACGACCCCTTCCATACTTGCAGCACAGTAGAGTGATTTATTGACAACGTGACCCGCTTTTTCTCCGAAGATTGCACGCAATAAACGCTCTTCTGGAGTTGGCTTCACTTCCCCTTTTGGAGAAACTTTACCGACAAGAATCATTCCTCCTGTCACATAGGTACCGATTTTAACGATACCGCTGTCATCAAGATGAGACAATTCATCATCACGAACATTAGGGATATCACGGGTAATCTCTTCGACACCGTGTTTAAGTTCGCGTGCTTCCGCTTCTTTTTCATAGATGTGTACAGAGGTAAACGCATCTTCGCGAATCATGCGCTCAGACATAACGATCGCATCTTCGAAGTTGTATCCGTTCCATGGCATAAATGCAACAAGAGCATTGATCCCTAAAGCCAACTCCCCTTGATCCATATTCGGGCCGTCCGCAATAATTTGCCCTTTAGCAACAAGCTCGCCTTGTTTGACGATTGGTTTTTGCATAAAGGTTGTATTTTGGTTGGTACGAAGATTTTTTTGCAACGGATAGTAATCGATAAACGTTCCGTCTTCATCTTCACCCATTACATAAATATGTTTGCTGTCTACTTTTTCAACAATGCCGCCACGTTCTGCTTTTGCACACTCCCATGAATCACGAGCTACGAGTTTTTCAACCCCTGTTCCGACCATAGGCGCTTGTGGACGAAGCAATGGTACTGCTTGACGTTGCATGTTTGAACCCATCAATGCGCGGTTCGCGTCATCGTGCTCCAAGAAGGGGATCAAACTTGCCGCAACACCGACAACCATATGCGGTGTCAAATCACGAAGATCACAATCTTTTGGAGATTTAAGCATGATTTCACCGTCATGGCGAATTTCTACTAAATCATCGATAAAGTTCCCTTTATCATCCAAACGGCTTGATGCGGCTGCAATGGTTTTACCCTCTTCTTGTGTCGCGGTAAGATACACCACTTCACTCGTAACAATACCCTCTTTGACTACGTTGTACGGAGCTTCAATAAATCCGTGCTCGTTTACTTTTGAGTAGGTTGCCAAGGTATTGATCAAACCAATATTTTGTCCCTCAGGGGTCTCAATCGGACAGATACGGCCATAGTGAGTCGGGTGAACGTCACGCACTTCAAATCCGGCACGTTCTTTAACCAAACCGCCCTCACCGAGGGCTGAAAGACGACGCTTGTGCGTCACTTCCGACAATGGATTCGTTTGGTCCATAAACTGTGACAATTGTCCGCCGCTGAAGAACTCCATGATTGTAGAGGTAATCATTTTTGAGTTGACCAAATCGTGTGGCATCAACTCGGTTGTCGGTCCGCTCATCGTAGAGAGTTTGTCTTTGATCGCTTTTTGCATCTTGACCAGACCGTTGTGTAACTCATTACCCAACAATTCACCGATAGAACGGATACGGCGATTACCCAAGTGGTCTCGGTCATCGATATGACCTTGACCATTTTTGACTTTAATAACGTATTTAACGGTATTGATAATATCTTCATTGGTCAAAACAGTCACATACTCAGGAACATTCAATCCCAACTTGTGATTCATTTTCATACGACCAACGCGTGTCAAATCATAACGTTCAGGATCAAAGAAAAGCTGATTCACAAAAACTTTTGCTGCATCTTTTGTTACAGGCTCGCCAGGGCGCATTACTTTGTAAATACGAATCGCTGCAAGATCGTTTTCATCTTCAATGTTTTCAGTCTGCTTCAACAATTTCAACGAATCAACGTCCGCGATAAATGCATTAATAACGGAACTGTCATGTCCTTCTGCCAAGTCATTGGCAATGACAAACTCACTTACGCCTGCTTCGATCATCTTTTTAAGTTTCGTCTCATCGAGCTGTGTCATGGTGTCAAACATAACTTCGCCTGTAGATGCATCAATAATCGGCTCAGCCAAATGTCGCTCAATAAGTGTTTCAATAGGGTATTGAATCGCTTTAACACCCTCAGAAATCATTTTTTCCGCTTTTTTGGTAGAAAGACGTTTGCCTGCAGCAACCAAAAGCTTGCCATCCGCATCGATTAGGTCATAGCCAAGACGCCCTGCAAATTGTTCAGGGTCAAAATCCATTAGATAATTATTATTTTCGAGACGAATTTTTTGCAACGGATAGAACATTTTCAAAATATCTTGCTTGCTGTATCCCAATGCACGGAACATAATAGTAACCGGCACTTTACGACGCTTGTTGATACGCATGTACAAAATATCTTTTGGATCATACTCAAAATAAAGCCATGAACCGCGGTCAGGGATGATTTGACCGGTAAAGATCATTTTACTTCCGGCAGTCGAGGATTCTTCCTCTTTAAAAATAACCCCTGGACTACGGTGAAGCTGATTAACGACAACACGCTCAACACCGTTAATAACAAACGAAGTACGCTCTGTCATCAAAGGAATATCACGGATAAAAATAGTTTGTTCTTTAATGTCTTTAACGCCCATTTTTTCTTTGGTATTTTCATCACGTTCCCAAATCATGAGACGTGTTTTCATACGAAGTGAAACAGAATAGGTAAGACCACGTTCCATACATTCACGTACAGTATACTTAGGACGGCCAACTTCAGAACCTAGATATTCGAGTGACAAACGGTTTTGAGTATCATGAATAGGGAAAACAGATTGGAATACACGCTCAATACCACTTTTTGAACGATCTTTTTGATCTAACATCAAAAATGATTCGTATGAACTTTGTTGAAGTTGTAAAAGGTTTGGAACTTCAATTTGTTGTGGGGTTTTCGCGAAATCAACGCGCAAGCGGTTTCCAGAGTGAAGAGTATTTAACATTAGGCTACCTCAATCGAAATTTTGTGATCCCAAGTAATAGGGAAAAAGTGTAAAAAGTCTAAAAGCAAAGCGTCCTTTGCCCTATAACGACGGATGGGCACTCTTCCGAAATGAAAAAATCAATTCGGAAAAGCGCCCTAGGAGTATGGAGGCAAAGCCTCCAAGCATCAAATAATTATTTGACTTCGACCGTTGCACCAGCTTCTTCAAGCTCTTTTTTAGCGGCTTCAGCATCTTGTTTAGAGATACCTTCTTTGATTGTTGTAGGAGCGTTATCAACAGCATCCTTAGCCTCTTTAAGACCAAGACCAGTCATTGCACGTACTACTTTAATAACGTTGATTTTCTTCTCACCACCGTCTTTCAAGATAACATCAAACTCAGTTTTTTCTTCAACTTCAACAGCAGCAACGGCACCGCCAGCTACTGCTACCGGTTGTGCAGATACTCCGAATTTTTCTTCGAATTCTTTTACAAGCTCAGAAAGCTCGAGGACAGAAAGGTTTGAGATAAACTCAAGAACGTCTTGTTTTGTAACAGCCATAATATTCTCCTATTGTATTTTTTGTTTTATGCCGATAATAAAATCAGCGATTTTTCAAAGCAACGATTACGCTGCTTCTTCTTCACGTTTGCGTTTAAGCGCATCGAGTCCGATTGTAAAGTTGCGAACAGGTCCCATCCATACAGATGCGAGCATTCCGAGCAATTCTTCGCGTCCTGGAAGGGTTGCGAATGCGCGGACTTTTGCATCGTCTGCTGCTTGACCGTCGATGTAAGCTGTTCGAAGGCTAAATTTATCATTGCCTTTTGCAAACTCAACAACGGTTTTAGCTGCAGCGATAGCGTCTTCACCCCAAACAAAAATGTTGGTATCGACAATATCAATTCCAGACATACCAGCATTGTTAAGAGCGATTGTTGCAAGAGTATTTTTTACCACTTGAACTTTCGTCTCTTTTTCGCGTGCTATTTTACGGAGAGATTCGAGGCTACTTACAGTAAGACCACGATAATCACACATAATAACAGCATTTGCGCCTTTAAACTCTTCAGTTAAAAGATTAACAATTTCAGATTTTTGTGTTTTTGTCATAATTTCTCCTTTCCAGACAGTAACTTCAAGCGGGGCGGATAAACCCGATTAAGACTTTCGTCCCCTACTTTCTTCAGTCCATAAGATAAAGTATCATTTAATTTTAAATGCTAAAGCTTGCTTCTAATGAAGCAGGAATTTAGTTACGAATATCTAATAATTCTTGAATATCAAATTTGATAGCAGGGCTCATCGTTAATGACAAGGCTGCATTTTTGATATAACGACCTTTTGCCGTTGATGGTTTTGCACGGTTAATAGCACCGACAAACGCTTTAATATTTTCAGCAATTTTATCGGTATCGAAACTTACCTTACCGATACCGGCATGGATGTTCCCTTTTTTGTCAACACGGAAATTCACCTGTCCGCCTTTAACATTGCTAACCGCTTTTGCGATATCCGCTGTAACTGTTCCAGTCTTAGGATTTGGCATCATCCCTTTTGGCCCTAGGATACGTCCTACTTGACCAACAAGACCCATACAATCAGGGGCAGCAACAACGATATCGAAATTGATATTTCCTGCTTTGATTTGCTCAACCAAATCATCTGTTCCAACAATGTCAGCACCGGCAGCTTTTGCTTCGTCTGCTTTAGCACCTTTTGCAAAAACTGCAACACGAACCACTTTACCAGTTCCGTGAGGAAGCACAACTGCGCCACGGATCATCTGGTCAGCGTGACGTGGGTCAACACCAAGATTAAGAGCAATTTCAACGGTTTCGTCAAATTTTGCTGATTTTAGTTCTTGTAAGAACGCAGAAGCTTCAGCTACTGAGTAGCTTTTTGCCATATCAATTTTTTCACTTAGTACTTTGTAGCGTTTTCCAGCCATGGTAATTCTCCAATATATAGAATCTGCCGCAGAATTTTATCTCTTTGCGGTCGAAGAGCATTGCCTACCCTAAAGGTAAACCAATGTTTTAGTCAATAATATCAACACCCATTGAACGACATGAGCCAGCAATCGTTGCAGCTGCAGCATCAACACAATCGGTGTTCATGTCTTGCATTTTTTGCTTGACAATCTCCATCAACTGATCCTTAGTGATTTTACCCACTTTATTTTTCATCGGATTATCAGTCCCTTTTTTAAGACCTGCAGCTTTCATGATGAGAGCTGATGCAGGGGGCTGCTTTGTGATGAATGAAAACGTTTTGTCTGCATATACTGTAATAACAACAGGGAGTTTAAAACCTGCTTTATCTTTTGTACGCTCGTTGAACGCCTTACAAAATTCCATGATGTTAACACCACGTTGACCAAGGGCAGGACCAACCGGTGGAGCCGGATTAGCCGCGCCAGCTTGAACTTGTAGCTTGATGTAGCCTGTAATTTTCTTTGCCATTTGTGCTTCCTTTTTTTGAGATTAAATTATTTTTTCGACTTGGGTATACGAAATATCAACCGGAGTACTACGTCCGAAGATTGAAACATTAAGTTTCAACGTGCCATGTTCAAGGTCATACTCATCAACCGTTCCCGTAAAGTTCGCAAACGGACCGTCCACGATACGAACCATTTCACCATTGTCAAAAAAGACTTTTGGTTTAGGAGCTGAACGATTTTCAACACGATCCAATATCACCTTAATATCATTCTCATTAAGAGGTGTCGGCTTATTGGATTCACCGATAAAGCCAGCTACTCGTGGAAGCGACTGAATACGATGCTGTAAATCAACACTAAGATCCATAAGTGCAAACACGTAACCTGAATACAATGAACGTTCAGTAATCTTCTTTTTACCGTTTTTGACTTCAATAACGTCTTCGGTAGGGACGATTACTTCCGTGATAACATCTTCAAGATGATTTTCTTCAATAATGTTTAAAATTGCTGCTTTTACGCTGCGCTCACTGCCTGCATAGGTTTGAATTGAGTACCAAAGATGCGCCATAGTTTTTCCTTAACTCAAAATTGCCGAAACAGTAGAAGACAGTAGAAAGTCAACCAATGCTAAAAACAAAACCACAAACGTCACAACAATCATAACCGCGATAAACGCTTGTTTAACCTGTGGCTTTGTTGGAAAAATAACTTTTGCAAGCTCTGACTTCGCTTGACGAAAAGCATTTGTAACACTGTTTTTCATTCACGTATCCTTTAGGACATTTCGAACCAATAAAGCCCGAGAGCACCATTAGTTAAAAATGGGTGGCAGGCCA
>JBBQNL010000011.1:0-32538 GCA_038329855.1 Campylobacterales bacterium
AGGAGCCTTAATATGTCAGCCGTCGATTTAATCCAACTTACGGAACAAACAAAAAAACTCACTGCTATGGTCGTAGAAGATGAAGTTGTTGCCAACGATCTTTTAAGTTCAACATTCAAAAACTTTTTTGCTGATGTAACCTCTGCATACAATGGTGCAGATGCATTGCGCATGTATGAGAAAGTCAATCCGGATATCATATTTGTTGACATTGTTATGCCAGAAATCGATGGTATTGAGCTTGCTCGCCGTATTCGTGCGATAAATCCGTCTCAAATCATTATCGTTATTTCAGCCAGCAATGACATTCAAAAAATTTCTGAATCGATTGAAGTAGGCGTCAACAGCTTTATTCAAAAACCAATCGATACTAAAAAAATTCTAGAGATGCTTCAAAATATTGTTTCATTGATCTCTAAGCGTAAAAAAATCGAAACTAAAACTTTTTCAATCTCATTGCCATTGGATGTCTATGAACTAGTCGATGACAATGCAAAAGCAGAAAGTATTTCTAAAAATGCCGTCATCATCCGTGCACTGCGTTCATTTTATAATAGTTAAGTACACCCTATTCTATTAAGCACTAAACATAATGGAGTTCCATTGTGTTTTAGCTATTTTTCAGCTTTTAATCACTATAATTTCGGCTCAGGAATAACTTCCTTCTAAAGTGGCTCCATCATCTAATGGTTAGGATTTCAGGTTTTCATCCTGGTCATAGGGGTTCAAATCCCCTTGGAGTCACCACTACACTTTCCCTCCACAACGTACTTTCAACTACTTTAAGCTTTACTGGGTGACCATTTTTCTACCTTAATTGATTTACTATTACATTTAATTTATAAATATCTTACATTTAATAACTATACTACGCTTAAATGACATAAATACAAGGAAGCAAGTATGAATAGACGAGAATTTGTAAGTATTGGTGCTGCTACCATGGCAGGTGCTGTTTTAAGTGCAAAGGATTCAGTGGTCAAAAATTCTGTAAAGCCACTCCATCCCGATGTCTTGATCACACATCCTCTTAAGTTTATTCCTCAACAATTAAATGGTTTCTCTGAAAAAATGATTCTTTCCCACTATAACAATAATTACGGCGGAGCAGTTAAACGTGCGAAGCTGATCGAAGAGAAAATTGTATCATTAAACATTGACACGTATCCTTTTGAGCTCGGTTCTCTTAAGCGTGAACAAATGGTTGCACTTAATTCAATGATTTTACATGAGTATTATTTTGACAATCTTGGCGCCTCAGGGAAAATGAGTACAGCATTGGAAAAAAATCTTGAAATCTCTTTTGGAAGCATATCTGCGTGGGAAAGTGAATTTAAAAAAATGGCACTATCATTAGGCGGAGGTTCAGGGTGGGCATTACTCGTTTATAATGAACGTCTTAAACGCCTTGAAAATGTTTGGTCTTGGGATCATATGCATGCCCTGTGGGATTCAAAAATCATTATAGCTTTGGATATGTACGAGCATTCATACCAAATGGACTTTGGCGCAAATGCCAAGGGATACATTGATACATTTTTTTCAAATTTAAATTGGGATATCATAAATCAGCGAATTATATAAAAACTATATTTTGAGTAATTCTTTTGACACTTCCTGCACCATCCCTCTTGATTCTTTACGTTGAAGTGATAAAGATTCCTTCACGGTGTTGGTATCGGTATGACCTAGTAATGCTGAGAGGTGAATAGTATCAACGCCTTGGCTCGATAGTGCCGAAACCGCAAGATTACGCATCAAGTGACAACCGAATTCTTAAATTCCAGTAGCAGTACAGATAGAGTAAATATGCTCTCGTATATCGGAGTATTGACCACCGCGTATCATCGTGAATAGATGACTTATCCTATTTGATTTTTTGGCGTAATGAAACAAATTCGGCTTTATCCAACGCTTTAGCGTAATAGTATCCTTGAAGTATATCACACCCATTATTTATCAAAAAACCTTTTTGGAACTCAGTTTCAACCCCTTCAGCTACAATCATCAACTTAAGATTTTTTGCAATATTAATGATCGTATTAACCATAATTCTCCCATCTTCCGAATTATCCAGTTCCATTATGAACGAACGGTCAATTTTGAGCTCATCTATTGGGATTTGACGTAAATAACTTAACGATGAGTATCCCGTACCAAAATCGTCAATAGAAAATCGGATCCCATCATCTTTTAGAATATTAATATTTTTCACAAGTGCCTGAATATCTTCAGCAACGCTTGTCTCCGTCATTTCAAAAACAATCTTTTTACATAATTCCGGATTTAGATAGGCTTTACAGAGCTTCTGAACATCATGAATAAAATTATGATGAATAAGCTGCCTCATACTGATATTAATTGACATTTGATCTATTATAATCCCGTTTCGATCCCACTCTTGCATTGTTTTGAATGATTCCTCCAAAATAAAATAGCCCAACTCAAGAATAAGCCCAGTTTGTTCTGAGATTGGGATAAATTCATTTGGCCCAACATTCCCCAGTTTTTCATTATGCCATCGAACAAGAACTTCACACCCAATCACCTCTTCTTGAGTATTAAACTGGGGTTGATATTTCAGTGTAATTTCATCGTTTTTCAAAGCAAAATGAAGAAATTGTTCAATTTCGAGATTCCGCTCAACGCGCATTGAGAGATCGTCATTAAAGAGTATAATCCCATCACGACCTAAGCTTTTAGCTTCATACATCGCTATATCAGCCTCTTTGATAAAAGTATTAGCTTTCATCTTGAGATTATTAATTAAACTCACTCCGATACTTGCACTAATATAGAGGTGATGCTCATCGATAACATAGCTTTCTTTTATAGTCTCCAATAATTTTTCCGCAAATTTCATTGCATTGTCCATACATTCCTGTTTGGTTTCAAATGATCCGCTCAGTACACAAAATTCATCACCGCCAAGGCGTGCTACATTATTTTTTGTCTCTTTTCCAAGAAGACTCATCCGTGTTGCAACTTCACGTAGAAGATCATCTCCTATATCATGGCCAAGCGTATCATTGATACTTTTAAAATGATCCAAATCAATGAGGAGTAAATAAAGATATTTTTCATGATTGCTCTTCGCTTTGATCACATCCTCGATTAATTCAATAAAGTATCTACGATTCCCAAGCGAAGTAAGATAATCGTGATAAGCCTGATATTGGCTTTTGACAAGATAGTTAAACGTATTGTTCGATGCATACAAAAGAACACCACTTAGGACTACAGTAAAAAAAGCAAGAAGGTAACTGTAAAATTCCCCTAACAGAATAAAATAGATCATCAATGGAATCATCAAACTGACCAATGTTAATGTAGCCAATTTTCGTTGTGACACCAATATTGTTGCTGAAACTACAGTAACTCCGAGCTGCGTCGCTACTGCCATATAATGCAATTCTATTGTACTTCGGGAGATATACATTACAAACATGATAGTCCAGATTGAAAAGTAGATGAATAAAAAATAGCGAAGTTCGTGGAGCCACTTTTCTTTTTCAACCATATTCAAATCATTATCAGCATAAACTCTATGTAGACGGTATCCCCAATACGATATCACTAACAATAAGGTAAACCATAAAATCTCAGGGAGTAACGAGGCGTAAATCCACCCCATATAAAGGTATCCAGCACCAGTACTGATAAACAGTCCGATAACAATGAGTATTTGCTTATGCATAAAACGGTAAAAATTCATATTATCGATCATTCGCATACCTTTTTTGCATTAATAAGAAATTATAATCGCATAACCTGAAATATGATCTATAAATTATATAGTTTCTATGGGCTAAATACGTGCATCACGATATCCATCCTCATAATCTTTTGCTTTTTAAGGTATTTATAAATGCATATTCTCTACAACTCTGTTACGCCCACTCTCCTTGGCTTGATAAAGTGCCTCATCAGCTCTTTTAATCATCTCATCGACTAATTCATTATCATGATACTGTGTAATCCCTATACTTACGGTCACTTTTGTGCCGATTGAAAAATTGTTCTGTGCGACGCTTTCACGTAATCGTTCCGCTAAAATCTTAACATCATTTATTGTCGTATTCGGACAAACTATTAAAAACTCTTCCCCACCCCAACGGAATGAATAATCGCTTACCCGTAAAACTTCTTGAATGATAAAAGCAAGCTTTTTTAAAACTGCATCGCCAATATCATGACCGTATGTATCGTTGATGTTTTTGAAAAAGTCAATATCCATATAGATAATAGAAAGCTGTGAATTCTGACGCTTCCCAAAAGCAATTTCACGCTGAATAATATCATCAAATTTTAGACGGTTATATAAGCCTGTCAATGCATCGGTCTGGGCAACATATTCAAGTTGCTTCTCCATTATTTTGCGATCTGTCATGTCAATAGCAGTTCCAAGCCCTGTCCATTCTCCTTGAAATTTTACCGTCGAAATTGCAATATAATACCATCGTACTTCTCCTGCTCTCGTCACGATTTTCAAATCTTCGTAAGCGATTTTATCTTGCAATTCCCCTTTTAATCCAGACTGCACACGCCCTTCTATAAAATCTCGTTCTTGTGGTGCAACAAGATCCATAGGTGTCATTCTTTTTAGCTCATCAAAAGAATATCCGGTCATTTTTGCAAATGCCTGATTGACATAGAGAATGTTCTCCCGATAGAGGAAAATACCTGCTAACGCGCTTTCTGTCAGTGTTTTAAAGAGAATTTCGCTCTCTTCAAGGGCTTCTCTTAGTTTTCTCTGCTCAGTGATATCTTTTCCTGTCGAGATAAAGTGTGTGATTTGATTGTCTATAAGTTTGATTGGTGTAATCGTTTTCTCTTCCCAGTAAAGAGAATTGTCTTTTTTACGGTTTTGGAGACTCCCTTTATATGTTTTTCCCAACAAAATCATTTCCCACATACTTTTATAAAACTCAGCAGAACTATTCCCCGATTTCATAAGTGAAGGTCTTGCTTTGATAAAATCTTCTTTATTCCATCCGGTCAATTTGATATAGGCATCGTTAACATACTCGATAATACCGTTACAATCTGTAATCATTATCAAATCATCACTTTGTTCAATAATACGGTAAAGCTTCAGCATCTCTTGCTGATTTTTAATTCGATCTGAAATATCTATAATATTAACGACTAAACGCTCTTTGCCTTCATATAGCATTTTTTGAATACGCACTTCTGCATCATATTCCGTCCCATCTTTACGGCGATTCTTTGTCTCTATGCTTAGCAACGGTATTGTTTCATCAAGAAGAGGTTGATTATGACTACGAATTTCTTTATGACCATATTCTGAATTGATATCTGAAGGGGTCATATGTAAGAGTTCTTCCATGGTATAACCGATATTATGCAAGGCACTCTCGTTGGCATAGTAAAATAATAATGTTTCTGGATCAACAATATATATTTCATTAATGCTTTTATCAATCAGCTTCCCTAATGATTCAAGCGAATTTGAAGTTATAATTTCGGCAGTAGCATCCTCATAAACAGCCATAATATGTCCATTATCCAAGCGCGACACTTCATTAACGCGCCATCCTTGTCGTATCTCATCACGGTAGTAAGCTGCCTTATGATGTTCAGGCTTCCCTGATTTATATACCCGTTTGAAAATATCAAGTAAGCCAAATTCCCTTACTCCCGGAAAAACTTCTTCTACATTCTTACCTATGATATCTTTACGTAAGACACTATCCGTTTTTTGCGCTTGAAGATTAAAATCAACAATTATAAAATCACCATTTTCGTAACGGTAAATTGCAATATTAACAGGTAATGAATCAATTGGGATCAAAGGGAAACTCCTAAAAAATATTGATTTTTTATTACTAATAATAATATTATAGCTTTTTTTAAATATATAATCAAAAAATGTGACTAAATTATAATAAAATTATGTTATAAAAGAAAATTAGGATTTGAGAGATTCTATTAAAGGTTTATTTTATGAGGTTTGGGAGTCACCACTACAATTTCCCTGCACAACACACTTCCAACCACTTTAATCTTTACTGGATCTCCTATTATCTTCGCTTTTTTGTTTCATATAGTTTAATCTTTTTATGGTAATATTTAATTTTCAACTGAGCAAGGATGCCTTATGGGATTTGAATCTATTATTTCTAAAATCAATTCGCTTCCCCCCTTCCCCCAGTCTATTATTAAGCTGGAAGAAGCATTTCGTATGGGCGAACCGAATATGAAAACAATTGTTTCTATTATCGAAGGGGATCCGCTGTTGACGGCCGGGATATTGGCCAAAGTCAATGCACCGGTTTTCGGACTTAAAAATCATATTATTTCTGTAATGCAAGCGGTTACTTTATTTGGCCTAAATACGGTACGGGCATCGGCGCTGAAAGCTACCATGGAGCGGAATTTTGAAATCGATATGTCCCCTTACGGTATTACGAATGAGCAGTTTTCCAATGTGAGTGCTATGCAAAATGCTTTGATGTTTCAATGGTATATGGGAATCGATGTTCAAAGAGCAAAAACGATGATCCCTATAGCATTTATCATGGAAACAGGAAAAGTATTGATTGCAAAAGAAGTGGTCGAAAGCTCCTATGGAGAGATGTTTCGTGAAGCATTGGAAGAAAGCAGTTCCATCTCTCAAGTAGAGGATGATTTTGCCGGAGTGACATCGGCGAGTGTCTGTGCATTGCTGTTTAGGCATTGGCATTTTGAAGAGATATTTGCAGAGTTGATGGAAAATATTGAGAATGATGAAGAACTAAACAGTGAAATCAAAGATATGGTACTTGCATTGAATGCTGTGCGTGCAGCTGTGAATGTAAAAGAACAGTTAAGCGATGCCAGTATTGAAGCGGGAAGCATCATCGTAACCAAAATGGGACATGACAGTACACGATTTGCGAATGCAGCTCGTCGTATACGGGAAAATATGAAGGATTGATTATACTCTTTCAAATCCCCATAAAATAAGCACTTTCCCTAACTTCATTGACCCTTCTTTAACTCTTTTCTGCTAAAATTGCATCTACAATTTAACTTAGGAATTTTAATGCTTCGTTTTGCCCCAAGCCCCACGGGAGATATGCACATCGGTAATCTTCGCGTGGCACTTTTTAATTATATCATGTCACAAAAACGCAATGAACCTCTATTGATTCGCATTGAAGATACCGATCAAGAGCGCAATATCCCGGGAAAAGAGGATGAGATACTCGCTATTCTAGATCTTTTCGGGATCAAGCATCAAGAGCATCAGCTTCAAAGCAACAATCTCAGATTTCATCGGGCGATGGCTTTGCAGCTTTTGCAAGACAAAATGGCATTTAGCTGTTTTTGTACCCCCGAAACCCTTGAATCAAAACGTGAAGCTTCTAAAGAAAACAAAATAGCCTATCGTTATGACGGCACGTGTGAAAATCTTCGTGCGGATGAGGTGATTGACAATCTCAACCCCTTTACCATCCGTATTAAAAAGCCCAATAATCCTATCGTCGTTCATGACATTATCAAAGGGGAATCGACATTTGCCCCCACTGATATTGACAGCTTTATAATCATGCGTGCTGATAAATATCCGACCTATAATTTTGCGTGCGCCGTCGATGATATGCTCTCGGATATCTCACTCATAATTCGCGGCGAGGATCATCTCAGCAATACCCCTAAACAAATAGCGGTTCAAAGAGCTCTTGGGTATGACCGAACGATAGAATATGCCCATTTGCCTATTATTTTAGGGGCAGAGGGGAAAAAAATGTCCAAGCGGGATGATGCGTCAAGCGTCAAATGGCTTCTTGAGGAAGGTTTCATCCCTCAGGCAATCATCAATTATCTCGTTTTGATGGGGAATAAAACACCCAAAGAGATTTTTTCCTTGGAGGAAGCGATTGAATGGTTTAGCCTGGAGACGATCTCCAAATCACCGGCTTATTTTGATATCGACAAGTTGAAATTTATCAATCGTGAACATCTGAAGATGATGGACCCAAAAGAGCTCTCTCGTTATGTAGGGTTTGCCGATGATGAGATCGGACGGCTTGCCAAACTCTTTTTGGATGAAGTCAGTACGCTAAAAGAGTTGCGAGAAAAGATAGGGGCAATTTTTGCACCGAAAATGGTTCCGGATGAATACAAAGAGGGATTTGAAATTTTACGCGAGTTAACGATAAAAGCACCTCATTTTGATGATTATGAATCGTATAAAGCCTATTTGATGCAGCATTCACAACTAAAAGGCAAAGCATTGTTCAAACCTCTTAGAATTTTGATCGGTGGTGCCGAGCATGGACCAGAGCTTAATGATTTGTATATGCATCTGAAAAATTATTTAAAAGAGGTCGTAAAATGATGGCAGGAATCGTTTCAGGGTTAGGAGGGATCGTCCACTCTCTTATTACCGTTTATATTTGGATTCTGATCATTGGGGCCCTGCTCTCATGGGTTCGTCCTGATCCGTATAATCCGATCGTACAAATCATTCACCGTCTTACAGAACCTGCCTATAAACTGGTTCGCCGTCTCATGCCGACGGTGTTTAATGGTCTTGACTTGGCCCCCATTATCTTGATTATAGCCCTTAATGTTATTGATGTTATTTTAGTCAATGTTCTCAATGCGGTGGTTATGGGATGAAACGTTCTTTTCTCCTGAGTGTTCTCTTGGTTGCCTCTGGTTGGGGAATTACCCTTGCGGATATCAATGATAAACCAAGCTCTCGACAAAAAAACTTCTTAATTTGGGAATTTTTGCACCAAGACATTAACGCGTCACAAGCAAGTGAAGCATTTTATCAAGTGGAGAATGTCAACGAACGTTTTTTGTTTGACTATTCCGCCAAAACCGATGAAGCAGAGATTAAATACACAACCCAGTGTCTTCAAAAAAAGGCATGTGATCTCCCTTTGATTGAACAAGATGACTGTTTGATGCTCGCCCTCACCCCTGCCAAAGCCACCGCTTTAAAAAATGAAGAGCGTGAAGAAATTGCTGCACGGTTAAACAATCGTTTTGGTAATGTAGAATGGCTTAGAACGATGAATCAGATAAGTTTTTACACCGCCGTTGAAAATCTCAAAAACGAAAATACCCTCTTCCGTCTTGCAGGGCCGCAATATCGCCATGACCATTTTAATCACCTTTTAACATCCGACATACTTGGTGCATTGACGCAAACCCCCGCTTTTGCTCAAATCGTATTCTTGACCGTAACGGATCCAAAAATGGATCAGCTGCAGCAATCGTTTTCGTGGATACCCGTAGGCAACTACGATGCGAAAACCCATTTTTATTTGGCGATGAATGCCATCAAATACGGAAATATGATCAATGCATTAGAGCATCTCAAAGCGGCTAATGAGCGCTATACGACTCCCATAGAGAAAGATAAGACACTTTTTTGGCTTTATAAAATTACGCAAGACACGACTTATTTAACACAGCTTTCTCAAAGTTTAGATATTAATATGTACGTCCTCTATGCGCGTGAGCTGCTTGATCTTCCGACCGAAAATTATTTCACCACATTGCCTACGACAGCTAATGCTAACAGTATTACCGGAATAGACCCTTTTGAGTGGAGAGAGTTTTCCAAAGAGGTGATGGCATCCAATCCCGAAACAATTGCAAGTCTAATCAATCGCTGTGACGGTGAAGATTCCATCGCTGTTCAAGGATACGTCCTGGAGCGTACCTATGAGCCTTACATCCACAATTTCACGATGGCCTATGATCAATACATGACAAACTTGACTAATGATCAAAAAGCGCTATTGTACGCCTTGATGCGCCAAGAAACACGATTTATCCCAGGCCTGATCTCACGCTCTTTTGCTCTTGGTCTGATGCAGATCATGCCGTTTAACGTGGATACCATCAGCAAGGTAAGCCCACTCAAACCAACGACCTATTTTGATATGCTCAAACCGCAGTACAGTATTTCGTATTCTGTTTCTCATCTAAAGCATTTAACGGACAAATATTACAATCCTATCTTGGTTGCGTATGGATACAATGCAGGTTTTGGCTCGACCAAGCGTCTTTTAACCGACGGTAGCGGCCAATTTTTACCGGGGCCTTACGAACCTTTTTTAAGTATGGAGCTGATGGGGAATGATGAAAACCGAGAGTATGGTAAAAAAGTGCTGGCCAATTACGTCATCTATAAAAAAATATTGGGGGAGGAAGTAAAAATCACTTCCCTTTTTGATAACTTAGTGCAACCCGGCCAGTCTGATTATTTTCGAGCAGAAGCGTTAAAACTCCTTCCGGCTCAGAGTCAAATCGAATAAAATAATATTTATTCCAATTGTTCTGGACGGGTATCAACGCGCGTTTTGGATCGGATTCTTTTAGCTCCTCGATGAGAGTTGCTTTTTTCCCGTTAAGGGTCATAGTGTATCCGTGTGTTTCTAAATCCCATTTTCTCAGATCACGCCCATCGCGTTCAAAATAAACTGCCGCTACAAAATATTCACCGTTATTGTACTCTTGGGGATAGACAGGATTGAGATAGATCGCTGAGAGTAATGCTTTGGTCTCAAAAGATTGCACAATAGCCCCTGTACGCAGTTGTTCAACTGACCTCTCATGCGCTTCATCCATCTTAAACATATCAAACGTCCCCTTTGGGGCACACCCGCTAAAACCTACCAATGCAATCAATACTAAGATTGAAAATCTCATAACACCCCTTTTGAGTCGTTCATAACCGTCATCTTAACAAAATTTCAATGATAGTTGAGTATATTTCACTTTTTCATCCCCTTTTGGGCATTCACTCTTTTCTTATTCGATTGTCCGCACTTGATTTCTCCCATGCTCTTTGGCTACATAGAGTCCTTTATCGGCACGCTTGAAGAGATCCGAAAAGCTATCCGTTTTCACAAAGGAACTAATGCCGATACTGATGGTCAGATTGGCAACTTTTGGGAAGTCAGCATTCTCTACTACTAGGCGTAATTTATTGGCCAGTATTTGAATATTTTCCAAATCGGTACCCGGACACAGAACCAGAAATTCTTCTCCTCCCCAGCGTGCAAATACATCCAGCTTTCGTATATGCTCAAGTATGATAGAGACCAATTGCTTGAGCACATCATCTCCGGTGTCATGCCCGTACGTGTCATTAACGGACTTGAAATGGTCGATATCGATCAGCAAAAGTGAAAGAGGGAGAGAAAACCGTCGTGCACGTTCAGCTTCAAGGGTAAACAGTTCTTCAAATTTGTGTCGATTATAAATACCGGTGAGATTATCGATCATCGCGATACGTTTGATCTCGTCGTTTAGAAGGGTCTCATGGGTTACATCTTTTCCCGTTGTAATGAAACCGACGATCGTTTCATTGTCATCTTTTAACGGGCTTGCCGTTTTATCTTCATAGTATAAATCACCGTTTTTCTTCCTGTTGATGATCGTTCCTCGAAATGTCTCTCCTGCAAGAAGAGTGTTCCATAAATTCTCATAAAACGCATTGTCATGATTCCCGGATTTGAGCATTCGCAATGTTTGTCCCAGCGCCTCTTTTTTTGAATATCCGGTATGGCGTGTAAAAGCTTCATTGACGTAGGTAATAACACCGGATCTATCGGTAATCGTAACCGTATCATCAATTTGCGCAATGGCTTTTGAAAGTTTATCAATCTCAACACGTGATTTTTTCAGTTCACGCATATCCAAAATGATTCCGGAAATAACATTTCCTTCAACCGTTGCACTCATCATGACCGGTACCATTGCAAAATGTTTGTCAAGAACTTTGAGTTCATAGTTACTGATATGGTTTTTTTTGTGAAGAATATGAATTATTTTCTTCTGGATCTCGGGATCATTGTACATGACAGTACTGTCTTGACCAATCAATTCGGCCGGAGAATCATATCCAAGCATTTCAACCAATGCCTGATTGACGTAAAGGATATGTCCGAATAGATCGGTACGGTAAATACCGATCATTGCATTTTCAACCAGATTTCGGTATTTATTTTCGGAAGCTTCTAAAATGAGTTGTGCATTTTTTGACTCCGTAATATCATAAACAATCCCCGACATTTTAATGGGTTCTCCGCTCTCATCGGTTTCTATCTGCCCCTCTTCAAGAACAGTGAGGATAGTGCCATCCAATCTAAGGATACGATGTTCAATACCATAGTCAGTGTTGTTCGTAAGCGCATCTCTAACAGCATTTTCTACCCTCTCACGATCATCCGGATGTACCCGCTCTAGAAATCCATCATAAGTCGCTTTAAATTCTTGTGGAATAAGTCCAAAAATACGATAAATTTCGTCTGACCACCATAAATTATTGGTCTGTATATCCCATTCCCAGTTCCCTAAATGAGCGATTTCTTGTGCTTTATTCAAACTGGATGAGACTTTTATAAGACTTGCTTCCCGTTGTTTAATCATTCTTCGACTGCGATACAGATATCGGGAAAAAAGGATACTAACGAGAAGCAATATAGTAAATAACACATACACCAAATTGATTATTTCTTGCTGATATAGTTGAAAAAATGTTTTAGGTGGATTTAAAAATTGGCTTTTAAATTCGATGGCTCTGGGCAAGACAATACCCATGTCTCTCAATGCCTTTGCATCAAAAATCCAATGATTCGTATTGATCTCCAGATGGCTAAGCGGTAGTTTTGGGTGCAGCAGAATCTGTAATGCCATCCTCCCCGCTTCTTCTCCTTGCGCATGACCATCGACACAATAGCCACCCAACACCCCTTCTTGGATATAGGTATCTTCTAAGGTCAGAACAACAAAATCAGCAGCACTGACGATACGCTTTGTCACCTCATTGACAGGTATCAAATCACCGTTTCGTCCTTTAAATCCTCCAATGGTCGTCAAAATGATCGCTTTACCTTGATATGTTTTAAGCTGATTTAAAATACGATCAAAATTTTCATCACTCGCGAATTTTATTTTCATGTCTTGATAGACACTGGCTTCTTTTTCGATTTCCCGACGTGTCAGTTTCGCGGTTAATGAGCCATCACTGATGACCAGCACCTCTTTTTGATCAGGGTAGAGTGTTTTAATGAGCTTTAGATTCGGAAGAATTTCTTTTTTCTCAAAAATACCGGTATACAAAGCGGGATCCAATGACTCTTTTTTTGATAAATCATTGATCCCTGAAAAAACAATAGGTACTGAAGGGAAAAGTTTTCCTCTATTTTGAATCATAAAGTTGAGTGCATCATCATCCGTAACATAGATAACATCAGGGACGTAAGCATTATATTTTGTGGACAAATAGTGGAGGAGTTCATGCTGATATTCCGGATCAAAACTACGGCGTTTGGTATCAAGATATTCGGTTGAGGAGAGGGGATATATATTTGAGAGCGTATTGACGACCGTTGTAAATCCGGTACGCTGACTCTTTGTCCAAGGATACGCTTCATTATACGAATGAATCGTTACGATTTCAGGGTTAGCCAACAAAGGTGAAAGTAATGATAAAAATAATAGAAATTTACTCAAATAAAGCCTGATGATTAATTTAGTGTGATTATACCATGTAAAACATTATTCTTTGATGTCATAGGTTATTATATATTTAAATTTATTATTTATTTTATACTTTTAGTGCCTGTAAAACTAAATATAAATGATTAAAAACAGTTGAAAAAGAAAAAAGTGTGCTATTATCACCACAAAATCAATCCAACAATTGCAAGATTTTAAAAGGTAGTTTTTTATGAATTCTTCACTTTTATCGTACGTTTATACACGTACTCATATTCCAAAAAGATGGTTGTCGGCCATTTTTGTTTTCCTGATCGGGATACTCTTCTCCTCCAGCTTGATTTACTATTTTGAAATGGTGCGCATCGATAAATTGCATCATAAAATTGAGGGGATTGCCAAGGCTAATGCGGATATTTTACGCGGAAGAATCGACAATAAATTAGCACTCATGTATCTTTTGGCCGCAATGGTTGAAGAAGACGGCACGATTCATAATTTTGATTCCATTGGAAAAAAACTCATCACCTTTTATCCCAATATCTCCGAAATTGCTCTTGTTGAAAACGGAGTTATCAAACATGTGGTTCCACTATCCGGAAACGAAAAAGCACTGGGTTTTGATCTGTTCAACGATCCGGAACAAAAAACGGAAGCGCTCTTAGCGCGAGAAACAGGAAAACTGACTTTAGCAGGGCCATTGCATCTTGTGCAAGGGGGCATGGGTGTCGTCGGGCGATTGCCCATTTATACCAAAGAAAAAAAGTTTAGGGGATTTATCCTCATAGTGATCCGTTTTCCTCAGCTTCTCCATTCTATTCCACTTGAAAATCTAAAGGCAGAAGGGTATCAATACACCCTCTCCCGAATCCATCCCATAACCAAAAAAGAGCAGATTATTGCCTCAACAGGAGAGAAGACACTCAATCAGCCAGCGCACCATACGATCGACCTTCCTAATGCAAAATGGACGCTTCGGATAGCTCCCATTGACGGATGGGTGAATCAATGGCTTTTGTCAGTTGAAATAGCCATTGGTCTTTTCCTTAGCACTCTTATAGGATACATTGCAAAACAATATTCCCAGCTCAAAAGTTATCGGCATACGCTTGAAAGAAAAATAGTTGAGCGCACCGCTGAGGTAACGCAGACGAAAAATCAGCTTCGCACGCTTCTCAATACCATTCCGGATTTAATATGGCTAAAAGATAAAAAAGGGGTCTATTTACTTTGTAATCCGATGTTTGAACGTTTTTTCGGTGCCAAAGAGGAAGAGATCGTCGGTAAAACCGATTACGATTTCGTGGATAAAGAACAAGCTGACTTTTTTCGTAAAAATGATACGGCAGCGATGGAGGTGAATACTCCTAGCATGAATGAAGAGTGGATAACGTTTGCCAGTGATGGGCACCGTGCCTTGCTTGAAACCGTTAAAATTCCTATGGTTAACGAAAAAAATGGCCTGATCGGCATTTTAGGGGTATCCCACGATATTACCCAGCGCCACAACCAAGAAGAACGTATCCATCAGCTTACGAAATTATACGCAACTTTAAGCCAATGCAATCATGCCGTTGTCCACTCCAATACCCCTCATGAGCTCTTTTTAAAGGTCTGCGAAAGCATTGTAGTGCAAGGGGGAATGAGCATGGCATGGATCGGTACGATTAATCCAAAATCCCAACGTATTTATCCGATTATTTCATACGGAGATGACGACCACTATCTCGAAAAAATTGAACTCTCAACTCAAGCCGATCTTCCCTCCGGAATAGGACCAAGCGGTATTGCTGCTCGAGAAAATCACCCCTCTTGGTGTCAAGATTTCATGAATGATCCTTCCACTGCACTGTGGCATGATCGCGCCCGTGAGAGGGGATGGAAATCGTCTGCTGCGCTTCCGATTCTTTTGTATGATGAGGTTATCGGTGTATTTACGATTTATTCTCAAACCCTCAATGCATTTGATCTCTCCAGTCAAGAGTTGATTATCCAAATGACCATGGAACTTAGTTACGCCATGGAAAATTTTGATAGTGAAGCCAAACGTAAAATCTCGGAAAGCAAATTAATCCAAACCGAGAAACTACTCGAAGAGATGAGTAGGGCCGCACATATCGGAGGCTGGGAAATTAACCTAAAAAATGAGCTTGGAATCTGGACCAAAGAAGCCGCCAAAATCTACGATATGGACCCTCAAGAGACCATTACCCTATCCGTAGCGCTCAGTGTGTATGAGGGAGAATGGTTGGAAAAAATACAAACTGCCCTAAATGAACTAATCCATCAAAGAAAATCCTGCGATTTAGAACTCAAAATGACAACGTTTAATGGAAAGCAAAAATGGGTCCGAATCATCGCATCACCCATAATCGTAGAGGGAGAAGTGAACCATATGCATGGTTCGATTCAAGACATTACGACTCAAAAAATGGCCGAAGAAAAAGTCCAATGGCTAGCTCAATATGATGCTCTTACCAAATTACCAAACCGTAGTCTTCTAAATGACCGTATCCAATACGCGATCAGCATTTCCCACCGTTCAAAAGAGCCCATAGCCTTACTCTTTTTAGATCTGGATCATTTTAAAAATATTAACGATTCTCTGGGGCACACCGTTGGCGATGATTTACTCATTATGGTCTCAGAACGGATGAAACCGATCATTCGGGAAGAAGACACCCTCTCAAGACAAGGGGGAGATGAATTCATCATTGTTCTTCCCAATACCGATTCAGACGGTGCAGCGCACGTAGCTCAAAAAATCATTGATATGGTCTCACAGCCCTATCATATCAAAGATCACGAGCTGAGCGTTACCCCCTCCATCGGAATCGCCCTCTACCCTATCGATGGAAATAATGCAGAAGCACTCTATCAATCCGCCGATATTGCAATGTATCATGCCAAACATGACGGACGAAACTGCTTCCGTTTTGTTACTCCCGAAATACAAGCCCGTTCAGCCCGAAATCTTGAGATTGAAAATGCTCTTAGGCATGCGCTGCAACGCAATGAGCTCGAAGTTTACTATCAGCCGCAAACCAGTATGGAGACAGGGAAGATCATTGGGGCAGAAGCTCTTTTACGCTGGCATCATCCGACATTTGGGATGGTCTCTCCCGCTGAATTTATCCCTATAGCTGAAGATAGCGGCCAAATCGTTACGATTGGTGAATGGGTCTTGCGTAATGCTTTGAAACAATTAAAATTATGGATAGACCAAGGACTAGAGCCCTTTATCATGGCGGTCAATCTCTCCGCCATCCAATTCCACCATCCAGCTTTGGTATCTATGGTGCTAAATGTGCTAAGTGAACTGCAACTCCCTGCCCAATATCTTGAGCTTGAACTCACAGAAGGGATTGCAATGGAAAATCCGCTTCACGCAATCGAAATCATGAATGAACTGCATGGTCATGGAATACGAATGTCCATCGATGATTTTGGAACCGGGTACTCTTCGCTCAACTACCTCAAACAGTTTCGGGTCTATAAACTCAAAATCGATCAATCCTTTATCCGAGATATAGATAAAAATGCAGAAGATAAAACCATTGTCAATACGATCATCCACATGGCCAATAATCTCAATATGATCACCATAGCAGAAGGGGTTGAAACAGCTCAACAGCTTGAAATTCTTCGTGAAATCGGCTGTGATGAGATACAAGGCTACTATTTTAGCCAACCACTTCCCGCGTCTGCATTTGAAGCGTACGTACGCAAATCGCTATAATAAGGGACATCTTAAAGTTGATTTGAGTAAAATTGCACAGACTGTAAAATCTTTAATTTAACACAAGGTGCTTCTTTTTGAAAAAACGTTTAGCGGTTGCCTTTACCGGACCCTCCAATAGTGGTAAAACCACACTGATTTTAAAAGTTGCACGCAAACTTATCCATGAGAATAATTTGCAAGTGGCTATTGTTAAAAACGATCCCAAAGACAAAGCACAATTCGATGTACCCGGAAAAGACAGCTATAAATTCAGCGATACCGGCGCGGAAGTCGTTGTCACCTCCCCTACGCGAACCACATTCTTTTCGCAACGGCACAAAGAACTGGATGAGATTATTGCTCTTTTTGGTGAATTCGACGTCCTTTTGGTTGAGGGGCTTAAAAATCTCCCCCTTCCGCGAATCAGTATTTTTCGAAACACCATCGATACTGATTATTTCCCTTATATGAATGCTTTAGCCATTGATGAATCGATCAATGTCAAAGAATATGATTTACCCAAAGAAATAGCACTTCTTGATCTCAATGATGCAGACAATGTGATCGAATGGATACTAAACAACGCAAAGGTACTTGAATGAAACAAATTTTAGAAGCGATTGAACGCAGCGCGATTCGAATAAAACGGGCTATTGATGTTAAAGACATTGGCTATTCCCAAGAACAAAACAGTTCGGGCGAAACGCAGCTTCAGCTTGATATCCAAAGCGATTTAATCATCGAAGAGGAACTCAGTCAAATTTCTTCCGTCAACACCATTGCCAGTGAAGAGAAAGAACTTCCGATGGTTCTAAATGAATCGGGTCGCTACTTCATCGCTTTTGATCCGTTAGACGGTTCATCATTGGTAGACGTCAATTTAAGCGTTGGATCGATTTTTGGAATCTATGACGGTGAATTCATAGGAAGTAAATTGGTTGCATCGTGCTACGTTGTGTATGGCCCTCGTGTTGAGCTTGTTTTTGCGTATGAAGGAAAAGTCAAGCTGTATCTTCTTCAAGAAGGGGAATTTGAATACGTTAAGGAAATCCGCCTGAGTGAAAAAGGGAAGATCAATGCACCGGGAGGAACTCAACAGTTTTGGGCACCTTACCACAAAGAAATGATTGATTCCTTTTTTGCCCAAGGGTATCGATTGCGCTATTCGGGCGGTATGGTTCCCGATTTGCACCAAATCCTCCTCAAAGGGGGCGGATTGTTCAGCTATCCGGGAGCATCGGATAAACCTGAGGGGAAATTGCGCCAGTTGTTTGAAGTCTTTCCGTTTGCCCTCGTCTTTGAAATGGCAGGCGGACAAGCCATGGATGGTAAAAATCGTGTTCTTGACAAAACTACTGCACATATTCATGATACCAGCCCTTGTTTTTTCGGCTCAAGCTATGAGATTTCGGTAGTATTGGACGTTTATGGACGACACTAACAGTGTTTATGAAGCCAAACTCAACAGCACAAAACAATCCCTTGAAGAGTGCCAAAGCTCAAAAGGTGTTGAAAGCTGTCTTAAATGTTCTGAGCTTATAGGCTGTCCTGTTCGAACACTCTATGTCCGTAGTGTCTATGAAAGTATGTCCAAAGGTGAAACCGGTGGCTTTGACTTTTAACACTTGTCTTTTATGAAACAGAAAAGGAAATAAATGAAAAACTATATTACAACCCCTATTTATTATGTAAATGGCGAAGCCCACATCGGACATGCCTACACAACATTTATCGCTGACACCCTTGCACGACATTCGCGCCTTTTAGGTAATGAAACCTATTTTTTGACCGGAACGGATGAGCACGGTCAAAAGATAGAAGAGGCAGCAGCTAAGCAAAACAAACCGACCCAACAGTTCGCCGATGAGATCAGTGCCAGTTTTAAAAATCTATGGGATGAATTTGATATAAGTTACGATCAATTTATTCGCACGACCGATACAAAGCACAAAAAAGGGGTTCAAGCCGCCTTTTTGAAAATGGTCGCCAAAGGGGATATCTACAAAGATTTTTATGAGGGGAACTACTGCGTCAGCTGTGAAACCTTTTTCCCGGAATCCCAACTCGTCGATGGCGGAGGTTGCCCGGATTGCGGACGTGCCACCACCATCCTCAAAGAAGAAAGCTATTTTTTCGCCCTTTCCAAATATGAAAAACCGCTCATGGAATATTATGAAGCGCACACCGATTTCATCCTCCCAAAATCACGCCGTAACGAAGTGATAAGCTTTGTCAAAGGGGGATTGCATGATCTCTCTGTGACACGTACGAGCTTTAACTGGGGTGTACATTTGCCTGAATCACTCAACGATCCAAAACATGTCATGTACGTATGGCTCGATGCCCTCATGAACTACGTCACCGCTTTAGGGTATGGAAACGAAGAAGAACGTATGGACTTTTGGCCGGCAACGACGCAGCTCGTAGGAAAAGATATTTTACGCTTCCATGCGATTTATTGGCCGGCATTTTTGATGAGTCTGGATCTCCCATTGCCAAAACGTATCGGCGCGCACGGATGGTGGACGAGAGACGGTGAAAAAATGTCAAAATCCAAAGGAAATGTTGTAGATCCCAGAGAGGTCTCAAAGCATTATGGTGTTGAAAATTTCCGTTACTTTATGATGCGAGAAGTTCCGTTTGGACAAGACGGGGATTTCTCTCAACGCGCCCTTATTGACCGTATGAACTCTGATTTGAGCAATGATCTTGGTAATTTGCTCAACCGAGTCATCGGAATGTCCGAAAAATATTCGGATTTTGTGATCGATAGCGTTGATGTTTTACAATACCATTCCAAAGAGATTGATGATGCTCACGCGATTATTGATACCTTGGAAAACTATATGAATGAGCTGCAGCTGCATCGTTATCTTGAAGAGCTTTGGAAAATTTTCACCATCGGCAATAAAGCGATCGAAGAACATGCCCCTTGGGTAAAAATCAAAGAAGGACGCACCGGTGAAGCGCTCGCAACCGTCGCACTCGTTGCCAACTTGTTGGCCAAGGCTTCTGTCATGCTCAACTCCATTATGCCTAAAACAACGACCATTGTGGCAGATGCCCTTGGATTTGAAATAACAACTGCAAGCTACAATGATTTGATTCTCAATAAAAATCTTTTAGCACCCTTTACGATCAAAAAAGTTCCGCCACTCTTCCCTCGCGTCGAAGAGCCTCTCATGGAAGAAGCGCCAAAAGCGATGATAGAGGCAGTAGCTGCACAAGCACCTGTGAGTGAAGAGAAAAAAGAGAGCACAGTCTCTACAGATGGGTTGATTACCATCGATCAGTTTTTCCAAACATCATTAAAAATCGGTCATGTCCTAGAGGCGGCAGAGGTACCAAAAAGTTCGAAACTCTTGCGATTGCAAGTCGATGTGGGTGAGGAAGTACCGCGGCAAATCGTAGCAGGAATTCGTGAGTATTACAGCGCTGAGTCGCTGGTCGGTACGCAAGTGTGTGTGGTTGCCAACCTGAAGCCTGCCAAACTTATGGGCTTGCTCTCAGAGGGGATGTTACTTGCAGCCAAAGACAGCGAGGGACTCTCCCTTATCCGTCCTGAAAAACCACGTGCCATTGGAAGCTCTATTGGATGAGACTTGAAAATATCCTCGCACTGACCAAAGGGACGTTATACGGTAGTCCTACGATCAGTATTTTTGAAACGATTGCTTTTGACGTTTCAAAAGTAAAGCGGGGAAGTCTTTTTGTTGCTTACAATCCCAAAGATATCCCTGAAGCACTTAGTAGCGGCGCGTATGGGATCTTGTTTGACAAGCCAACCCAAATAGGCGATGGCGAGGTGGCATGGATCAAAGTCGAAGCCATTGATGAGGCACTCAAGCGATTACTACGCTTTTATTTACTCGAAAAAGATCTCCAAGTTTATGCATGTGATCCTATTACCCTTCACCTGGCTCATTCTGTATCAACTGGGAGCAATTTTTGTCCTGTCGAGGGACCGATGTCAATTGTTTGGGAAAAGCTATGGGGATTGGAGAAAAAATCAATCGTCCTCTACTCACCTACCCTCACGGACAGCGAGATATTTATCGAGACAAATCAGCTCATTCGTGCACAAGAGACCACGATTACCATTATCGAGCAAACTTTATTTGAAACGTCGTTTATCCATCAAGATACCTTTTATGAACGACAAATGCTTTCTCCATTTTTCATCCCTTATCTCGAACATCTTCTCTTTTTTTACACCTTTATGCGAATCCCGTTTCAGTTTAAAAACTTTAGCAAAATGGGCCATTTTATCCCGGTATTTACCAATCGTCGCCTTGAGGTCAAAGAGTTTGGAACCAGTGATTGTGTGGTGATTTTTGAACCACTTCTTGAACTGATTGATGAGCAGATCGATTTTTTACGCCTTCAGGCCTCTTGGTCAAAAATTCTCTATGTATTACCGGAGAGTATGAAGTCCAGCTTAACCATTGGGAATGAGAACATCCTCTTTTACCGCTACATCGAAGAGATTCTGACTCTATTGCAAACGAATATCTTCCATTTTGCTCTGGTTGCGGGTGCAGATAAAAGTATTTTGAATCCGGCACGCTCCTCTATGCGACAGTTGGAACTCGACTTTTAGTATATTCTTATCGCTTTAAGCTCACTTCGTAATTGCTTCTCATTGTTTAAAACACTACGCACGAGATCGTGAAACACTTTGGAATGGTTCATGTGTTTGAGATGCGCCAGTTCGTGAACGATGATGTAATCGATGTGTTCGTAGGAGAGCTGCATCATCAGCGTATTAAATGTCACCACCCCTGCACTGCTGCAACTTCCCCACCGTCGTCGTAATCGCTTGTAACGTATCTCACAAGGGTGTAAATTCATCCTTTTAGCATAATGGTTGATTCGCGACGGAAGGGTTAAAAGAGCTTCATTTTTATAGAATTGATGATAATATTTTTCAATATTAATATCTTTTTCATCTTTTTTGACCTTTTTTTGTAAAAAATCAAAATGTTCTATATTTTTAATTTCCCCCCGAAAACGTATGTTCGTCCCCAAAGTATGAGCACTAAGAGATCGTTCATTGAGTGAAACAAGTTTAGCATTGATCCACTCTTCTTTTTCACGCAAGAGTATTCGAATCCGATTCACCTCTTGAAGGGGGGTTCGCACGCGCACTTCACCTTCATGGGTAATGGTGATATAGGTATTGCGGTTTCGGGGCGAGAATAGAACAGTTACCTCAGAGGTCAATGCGTCAAACATAGTCTATGGGGTCTTTGTATCCTGCTAATTCAAAGCCTCGAAGCCGCAATCTGCAGCTGTCACACACACCGCACGCTTTCTCCTCATTTTGATAGCAACTCCATGTCAGATGAAGCGGAACATTACTCTTCAGCGATTCTTGCACGATTTGAGATTTTTGGAGATGGACCAATGGCATTTCGATGGTGATCTTGGTGGTCTCTTTGGTTCCCAGATTGGCCGTTTGCTGAAATGATTGGATAAAAGAATCCCTACAATCAGGATAACCGCTGCTGTCTTCTTCGACGACTCCAATAGCAATGACTGCACACCCCTCTTTTTCAGCAATGGCCGTTGCAATACTCAAAAAAATACCGTTACGAAAAGGGACGTAGGTGATGGGCACTCCAGCTTCGATTCCGCCTGTCGGAACCACCAACGTGTGGTCAGTCAATGCCGAGGCTCCGATGATTTTGAAAAAGTCGAGATCGATTTCATATTTTTCATGCACCATTAAATCGCTGCATATAGCTCGAAATGCATCAAGCTCTTTGTTTGCTGTGCGCTGCCCATAATTAAAATGGAGTGCGATAATCTCATACCCGCGTGAACGCATAAGATAAGAGACGAGAGTCGAATCCATCCCGCCACTCATAATACACAGTGCTTTTTTTGGCATAATTACCCTTTATTGTTTCAGAAATTGTACCTTGGTGCTG
The DNA here is from genome assembly GCA_038329855.1 of Campylobacterales bacterium. Classification (GTDB taxonomy): domain Bacteria; phylum Campylobacterota; class Campylobacteria; order Campylobacterales; family Sulfurimonadaceae; genus Sulfuricurvum. Next base: position 23,131 of record JBBQNL010000011.1, read on the forward strand.
CTTATGCTACAATACTATTATGATAGATTTAGATAACCGAACCGATAAAAATTATAACTTAGTATTGTTGGAGCAAATTGCTGACACTCTTAGTTCACGTGAGATAGAGCTTATTTTGACTGATGATGATGAAATTGCACACATCAACCGCGAATTTCGAGGAATTGACAAAGCAACCGATGTTCTCAGTTTCCCCAGTGATCCATTCCCCAATGCACCTTTGGGAAGTATCATTATCAGTGTCGATTATGCAAAAAAAGTGGCTCAAGAACTCGGACACAGCGAAGAGGATGAAATTTCCCTCCTCTTTATTCACGGGATGCTTCATCTTCTGGGATTGGACCATGAAACAGATTCAGGTGAAATGCGTCTCGAAGAAGAGCGCTTGGTAAATTTATTTAATTTGCCTCTGAGTTTGATTGTTCGGACACAAGGTTGATTTTCGGCTGCTGACCCAGTTTGATATAACCCAACTCGAGCAATTTATTATAAATACCGGACACAATTCCCCCTGTTGCTTCTCCTCCATGTCCGCCATGCTCTACCAATACGGTAACGATAAACTGAGGATTTTCGGCAGGACCGTACGTCGTAAACCATGCATGGGATCGTTGCAAATACTCCATGCTTTTCTCATTCAAACGATTTTTTACATTTTGTCCGATTCCGCTGGTTTGAGCTGTTCCTGTTTTTCCTGCAATGGGAAATCGAGTCGTCACATGAGCGCTCGCTGTCCCTCCTTTATCATTACAAACGGCTCTCATCGCGTTTTGTATAAGGGGGAGCTTTGTTTTTTCAATAGGTGTTAAAACATCTTTTGGAGCGGGAATGTACTCTCGCGACCCTATTTTGTATGCAATATGCGGTGTAGGGAGCTTTCCTGTTGCCATGAGTGCCGTGTATTGCGCTATTTGAATCGGAGTGGTTAAAAAATCTCCCTGGCCAATCGCTGTATTGAGTGTTTCCCCTCGGTACCATGGCTGTTTGAACTTTTCTTTTTTCCACACACGATTGGGGACGGTTCCGATAAACTCATTAGGTAAATCTATGGAGGTTTTTTGTCCCAGTCCCATTCGAATCATACCACGGCTCATGTCTTCAATTCCTACTGTCAAACTTCCTTTGTAAAAATAGTCATCACAGCTTTGTGTAATCGCTTTTTGAATACTGACATCACCATGACCATGACTATTCCAGCAGCGAAACGATCGGTTTCCCAGACGAAATGAGCCGGTACAATTGACACTGGATGCTTCATTTAATTTACCGGAAGTGATATACAGTAATCCCATTCCTGTTTTAATCGTCGAACCGGGAGGGTAGAGTCCATTAATGATTTTATTGGTAAACGGGGCATCGACACTGCTGATAAGATAATTCCACTGTTTGGAGCTAACCCCCTCCACAAATGCATTCAAATCATATTCCGGAAAGCTTCCGGCTGCATAGATGGCACCCTTGGTATCCATCACAACGATTGCCCCCACTTTTCCAACAAAAGCATTACCAATATATTGTTGAAGCCGCATATCGATGTTGAGAGTAAGATTGCGGTTTTCTACGGTTGCGCTGCGATCCAACTCTTCAATTTCAACATTATGGGCATTGACTTTGATTCGGCGTTCCCCTGCTTTGCCTTGTAAGTAGGTATTGTAATATTTCTCTATTCCGCTTTTACCGACATGACCCAAAAGCTGTAAAAGGGAATTGCCTTCAATTTCTTTTTGATTCGCTTTAGCCACATACCCGATGAGATGTGAAGCTGAAGAGCCATATGGATAAAGACGTTTTGGAGAGGGGGAGATTTTAATCGATTCTCGTAAATTCATCAGGGCATAGAGGGGAATCATCACTTCATGCGGTATAAACTCTACGACTTCGATGTAAGAATGATTGTAGTAGGAGTCTTGCTGCTTATAAATTTTTGCTATCTTTTTTCCATCCAAAGTGGGAATCATACGCAAAAGATACGCAATTTCGGTATCCAGCAAGTGAGAATCCTTCCCTTTAGTCAATCCAGGGGCAAGAGAAATTTTAAATCCAAGCTCATTGATAGCAATGGGTTCAAGATTGCGATCGAGTATCTCACCGCGCACCGGTGGTGAAAGCTCAGACTTAATACTGTTATTTTGGGACAGTGTCTCATAGTGCTCGTTCGATTGAACGGATAAATCAAAAACACGAACAATCAATGCGACCCATGAGATAATAAAAAAAGCAATTAAAAGATTGATTTTCATCCGAATATCGCAATCAGAGCAAATTCAATACCCATATAAAAAATCACATGCCAATCCAATCCTGGAGGCTGAAACAAGAGTATGCCATTTAAAATAGTCATAAAAATCCAAAAAAGCAGATAAGCACAGAGGACAAAGATCCCCTTGATACAAAGCTCACAGCGCATATTTTGCTCTAAACGAGGAAGCAGATAATGACTTAACAGCAGGAAAAAAAGAATACTGCTTCCAAACCAATACCCTTTTTCGGCTTCTACGATCAACAGCATCACCGAATAAACAATCAGTGAAAAAAGATCATTACGAAGCAACGATCGATACAATAAATAACCGATCACCGCAAACATAGGCGGTAAAAAAAGGTAGATACTGCTTAATGCACTGTAAATACTAAAAACACCGACCCAAAGGAGAGTGCTTAAAGTACTTTGATAAGTGATACTTCGTTGCATATCGGAAAATGTTTGCACTTAATGCAGTCCGCCCAAATCTTATGTTCAGGAATCGACTCTTTTGGTATTTCAACAAAACCCAAACGCTCAAAAAACGGCTTTTGGTAGGTTAGAGCCAGCACCTCATGCAAACCAAGGTTTTTGCCTTCTATGCATACTTTTTCAACTAACGTACTTCCGATGTTCATCCCTCGATAGTGTGAATCGATGATCATAGAGCGCACTTCTGCAAGCTTGGGAGAGTGGATATGCAGCGCACAAAATCCTACCAAACGGTCACCATCCATCGCTAATGTATAGGATCGGATATTGGTTGCTATTTCATCGTCACTGCGCGCTAAAATAACACCGCTTTCAACCTCAGGTGCTACAAGCATCTGCATTGCTGGAATATCTGACAAAGTGGGTTTTTTGTACGTTATCGTGCTCACTCCATCGTTCCTTTGAGCTTATCATAAAGAACCGAAACGATTTTATCCACACCGCGACGTTTTGAATTGGAAATCATCAAGGCATCGGGAAATCGTTTTTTTAATACGGAGAGCTCTTTTTGATTAAGTTTGTCTATTTTGGTATAGACTTGAATAATACTCTGATCTTCCGTACAAATCTCACGAAGATATTCTGCTACCGATGCATCGATCTCCAAATCAGGGTGGCGGCAATCGATCAGGTGTACAAAGACACGAATTTGTTTTCGCTCAGAAACAAAATTGGTCAGATTGCTCTCCCAATCGGTTTTTAAACTTTTTGCTACCTTTGCATAACCGAATCCCGGTAAATCAACCAAGATAGCACTGCATTTTTCACCCGTTTCCCGATCCATAAAAATAACGTCAAAATAGTTAATCAGCCGTGTCTTTCCGGGAGTCGATGAAACCTTTGCCAGTGATTTTCGCTGGGTGAGGGTATTGAGTAGCGAGCTTTTTCCGGTATTGGAGCGGGCCATAAAAGCCACTTCATTTTGGAAATCATTTTCGGGAGCCAATCGAATCGTAGGGGCTGACGTTAAAAAGGCGGATTCAATAATTTCAATCATTTTTTGGTACTTTTTTTAGCAGTATTTTTGTCTTCCAGCGTGAAAATCATTACAACCGGATCTCCGCCTGCACTGTCCGCACTGGCATGTCCTTGAACGGTATTAACCACCACTTTATCACCCTTCACACGACGAAAATCATCTAAGCGCAATAGATCGACTTTCTCATAGAACTGGTATTCGCTTTCATTGGGAAGATAAATGGCCCGTTGAGATTTTCCGCGATATTTTTCACCCGCTTCGGTCACGATATAAAAAGAGACAGAGCCTTCAGCAAGGTATTTAGTAGGCTTTCGGGCCGCATCGGTATAAATCGTTACCTTTGAGGCATTTAGTTCATCCAATCCCTTTGTTACTTTTACATTTCCTGTAAAAATAGAGACCCCTTTGGGTTGATCCCCTTTAAAATTGTCGGAGAGTACTTTGAGTTCTTCTGCCCATGACATAGATGTCAAAAACAGTCCCAAAAGTATTAATTGTTTTATCATAGTTTGATTCCTAATTTAATTGATAGCTTCCACGAACTTGATCTGCACAAACCGTATCGTTGTTCAGATTATAATGGAGACGTGTTCCGTGAACCGTATTTTGGTTTTTCGTAATAGTAAACGCTCCGTTTGTTTTAATAACGGACTCTTTTTGATTGTATAAACCTTCATTAGATTGAAACTGAAGCCCATCGGCTCGGACATAACGGACATCTCCAATCAACTTGATGATATCCTCTTTATAAAGAGCGTTATGGGCTTGAATCGACTCGAGTAAAACTCTTTCATTGTTGGTAAACTTTGCATCCGTTGCTTCATATCGGTCTGAAAATCGTTTACCGTGTTCCCCTTCAAAAAAATGTTCAATCCGGTTTGGAGATATTTCATAGATAACAAACTCATCAAGTTCAAACTGAGGCACTTCGACTATCTTGGTCCGGACCGAATCGGCAGGATTGAAATAGCTAAACATCCCCAGCATAAACGTTAGAACAACCAAAAAGAATACGTTGATTGACATTTAAATCCAAAAACTCAAGAAACGCTCTTCATCCCCGTTGTCTCGTAACACTTTTTCAATCATTTCACGGACACAAGCATTTCCACCGGATCGATCAAGCACATGCCCAATCGATTTTAGATACTGTGATCCATCATTTGGGACATAAGCTTTTCCTACCCAGTTCAGCAAACGATAATCATTCAAATCATCACCGATAGCAGCGACTTCGGAAGCATTAATCCCAAGAGATTCACAAAGCTCTTGAGCAACACTTAACTTGTCTTTTACCCCTTGATACAAATGGGGAATATCGAGTTCACGCGCACGATTGGCAACGATTGTTGAGCTGCGCCCTGTTATAATGGCAACATTATATCCCATTTTTACTAACTGTTTAATGGCGAATCCGTCTTTGACGTTAAAGTTTTTAAGCTCAATACCTTCAGACGTATAAATAATATTACCTTCCGTTAAGCACCCATCAACATCCAGTATTAAAAGTCGAATCACAAAATACCTTTGGTGCTGGGAACACCTGATCTTTCGTTTTTAACCAATGCACGACGAAGTGCAACAGCTAAAGATTTAAATGCCGCTTCAATAATATGATGCTTGTTCGAACCGCGCTGTTGAATAATATGAGCCGTTATTCCCGCATTAAAGACAACAGCACGGAAAAATTCTTCTACCAACTCAACGTCAAACTGCCCTACTTTGCCAGAAACAGTAAGCTCACACAGTAAAAAAGGACGATTACTGAGATCCAAATCACAACAAACCGCCGCTTCATCCATAACAATAACGGCACTCCCAAAACGCTCAACGCCTTGGACGGGATAAATCGCATCCCGTAATGCTTGACCCAATACAATTCCAACATCCTCAACACTGTGGTGGTCGTCTATGTGAGTATCGCCTTGACAGTTTAGGGTTAAATCAATCAAAGAGTGCTTTGCAAAACTTTCCAGCATATGATCAAAAAAGCCAATACCCGTAGAGATAGAACTTTTTCCCTCACCACTAAGCTTGAGAGCAAGGGTAATATCGGTCTCTTTGGTTTTACGACTCTTTTGTATCATCTCATTCCCTTGTGATAAATTGCCCATTAAAATAGCCTTTCGCGCTAAAATCTCGTGCTTCGGCTTCACTTCGAAATCCTCGCAACCAAACACGAAACAGTTTATCGTTATTATACAGTGAATCTTTGATGATTGCAGAGTATCCGTTGAAATTTGCGTATTTTTTTTGCGTTTCCATCGCACCGCTAATATTGGCAAAAGCACCAATTTGAACGGCAAAGGAGGTCAGCACTTCTTGCTTTGGACCCGCTGCCATGGCTTGATAATCAATAGATCTGGCTGTTGATGGCTCAAATCCAAGCACCTCAAGTTTAACCGAGGCGCTCCCTCGGCCGATGAGATTGATCTCTTTTGCCGCAGAGTACGATAAATCAATAATTCGGCTTTCAACAAACGGCCCCCGATCGTTGATTCGAACGACGGTTTTTTGGTCATTTTCCAGATTCGTAACACGCACAACGGTGTTCATTGGCAATGTTTTATGCGCCGCCGTCATAGCGTACATATCATACCCTTCACCGTTAGACGTTGATTTACCGTGAAATTCATTACCATACCAACTAGCACGCCCTGTGGACGTATCCCCAACGCTGACAACAGTAGGACAATACTCTTTCCCAAAAACTGTATAGGGTCTCATGGAAGCAATTAACTCTCCATTTTTCTTTTTTGTACAGGCAGGAGCACTGTCAAGTACTTCAGAAGGATATTTTTTAGAAGGTTTTGTCGGTTGATAGGGGTACGAACCTTTATACGTCGTACATCCGGCCATTAGGAACATTAATATTATTAACAAAAAATTAAACATGGGGGTGCATCTTTAATTGAGTAAAAAGTGAGGCTGCATTGTTGGTAGTCAGTGTTTCTATCTCTTGGAGCGAAATATTTAAAATATCTGACATTTTTTCAGCCACTAAAGCTGTATAAGCAGGTTCATTGCGTTTTCCTCGATGGGGATGGGGGGTTAGATAAGGACCATCTGTTTCGATTAAAAGCTTTTCTTTGGGGATTTTAGGAAGAATATTAACCAATTTTTTGGCATTGCTAAAGGTTAAAACCCCTCCGATACCAAAATAAAATCCTTGATCGGCTAGACTCAATAATTCATCATCTGCATTGTAGCAATGAAGGACTCCCCCCACTTCATGGGCCCCCTCCTCTAATAAAATCATTTTTGAATCGTGACTCGCATCACGGATATGGACAATCAGCGGTTTTTTTACTTTTTTAGCAAAACGTATTTGGAATCGAAATGCATCGGCTTGCCGTTTTTTTTCTGCAATTTTATCCTCATCACTCCCCTCAAGACGAAAGTAATCCATCCCGCACTCTCCAATAGCAACACATTTTGGATGAGCAGCATAGTGCTCAAAATCCAGACCATCCATCCCTTCTAGATCATACGGATGTATGCCTACAGCAAAATAGACATTGGGGTGTTGCTCGCTTAGTTCTACCGCTCTAGACAGTGTTGAGGGATGTGCGCCTGGGATAATGAAACTCTCCACTCCTGCTTGCTGCGCTCTGAACATCATTTCCTCAAAATCTTCACGGTATCGCTCGTCATCGAGATGAACGTGTGTGTCTATAATCATAAACTTCTCTCTTTTAATCGTTTTTGTATCGTATAAATCATCAAGGCTAAAAAAAATAATCCCATTGTACCACTTATTGAAGCCAATAAAATATTCCCGTGCATTAAAAAATTAATCGCAAAAGCAAGAGAAAAAATGGAGAGGATTAAACACATTGGGTACGCTCAAACAAATCTTTTGCAAAGCCTCTCGCCTCATCGCTCACACTCTCACCGCTGATAATACGTGCAATCTCTTCGATTCGTTCTGTCTCATTGAGCTCACGTACGAAGCTCTCACCCTCTTTATAAATCAAAAAATGTTGATTTCCCATAGAGGTGAGTTGAGGCTGATGAGAGATGACAAAAATCTGGTATTTACTCGAAAGATGGCGCAGTACTTTAGCGACACTCATAGACTCTTCGCCGCTTAAGTTGGCATCAATCTCATCAAGCATCAAAACACCGCCCTCTCCTTGCATATTCTCAACCCGAAGTGCAAGCAGTGCAAGACGCAAACGATTGAATTCACCCGAGCTGAGCTTTTCAAGTTTTGTCCCTACCAATCCCAATGAAACTCGATCTGTTCCCAATGAATGCGATTCGGTTTTTTCAAGACTTAAATGTGCGGGACGAAGGTAAAGCATGGTGAGATAGCGGTTCAACGCTTCCAATGTGCCCGGCAATTCATGATGACGCTCATCAGATATTTTTTTTGAGAGATTCGCAAGTTCATCGGTTAGATTAGAAATTTGTTTCACCAATTCGCTTTTAGAGTGCTCAATATTTTGATACGATTCCAATTCTATCGATTTTTGTTCTCGATATGCCAATGCTTCTTGAATCCCACCATAGCGGCGCTTTAGTTCGGAAATCTGCTCAATACGATCCAAAATAGTTTCAATGGAAGTCTCTTCCAGAAGTTCCAGTTTCTCAAGGGAACCTTCGAACACCGTGCGCAATTCATTCATAGCATCATCAAAGAAACTGCTGGACACATCCATCATACTCAAAGCACTGCTGACATAATTTTCAAATCGAAAAATTTCTTCGGCTGTTTTGATCGCTTCTTCGATTTTCTCTTTTTTAGAGAGTTGTTTTTTGATAGTGTTAAGTTCTTCATCTTCGCCTAAAACGGGTTTGACGGCATCGATTTTACTGATCTCATACGCTGCAAACTCTTTCAAATCTGAAAGCTTTTTTTCTTGATCTTCGATAAGTTTTAGCTCTTCGGTGAGTTTTTTAAAATTTGAAAATTTTTCATGATACTCTTTAAGATGCCCGGCATGGACATCGCTTTGCAGCACGATACGCTCATCGAGTAAACCAATCAAGGCAGCAGGGTCAAAATCACTGTAATCTTTTAGGCTCAAATGGCGTAAATGACCGGAACTGATTGTTTCCATAGAGGATTTTGACGTGCGTTGATTATTGATAAAATAGGAAGTTTTTTCTTTTTTAATGTGTCGAAAAATATTGCTGGGCTCATTATCAATTCCATATTTATCGGTATCAATCTGCCATGCAACACACGATTCACACACCGAGGCATCGACGGAGTCAAGGCCAACGGATGCCAAAATAGAACGCATCAAAATCGATTTTCCGCTGCCGCTTGGACCTGTAAAAACAATCAACCCCGGTTTAAATTCAAGTTCCGCCTCTTTAAATGACAGAAATTCTTTAAGATAAAAGCGCTCTATCACCGGTTAATTCCCCCACCCTAACTTTTCTTTGAGAACATCAAAATAATTAAATTCACAGCGGTGGATGAGATGCGCACTGACCTCTGCGAGCTTAATATGTACGGTATCGTTGTCGGTTATCTCAAACATATCCTGTCCATCAATAATCACAAGGGCACTTGCATCCGGTGTTTTAATCTCAATTTCAAAATGACCCGGCAGCACGACGGGTCGTTGTGTGAGCGAGTGCGGGCAAATAGGGGTAAGAGCAAATACGCTCGTATGGGGAAACAATACAGGCCCACCCGCAGAAAGATTATAGGCGGTGGAGCCAGTTGGGGTAGAAATCA
>JBBQNL010000012.1:0-29690 GCA_038329855.1 Campylobacterales bacterium
CATATGCTCGACCGTCACTCCTGCTTAGTTTTCAATGATCTCAAACTCAAACTCGTCGTCTCTTTCAAGGCGTCTCATCGTTTGTGGACGGGAATTATAGGGGATTTCATAAGGAATGTCAAGAGGTATTTGAAAGAATTGTTATGGAATTACCAAAAAGATTCGAAATTACTCAATTTTTGTCATTATTTGTAACAGAATTACTCATTTATAACACATCCTATACATTATAATAGAGATTTTTGATAAATCTTCAATAAATCGCCATGGCTATTTCACCTTTCCAATATCCGGTTAATAATTGTGTTGTATAATCCTCTTGTTTAAATTTATCCTATTAAGGAAGAAAACTATGGCTTTATATGATCGTGATTATGCACAACAAGGTGCAATGGGTTACGAGAGCGTGTCGCGTGATGAAGCGCGTATTGTATCGTTTGTAAAAGATACCTATAAATTGTTTGCCGCATCGATGATGGCGGGAGCAGTTGGTGCGTACGTCGGTGTTCCAATGGCGGGAACCATTCAAAGTAATTTTTGGCTTTTGTTTGCCGTTGAGATCGGTTTACTGATCGGGCTTCATTTTGTCAAACATAAACCCGGTATCAATTTGGCCGTTATGTTTGGTTTCGTCTTTATGACAGGGTTGATGCTTGCTCCATTGTTGGCTCGTACCCTTGGTATGAGCGGTGGAGCGACGATCATCGGGAATGCCTTTGCTATGACGTCGGTTGTATTTGGTGCTATGAGCTTTTATGCTATCAAAACGACCAAAGATTTTACGAGCTACGGCAAGCCTTTAATGATCGCTATGTTGGTCATTGTCGGTTTTTCGATTTTGAATATCTTTTTGGGTAATCCTCTATTGCATGTTGCTATTTCGGGCGTCGTCGTTATCTTGTTTAGTATCATGGTTATCTACGATACTCAGAACATCATGAACGGTAACTATGAAACCCCTATCGACGGTGCACTTGCATTGTATTTGGATTTTCTAAATATCTTTACAGCACTTTTACAACTCTTCGGAATCTTCGGTGGAAGTGACGAATAATACTCTTCCCTCGGAACTTTTCCGAGTGGTCGATGCCAATCTTAACCGACTCAAAGAGGGTATTCGTGTGATTGAGGATATAGCGCGCTATGTTCACAATGACAAGAACCTCTCAACCTCTCTTAAAAATCTCCGTCATCAATGCCGTATCGAACCTCTCGAACAGCTCCTCGCTTCTCGCGACAGCGTTAACGATGTTTTACGCCCTACGATGCCAAGTGAAATGAACCGCACCGATTTGCGCAGTATCTTGGTCGCCAACTATAAACGAGGGCAAGAGTCCGCACGTGTCTTGGAAGAACTGTACAAGATAGTAGAGCCGCAAATGAGCGAAATGTTCAAGCAGATTCGCTATGAACTGTATACGCTGGAAAAAATGAACCTCTTAAAAACTGATGCTACGCACCAAAACGAACAAGTCCGTTTTAGTGGCAAGGACTAAAGTCCTTTGCAACCCCCTAAAGCTACGAAAATTATAATTTTCGAGAATACCATTGAAATCTAAACACGTTGTCATCATCGGAGCGGGTCCTGCTGGACTAATGGCAGCGGATGTTTTATGTACCTCGGGACTATCGGTGGATATTTATGAGGCAAAGGCGTCGGTTGGGAGAAAGTTTCTCATGGCAGGCAAGGGGGGATTGAACATTACCCACAGCGAACCCATAGAGGACTTCCTCCGCCGCTACGATCAAAGCGATTGGCTGACACCTATGATCGCCGCATTTGATCCAAATGCCATCAGAAGATGGATGGAGAGCTTGGGTGTGACCTCATTCGTCGGGACGTCGGGACGCGTGTTTCCCACCGAGATGAAAGCGGCACCACTGCTGCGTCGTTGGTTGTCAAGCTTGAAAAAGCGTGGAGTTCGAGTCCATTGCGGGCATTACTGGCAAGGTTTTAGCGATGAGGGCTCTTTGCGTTTCATGAGTATCAATGGCGAAAAAAGAGTAACCTCCGATGCGACGATTTTAGCTTTGGGCGGTGGAAGCTGGGCAAATCTAGGTTCAGACGGGGCATGGGTGAGTATTTTGGCAAACAAGGGGGTAAAAATCAACCCTTTACTGCCATCCAACTGCGGCTTCAAGGCAACATGGTCCCCTTTTATGCAATCCCATTTTGGCAAGCCTTTAAAGAATATTTCGGGATGGATTAAAAGTGCTACAGGTGAAATACACACCAGTTCTTCTGAAGCCATCGTGACAGCCTATGGAGTTGAGGGAGGATTGGTTTATGCGTTGTCGCGTCCGTTGCGAGAAGAAGTTATTTCACAGGGTGAAGCTACGTTGTATTTGGATTTATTGCCTCATACGACAGAAACCAAATTGGCAGCACAACTTACCCCTTCAAGCAAACAATCTATCGATAACATCTGGCGAAAAGCGGGACTGGATAGTGTTAAATCGTCTCTTGTTCGTGAAGCTTTACCCAAAGAGCAATGGAGTGATACACTAAGCGTTGCAGCATGTGTTAAAAAATATCCCATCAAACTCACAGGGATGCAGCCTATCGATCAAGCGATTAGTACAGCGGGGGGAATAATGCGTGAAGCACTTACGGAAGATCTTATGCTTCGTAGTGTGCCGAATATGTTTTGTGCAGGGGAAATGCTCGATTGGGATGCACCTACAGGTGGCTATTTATTAACCGCCTCTTTTGCCAGCGGAAAATTTGCGGCAAAGGGCGTTTTAAGAAATTATGATATGCATTAAAATGAATACATCCTTTTTAATGGCAGGGACAAATGTCCCTACAACCCCCTAAAGCTACCAGCATCTCTCAGATGCAGGAGAGGCTCTTAATGGCGGCATTCGTCTTCTTCGCAATGTGCTTGCGTCTCAATAAATTCATCCGATACGTGCAGTGTTGTGCACGATGTTAGCAATCCGTACAGCTCCATTTCTCGTCCGGTAACGTGTCGAACGATGCCGCCTTGCGCATCAATAAAGACAAAAATTTCATTTTTATGTTCATTTTTTTTGATATGCTGAGAAAAGATAACGTATTCGGCATTTTTAAGTTCCGGGATTTGCTCACACGATGCGATGTATTTTTCACACTCTTTGTTGATCTTTTTGATCTCCAAAAACTCCGACTGAATCGCTTCCACTAAAACACTTTGAAGCTTAGGCATTAGATCTTTTAAATTGTCATATTTTTCTATATTGTGCATGATATATCCTTGTGTTTACGTAGATAATAGTATAACGCATATGCAATGAAATTGGCTAAAGAGTTGTAATGTATAAAACCTCAAATTCAAGATGCTCAAGAGGATACACATTCATAAGATGTTTCGTTTGCCCATACGTCAAGACTCTGCGACCACCGCTTACACCGCTGCGCTTGATATAGCGAAACATCTCCCGAACGGAATCAAACTCCAACACATATCGGACGATTTCGTATTGCGCATCAAAATGGGGGCGTGCGCTCTCGATCACCTCATCGGAAGATTTGAGAATCGGAGCCAATCCTGCCGTCTCGTAAAGGGTTTTAAACGTACCTGAGGTAAAAATGGCAAGGGATAAAGAACTTTTTAGTGCAGAAATTGATTTGAAAACCGCGTCCAGGTCATCCGCCCATTGAAGCGCTGAAGCCGAATATATCCGGTCAAAAGTGAATTTTGAAAGTGTCTCAAAGAGCAGGGGATCATTAAAATCACCTAAGATCAGCTGTGTCTGAGGGGCATGAGGATGATGGGAAAGCATCGACTGGGAAAAATCAACCCCTATAAAAATTTCCATCTCCCAATCAATATGGGAAAAAAGGGTACCATTTCCGCATCCAAGATCCAGTATTCTTCCTGGGGTTCCATTGGTATCGGCTATGAGTTTCTGAGCAACTTTGGCCTGAATAACGTTATGAGTAGCGTATTGGGAGGCGTAACGGGAGAACTCTTCGCATACTCTCATCGCTTGTTCATTACCAATGCAATAATAAAGACCGCCAACAAGCACAGGACAATCACCGCGCCGCTGGGGAGTGAAAAGAAAAAGGAGAGGGTAAGCCCTGCCACGACACACATCAAGGCAATAGCGATCGAGAGGAGCGTCGTGTGGAAAAAACCCATTCCAAAACGAATCGCCGCAACGGGGGGAATAACCATCAAGGCACCGATAAGTAGTGTCCCTACGACTCGGATCGAGAGGGCAATGATCACGGCGATAATACTCACGAGCATAAAATTTAGCCACATGACGCGTATACCGCTGACCCGTGCGACCTCTTCATCAAAGGCAATAAAATAGAGCTCTTTGAAAAAGAGGATCAACAGCGCCATCGAAAGTGAGCCAAAAAAGCCCATAATCATCAAATCCTCGTTGCTCACGGAGAGAATCGAACCAAAAAGATAACTAAACAAAGAGGCGTTAAACGACCCCGAAAGAGAGACAATCACAATCGCCAATGCCAAAGAGCCGGAGAGAAAAATTGCCAATATCGAATCCGAATACAATCCATGCACGCTGCGCAGATATTCAATGAGCCATGAAGCAATAAGGGAGGCAACCACAGCCATCCACAACGGACTCACCCCAATCAATAGACCAACCGATACTCCGACCAACGAGACATGAGCCAACGTTTCGCTCAAAAGAGAATATCGGCGCAACACAATAAATGATCCGCTCATCGCGGCCAACAGTGCAATCATCAATCCCGCAACAAAGGCACGCTGCATAAAAGGATAATTTAACATTTCCATCATAAGTGGCTCCTAGTGGTTGTGTGAGACAACATGTGATGGGGTGCCATAAAGACGGCTCATGGAATCGCATCGCAGCATCTCCTGGGGAGTTTGAGACAGAAGCAGGGTTTGATTAACAAAAAAGAGTTTGGAAATATCCTCAGCAATCACTCCGACATCGTGGGTGATAAATAAAATAGCAATCCCTTTTGTTTTGTTCAAAAGACGCAAGAGCTCGTAAAAACGGTGCTGGGACTCTACATCTACCCCCGTATTGGGCTCATCGACGATTAACACCTGAGGATGAGAGGCCAAGGCCCGGGCGATCATTACCCGCTGCCGCTGACCGCCTGAGAGGTGACCGATAAGACGATCACGCAAATCAGCTACCCCCATTTGCTCCATCGACTCCTCTATGGCTTGTATATCCGCTGAGGATTCAAACCCAAAAATCCCCCGACGTGAATATCTCCCCATCGCAACGACTTCGCGTACCGTTGCCGGAAATGAACTGTCCACCAAAGCCGAACGCTGAGGAACATACCCAATGCGATCCCACTCTCGAAATTTGGATTGCTCTATCCCAAAAAGTTTGATGGTTCCGCTGGATGGTTTTTCCAACCCCATCAAAAGGCGAATGAGCGTTGTTTTTCCTCCGCCATTGGGACCGATAATCGCACAATACTCCCCCGGAAGAATCGTAACGTTGATCGATTTTAGAATTTCATTGCCATTGCGTGTAAAACTCAGATCACGAACTTCAAAAAGGCTGGGGGAGAATTTCAACGGCACTCCATTGCTTCTTTCATTTTCTTTAGATTATTTTTCATAATCGAAAGATACGTTTCCTGGGTGAGCAATTCAACCTCGCTGATATTTTCAAGAGGCTGAAGACTTTGTGTCTTTGCACCGCTTTCTTTTGCGATCGTCTGCGCAACGTTATCATCAATCAGTTCTTCAAAAAAGATGGTTTGTATCTTCTCTTGTTTAACCAATCCTATAATTTCAGCAATGGTTTTAGCGCTGGGCTGTTCATCGCTGGAAAGCCCGATAATGGAAATATTTTTGAGATGGTTCGCCTGAGCCAAATACCCGAATGCATCGTGGTTGGTGATGAGCGTTCGGCTTTTACACTCTGCCAATCCGCTTTTATATTCATCTTTTAACTTTTGCAGTTTTGCGATATATTCGCGGGCATTGGCACGATAAAGCTCCTGATTTTTTGGAGAAAGTTTCGAAAGCTCTACCTCCATTGCCGCGGTCATCGCAATCATGTTGTCAATATTAAGCCAATAATGGGGGTCGTTGTTCCACAACTGGACATGAGCACTCATATCCATCACTTTTACTGAGCCTTGAAGGGTACTTTTGAGTGATTTCACCCACGATTCAAACCCTGCGCCGCTGTAGACGAAAAGTGCGGATTTTGAAATTTGTGCAACCTCTGCTGGGCTGGGTGAATAGGCGTGGGCGTCGCTTCCCAAGGGGATAATGGGCTTCACTTCAAACGTATTGCCCGCTACAGTGCGTGCTGCTTCATACAAGGGGAAGGTGCTCACTGAGATGATTGCTTTGACCGTTTTGGGTTTCTTGGCAGGGGCAAAAAGCATTGAAAACCCAATAAAGGCCACGAAAAAGGCGATAAGATAAGCTAATATTTTTTTTTGTTTTGGGCAACTCGTACACATAGTTGATAAATCCTTCTTTTAAAATACCATTTTAGCATAATAGAACATTGGATTGGCTCAAGGAGAGTGTTGAGCTACTGCATGAGGAGTTCACCCCCCATCAAGTTTGGAGAGACAAGGGGCCTTTCAATCACTCTGTGCTATAATCGCGAACTTTTTTAACATTCAAGGATACTCTATGACAGGCATTTTGCTCATCGTACAAATCGTACTTGCGGCGGTAATCACCCTCGCTGTACTTTTACAAAAAAGCTCCAGCATCGGCTTGGGCGCATACAGCGGTACCAATGAATCCGTTTTTGGCGCCAAGGGACCTGCAGGATTTTTGACCAAAGCAACCTTTGCTCTTGGATTTTTATTCCTCGTGAATACAGTCGCATTGGGCTACTTTTACGCTCAACAAAAGAACACTTCAGTTGTTGATGAAATGGTGGATAAAAACAATGTTGTTGCACCAACCATCAACGTTGTTAGCGATACCAACGTTACCAAATAAGGAGAAGCCATGCTAGAAGAAGTCTATTCATTTTGTGAAGAAAAAATGCAAGGGAGCTGCGATCACCTGCTTAGCAACTTTCGCACCTTGCGTACCGGTCGTGTTACGACAAAGATTTTGGACAATGTCCGTGTTGACAACTACGGATCACTCACCCCGATTGATCAAACCGCGAGCGTGCTGGCTACAGACGCAACTACGATCACGATCTCTCCGTGGGACAAGTCGATGCTCAATGTCATCGAAAAAGCGATTATGAAAGCCGATATCGGTGTCAATCCTAACAACAACGGGACGGAGATCAAACTCTTTTTCCCTCCAATGACCGTCGATCAGCGCCACGATACAGCCAAAAAAGCCAAAGGGATGGCAGATGATGCCAAAGTAGCGGTTCGCAATGACCGTAAAAAAGCGAACGACAAAATCAAAGTCCTCGAAAAAGACAAACTTGTAACGGTAGACGAATCCAAAGTGGCTCAAGACAAAGTTCAAAAAATTACCGATAAATACATCACAAAAATCGATGAGTTGCTCAAAAGCAAAGAGCAAGACATCTTGACGGTTTAATCATGAACGTACAGCAAATTTATATGGATGCAAGTGCGATGCTTGAAGGACACTTCAAGCTCAGCTCCGGCAACCATTCCCAATACTATCTCCAATCGGCAAAAGTGCTCGAAGATCCTAAAACTGCAAAATTGCTGGCGGATGCGCTCGCACATCAAATCAACGACCATGGTATCGAAATCGATACCGTATGTGCTCCGGCACTTGGCGGACTGATCGCGGGATTTGCTCTGGCTACCGCATTGGACAAACGCTCCATTTTTGCTGAACGGGTTAACGGTGAGATGCAGGTGCGTCGCGGATTTGAGATTACCAAAGGCGAAAAAGTGCTTATCTGTGAAGATATCATCACAACCGGCGGTTCGGCAATGGAAGCCGCCAAAGCTATCGAAGCATTGGGCGGTATCGTCGTCGGTTTTGCAGCATTGGCCAATCGCGGATTTTGTAAGCGTGACGGAAGTTCATTAGAGCGCAAAACATCCTGTGCACTGCCGCTGGACAAACCACTCTTTGCCCTTGCCGATTTCGATTTTGAAATGTATTCACCGGACGCTTGTCCTCTTTGCAAAGACGGGTCTGAAGCAATTAAGCCTGGATCACGAGGGAACTAATCATGGAAACACCAAAATTCAAACTCGATATGGAGCACTTGCAAAAAGTGCAGCGTACCCTTCGTAAAGCGGGAAATATTTTCCCCAACGAAAAACCGCTTATCGAGGCCCTAGAAGATCTCATCATCAAAGCACAAGATGATACATCACTCAATACGTATTACTCTATGGCTCAATATTTAAAGCAACGAATTAAAGAGCTTCGTGGACATATGGATGCTCCGCACAAAGATATCGAAGAGGCCTATTTGGATTTGGATTGGTCGATTCATTATCTGGAGTGGCTGGTTAAAGAACAGCCAAAATTGGACTGACTTTTACGAGCTTCATCGCTCTGCTAAATCACAATACAGCGCTTCGCAAACAAGCTTCGCTGCCACTTCTCGTTTCCCATCGACGGTCACCGTGATGGGAAGACCCCGAAGCTCCCGTTTTTCTTCCAAACTCACGACTTTTACCACTACTTTCACATTGGGCGCATAGTTCAAAATAGACTCACAAATCAGCCGTTTCTTGCTGCTGTTATCAAGGGTGACAATCACACTGATGGCTTCTTTTGCATGGAGCTTTTCTAAAATGGCCGTTTTAGACATATCCCCGTAATACGCCTCTTCTCCATCTGCAAGCGCTTCTTGGACGTGCTTATAACTGTTATCGACAATGATGTATTTCACCTCTTCGTTTCGAAGTGCTTTGACGACAAATTTACCCACAACACCGTAACCGCACACGATAACATGATTGCTGTGGACAGATAAAGAGCCAAAATCCTCTGTCATACTCGTTTCTTTGAAAAATTTTCCGGCAACGGTATTGATACGAGAAAGGATAAACGGTGTCACAATAATAGAGAGGACCACCACTAAAACAAGCATTTGAACTAAATTTGAATCCAATATCCCTTTGTTTCCGGCAAGGGCAAAAATAGCAAATGAAAACTCCCCCACCTGTGAGAGGGCTATGGCCGTTTTAAAGGCTATTTTTGCCTTGGAATAAATACGAACGATACCAAAAATAATGAGCGCTTTAATCAATAGAATAACAATCAGCAATCCAAGAATTTCACCAACATGGTCGGCAAAAAATGCAAGATCGATTTTCATCCCCACCGTAACGAAAAAGGTCCCCAAAAGCAAATCTTTAAACGGTGCGATGTCCGATTCGACTTTGTGATGATAATGGGTTTCGGCGATAATCATCCCTGCGATAAACGCCCCCAATGAATAGGTAAATCCAAACGCATGAACACTCAATGACGCTCCAACAACAATCAGAAGAACCGAGCCCATAAAGAGCTCTTCAACGTTACTAGTGGAAGAAAAATGCAGCAGCCACGTCATCACCCGTTTTCCCACGACAAACAGCAGCCCGACAATCATAAATGCACTCAATGCCGTTTGAAGGAGGACTGCCGTGATATTTTCGGTTCCCGTACTCAAAAATCCGATCAAAAGCAAAATAGGGATAACGGCTAAATCTTGATAAATCAAAATCCCCATAGAGCGTTGGCCGTAGGGGCGGGCCATCTCTTTGGTCGCTTTGAGATAGGTCATGACAACCGCCGTAGAAGAGAGAGCCAACGACATGGAGACAATCATCGACGTGGCTAAGTTGAGATGAAAAATTCCATAGCAGGCAATAAAAAAAACCATCGCCGTCAGAGTTGTTTGCAAAAAACCGTTAAAAAAAACGTCGATTTTCATGGTGGCGAGACGGCGCAAAGAGACCTCAAGACCGATGGTAAACATCAAAAAAACCACCCCGAATTCGGCAATGGTTTCCAGTGTTTTTGAATCAGTCATATGCCGCAAGTCGAACATATAGGCAACGACGGTTCCCGTCATTATGTAGCCGATAATCGGCGATACGCCAAGCCGTTTTAAAATAAGATTGACAACAATAGAGATCCCTAACGCGATCGTAAGGTAGTAGAGAGCCGATTCCACGTAAAGGTTCCTTTTTGGTATTTTATAAGCCTTAACAGTATATAATCGCAGACTTAAAATACCATCACTTTGAATGCCTATTTGGCTCATTTTTCAACCAATAACCCTGAAGGAACTGCGTATGACCAAGTATATTTTTGTAACCGGCGGCGTTTTAAGCTCTCTTGGAAAAGGGATTACCGCAGCCAGTGTCGGCGCGCTTCTCAAACACTCCGGCATCAAAGTCGGAATGCTTAAAATCGATCCCTATATCAACGTCGATCCGGGAACCATGAGCCCGTTGGAGCATGGTGAGGTCTTTGTCACCAAAGACGGTGCCGAAACCGATCTCGACATCGGAAACTACGAGCGTTTTCTCAATGACTCTTTTTTACGCACCAGCAATTTTACGACAGGACAGGTCTACAGCAGTGTTATCGAGCGTGAGCGCAGCGGCGGATATCTGGGGCAAACGATTCAAGTTGTCCCGCACATCGTAGGTGAAATCGTAGATCGGATCAAAAAAGCAGGTGAGGGGCATGATATTCTCGTCGTAGAGCTTGGCGGTACCGTTGGAGATATCGAAGGGCTACCGTTTATGGAGGCCATCCGGACCATGAAACACGATGATGAAGTGGAAGGGACCTTTTTTATCCACGTTACCCTCATCCCGTTCATTAAAGCAGCCGGCGAACACAAAAGCAAGCCGACGCAGCACTCCGTCCAAGAGCTTCGCCGTATCGGTATCACCCCTCAGATGATTATTGCCCGAAGTGAAGAGAAGCTCCCAAAAACATTCAAGAAAAAACTCGCGTTGGCGTGCGATGTAAGCGGTGACAGTATTATCGAAGCGATGGATGAGCAGACCATTTATGCGGTTCCTTTGAGCTTCTTGCAACAAAATATCCTCGGCCCCATCAGCAAAGAACTTGGATTGGGCGAACTCAAACCCGATATGGAACAATGGGACTCCTTGGTCAAAAAAATCGTCTCTCCGAAATATTTGGTCACCATCGGATTTGTCGGTAAATATTTGGAGCTCAAAGAGTCGTACAAGTCGCTCATCGAAGCCCTCATCCATTCGGGGGCACACCTCGATACGCGGGTTGCCATCAACTGGATTGACAGTGAAAAAATCGAACTTCAGGGAGCGGAAGCATTACTTGCTGATTGTGATTCTATCCTTGTTGCCGGCGGATTTGGAAATCGCGGTGTCGAGGGGAAAATCCAGGCAATCCGTTATGCTCGTGAAAATCGTCTCCCTTATTTGGGAATCTGTCTGGGAATGCAGCTGTCTTTGGTTGAATACGCTCGCAATGTTTTGGGCTTCGAGGACGCTAACTCCATCGAGTTTAATCCCCACACTACCCATCCGATGATCTACCTCATCGATAATTTCATTGACCAATCCGGGCAAGAGCAAATCCGAACCCACCGTTCCCCTATGGGAGGGACGCTTCGTTTGGGCGAATACCCTTGTGAAACCAAAGCAGGATCGCACCTTCGCGCCGCTTACAACGGTGAAGCATTGATTTTTGAACGGCATCGTCATCGCTACGAAGCCAATCCAACCTATCGTGAGGCACTTGAAAATGCAGGGATGATCATTACCGGTGAGTCCAACGGACTGATCGAAGCGGTCGAAATTCCTGCACACCCTTGGTTTTTAGGGGTACAGTTTCACCCTGAATTTACCTCTCATCTCCAAAGCCCGAATCCTTCTATTTTAGGATTTGTGAAGGCAACTTTTGACCAAATCTATCCTGCCTGACACCCCGCTTCTGACCCAGCAAGGGTTAGAAGACTTTTTGGCCCAACGTTTTACCCTTCAAAGCGAAAAACTCTCCGATATTCCCCACCCCTCTCTTCTCAAAGACGCACTTAAGGGTGCAAAACGAATTTCGGATGCCATCCGCAGGGGTGAAAAAATTGCTGTTGTCGGGGATTACGATGTCGATGGCGTCACCTCTACGGCCATTGTAAAGCGTTTTTTTCATCTTATTGACTATCCTCTTATCGCGACCATCCCTAACCGTTTTACCGATGGATATGGCGTGTCACGCGGCGTCCTGGAACGTATTGATGCCGATGTTGTTTTTACCGTTGACAATGGTATTAATGCCCTCGAAGCGGCACGAGTGTGTAAAGAGCGGGGGATTGATCTCATTATCACCGATCATCATACCCCCGGAGATACCCTTCCCGATGTTTATGCTATTATCAACCCCAAACAACCCGATTGCCCCTATCCGTTTAAGGAGATTTGCGGGGCTCAGGTGGCGTGGCTTCTGATGGGGCTTATCAAACACGAGCTGAACGCTTCGGTCGATATGCGTCAGTTTTTCCCCTTTTTAGCCCTTGCCATCATCGCTGACGTGATGCCGCTCGTAGGTGTAAACCGCAGCATCGTCAAAGCAGGATTAGAGATGATGAGCACCTCTTCCATTCCCGCTTTTACCATTATTCGTGATGTCCTCAATAAAACCAAAATCTCTTCCGAAGACATCGGCTTTCAAATCGCCCCTCGGATCAACTCCGCCGGACGACTCGAAGATGCCTCCATCGCGTTGGAATTTTTAACTGCCGATACAACACAAAGCGCCTACCATCAGTTTGAACTTTTAACCTCTCTCAATACTCTGCGCAAAGAGATTGAAGCCCAAACCACGGCACAAGCAATGCTCGAAGTCAATCCAAATGATCCGATCATCGTGGTCGCAGGCGAGGGGTGGAACGAGGGGGTTGTGGGAATCGTCGCGTCGCGCCTTGTCAACCATTTTCAAAAACCTGCCATTGTTTTGAGCATCCACAACGGTATTGCCAAAGGCTCAGGACGCAGTCTCGGAAACGTCGATCTACACACCCTTATAAAAACACAAGAGCATTTGCTGGCAAAATTCGGTGGGCACAAAATGGCGGCGGGTCTTTCGATGGAGCTTCCCAATGTGGAGCAATTTCGACAGGGGATCAATACCCAAAGTGCTACGATTCATCCCGACGACTTTATCCCCCAGTCGGATGTGATCGGGGAACTCGATCACGCCGATATTACTCCGGATCTTTTGCATCTCCTTGAAAAATTTGAACCGTATGGCGAAGGAAACCCCAGGCCGAGATTCCTACTGCGCAACGGGCACTTTGTCGCGGTCAAACTCTTCGGAAGCGATAAGTCCCACAGCCGTTTGGAACTGCGCCCAAGCCAGCTTAGTCCAAAGACACTTGAATTCATCGCTTTTCGGCGTGTTTTAGAAGCGCCGCCAGAGCGTACACTAAGCCTTAGCTACACGGTCAATAAAAATGAATTCAACGGCAAAGTCTCCATGCAGTTGATGATAGAACGATTATTTTAAGGCTATAATATTCCTATGGATACTTTTTTTATTGAATTTAGAGATCCCCTTTTTGGGGTTATTGTCTTCTTTTTACTGCTGTTTATCATCTCTTTTTTAAGTTATTGGTGGGGACGATACAAAGCCACCAAAGAGACTAAGGAGTTGGAAAGCTTTTTAGGGCAATTTGACGAGCCCTCAAGCGAAATCAGCATTGCTTCGCAAGTGCATGAAAATGCGATGACAAACGAAACTTGGCTCTTGTTGGCGCAAGGGTTTGAGCACCAAGGGCATTTTGAAAAAAGCATCGAGATCTATCACGCTTTATTGCGCAAAAAAAGCGATAAGCTGATCCAAAAAGAAGTATTGCTCAAATTGGGTCGCGGCTATTTTAAAGCAGGATTTTTAGAGCGCTCACGCCAAAGCTTTTTACAAGTGCTCCAAAATCATCCTCGCACGCCGCATGCCCTGCACCATCTGATTCTCATCTATGAACAACTTCAACAATTTGGCGATGCTCTTGACGTCATGGAATCGCTCATAGAGATAGAAGGTTCATCCGGATGTGAAAAACTCTATCTGGAAGCACGTCAAATGCTCAGTAATCCCAAAGCCTCTATCGACGAGAAAGCCGACTTTTTGATAAAACTTTATACCCAAAACACAAAACTTGGCTATTTGGTATTTGAGTATCTTTTCACCCATCGTCCCGCCTTGGCATGGAAGCATTTTGACCAATCGCTCAGTCCTCGCCTTGCCGATATTTTATGGAAACTGCCTGTGGAAAATATTGATTTGGATATAATTTCACGTAACGGATTTTTACGGGAGCTTTTTAGCGCCAAAGGGTCTTGTACTCTCTCTCAATCCAGTGCCATTTTTGAGTTTGATACCCTTATTACTTTGCGTAAATGCGGCAATACCAAAGTGGCACTTCAATTTGAGTACGTATGCGGGGAATGCCATACCCTCTCATTCTTTCCGTTCCACCGTTGCGGGCAATGCCATGCGATCGATTCGATCGAGAGTGTGATGAGTCTGGAAAAGGAACGTTTTGAAGACCATAACTCTTTTCAGTGATGGATCCAGTCTGGGTAATCCGGGACCGGGCGGATTTGGAGCGATTCTACGGTTTGGGGATGTGGAAAAAGTCATCTCAGGGGGCGAAAAACACACGACCAACAACCGAATGGAGCTTTTAGGGGTCATCGAAGGGTTACGCGCCCTCAAAGAGCCCTGCGAAGTCACCGTCATCTCCGATTCGAGCTACGTGATACGCGGAATTAACGAGTGGCTGGAGGGGTGGGTGAAACGCAATTTTGCCAAGGTCAAAAATCCTGATCTGTGGCAGGATTATCTCAATGTTTCCAAGAACCATAAAGTTTTGGGAGTTTGGGTGCGCGGACATGATGGCCATCCTGAAAATGAACGGTGCGACCAAATCGCCAAAGAAGAAGCCGAAAAATACAAACAAGGAATCTGATTCTATGAACAATTTACAAACCCTACAACAACGACTAGGGTACCAGTTTCACGATACGAAGCTCCTTATTGAAGCGCTGACGCACAAAAGTCACAAACAGCCCTACAATAATGAGCGACTCGAATTTCTAGGCGATGCGGTACTGGATTTGGTCGTGGGAGAATACCTCTATAAAAAATTTCCAAAATTTGACGAAGGGGATCTCTCTAAAATGAGAGCCTCTCTCGTAAACGAGGACGGATTCACCCTTCTGGCGCACCATCTTAAGCTGGGCGAACACATTTACCTCTCCAATGCCGAAGAGAACAACAGCGGACGAACCAAAAGCTCACTTCTGGCCAATGCCTTTGAAGCGGTTATGGGGGCAATTTATCTCGAATCAGGGTTGGAAAGTGTCCGAAACATCACCATAGAGCTTCTTGAACTGGTGCATGAAGATATTTCACTCGACTCGCTGTTCAAAGACTATAAAACCTCTCTCCAAGAGCTCACTCAAGCCCATTATGGCATTACCCCCGACTATCAGCTCATCGCATCCCATGGACCCGATCACAAAAAAGAGTTTGAAATCGCCGCCTTCATCGATGGCAAACGGTACGCAAGCGCCCTGGGAAAAAGTAAAAAACAAGCCCAGCAAGAGGCGGCAAAAATAGCGTTGGATATTCTCTCAAAGGAACTCAAATGAACCGCTTTGGAGAACGTTTTACAATGACCACGTTTGGAGAATCTCACGGTAAAGCAATCGGTTGTGTACTTGATGGTGTCCCCGCAGGGCTGCTCATCGATGAAGAATACATCCAAAGCGAACTGGATCGTCGTAAACCGGGACAGAACGAGTTTGCAACCGCACGCAAAGAGGCCGATAAAGTAGAGATTTTAAGCGGAACGTTTGAGGGGTTGAGTACCGGAACTCCGATTATGATGGTCATCTACAATACCGATCAAAAAAGCGGCGACTACACCAACGTCAAAGATATTTTTCGCCCGGGACACGCTGATTTTACCTACTTTCACAAATACGGATTACGTGACTACCGTGGCGGCGGACGCTCAAGTGCCCGTGAAACAGCTGCCCGCGTAGCCGGGGGAGCCGTAGCCAAACTGATGCTTAAGGCTATGGGGATTGAGTTTGCAAGCGGTATCAGTGCCATCCACGGAATCGAAGCCTCCGTGCTGGATTTTAGCTATCCTCCCCACAGCCCTATCTATGCCCTCGATCAAAACGTTGAAGAGGCACAAAAAGAGGCGATTTTAACCGCGAAGAACACTCATGACTCCGTCGGAGGAGTCGCAACGATCAAAATCTCAGGTCTTCCGATCGGTTTGGGCGAAGGGCTGTATTATAAACTGGATGCGGCGCTTGGTTCTGCGATGATGGGGATCAATGCCGTCAAAGCGGTCGAGATTGGCGAGGGGATACACAGTGCACAACTGCTGGCCAGTCAAAACAACGACGCGATTACCCCCAACGGTTTTAAGACGAATCATTCCGGCGGGATACTGGGAGGGATGAGCAATGGTGATGATGTCATGCTTCGGGTTCACTTCAAACCAACCCCCTCTATCTTCATCGATCAAGAAAGTATTAATACCGCCAACGAAAGCGTCCACGTCTCTCTCAAAGGACGTCATGACCCTTGTGTCGCCGTGCGCGGATCAGTGGTGGCCGAATCAATGGCAGCACTTGTGATTGCCGACATGCTTTTACTCAACATGGGTTCTACAATGAACGGAATAACAAATTATTACCGATAAGTAATCTTATCCTCTAGTGTTCCCATAAATATTTAAGCATTATTCTACTACGATATGAGATCTTTACTTAAGGATTCTCACCGTGAGCGATACCCAAAAATGCTACCTCCTCGATACCTCCGTTATACTCGATGATCCCAACAATATTTTACGAATCAGTCAAGAGAATACCAATGCAGTCGTTATCACCAACATTGTTCTAGCAGAGCTCAACAATAAAAAAGAGGATATCCGTTCCGAGGCCGGCTATATGGCACGTGAGTTTTTTCGCCTTGCCGATGTCGCTTTTGGGGAGCCTATTGCCGCCATTGAACTTCCGCCGTGCATTCTTGAAGCCCTTGATGCCCAATTGTGCAAAGATGACCGCTACTATCGTCTCGATTTACGCTTTGACCGGTCGCTTCACGGTGGCGAAGAGGTGCTGATAGAACTCATCATCGTTCATCGTGAACACTATCGCGTTACGGCCTCCTTTTCCGAAGCCAAAGGGATGAACGACGCTAAAATCGGTGAAATTGCAGACGATTACGATCTCACTCTTCTCACCAACGATATGTCGTTTCGCATTGCTTCTGAAATACGGGGAATTCCGACCCAAAGCATCCGCAACAGCAGTGTTGAATCTCCCGAATCGATTGATTTTAACTACACCTATACCTATACCGAAACGCCCGAATTTCCCACCGATGTAGAGCACCACAACTTTAACCAACTCACGTTTGTTCAAAATGCTCTGAGTACGGCCAATGAAATCTATGAAACGGGAATTGTGCGTTATGCGTTTAGTTTTAACAAGGCGCTTGAATGGTGCGATTTTGATCGCCGCTTCGGAGAGAATTTTGATGAAAATCTCGTTCGCCCCTTGAATCTGGAACAAAAATTTTATTACGCAATGATGACCCACCCTCAAAATTATGTCACGGTCGTTGCAGGCTCTACGGGATCAGGAAAGACACTCGTTGCGCTTCAAGCCGGTTTAGAATTGGTCAATGAGGGGATCGTAGAGGGGATCGTTTATGCACGAAATACCGTTACTTCCAACGACCAGCAAGCGGAACTTGGTTTTCGAAAAGGAGATGAAGAACAAAAACTGGGGTATTTTATGTATCCGCTGTACTCCGCTATCAATTTCACCATTGAACACCAAACCAAATACTCCATCGATGCGCGCGTCGAGTTTACCGGAACAACCAATTCCCCAAAACGGGAAAATGCGACAGAGTTGTTTATGAAAAAATACAACATTGAAGCGATGGACATTGCCCACATGAGAGGAACGACCATCTCACGCAAATTTGTAATCATCGATGAAGCCCAAAACATGACCAATGCAACCCTCAAGCTCATCGGTACGCGCATGGGAGAAGAGACCCGTCTCGTTGTCATGGGAGATCCGGGACAAATCGATCACCCTTTTCTCTCCAAACGACGAAACGCACTGGTAACCTTGCTCAACAAAGCACAGCACAGTGATTTTATCGCCGGCATCCAACTGCGCCATACTATCCGTTCTCAGATTGCGGATTGGTTTGATAAAAATTTTTGATGTTAAGTTTATAGAATGAATAAATCTTTGCTCTACACGATCGAATCGTTTCCTCCATTAGGAGAATCGATCGATAAACTCAACAAACTTTACAGTGCCGCTGAAATAGACTCAAAAGCCATCGAGCTGGTCATAGAAAACGATCCCATTCTCTACACGGATATTCTTCGTTATGCCAACTCTCCCCAATACAGTTTTCGCCGTTCTATTTCTACCATCTCGCAAGTCATTTCCCTTTTTGGACACACCACCTTGCAAGGGATGGCAATCCTAGCCGCCCTAAAAGCGCACCCCTTTATCGATCTCTCTCCTTACAATATCACCATTGAGGAGTGGTTTGAAGTGATGAGAAAGCAGCATCGATTTTTAGAGCTTTGGCTGGGAAAAAACCATCGAGAACTCCTTGAACCGCTGGGTGGCCTCCCTTTTTTCCTCGAAATCGGTCGCCTTGTCGCCTCTTACGCCCTTATGCTCACTAAAAATCCCTACTGCTTCACCAAAACCACCTTCTCGGAACTTCTTTTAGAGGAAAAAAATATCCTTGGGAAATCAGGAGATGAGCTCGCATGTAAGCTTTTTGAATTGTGGCTTTTTGATGCGACCATCGTCGATTCACTGCGTAATTTAATGACTCCGGCTTATGCCATAGAATCACGCTCGTGTGCCGCACTCAAATGTGCCCGAACGCTTTTTACACTGGGAGGGATCGAACCTTTTGAAAAAATCGAATCCACACTAAAAAGCTTTTCGCTGTATCCTGTGCAAGCGCGCACGGCATACGAAACAATGATAAGAGAGGCATGCTGAAAGTAAATATGAGAGGTTTCGTGCAGTGCCAGTCGGAACGAATTCCGGTGGCATATTAAACTATTTAGATCGGTAAAACGCGGATTTTATTAGAAAGTTTCTCTTTGAGCGTTGATTCGATTGCATACAAAGTACCCGTTGTCGAGCTTGCACATCCTGAACAAGAACCCAAATAACGGATATAGACATCAATATAGTCCGGTGAATCTTTGATATCTATAACTTCCATATTTCCGCCATCCATAATGAGAAACTGACGCACGCTTTCATCAATAACCGCATCAATCGCTTTGATTTTCTGAACCAACGTCATGTCGGCAAAATCACCATGGCTTCCAGCATCCGCAGCGGCTTGCATTTTTTCAACATCCATCTCGCGACGAACATCGGCCAAAATATCTACCAGGTAATATTCACGTGCTTCATGACCGCCAGGCTTGATACACGATTTACAAAAACCGCCCGCTTTGGTGTAATCCGTCACTTGCTCAATAGTCTTAAGGTCATTAAGCTTGATCACTTCACGAAGCGTCCCCAAGCTGACACGTGCGCACTCACACACGATAATCTCACTCTCAAAACTTGCTTCATCCACACCCAGATATAACCCTGCCGCTTTTTTGATAACGTCATACGCCATAACCGAACAGTGCATTTTTTGTGGTGGTACCGCAGGCGTTTGGGGGTCATCACGAAGTGACATTTCCACGTCGATGTTCGTAATCTTGACCGCTTGCTGAACTGTTTTACCGATACACAATTCCGCCATCATATCCGAAGAAGCGATTGCCGTTCCGCAGCCGAAACTTTTGAACTTTGATTTGACGATTGTATCCGTAGCAGGATCAACTTCCCAGTACAAACGTACTGCGTCCCCACAGCTCTCTGCGCCAAAATCCGCAACGATCAGCTTGTGTCCTGCTGTGTCGCACTCTTCTTGAGTGATCTCCCCTTGATTGATAGGGTTATTCATCAATGTGGTTACTTTATTTGAGTACTGATCCCAAAGAGATCCGCCTAATAAATCATTTTTTGCCATTTTATTATCTCCGATACAATAATTTTCTCACCCAAAAGGGTGAAGCTTTAGTGCCTTAGCGGCTAGCGTAGCAGTAGGGGCTTTTGCTCCTACTGCGTTCTCAATGATGGATCTTATGTTCGCCAGCTTCTCCGCCGGCAGTAGGTTGTACGATCGCATATGAACTTGAAATCGCGCGTAAACGCTTGACCGCCGATTCAAAGTGATTGATAACATAATCAATCTCCTCGTCCGTAGTAAAACGGCTCAAACTCAAACGAATCCCTGTATGGGCCAGCTCATTATCCGCACCGATTGCCAACATAACCGAGTTGGCTTCCAGATCTTCGCTTGCACATGCCGATCCCGTAGATGCCCCGATAAGAGCCGTGTTCAGATCCCAAAGCATCCCCTCACCCTCAACACCGCGAATGGAGATAAGAATCGTGTTTGGAGTACGATTGGCTCTGTCACCGACCGTAAAGACATCACTCAAACTTCCCAAAAGTGCATCTTCCAAACGGTCACGCTTTGCTCGGATACTTTCCATTTTTTCTTCAATATTCGTTGTGGCGATCTCTAGCGCTTGCCCCATACCTACGATATAAGGGACGTTGAGCGTACCTGAGCGACGGCCACCCATTTGATCTCCACCGTGTAACAACGGAGTCAATTTTTGAGAATCTTTGATATATAAAGCGCCGATACCCTTAGGCCCATGAAACTTATGCGCCGACATCGACATAAAATCGACATGAACGTCTTGCATATTAACCGGTATTTTACCGACTGCTTGAACACCGTCTGTATGAAACAATACCCCTTTTTCTTTACAAATCTCACCGATCTCTTTGATCGGAAAAATCATTCCGGTTTCATTGTTCGCCCACATGATAGAGACCAACGCCGTTTTCTCCGTAATAAAAGCACGTACCGTATGCGCCTCAACAATCCCTTGATCGTTTACCGGCAGATACGTCACTTTAACGCCCATATCTTCGAGAAATTTGCACGTCGAAAGGACCGATGGATGCTCAATTTCGGTAGTTACGATATGATTTTTCTCACCGTGCAAGATTTTATCAATCCAAACCGATTGTAAAACCCAATTGTTCGCTTCCGTAGCGCATGACGTAAAGACGATATCATCTTTATCGCTCGCGCCGATCGCTTTGTAGGTCTGATTAATCGCTTTGGTGATCGCAGGATGCGATGCGGTACCAAAACGGTGAAGTGAGTTAGGGTTACCGTATATTTCGCTAAAAAACGGAATCATTACCTCGGTAACCGAAGGGTCAACCATCGTTGTAGCATTATTGTCCAAATAGACTTTCATAAAAGCCTCCAAAAAAGAGTAGATTTTAATATAAGACAAAATTAGTCTTGTTTAACTTTTGGGATAATAATATAACCCTTGTTATAGTAACCTTAAGGTTTTTTTATATTTAGCGGGGCTTAAGGTTAGCTCATCCCTTTCCCATAAGCCCTATCAATTGATCAATCGTCTCTTGATAGGTGCTTGAGCTCATCGCCTCTTGCGATAAAAAGGCCTCCATTTGCTCTTTTTTCGTAATCGCTTCGTCCAGCTCTTTGTCTGATCCTCGTACATACGCCCCGATACGAATCAGCATCTCATTTTCTTTTAATAGGGTATAAAGACGTCGAAAGTGCCTTACAGCTGTGAGATGTTCAGGTGTGATAATATCGTTCATGACCCGTGAGGCGGAGTTGAGGATATGGATGGGGGGATAAATCCCAAAATCGGTCATCTCTCGTGAGAGGACGATGTGCCCATCCAAAATAGAGCGAGATTGATCCGCGATGGGATCCGACATATCATCCCCCTCGACCAATACGGTAAAAAAGGCGGTGATCGAACCATGCCCTTCTTCTTTGCCTGCACGCTCCATGAGCTGTGGCAACAGTGTCAATGACGATGGAGGATACCCTTTGGACGTAGGAGGCTCGCCTAAAGCCAAACCGATCTCCCGCTGTGCCATCGCAAACCGGGTCACCGAATCCATCATAAATAATACATCGTGACCTTGAGATTTGAAATACTCCGCCACACTCATGGCACTAAACGCACCGTATTTACGCATCAGAGGCGAATCATCACTCGTCGCCACGACCAAAACAGTGTTTTCGAGATTTCCTCCGAGACTTTTTTCGATAAATTCAGGTACCTCACGCCCACGCTCACCGATAAGAGCTACTACTTTTATCGGGGCTTGGCTTCCTCGAACGATCATCCCCATCAGTGTCGATTTTCCTACACCGCTTCCGGCAAAAATACCGAGTTTTTGCCCTTTTCCGCACGTGAGCAATCCGTCTATCGTTTTGACTCCGACACTAAACACTTCATCGATCATCCCCCGCTTCATGGCGGCAATCGGCGCCTTGATAATCGGCTCGATATGACTGCCAAACACGGGACCTTTTCCATCGATAGGATTCATAAAAGGATCAACAACGCGTCCCAAAAGCCCTTCACCCACCTCAATAACCATCCCTGTTTGATTGGGAAATACTTTATCCCCGGCACGGAACCCTTCTACAAACCGAAAGGGGGTAACAAAAAAGCGGTTTCGCTCCACTTCGCTCACCATCCCCATCGTCTCAGCTCCATCGACATCGGAAACCATGGTGACCGTATCCCCAATGCTCACATGAAGCCCCTCGGCTACAATAACCGTCGGAGAGATTTTGGTAATGGTTCCAAAAACCGTGTAAAGTTTTTGGGAACCCAGACGATCACGGAGAGATTTTAATGGCATGAATTAA
The DNA here is from genome assembly GCA_038329855.1 of Campylobacterales bacterium. Taxonomy (GTDB): domain Bacteria; phylum Campylobacterota; class Campylobacteria; order Campylobacterales; family Sulfurimonadaceae; genus Sulfuricurvum. The sequence goes on from JBBQNL010000012.1 coordinate 22,752, forward strand.
TAACGGTTACCGCTAGAGGAGTTGATAAGACTAAAAAATTCCATACGCGTCTTTTCATCCCGCTTGAACAATCCGCGAAGGGCACTGGACGTTGTTGTCGAACTGATCTTTTCCACCCCTCTCATCTCCATGCACATATGACGCGCTTGGATCACGACCGCCACCCCTTTGGGAGCAATAGATTGCATCAGCGCATCGGCGATTTGTTCCGTGAGCTGTTCTTGGATTTGCATCCGGCGCGCGAAAACATCGACGACTCTGGGAATTTTTGACAGACCGACCACTTTTCCATCGGGGATGTAGGCGACATGCGCCCGTCCGATAATGGGGAGCAAATGGTGTTCACAGGTAGAATAGAATTCGATGTCTTTGATTAAGACCATTTCGTCATTGCTGCTTTCAAACATGGCCGAATTTAAAATGGCTTGCGGATCTTCTTTGTACCCGCCATACATAAATTCGTATGCTTTTAAGACGCGTTCGGGAGTTTTCAACAATCCCTCGCGTGTCACATCTTCACCCACATGGGAAATCATCGTTTTTACCGCATCTACAAATTGTTTATTTTCATCTTGCATTAAAATTTCTCACTTAAAAATGGTTACACTACTTTAACACGTTCTGGCTTTTATTCAGCCATTTATTAACCCTTTTACGCTATTATTGCCACCATTTACTCGTCATGAGATAACCCTACAAGGATACAAATGCAAATCACAACCAATAAAATTGACTCCGCAAACGCGAAAATCAACGCGGCTATTACGCGCAACACCATCGATGCAAACGTCGAAAAAATTGCTAATCAATTGAGCAAAGATGCAAAAATTGCAGGCTTTCGCAAAGGCAAAGTCCCTTTGAGTGCCGTTAAAAAACAATACGGTGAGCGCCTTGTTCAAGACGCTGAAGCGCAAGCCCTTCGTGATTTGCTCAATGAAGGTCTCAAAGTAATGGAAATTGCAGCGGACACCCTTATCGGTGAGCCAAATATCACAAAATTTGAAAAAAATGATAACGGTATCGATGTTGAAGTAAGCATTGCAATGCGTCCTGCCATCGAATTGGGTGATTACGCCAATATGGTTCCTGAAGTAGCCAAACCTGCTATTGATGATGCAGCTATTACGATTCGTATTGAAGAACTCGCGGGCGCACAAGCTCCTCTCGTTAATATCGAAGAAGATCGCGCATTGGTTATCGGCGATTCAGCGCTTCTTGATTTTGAAGGGTTTGTAGACGGCGAGCCGTTCGAAGGCGGAAAAGCGGAGAACTTCTCACTTCGTTTAGGAAGCGGTCAATTTATCCCAGGATTTGAAGATCAAGTCGTCGGAATGAAAAAAGGGGATGAAAAAACCATCGACGTTACCTTCCCTGAAAACTACGGCGGAGCAAAACTAGCAGGGAAACCGGCTCAGTTCAAAGTCAAAATTCACGCCATTCAAGCGAAAGAGCCAGTAGTCATTGATGATGAATTGGCAAAGAAAATGCTTCCAGGATTTGAAGATGCAACGGTCGATATGCTCAAAGAAAAAGTCAAAGAGCAGCTTGAAACCGAAGCGATGAGCGAACTTTACAATAACGAACTCAAACCAAGTTTGATGGAAATGTTCGTAAGCGCCTTTACGATCGACCTTCCGGAATTCATCGTCGAGCAAGAGATGGATATGGCACTCAACAAAAAAGCACGCGACATGAGTGAAGAAGAGATACAAGAGCTTCGTGATGATGCCGAAAAAGTAAAAGCCATCCGTGAAACCTTCCGTGACGATGCATGCCGTGCCGTTAAAGCGACCTTTATCGTTGATGCCCTTGCCCGTGCCGAAAACATCGCGGTCAATGAGCAAGAATTGATGCAAACCATCTATTTTGAAGCGATGCAAATGGGTCAAGATCCAGCAGCAGTTTACAAAAACTACCAAGAATCAGGCTATCTTCCAGCGATTCAAATGGCGATGATCGAAGATCGCGTTTTAAGCAAATTGCTTAACGACAAAATCAAGTAAGCACCATGAGCTACATACCTTACGTCATCGAAAAAACAGGACGCGGAGAGAGATCGTATGACATCTACTCTCGTCTTCTCAAAGACCGTATCATAATGCTAAGCGGTGAAGTAAACGATCCTGTAGCCTCATCCATCGTCGCGCAAATGCTCTTTTTGGAAGCCGAAGATCCTCAAAAAGATATCTATTTTTACATCAACTCTCCGGGTGGCGTTATCACCTCCGGTATGGCGATTTACGATACAATGAACTATATCCGTCCGGATATCTGCACCATCTGTATCGGGCAAGCCGCTTCAATGGGAGCATTTTTGCTCAGTTCCGGAACCAAAGGGAAGCGTTACGCGCTCCCTCATGCACGCATCATGATCCATCAGCCATTGGGCGGTGCACAAGGTCAGGCAACCGACATCGAAATCCAAGCCAAAGAGATTTTGCGGATGAAAGCCGAACTCAATGAGATTTTGGCAAAGAACTGCGGACAAACCGTCAAAAAACTCGAAAAAGATACCGATCGCGATAACTTCATGTCAGCTGCAGAAGGTGTAGAATATGGTATCATTGACGAAGTACTTGTTCAGAAAGATAAAGTAGAAAACAAAGAGTAGGTTATGGCAGAAGAGCAAAATAATCATCATTATGCGGCATCACGGCTTGAAGCAGCGTCCCAGATTCAAATAAGCGCGCTTAACGATCCTACCAGTGATTTAGAGCTCTTCTCCAAAGAAGTACTGAACGCTCTTATTGCCGACAATTTACCCCCGACCCCTAACAATTTTTCACTCTATTTTGACCGAATACTCGAGGAAAAAGGGGAAAGTTTACGTCGCCAAATCGGTTCTATCTTAGAACTCGAAGAAAACAATGATGATGAACAAAACATTGAGCTTGAAAAAACACTCAAACAAGGATTTTCCTCCATCAAAAGTATTTTGCAAGTCAGCACTACTTTGTATAAAAACATGACATTGATGGAAAAAATTCTCGACAAACGCAAAGAAGAGATTAAAGACACCCCCTCTCTCGCGGTTGCCAATGATCTCCTTGTCTCCTTGGGCGGAGATGTGGGAAAACTAAGCGGGATCCTAAAAAAGCAAGTCTCTCACATGAAAGATCTGTATAATGAAACGGCCACGATCGTTCGGCAGGTTGAAAATGAAACCATTTTTGACGATCAATACGGTGTCTACAACAAGCGGTATCTCATCTCCAAGCTCACCCAAGAATCGCTGTTAATCGTTGAGTTTCGTCACAAAAGTTCCCTTATTTTTGTCCGTCTTTCCAACACCACCCTTTCACAAATCAACAGCGATAAAGCCAAAGGGATGATGGTGCGCACGGTTGCACGATTGCTTCTCAAAACCTCTAGACGCAGCGATACCGTCGCTCACTTCGGGGATGGTGTATTTGCGATGATGCTCAAGCATACCGATATAGAAAATGCCAAACGTGCAGCAGACCGCCTGTATGACCTTGTTTCATCCACAAACTTCTTTTTAGGTGAGCAAGAGATTACGTTGCGCATCGCAATAGGGGTCGCTGAAATCAATCCTGAACGCTCAATAGAACAAATACTCAGCTGTACATTGGATGCAATGGAAGCCTCCAATGAAGCAACCAAAAATCATTACATCGTCTGTAACGCATAACTCCTTCTTCTCATGCTGTTAAAAATAATTACCTACCCCGATAAATTGCTAAAATCACCTTCAAAAGAGGTGAGCGTCTTTGATGCTGCGCTTCATACCTTTCTTGAGGATATGTTTGAAACCATGATGGAAAGTAACGGTATCGGTCTCGCTGCTATTCAAGTGGCTCGTCCCATTCGAGCTCTTATTCTTTGTATTCCGGATGAGGAGGGGAATCAGATCAAGGCAAATACCCTTGAGATCATCAATCCCGTCATTCATAACCCAAAAGGGACGATCACCTACCAAGAGGGATGCCTAAGCGTTCCCGGATTTTATGAAGATATTGAGCGTTTTGAATCCCTCACCCTTCACTATCAAAATCGTCATGGAGAAACATGCACCCTTGAGGCCAATGAGCTTTTAGCCATTGCGATACAGCACGAAATGGATCATTTGGAGGGGAAACTTTTTATCGAAAAACTCACCTACAATCGTCGTAAAAAGTTTGAAAAAGAGTACAAACGCGCCTTAAAAGAGAAAAAATAGTTTTAATTTCTTCAGCATTGATGCTGAAAGCTTTAGGGGATTACAAAGGACAACTTTGTCCTTGCCATCAAAATTGGCTTGGCTCATTTTGATGCGTAACATCAAATATTATTGCAAACAGACATATTTTTTCACACAAAAAATGATTTTGCTACAATAACCGTACTCAACTACGGCGGTGTATGATGAAACAACTACTCTGTGCAACATTCGAAGGGATCGATGCCAAAACGGTCGAAGTCCAATTTAGTGCGACCAAAGGGCTGCCCGCCTTTACTATCGTCGGAATGGCAAACACCGCCATCGCTGAATCCAAAGAGCGGGTAAAATCAGCTCTATTAAGCAACCAGTTCACCTTTCCCCCCAAACGGCTCACCATCAATCTGGCCCCCAGTGACATACGCAAAGAGGGATCCCATTTTGATCTTGCCATCGCCACTCTTATTGCATTGGGTGAACAAAAAACTGCGCTTGAAGGGTGGTACGTTTTTGGTGAACTCGGGCTCGATGGTAGCGTCAGCGAAAACACCCTCCTTTATCCCATTATCCTCTCCCTTGCCAATCAAGGGATTATCACCAAAGCCATCGTTCCCGCAAATGCAGTGGATAAACTCTCTCGCATTCCCAATATCGCTTTTTATCCGGCAAGCACCCTGACTCAAACCCTCGAGATACTCTCAAACGACCACCAAAGTCCCCATCTCAACACAACCGCGTTTACCTTTCCGACCCTTACATTCAACGAAAAGGACTATTTTTATCACCAAGAGTACCCGCTGGATTTCAAAGAGATAAAAGGTCAAGAGCACGCCAAGCGTGCTGCACTCATTTGCGCCGCAGGAATGCATAATCTTCTACTTGAAGGTTCACCAGGCTCAGGTAAATCGATGATTGCCAAACGGCTTCAATACATTCTACCACCTCTTCACAACGACGAGATGCTCGAATGCGCCAAACTCGAAATTCTCGATGGTAAAGAGCCCTCTTTTGCCCCTGAACGCCCATTTCGCTCCCCTCACCACACCAGCACCCAATCCAGTATTTTTGGGGGAGGAACTCATAAAGCACAAATCGGGGAGGTGGGCTTAGCCCATGGAGGGATTTTGTTCTTCGATGAACTGCCCCATTTTTCCAAAAACATCCTCGAAGCACTACGTGAGCCCCTCGAAGATCGCCACATCCGTATTTCTCGCGTCAACTCAAAAGTCACTTATGCGGCGAATTTCCTCTTTGTCGCCGCCATGAATCCCTGTCCCTGCGGAAACCTCCTAAGCCAAGCAACACCATGCCGATGTTCCGATTTGGAAATAAGCCGTTATCGTTCGCGTCTATCAGACCCATTTTTGGATCGCATCGATCTCTTCATCCAAATGCACCAAAGCAATGCCGAAGACAAAACTTCCTACACCTCAGAACAATTCCACCAAAAAGTACGCTCAGCCTTTTTACGACAAAAAGAACGCTCGCAGACGAGACTTAACGGCTCCCTTAACGATAGTGAAATTGGACAATTTTGCCCTTTAGACGAAGAGGCACAAAGGGTTATCGATCAGGCAATCGGACGTTTTGGACTATCGTTTCGTGCCGTTGGAAGAATCTTAAAAGTAGCACGGACTATTGCGGATTTGGACGATTCGAACAACATAGAAAAAAATCATTTAATGGAAGCACTGAGCTATCGGAAGAGATAAGTAACAATTATGGGGATAAATCCAAGGGTCAAGCCCGAGGATGACAAAAAGAGCAAAAAAAGTCGGGTATGCCGAATCTATTAAAACGTTGCAACAACCCACTGAGTAATAACAAAACCGCCCACGACAAGCCAGATAAACATAGAACCTGCCGTATAGATAGGGGCCAATCCTAACCCTTTAAATTTCGCGAAGCGTGTCCCCATACCCAAAGCTGTCATCGCCATGGTCAGCAAAAAAGTATCAATAAGATTGATATTCCCAATAACACCTTTGATAATCGTTGCCATATCTTCTGGAGCCGTCAATGTATACGTATGGATAAGTGAATTGACCCCGGCCATACCGATAAAGTAGACCGCAAACCAAGGGATGACCAATTTAACCTTCGACCCTTCTCCTCCTGATTTTTTTGCCATGAAACTTAAAACAAGACCCAAGACAATCAGCATTGGAGCGATCATAATAACCCGTGTCATTTTCACAATGACTGCTGTATTGGCCATACTCTCACCAGCCCCCGGAACAGAAGCAGGGACGGCAACCACTTGGGCTACTTCATGAATCGTACCCCCTACGTACATCCCAAACGTGGAGGGGCTCATGTGCAAAAATCCGGTTGCAGGTTCAATAATGGTCGCATAAAGGACAGGGTACAAAAACATCGAAATCGTCCCGAAAAGAACCACCATCGAAACAGCTATAGCGGTTTTATGCTCTTCAGATTTCAAGACTGGTTCCGTAGCCAGTACCGCAGCTGCACCGCACACCGATGCTCCCGAAGCGGTCAAAATGGAGGTATCTCGGTCCATTTTAAACACCTTTGTCCCCAGCCAAATCCCAATGATAAGGGTAGAAGAAAGAACCAACAATGAAACCATAAAACCTTGGATGCCAACCTCTGCTATTTGCTGAAAGGTAATCCGGAAGCCGTAAAAAACAATGGCGAAACGCAAAATCTTTTTACCCGAGAAGGTGATTCCGCTTTCCCATGCTGAAGGAAATTTATTATGGAGGGTATTGGCATAAAAAATCCCCAGTACAATCCCCACAACCAGAGGGGAGATG
>JBBQNL010000013.1:0-29637 GCA_038329855.1 Campylobacterales bacterium
ATGCGTCATCCTCCACGCGGCGTTGCTGCATCAGAGTTTCCTCCATTGTGCAATATTCCTCACTGCTGCCTCCCGTAGGAGTCTGGACCGTGTCTCAGTTCCAGTGTGTCTGATCATCCTCTCAAACCAGATATCCGTCATTGCCTTGGTGAGCCATTACCTCACCAACTAGCTGATGGAACATAGACTGATCCCTTAGCGAAAAAACTTTCCCGACTTGTCTTATAACAAGAAGGAGTATCCGGTATTAATCACCGTTTCCAGTGGCTATCCCGAACTAAGGGGCACATTATCTATGCATTACTCACCCGTGCGCCACTAATCAAGGAAGCAAGCTTCCTATCATCGTTCGACTTGCATGTGTTAGGCACGCCGCCAGCGTTCACTCTGAGCCAGGATCAAACTCTCCATAATTGGTGTTCAATCCTATGACCCAAGATTTAAAATCATTGGCTTCATAAATTGTTATCTATTTTACTTTTTGGTGGTTAGTTAAACTAACCAAAGTAAATAGACGGTTGTTGTATTGTGTTGACATTATTAGAAATGTCGTTCAAGCATATGCTCGACCGTCACTCCTGCTTAGTTTTCAATGATCTCAAACTCAAACTCGTCGTCTCTTTCAAGGCGTCTCATCGTTTGTGGACGGGAATTATAGGGGATTTCATAAGGAATGTCAAGAGCAAAATCAAAGAATATTCAAATTTATTGATTATGACAATAAAAGTAACTTTTATGACTAAATAATCATATCCAATTTTTAGCTGCGCTTACCTAGAGTGCTGACTTATTTTAGCAAATACTTTTCTTTTTCATAAAATCTCATGTACTCTCCATAAATAACTATAAGATATAATAATTGTTATTTTACGGTACAATAACTCCATTATAGACAGATGGAGATACTAGCATGATTGATTATAAAGGCTATGAGATTAATATTACTACTGAGGATGTAGATGAAAAAGCCATTCAAGTTGGTAATGTTGATAAGGTTATTAACCTAATTAAAGATGGTATGGATGAAGAGGAAGCTTGTTTAAAAATAAACAAGACTTTCAGAAAAGACTTTAGAGAGTGGACAGGGCAACAACCGCTTACAGAGAGTAATCCAAATAACATGTCTCAAACTATTGACTCTATGCAGTTTAAGGTACCTGATTTACCAGAAACATTATCTACTCTTAAAAAAGAGTACGAAAACTTCCCTGATGTACTCTCAGCTATCACTGTACTTGAAGCAATACTAAGAGCCAATAAGGATGCAAAAGAGAAAGAACTTAAAGATTTAAATGTTGCAAAAGATGAGAAAGATGCTGATGAGATTAAATCAGCTTTAGAAAAACTGTCACCAGAAGCAAGAAAGAATTTATTGGCTGAGTTGTCTCAAGAATAAAAAAGTCATAAATGACTATTATTGTAAAAATCGCAGTTATTCGGACAGCAAATCGGAACATGTCTGGACATCGTAACGAAACATCTCCGAACAGCATATCGGTCGACATTCGGACACTTGAGTCTGATGACCGATATATAAGGGTGCTATGCTAGGTATATAAAGCGTAAAGACAAAAAAAGGGCTAAATTCTTAGAGAAGAGTTTTGGTCACAATGGAAAAAGTTGCTTGAATAAGTGCCTGAAATAGGTCTTAAAAGAGTATTGGTGCGGACGGGGGGATTTGAACCCCCACACCTGTTGGCACTACCACCTCAAGGTAGCGTGTCTACCATTCCACCACGTCCGCGTATAAAAAGGTGATCAGCCGAAGCTGATCGGAAGAAAAGTCGAAACTTACGCAGCCAAATATGGGTTAGCGTAAAGAGCGATAAGAGCAATTACCAATGTATAGATAACTTGCGCTTCGATCATAGCAAGAGCGATGAACATAGTTGTCATCAATTTTCCGCCAAGACCTGGGTTACGTGCAGTACCAGCGATAGTTGCAGCAGCAGTGCTACCCATACCGATAGCTCCACCAAGAGCAGCTAAACCAAGACCAACACCCGCAGCGATCATTGAGTACGCTTTAAGAGTTTGGTTTGCAACGTCTGCAGATGCAGCTGCAACAGCAGGTGCAGCGTCAACAGTTGCTTCAACAACTGCTACCGCTTCGTCAGCACCGAATGCAGCAGCAACAAGTGCGATCATAAGAAAAAGAACTTTTTTCATGAGTAATCTCCGTATTTAAATCAAAGTCTGTTCGGATAGTGTCCCTACTTATCACTTTGTGGACGGCATTATAAAACTCAAGAGCTAAAAACTTACTTAGCCCGTGCCAATCCGATTTTATTTCCTTTGAATTCGACGATTTCTACCATCAATTCATCCCCCTCGCTGATCACATCGCTTACTCGGCTAATGTGTCCATCGGAGAGTTTTGAGATATGTATAAGACCGTCTATCCCCCCTGGAAGTTCAATAAAGGCTCCGAAATCAACAATTTTCTTGACTTTTCCATTCACGATATCGCCTACTTTATACTCTACTTTTGGTACCGAAGCGGCACCGCCGACAATCCCCTCAATATGATCACGTGCCCCTTTGAGTCCTTCACGATTTTTACCTGTTAGTTTGACGGACCCTTTTTTCTTATCGATATCGATCGCCACATCAAACTTTTCAATGATTTCGCGGATGGTTTTGCCCGCTTGACCGATGATATCACCGATAAAACTCGGATCAATATGGAACAAATCGGTGCTTGGCAATGTCCCTTCGTTGAGTTCAATCTTTTTTTCTGCATCGATCATAATATCGATGATATGAGCACGCGCTTCTTTGGCTTGATAAAGCGCTTCACGCAAAATATCCAATGCAATGCCGCCTAGTTTGATATCCATTTGCATCGCGGTAATCCCATCCTTGGAACCTGTGACTTTAAAGTCCAAATCTCCGTCATGGTCTTCAAGTCCCATAATATCGCTCAAAATGGCATGACGATTTCCCTCTTGTACCATTCCCATGGCAACACCGGCAATGGGCTCACATACTTCTATATCACCTGCACGTAATGCCATATAGCCGCCGCATACGGTTGCCATAGATGATGAACCGTTTGACTCCAAAATTTCAGACACCAAGCGGATCGTCTGACCGTTACGAACGGTAGAACCCTCTAGCGCCCGTTTGGCAAGATTACCGTGACCCAACTCACGACGGCGCGGTGCGCCAATCGGGGATGGCTCTCCGACACTAAACCCCGGAAAGTTGTAGTGGACCATAAAAGCGTCATTTTGGGTACCGCTGTCGGTGAGCCCCTCATACATTTGCGCATCTTTGGCTCCGCCAAGTGTCAAAACCACCAATGCCTGTGTTTGTCCCCGTGTAAACAATGCAGATGCGTGCGCACTGGGCAAAAGATTGGTTTCAATGCTAATGGGGCGCACTTCATTAAGAGCACGTCCGTCGGCACGAATATTTTCATCCAAAATCTGGGCGCGTACCATCGAACGTTTCACCTGCTCAATCGCTTTTTTAAGCTCATGCTCGTTCCACTCCGGCTTTTCAAGCATGATCGCTTTACGAATCGTGCGAAGTGCTTTGGAGCGCTCAGTTTTGGCCATCTGGCTAATACCGCGCTTCAAATCATCCGTATGGTGGGATCGCACATATTCAGACATTTGTGCATCGATTTCACTCACCACGTATTTTAATTCAAATGCAAACTTAGCGAGAGGCTTAAAAGCATGCTCATAGGCTGTATTAGCCCTTTTGAGTTCGGATTGTGCCAAAGTTAGTACTTCGATCAACTCATCTTCGGGCATTGCATTACTTTGTCGTTGCAGCAACGGCGGTACCGCCGCCAGAGGATCTGCAAATCCCATATCAATGACTTGAACCTCATCACTCCCATTGGCTTGCATCTCAATCATCAGCATGTCATCACGGCTGCCTGCTAAATACAAATCAAGGGTACTTTGCTTTAACTGTGAAAGTGTCGGGTTGACAACAATTTCTCCCTCAATTTTACCGATACGCACGGCACTCACGGACGTAAAAATATCGATATTGGAAACATACAAGGCAGCAGATGCCGCATTAAGGGCTAACACCTGCAAATCCGATTCATGGTCACTGCTCAAAACCAAAATCGATATTTGGATCGGATTGGCGAACCCTTTTGGAAACAATGGGCGCAAAGATCGGTCTACAATGCGCGAGGTCAGTGCTTCAAAATCACTCGGCTTGGTTTCCCGTTTAATAAATCCGCCCGGAAATTTTCCTGCAGCGTAACTTTTTTCAAGATACTGTACCGTCAATGGAAGGAAATCCTCATCCACAAAATCGGTCTCATCCACAACGACGGTGGCTAAAATAACAGTATTCCCCGATTTAAGCCATACGGCACCGTTAGCTTGTGCCGCTACTTGATTGAGGGCATAACTCTCTTCTTTATTGGTTAATGCCAATGTAATATCGTATTTCATGTATTTCCTTAAAAATTAAATGTTTTTATTTTGCAAATGAGCTTACGCCCGATAAATATTTGATGTCATTATCGATAAAACGAAGCCCTAGACCAAAAAAGATATTTTGGGAGTGCGGATTAAGGAAATCATCCCATCCTGCATAAAGTTCCAAATGCTTGAGCATCTGATACCGTATCTGAGCTTTAAAGTGTGCTTGTTCTGCCCGTAAATCATTGATCGAGTTAAAATCAAAGGCTTCGGCTGAAACTTTCAGTTTGTCATGATTCATAAAATAATCAACTCCGACTCCCCCCGTAGACTCGATCGCACCAAAACGCAACAAAGTATTATCAAATCGCTTTCCGTATTGCAATGAATATCGGGTACTGGTCTCGATATGTTTGCCCGGCAACTGATTGGGATTTGAATAATCATCGCTGCTTATGAGATCAAACATATAATAGGTCTCAGGATTAGGGAGATATGTAGCCCCTAAATACACTTTTCCATACCCATCACGCATCATATAATCAGTATGCATCGCAACTTGCAGCTCACTGGTAGTAAACGTGCTGAGAAGTGAATCGACTTTTGAAAATGCCTCTTCTCCGCTTTTAAAGAACGAGGCCGCTGATGTCACCGTTTTATTTAAAGGTGAGCGATTTTCAGCCAAAATAGCGCTGATATTGTCTTCAATTGACACAAATTTATTGACCGCTTCAGGAACCGAATTTTCTACGGAACCACTGATATTGTTCATACGCATCGTTAACGAACTGATCCGCTCCATGATCTCCGGCAAATCTTTATTCACCGTATCGGCTGTTTGTGAAAAACCTGCGCTCATTGTTCTGAAATTGGCGATCGCCATTTTCAAATCTTCGCGATTATCGACGACCACTCCGTTAAGATTGACCCCGACATCTCTAAAAGCAATAATGGCATCTTGTATCGCTTTGCGATGTTCATCATCAAGGGTTGATCGAAAATCACGCATCAACAACGCTAGCTCTTTGGCCGCTTCATTTATAGAATCGCTTGTTTGATCAAATGAAGCATATCGTTTGGACTGAGAAAGCGTACCGCCTGTTTGAAGATTGGACGGCGAATCTCCCACAAGAATGTTCAAAACTTTTGCCCCCAATAATGACTCTTGCACCACAACGATCGACGAATCATCGGGAATACCAACCCCTTCATTGATAGACAAGGTCAGTCGTACTTTTTTGCCATCAATAGTAATTTCTTGAACTTCACCAACCACAACACCATTCATCGAAACGTGCGTATATTTTTCAATGCCGGAGGCATCATCCACATACGCTTGAATGGCATATCCTTTCTGCCCCCATTTGCCCAAGGAAGTGACCTGTGTTGAGAGGAACAAAAGGGCAACCAGCGCAGCCACGACAAACAATCCGATTTTTGCTTCGAGTTTCATGCTATCCTCATTTATTGTTGGTGAGTTTATAATTAAAATCTGATCCGCCTAATGGCTTTAAGATCATAGTAATGAACACATACGAGTCTTCGACCGAATCACTCCCGGTGGTATTCGTCAAAATCGGACGACGGTTTTGGACAAATTTCAGACCAAAATCCCAACATCGCTGCGCATACAAAAAGCCCACTTCCCCTTGTTTGAGTAAAGATTCTTGGTAATCATACGCCAGTAAACCAAAAAACTTGTAATAACGGTTATACTGATAGGCAATATCTCCCGTCCAATACGAGGCATACTGCACTTGGGTATTTCGAATCTCATCCGTATAATAGTGACTCACACTTGCTTTTACGATGCCATCATTATAACGAATGGTATTTTGTTCTTTGGTCACTCGGTTGCGATCATGATTGTAGGAGGTTTGATTGTAATAGTAAAGGGCATTGGTCACTTCCCACTCCAGTTCGTTTTGAAGCTCTCCGTAATAACTGCCGCCGTCATCGTATTTAAAGGTTTGGTTCAACCGGTCTACCAGCTTTTGTCTTCCGTCTTCAAACAAAAAGTTGTTAAGACCTAAAGAAAGGCCGTCACTGGGTTCATTTAACGTATAAAATTCGCAAGGGTAGCTCGCAGAACTGCACTGATCGTGACGACCCTCATAGTATCCATTGTAAAGACGTGTCCCTGCTTTAGTGTAACTTACATTAGGCGCGATAACATGGGTCATCGTTTCATACGGACGGACCAACGTTGTTCCCAATGAAAGGGTATGGTCAAGCTGCGCATAGTATCCCGATGGGTAAGCACTGTTATCTTCGCCACTCCGTGGAGTTCCATAAAAACCGATTGCTCGCGTCGCTGCATTGGCGGTATAACTTAGATCCAAATATTCATCAAACAAGCTCGTTTGCAAGATAAGGGGAATATTGACATCGGTTTGAACCGCTTTTTTTCCGTCTGGGCGATAAAAGTTACTCGCCGTAACATCCCCATTTATAAGAAGATGATTATTAAAGAAGGTCTCTAGATATCGATGATATTGCAGCGAAGGTAAGGTTTGAAGGGTTTGTTTATTATCAATATTCGGGTCTAGATACTGATAATGTTTAACATAAACTCCGGCATAATTGTCTTCGCTGCTGTAATAGCTGTTGATACGGGAGAGAATTTGATTGTCGGTAACGTTTTTGGTTTCATCACTTCGCTGCAAATTGAGATAATCCACATCATTCATCCATGAACCATTAAGATACAATCCGGATTCCCCCTCCAGATTTGCTCCAAACCAGTTTTTTAAAACATCTTTATGCTGATAATCAAGGGCAAGTCCATAGTGTTTTTCGTGGGCTAAATCGTATGCTTGTGCATAAGCGCTCTGCTCTTTGAAATAACCAAGGGTAAGGGAACCTTTTGAAGAAGGGGTGTCGATGAAACGGATATCGGCATACATTCCCGATCCGCGCGAGGTTCGAATCTGGGGACGAAACTCGGCATCAAACCAGTTGGTTGGTGCCCAGTAAATCGGCTGCTGATAATAAAATCCTTCCGCACTGGACAACCCGAATGAAGGGATCAATAATCCGCTGCGTCTTGTTTTATCCGTTGGATATCCGAAATAAGGCAAATACATCACCGGAACATCTTCCACATACAGCAACGCATTGTAGATATTGACCCACATATTCTGGGTGTCGTAATTTGCACTGGTAAAATGGATTTTCCACAACGGGTCAACTGAATCACATCCCGATACCATTCCGCTGCTCAAATCGATTTTATTCTGACATCCGGTTGCCTCATCAGCACTCATCCAAGCTTTGCTGGTGGTATCAAACGAATAATAAGGTTTGGAATAACGGGTATCTTCATCCAGATTTAATTTTGAATAGTCGCTAATGGCATGATAGTTCCCTGCTTTAAATGCACTGACATCTCCAAACGCTTCAACAATACTCGTATTGTGATCATAGGTGAGCTTGGTTGCACTTAGCACTTGGTCTTGATAGACGATCACAGGACTTCCAGCAGCAGTTGCCAGAGAGCCGTTTGCATCCACTTGTTCCCCAAAAATTTCGACACGATCGCTTCCGTATAATGCACTTGCCGCCATTAGACTGAATAGAAAAAACTTAGACATTAACAACCAAAGTCCGTGCACTCAAATCATGCCATGAACGGCGATAAGGATCAAAAAATGCCCAAGCAAAGCCTAGATAAAAAAGCATTTCACTCACAATCCGGAAAACCGACCGGTTAAACGCACTGAAAAAACTAGGATTGGAAAGAGTCTTCATCTCGATTATTCGGATTTTCATCACTATTTTTCCCAAGGTTGCGCCGTACTGCATCGTAAAAAAGGTTTGATAGAGAATTTTGATTGCCATGTATTCCAAAATAAAGGTATTAATAACCAAAATAATCTCTTCTACGCTCGCAGCGGTAGAAATCGAATCCCACAAAATAGCAAATAAAATGACACTCAACAACAGTTCATCAATTCCAAATGCAGCTGCACGAGACCGCACGCTCGCAAGGTGCAGATTTTCTCGCATAAGGAGAGTTTCGATGTCGTTATTCATTAACGCAAGGCTTGGTATGCGATATCGGTGCGAAGCTTTTTACCCGCAAAATGGACTTGCCCGCACAGCATATAGGCCCGATCTCGAGCTTGTTTAATGCTATCGCCTACCCCTACACACACAAGCACCCGTCCCCCATCTGCGTATAACTTTCCATCAAAATGGCTGACGCCTGCATACGAAATATGGGTATTTTGTGCAATCTCATCATGATGAATCTCATCCACAACAATCTCAGCCGGAACAGAACTCTCAAAAGGATAATTTTTGCTCGCCATTACCACACCCACGGCGTATTGGTTATGAAATTCAACCTTCAAAGTATCGAGCTGCTTGGTTGCCGCTTTGTAAAAAAGTTCACGCGCAGGAGTTTTAAGTAACGGCATCAAAATTTCGCACTCCGGATCGCCGAAACGGACGTTAAATTCCAACGTAATCGGCTCACCATTGACGACCATAATCCCGATAAAAAGAACTCCTTCAAATGGAGCTCCCTCTTGCTGCATCCCTAACAGGGTAGGACGAATAACCCGCTCTTTGACTTTTTCATAAAGGACTTCGTCCACTAGCGGCGTTGGTGCATAGGCTCCCATTCCACCGGTATTTGGACCTTGATCGTTATCCAAAAGACGTTTATGATCTTGGGCTGCGGGGAGAAGAATAAAGTCTTTTCCATCACACAAAGCGAACATAGAAAGCTCATAGCCGTCCAAAAACTCTTCGATAATAACCCGTTTTCCGGCATCACCAAACGATTTTCCACTGAGCATTTCCGAAACGGCGACCTTAGCCTCATCATGACTCATGGCGATAATAACACCTTTTCCTGCACACAGGCCATCCGCTTTGACAACGATCGGCGCGGTAAGGCTCTCGATAAATTTAAATGCATCTCCGATATGAGCGGTTTCGATGTAGCGTGCTGTGGGAATGTTGTATTTAGCCAAAAAGTTTTTCATGTACACTTTCGAACCCTCAAGCTGTGCAGCGGCTTTGGAAGGGCCAAAAATAACCAATCCCCAGGCTTTGAAAATATCCACAATCCCATCGGTCAATGGCCCCTCAGGTCCTACAATGGTCAAATCAATCGTATTATCAATGGCAAATTGGGCCAACTCTTCATAATCTTTAATGGTAACATTTTCACCAAGCATCGTGGTAGCACCGTTTCCAGGGGCAAAATAGAGGTTTTTGACTTCAGGATCTTGTTTTAAAACTCTTCCAATTGAAAATTCTCGTCCACCGCTGCCGATTATCATTATGTTCATATAGTTACCCCAAAAATAGTTGCTTCTCTCATCTAAAAATCCCAATGGCTTTTTAAATAAAATAACCCTTCGTCCCATTGTAAAAGCCCAGGCGGGCGTTTCGCATATAGCTTTGGTTCTCAAAGCGTAAAAAAAGCAGACCGAGCATCTCTTTCGGCGGCAGTCTCTCGCGTTTAACCGCTCAAACGAGATCACCGACACCAAGAGATGACTACCAATCCACTAAGTGTATATGTAGAACCCTCAAAATGCGATTAGTCGCTGCGCCCAGGTAACGATAATTATAACCTCAAAAAGCTTAAAACCGATCTCAAACTGCTAATTCTTTGGCCATTTTCACACACGATTCAACGCTCGTATTTTCAGATTGCATCGATTCAATCCCTGAGGGCAAAGCATTCTTAGTTGTTTTTCCTATAACCACAATGCGATGGGTTGGCAAAAGGGTGTAGCGCTCTTGAAAGCATTCAATGCTCGAAGGTGAAGTAAAAATCAGCACTGCGTCGCTTGCTATTTCAACGAGCTTCATCTCTTGGTTGCACTGTGTTTCATACACAATCACCTCATCAATCACCATTCCCCTCTCACGAGCACGAGAAGGCCATGAAGAGGCAATCATTTTAGGACGACAGTAGAGCCATTTTTGGTGATCTTTTTGGAGAGCTAACACATCCAAAAGCCCCTCTCCGTATCCGTTTGCTGTCTCAATGTGCTTCACACCCAGCTCTCTCATCGTTTGTGCTGTTGACTCCCCCACACAAACTACATGAAGTCTCTCCCAATCGAGCGAATAGTGACTAAGTGCCAATGCTCCCTGCTTAGAAGTGACCACAATACCATCATACTGAGAAAAATAGATCGAAGGAGTTAAGAAATGGATCGAAAGGATAGGGATGTGAATAACACCCTCCGTTTCGTGGTGGGACGTTTTAGAGACGAGGTAGATGGGGCGCAAAAGCTCCCCCTTATTCCCACTCGATGGTAGCAGGAGGCTTGGAACTGATGTCATAAACGACACGGTTAATGCCGTCTACTTCATTGATAATACGACGGCTGATTCGCTCTAACAACGTGTGAGGAAGATGGGCAAATGTAGCCGTCATCCCATCGACAGCTTCAACGACACGGACACATACGGTGTTGTCATAGGTACGATTATCACCCATAACGCCAACGCTTTTAACATTCAAGAGTACGGCAAATGCCTGCCACGTTTTTGCGTAATAACCGCTGGCTTTAAGCTCATCGAGTAAAATTGCATCGGCTTCACGAAGGATAAATAAATCATCTTTATTGACTTCACCCATGATACGAATCCCTAAACCTGGTCCCGGGAACGGATGGCGATTGACCAAATAATCCGGAAGTCCCAATTCAAGACCTAATTTACGTACTTCGTCTTTGAACAAATCACGCAACGGCTCGATCAACTCGAAATCCATCCAGTCGGGCAATCCGCCGACATTATGGTGACTTTTGATCGTTACGGATGGACCATTGACTGATACCGATTCGATAACATCGGGATACAACGTACCCTGCGCCAAGAATTTGATTCCGTCGTGTTTTTTGGCTTCTTGTTCAAATACTTCAATAAACGTATGTCCGATGATTTTACGCTTCTCTTCAGGATCGGTAACACCGGCAAGCTTACCCAAAAAACTCTCTGAAGCATCGGCGACAACAAGAGGAACTTTGAGATGAACTTTGAAGATATTTTCAACCGATTCACGTTCACCCTTACGCAAAAGACCGTTATCAACGAATACAGGGATAAGCTGATTACCAATCGCTTCGTAGAGCAATGCAGCAACAACCGAAGAATCAACCCCGCCGCTAAGGGCACAAAGGACTTTCCCATCACCCACTTGGGCACGGATTTTGACGATCTGCTCTTTGAGGAAATGGCCCATATCCCATTTTTCGGTAATGCCGCAAATCGTACGTGCGAAGTTACGGAGCATCAGATACCCCTCTTCGGAGTGATTCACTTCTGGATGATACTGCATCGCATAGACCATTTTTTCTTCATTCGCGATCGCCGCAAACGGTGAGTTGGGTGAATAGGCGATAGGGACAAAACCTTCTGGCAGAACATCAACTTTATCAGAGTGGCTCATCCATACGGTGCGCTCATCTTCACAATTGGCAAACAATGGTGACTGCTGTGTCATATCAATGGTAAGTTCTGCTTTGCCGTACTCATGATGATCACTTCGGACAACTGAACCGCCAAAATCAACTGCAATACGCTGCATCCCATAACAAATACCAAGTACTGGGATACCAAGAGCATAAACCCCTTGATCCACAGTATACGCGTCCTTGTTGTAAACTGATGAAGGACCGCCGCTTAGGATGATACCTTTTGGATTTTTTGCTTTAATCGCATCAATTTTAGTGTGATACGGGAGAACTTCACAATAAACTTTGTCTTCGCGTAAGCGACGTGCAATCAACTGCGTATACTGAGAACCAAAATCTAGGATGATAATATTGACATCTTTCACGGGTGAGCCTTTGGATGGAGATGTTATGAAGGGAGATAAAAACCCTGTGTATAGATGAAATGATACCTAATCGTAGTTTAATTTTGCTTTTTACGTTATGTGTAGTACCATATACCCTATCAAGAAGGGAGATTTATGCCGTTTAATGAAAAAATTACTCCGGATGAGCGATGGTTGTTCGCCGTTATTCTTCTTATTTCGATGAGCGCCTTTGTCGCTTTGACCTTTATGATGCGCAACGGTCATTTGGCACAATTCGATCATGATGTGCTGCATTGGTTCCATAAAATCAAACATCCGATGCTGGATCACTTCTTTTCCAGTATTACGTGGCTGGGTTCTTTATGGGTTCTATTGCCGCTTTATATAATCCTGACCGTGTTTCTTTCGCGCTATTTTGAAAACTTTGAAAAGCTCTTGGGAATCGGATTTTGGGGAACGGTTCTAACCAGTTATGCCCTTAAATATGAATTCGAACGCAAACGGCCCCATTTTTTTCCCTCTCTCAACGAACTGCCCATCGACCCCTCCTTTCCCAGTGCCCATACGGCTCAAATCGTGGCATTTACCCTTTTGATCTGGCTTATTGTCTATAACGGCCCTTCCCTGTTTGGCACGGTGTTAAGCGGAACATTGGTCTTCATAGCATTGGGGGTCGCTTTCTCTCGCATGTATTTGCAAGTACATTTTCCGACTGATGTCCTTGCCGGCGGTCTTATAGCGATTAGTTGGAGCTGTATAGCCGTATTGGTCGTAAAATCAGGAGTACTGACATGAAAAACAAATTTTTAGATACCGGCGAGCATGGATATCACCCTTTTCGGAAATTTAAAATCATCCTTTCCGGGTTGCGTTTTGCGGTGCTGTACGATTTTAGTGTCATGTATAAAATCGTCATCTCGATTGCCATACTCATCCCCGTCTTGATTTTTAATGCGTGGGTTGACGCCTCTTTAATTGTCCTCTCGACGGGTGTCATGATTGCGGCAGAAGTATTCAACACGGCTATCGAAGCAATCTGTGACTTCATGGAAACAAACTACAATGAAAAAATTCGGATCATCAAAGACATCGCCGCCGCTGCTGCCGGAATTACGATTTTTGTATGGGTATTGGTCCTTTGTTTGGAAATTTTTAAAGTGATTAAAAATTTTTTACATTAGTCTACTATTCGATCCAATGGCAGTTTTTCGTCTTTAGTCATCAAAAATACGCTTCTCCTTTATCAGGTATAATTTTGAAAATATCGAACTACCCCATTTTTAGGAATCGAAATGTTAACGATCATTGTATCAACCCTCTTTTTATCGCTCGTTATCAATGTCATTATCAAAAAATTTCATCTCCCCACCATCATAGGATATATTTTAACGGGTACCATCATTGCCTATGGATTTGATCTACGCGCGGCAGTTCATAATCATGATCTCAAAGAAATTGCCGAATTTGGTGTCGTTTTTTTAATGTTTACCATCGGACTGGAGTTTTCACTGGCTCATTTAAAGCGGATGAAACATGAGGTATTCATCACCGGCACCCTTCAAATTCTGATCACCTCTACCCTTTCCTATACTCTTGGCTACTATGTGTTGAAGCTTGATCAAAATTCTGCCTTTATCCTATCGCTGGTCATTGCCCTCTCTTCGACCGCTATTGTCCTCAAACTCCTCAACGAAAGCGGTGAAATCAATCGCCGTCACGGCCAACGATCACTGGGAATCCTCATCATGCAAGACATCGCCGTTATCCCTATCTTGCTTATCATCGGTTTTATGAGCAACAATACTAATGATATATCGACGATTCTCCAAGATATGCTTATCAGCGCCACCATGCTATTAATGTTTTTATGGATGTTTGGAAAGTATGTCTTAGAGCCTTTTTTAACTCAGATTCTAAAAACAAATTCTGATGAATTGTTTGTGGGGAGTGTCTTATTTTTGGCCATAGGGGCATCGTATTTCGCGAATTTATTAGGCTTTTCGTATTCCCTTGGTGCATTTATCGCAGGGATGCTCATCGCTGAAACCAAATACAAGCACCAAGCCCAAGCAGATCTGATACCCTTTAGAGATTTATTGCTTGGGATTTTTTTTATCACCGTAGGGATGCAAATCGACTTTTTCTTATTGATCTCCAAACTTCCCATCATCGCTTTGCTGCTGATGGGAATCATGGTATTAAAATTCATCATTATTTTTGGATTGATCCAAATCAATGAAAGCAAAAGAGTCAGTTTAAAAACCGCTCTCAGCCTCATACAAATCGGTGAATTTTCACTGGCGATTTTGGAATTAGCACGAACCCATGATCTTATCGCACAGTCATACAGCCAAATCATGATCGCTACGATTGTCTTATCGATGATTGCAACTCCGATTATCCTCAAAAATCTAACTCCCCTAACTGATATGTTTTTTAAGGAAGAAGAGATCGATAATCAAATTGATTCGGATGACTTAAAAGACCACACCATTATCTTGGGATTTGGGGAGTTTGGACGCAACGTCGCCAATCTTCTCAAAGAAAAAGGGGAGTTTTATCTGGCGATTGAAAACAACATCAATACGTTTCACGGTATCCAAAAAATGGGTGAACCCGCTATTTTCGGTAATGCTCTCAAAAAAGAAGTCTTAAAAAAAGCGAATATCAAGGCGGCAAAATACGTTATCGTCGCCATTGATAACCCGCAAAAACTCTATCACGTCTGCCAAACCATACAGCAGTTTATCGATAACACAAAGATTATTGTCAAAGTACACAGCCAATACGAGAAAGATATCATCACCGAGCTTGGGATAACCAACATTATTGTTGAAAACGATTTGTTGAGTCAGAAAGTTTCCAGTATGATTATAAAAAGGAGGATTAATGCCCTCCCATAACCTTCTCAATTTCCGAGGGCTTATCATGGATACCAAAACGGTCGATAATCGTTTTACTCGCTCTATTTTTTCCCACAACCTCTACATTTTTGCCCATTTTACGCAATTTAATCACCGCTTTATCCAGAGCATACACCGCAGATATGTCCCAAAAATGGGCACGCGTTACATCAATAATGACATTTTTTACCTCTTCTTTGTAATCGAATGCGTTGGCAAAGCGATCTGCAGAGTTGAAAAAAACCTGTCCGATAAATTTATACACACGGGTGCTACTCGTCTCTTCATACGATTTTTCGCAATACATAAAATGGCTGATTTTGTTGGCAAAGAAAAGAGAGGCCAACAACACTCCCGTTAAAACGCCCAGTGCTAGGTTATGGGTTCCTACCACTACAGCAACGGTTGAGAGCATCACAATATTGGTTGACAGTGGCAGCGTTTTAAGCCCCTTGATGGATGTCCAGTTAAACGTTCCGATAGAGACCATGATCATAACGGCCACCAGCGCTGCCATGGGAATAATTTTAATCAAGTCGGACATAAATACGACCATAATAAGCAGAAGTACCCCCGCTATAAGAGTAGAAAGACGACCTCGACCGCCTGATTTGACGTTGATGACCGATTGACCGATCATCGCGCATCCTGCCATTCCGCCGATACATCCCGAAGCAATGTTCGCAATTCCCTGCCCTTTACACTCACGATTTTTGTCGCTGTCTGTATCGGTCATGTCATCGACGATGGTTGCCGTCATCAGCGATTCGAGCAATCCAACCGCCGCCAACGCCGCCGAATAGGGAAAAATAATCGCGAATGTTTCCCAATTCAACGGTACCTGTGGCCATAAAAAGATCGGCAAGGTATCGGGTAACGCGCCCATATCACCAACGGTTCGCACATCAATTCCCATAGTGACCACTACAGCGGTGAGAACAACAATCGTCACAAGAGGCGATGGGATAAGTTTTCCCAGCTTAGGAATATACGGAAACAAATAGATGATCGCAAGACCCGCCGCTGTAAGGGCATACACGTGCCAGGTGACATTGGTAAGTTCCGGTAACTGTGCCATAAAAATCAAAATCGCCAATGCATTCACAAATCCGATCACCACCGTACGTGAAACGAAGCTCATCAAACTCCCCAGTTTCAAATACCCCGCCATAATCTGCAATATACCCGTCAGTAAGGTTGCTGCCAACAGATACTGCAACCCATGTTCTTTGACCAGCGTCACCATCAAAAGCGCCATGGCTCCTGTCGCTGCCGAAATCATCCCGGCGCGGCCACCGACAAATGCGATGACCACTGCGATACAAAACGACGCGTAAAGGCCAACTTTTGGATCCACTCCTGCGATAATGGAAAAGGCAATAGCCTCAGGAATCAGAGCAAGGGCTACTACAATACCGGCGAGGATGTCCCCACGGATATTGCCGAACCACTCTTGCTTGGTGGATAATAATAACAATAAATGTCCTTCGATAAAATAATTTTAATAAATGCCTAAAAGAACAAACTGAACGTACCAAATTGCAACCGAAACAACGTATCCGACCAATACTGTCCACGCAAGCTTAATATGGGATTCGAAAGTATACACACCATGCATTTTTCCCATCACGCCAACACCGGCTGCACTGCCGAAACTGATCAGCGATCCGCCAATACCCGCCGTCATCGTCACCAGCATCCATTGGGCATGTTCGATAGAAGGGTTTGCTTTGAGTACCGCTGACATTACGGGAACATTATCGACAATAGCAGAGAGAAGCCCAATACCGATGTTCACCATCGTCGGATCAAACTGTTCGTACAGCTTCGCCGCATGCCCTAAAAATCCGGCAAAATGGAGCGCTCCCACCGCGGCTAAAATTCCAAAGAAAAACAACAGTGTATTGTTCTCAATTTTACTCATTGCACGAAAGATGTCCACATCTTGATGGTGATTTTTTTTAAGCGTGTACATATACAGCTGCAGAAGAGAGAGTCCAAAAAGCATCCCCCACATCGGAGGCAAGTGCATTACCTGCTTGCAGATAACGGCCAATGCTATTGTCGCAGCCCCCAAAGCGATGATCATTTTCCCGCCCTTGAGAATCTCAATCTTCTGGGCAGCATCAGGATCTCCGTCTTTGAACGGATCCAGTGCAGGGACATAACGGCTTAAGAGATACGCCGTTATGAGCCATCCGATAAACGATGCGGGAAAGAGATAGAGAAAATCGGTAAAAACACCTTTTTCTGCTGTCCATACCATGAGGGTCGTAATGTCTCCAAACGGGCTCCATGCCCCTCCTGCATTGGCTGCAACCACAACATTGATCGCACTGGGGACCAAAAAGGCTTTGTTCTTTTGTTCAATGGTCAGCAAAACCGTCGAGAGGATAAGGGCGGTGGTCAGATTGTCCGCAATGGGAGAGATGAAAAATGCCAAAAATCCCGTTATCCAAAAAATCTCACGAAAGCTGTACCCCTTGGCAATGAGCTTCGACTTTAGCGCATCAAAAACCCCACGTTCGATCAATGCCTCGATAAATGTCATTGCGACAAACAAGAAAAAGAAAATCTCGGCAATCTCTAAAATTAGATGGGAAATTTCCGTTTCAAACGGCTGAAAATCCAGACCGTTAAAAGCGTAAAACCCTCCGATGAGGATAAACATAAACGTCCCGATAAACAAAGCGGGTTTCGCCTTATCGAGATGGTATTTATCTTCTGTTGCGATAAAATAGTACCCCAGTATGAAAATGGTCAGCAAAAACCATCCAAACGGATGAACTGCCAAATCGACACCGTGCTGTGCAATGGCAGTTGTCATTCTTGACCTTTAGGTAAAATGTAATGTACCCCGATCGATTCGGTCCTCTTCAATGCCGATTCAACGATAGCACGGGCACTCAGCAGTCGCAACCGCAAAAGTCGTCCCACCTGCGAATCTAACATTTTTTGAATTTCATCATATGCAAATCCAAGCCCCCTGGGAGAGCGAACGATAGAGACATTATCCCACATAATGCGGCGAAGTCTGTCTTTTTTCTCTTTATCCCCTTCCATCTCCAGAGGGATGGAAGAAATAGCAAACGTTCCAACACAAGGAGTTGCCGATGAGGCCACAATCGTTTCTGAAACCCGTTTCCCAAACACAAGCCCCTCAAGAAGCGAATTACTCGCTAAACGGTTCGCCCCATGCACTCCCGTACATGCCGCTTCTCCGATAACATAAAGACCTTGTGTATTAGGTACTCGCCCCTCCAAATCGCTCTTAATACCTCCGATAGCATAATGAAATGCAGGAGAAATAGGAACCCGTTGGGAGGGGAGGTTATACCCCAGATCCCGCAATGCTTTGTAAATATTGGGAAAACGGCCTTGAAAATACTCTTTGTCAAAATGAGCACATGAAATATAGACGTTGCTTGAGGTTCGTTGTTTATAATCAAAAATCGCACGACTCACAATATCTCGCGGTGCCATCTCTCCGCGCTCATCGTATTCAAACAAAAAGCGGTATCCGTTTTCATCCACGATCCACGCCCCCTCACCCCGAAGCGCTTCGGTCAGCAAAAGCTTTCGAGCACCTGTCCCCGATACAAACACCGTCGGATGAAACTGCATCATCTCCATAGACTCCAATGCAATCCCTTTTTCCAGACAAATTCCGTGAATGTCGGCACTGATCGCATGGGAGTTGGTATGGTACTCATACAAAGAGCCCACCCCGCCGCTGGCGATGATGACATTATTGGCATAAATGAGCTTTCGTTTTCCCTCGCTGAGCACTTCCACACCGCAGCACTTATCATTTTCCATCAACAAATCCACCACCGTTGCATTGGAGAGCATCGGATGAGGATTTTGCTGGAGTAAAAATAGGTGTAGATAGCGTCCAGTGGCATCTCCTCCAGCGTGTAAAATACGGTTACGCGAATGAGCCGCTTCCTGGGTGTACAAAAGATTTCCATTGGGATCCGTATCAAACAAAAATCCCCGCTGCATTAAATCATGAATGACTTTTTGCGATTCCTCACTCATAAACTGCACCGCATCCCGGTTGCACATCCCAGCACCCGCTTCGAGCGTATCGGCAACATGCACGGGGATATCACCGTCATTATAGGCCGTGGTCACTCCCCCTTGAGCATAATAGGTATTGCACTCCCACGGATGCGATTTGCTGATCACCAACACTTTTAAATGCTTCGGCAATCCGATCGCGGCATACAACCCGGCAACTCCAGCACCGATAATCACGACATCATAGCGCAACATTTTTTTCCTCGGTTACTGGTTTTTCGTAATAGGGAGGGGCTTTGTAGCCGCATCCGCTCAACGCAACTACCATTGCGATGACAAGCATAACAGAGCGTTTTTTCATAAATTCTCCCATTGTTCTTTAAATGAGGATGGTATAATAGCTAGCATAAATACTTGATTAAGCGGTTTGGATGATTGAAAAAATACGCTCTCTCCCGCATAGTGCGGGCATTTACCAATATATCAATGCAAAAGGGCAGATACTCTACATCGGCAAAGCCAAAGATCTCTCCAAACGGGTCAAAAGCTATTTCAATCTAACCCCTGTTCTCACCCCAAAATCTACCCTATCTTTACGTATCCAAAAAATGCTCTCCGAGACGGTTTCACTGCATTACATGGTCGTCGAAAAAGAGCACGACGCCTTGATTCTCGAAAATTCCCTCATCAAGCAAATTGCCCCAAAATACAATGTTTTACTCCGTGATGATAAAACCTACCCCTATATTTATATCGATTTAAACGACCCCTACCCCCGTTTCGATATCACCCGAAAAATCATAAACGGCAAAAACGTTCGCTATTTTGGACCTTTTTCGACCGGTGCACGGGACATTCTCGATTCGCTTTACGAACTGCTCCCTTTGGTTCAGAAAAAAAGCTGTCTCAAAGGGAAAAAACTCTGTCTTTATTATCAAATGAACCAGTGCCTAGGTCCTTGCGAGCTCAAGGTTGATGGCGCACATTACCGTTCGTTGGTCGATACGGCAATCGAATGGATTCAAAACAAGAATCTTCTCCTCCCCAAACTGGTTGCAAAAATGGAGTTTTACAGCGAGGAGCTTCGTTTTGAAGAAGCGATGAGCCTGCGCGACCGGTGCGAACGTATCGAAAAAAGTGTTGTAAGCACCGCCATCGACTTGGCACGAAATGTTGATTTTGACATCTTTGCAATTGCCCTTAGCGATGTACGGGGGTGTATTGTTCGGATGTTTATCCGTGATGGAAAACTCGCCTCAAGTTCGCACGATTTTTTCCCTTTAACTGACACTTTTTCGTTGGACGAAGGGTATGAGCGGGCCTTGCTTAACTTTTACGGAATCGTTAAACCTCCTATAATCGCCCCCATCCTCACCGCCCACCCTTTTGAAGAAAAAGAGTGGGTTCAAGAACATTTAACCCAACTGTTTGAAAAAAAATCAGCCATCGAAACACCAAAAATCGGGATCAAAAAAGAGCTGACGCAACTTGCTCTCACGAACGCTCAAGAACTTCTAAAAACCCATAAACCCACCAATCAAGCACTGATGCAATCACTAAAAGAGCTGTTTGAGCTCGAACATTTTCCCCATCGAATCGAAATTTTTGACAATTCTCATCTGGGAGGGGTTGCCACCGTAGGGGCAATGGTCGTCTACACCCAGGAAGCATTTGAAAAAAAATCGTATCGTCAATACCATCTGCACGAGAGAGATGAATACGGTCAAATGAGAGAGATGCTCTCGCGCCGTATTGAATCGTTCGATACCAATCCTCCTCCCGATTTATGGATACTTGATGGAGGATCAACGCTGCGCAATCTCGCACTTGAACTTCTCTATTCTCACGGCATATCGATGGATGTCATCGCCATCAGTAAAGAAAAAGTCGATGCCAAAGCCCACAGAGCCAAAGGAGCCGCACGCGATATCCTACACATCCATGA
The DNA here is from genome assembly GCA_038329855.1 of Campylobacterales bacterium. Lineage (GTDB taxonomy): Bacteria > Campylobacterota > Campylobacteria > Campylobacterales > Sulfurimonadaceae > Sulfuricurvum. The sequence continues at coordinate 21,064 of JBBQNL010000013.1, forward strand.
CGATACCTTACGGCTGGAGCCGTATGACAAACGGCTTCAATTTGTCCAAATGCTCCGAGATGAAGCGCACCGAAGTGCCATCACGTTTCACAAAAAAACCAAATTAAAACGGGATCAAGAATCAAAATTTCTCTCCCAAAAAGGGATAACACTGCCTAAGATTTATAAATTATTAGAATATTACGGGACCTTCGAAGCAATCCAAAAGGGAACTTTTGAGACCCTATGTGAGCTAATTGGGACCAAAGATGCCAAAATTATTCAAAATCTCTCCCATTTAGAGCCAAGCTAAGAATTCTTTTACCTTGTTTATGCCATATTCCATACACTAATAGTTTCAGAAGTTTTTTAGTAAAGGGATTCAAATGGAGAGACCGATACCCATAGATGAAGAGTATTTTTTTGAAGGACGCGCTATTGTCAGCGAAACGGACCTCGATGGCATTATCACATTTGCCAATCGGCGCTTTTGTGAAATTTCAGGCTACAGCGCGGATGAACTCGTAGGGCAGCCCCACAGCATCATTCGACACCCCGATATGCCCCGTGCTGCTTTTGAGCAAGTGTGGAAAACCATCCAATCCGGAACCATTTGGCACGGATTGGTAAAAAATTTGCGAAAAGACGGAAAATTTTATTGGGTCGATACCGAAATTTCTCCGATGAATGACGCTAACGGCATCGTCAAGGGATACATGGCAGCCCGAAAACCGGCATCGCGTAAAAACATCGAAGAAACGGCTGCAATGTATAAAAAAATGATTGATCAAGAAAGCTAAAGGGAGCGAACGTGCTACTATATAATCATAAACAAGAGTTCATCGGAATCAGCGAGGAGGGTTTACGCCTTCTTAACTATTCTACTTTTAATGAACTTTTAGCGGTTTGTACCGACGTTGCCGATCTTTTCGCGAATGAACCGGGATACATTCACAACTTCAAAGGGTTCGGATGGATCGATTTTCTCCTTCACTCGGATTCCGATGCCTCCAGTGCCATTGTCCATGCCAATGGACGCGTCTTCAGCTGCCACCTCTCTGTTTCCCCATTTTACTTGCTTGAAAGTCCCAATCAATCCGGCTACAGCATCGAAATGCTGCAAATCAAATCCATCGGTGAAGACGATATCAAATCGCAGCCCATCGCACCCAAAGCTGTACCCAAAGAATACACCCCTCCACCCCTGCCAAAAATAGAAGAAGCTCCTGCAGTATTACCAAATTATGCGGACTTGACCCCTATGCGTTTGAGCGAACCGAGCGTTTTGGAAGTTCCGGATATCTCTTCTTCCGCATTGGATGAAGAGTACCCCTTTCCTGAGCCCGCTTCTCCTTTTGAAGAGGATATTTTTCCATCACCGTTCAAAGAATCGGTCAGTGTTGAAAAACCCCTCACAATCCAAGAGCCAATAGCCGCACCTCCGTCCAAGCCAGCTACAAAAAGCTCTCGCTACACGGCACTTGAACAAGAATGTCTTGATCGTCACCATGTCGATAAAAGCTATGTCTATGATCCCAGTGTCGCTGCCAACGAGCTTGGCTTGCCTGTTGACTTGATCGAAGAGTTTATCGGTGATTTCATCCAGCAATCGTATGATTTTGAAAATGATCTCTTTCAGTCGGCGGCCAAAAATGACTTTAACAATCTCCACATTTTGTCACACAAACTTAAAGGTGTTGCCGCCAATCTCCGTATTGAAGATGCTCTTGAAACTCTTACCATTATCAATATGTCCAGTGATCCGGAAGAGATCGGGGCCAATCTCAAATACTACTTTGATGTTATCCGAAAACTCAAAGGGGAAGAAGAGCCGGATTCTACCTTTGCACCGACAGCTGAGGCTGCTTTAGAAGAAGATATTCTACCGCCGGCAGCCGCTATACCGACGGAAGACATTTACGCTTTTGGATTCAAAGACCGTGATCACGGAACCCTGACCGTCCAAGACGATGAAATAGAACTAAGTGATTATCTCGAGCCAACGCTAGTAAAAGAGGTCCCATTTGAAAAAGTATACTTTGATATGGACGAGCCTGTTGGCTTAGACGAATCCATTACAGATGAGATTCTCAGTGAGGAAAAACCGCCATCCGCAGAGAAGAGCGAAAGCACTGTAGAAAGCATCCAAGAAGTATCCGCACCAAAGCTGAACTACGACTCGCTTGCAGTCGCAAAATCATTAGGAATTGACCCCGATTTTATGGATGAACTCCTTTTTGATTACAAAAATGATTCACGCATTATCAGCAACCAAATAGCTGCGGCCATCAATGCATTTGATACCGTATCTTGGAACGAAAGGGCTGCCGAACTGAAGGGAATTAGTGATAACTTACGTCTTACCGCCATCTCAGACGAACTGACAATTCTCAGCAAAACACATGACGCACAAGAAGCCAAAAAAGCCGCGCAACGGCTTAACGCTTATCTTGATCAAATTTAAGAGGAATTCCAATGCATTTAGGACTTAAAAATCGACTTCGCCTCATCAGTCTCCTCCCGATTCTGATTTTGTTTTCACTTGCCAGCTATTATGTTTACAACTCATATTTGAGTTATCAATCGGCACAAACACTGCAAGTGCACCTTGAAAAAAGCAAACAGCTCAACGATATGATCAGCAGCATCGCACGCGAACGCGGTATGACCGTTATGTATCTTGGGAATGCCTCCGCAACCACCCTGAAATCTCTTCATGCGCAACGCACGGTTGTTGATCAAAAGATCAAAGGATTCAAAGCCAACTACACATCGGCTTCCGTAGATACCATCATCGCAACGCTTGAAAAATCACGTCTTCAGTCGCGCCCTTCGATCGACAGACAAACTGCCGATTTTAATGAAATTTTTGATGACGTTTACGGCAAATCCCAAACGGCTCTCTTAAATGAACTTACCGCTCTCTTTTCCGTTCAATTTGACGAGCAAATCAGCTCCATGCAAGGAAGCTATCTTTCATTGGTCCGTGCGAACGAGTACACAGCACAAGAGCGCGGATACATCACCTATCTCCTCTCAAGAGGAACAGCCCTTGAAGATGAAGAGCTAAGCCGATGGCTGGATTATATTTCCAAGGCCGATAATCTCAATTTTAGCACTATTAATGATACCAATCTAAAAGCCGAGCTTACCGCTTCTTTGTTTACCGAAGACAACGTTGAACTCTTTGCAGACATCACAGCTGAACGAGGAGCTATTTTACAGCAAAGCGCAGAAGGTCAATACGAAACGCAATCGGGTATTTGGTTTGCAATGCTTTCTGAAAAAGTCAACGCCATTAATGAAACGGAAAAAGTTCTCCTCGGCAAGATGGACCTGCGTGCCTCCGCCGTCAAAATGCAAGCCATTCAGTTTCTCATTATTGCCATTACTGTGTGGCTGGTTGCCGTATTAATCGGTATTTTGGGTGTGCTCCTCTCCAATGAGATCGCCAAAAATATTAAAAATCTCGAGTCGGTTCTCAAGCGTGTTGCTGAAGATACACACGACAACGAAGCGGATGCCCTAAGCAAATCAATCAACCTTGATACCGCAGAGGGTACAGCGCAAGCGTATTCACTACTAGAGCGTATCATCGAGCAAACCATGTACGATAAACAATATGCAATGGAGGCGAGTGAAGCCAAATCCATGTTCTTGGCGAACATGTCTCATGAGATTCGTACTCCTCTCAACGGTATTGTCGGGTTTACCGAGTTGCTAAAAGACACAGAGCTTCACGACGAGCAGCGTGAATTTATTGAGATCATCGAAAAAAGTTCTGAAAATCTACTTGAAATTATCAACAATATCCTTGACCTCTCTAAAATCGAGAGCAATAAACTTGAAATCGAAGACATCGCCTTTAATCCTCTTGAGGAATTTGAAAGTGCCGTTGACGTCTATGCCGTTCGTGCTTCTGAAAAACACATTGACCTTGGGTGTTTCATCGATCCAAGTCTTGAGCGCCCTCTCAAAGGGGATCCGACCAAAATCAAAGAGGTTATCATCAACCTTCTTAGTAATGCGGTTAAATTCACCAACAGCGGCGGAAGCGTCAATGTCGATATTCGACGGATTGACTCTGACGAAGAGGGTCATACTCAAGTACGTTTCCAAGTCAAAGACAGCGGTATCGGTGTCAGCAGTGAGCAAAAATCACGTATCTTTGAGGCCTTTGGACAAGCTGATACGTCCATTACTCGTAAATACGGCGGTACCGGCCTTGGCTTAACCATATCCAGCCGATTTGTTGAGCTGATGGGAGGTAAACTCGATCTCGAGAGTCATCCTGGCGAGGGGACAATGTTCTTCTTTACCTTGGCATTTGAGGAAATCGAAACCCTTAACGAACCGATCAAAGGTTCTTTCTCTAACATCAACGCCGTTATCCATGAGAGTAAAACAAAGAAAAAGCTCCAAAGTACCTATCTCAAAGAGTACCTTGACTACCTAGGTGTCAGCTATACGACGTTTACCGAAATCGACGAGCTACGAATACTGGAGCGTCAAGTCAACTATGACCTCCTTTTCGTCGATAACGACTACACGAACGATGAGCAGTTGGTTCAATTTGCCGCATCAACCGAACAAACCGTTTTGATCACCAAATCGTACTACATGAAAAAAATCGACTCTATGGGTCTGGATTTGTTCAAAGTACTCTATGAGCCTCTTAACAGTTCAAAAATTCGTTCCGTCCTTGAAACCTACGATGCAGAGGTCTTTAGCAATCGTAAGCAAAAAACAACCCGACGTAAAAAATTCGATGAGAAAACGTCTCGTTTCGCTGCCAATATACTCGTAGCAGAGGACAATATCATCAATCAAAAACTCATCAAGCGTACTCTTGAAGATCTCGGTCTTACCGTTACCCTGGCACACAATGGTCTCGAAGCGTTTGAAAAACGTAAAAATGGAGAGTATGATCTTATTTTTATGGACATCCAAATGCCGGTACTGGATGGATTAGAAGCCACTCAGGAGATATTGGACTACGAAGAAGACTACAGTCAACACCACGTCCCCATTATCGCCCTTACGGCGAATGCTCTCAAAGGGGATCGCGAGCGATTCATGTCGGTAGGAATGGATGAATACACCACCAAACCGTTGGTTCGCAGTGATATTATCTCGTTGCTCAACAATTTCCTTTCACACAAAATCGTTGAGTTGCAAACCATTCCAAAATCAGCAGATGATCTTCTCAGCCAAGACACTAGTGAGCCAATCGCAGATACGAAAGAAGAAACTACTCCATTAGATGAGATCGTCTTAAATGAAGATGTTGCAGAAGAAAAAAATGAAATTCAAGAGAGCCCAGTAGCGATTGCTGCTGCAGAAGAGAGCACTGCTTTAAAATCATCCTTTGATGCGGATATTTTATTAGCAAAACAAAGTCCTTTGGAACTGAAACTTTTTAGCCGTATTCTAGATGATCTGGGATATACCTACGTTGCCGTTAATAAAATTAAGGATCTTTATACACAAGTCGACACTAAAAACTATAAGATGGTGCTCTTCGATAAAACCCTTCCTGGGCTTAATCTAAAAGAACTGTATGATACAATCCGTAGCAATAATACGGAAACATCTCTGGTCATGCTCATAGATCCATCAGCCGATGAAGACCAAAATGATGCATTGTACGTTCACGAAATGATTAAAAATAGCATTAATAAAGACTTACTACGTCTCGTATTTGAAAAATTTATCTAAAGCAGGAACCTATTTATGGACAGTAAAAAACTCAAAGTACTCGCAGTGGATGATGATCTCATCAACTTGAAACTTTTAAAATCAATATTAATGAAATCGCCTAGTGTGGGAGAAGTAGTTGAAGCAAAAAACGGTGCGGATGCCATCGGTATCTTAAAAACACAAGATGACATTGATATTATTTTACTCGATATTATCATGCCGGTAATGGGTGGCTTAGAGATGCTTAAAGTGATCCGATCGGATGATTCCCTCCGTCAGCTTCCGGTCATTGTCCTCACAACCGATGAAACCAAAAAAGGGGAAGCATTGGAAAGTGGTGCAAACGGCTTTCTCATGAAACCCGTCCGTGAAAAAGACGTCCTCGCTAAAATAGCACAGCTAACAATTTAACCTCTCGTCATTCCCGCAAAAGCGGGAATCTAGCCCAAAATTCATTCCAGTATTCATTTAAAAACAGTAAAATTTCTAATGAGCAAAATAGAAAAAGCAAGCTGGATTCCCGTCTTCACGGGAATGACAAAATGTGTATTTATTGTTAAGTATGGATGATATTATTACAGCTTCTGCCACGAACGCTTATGAACCCGTATCGGCTCTGTACTTAGATTACGATCCGTAACCGTCACATCCATCAAGATCATCGTATCTTTACCGGTATTATCTGCTAACCTTGTACATGCATCATTTAATCCAGTCACAACAGGATTCCGAAATGAATAAGCTAACGATACATTAACATCATACATTACTATCGTATTAGTAGTATCCTTTATTTCAATATTCAACTGATTGAGGCAATTTCCACCAATATGATCAAATCCCTGTGCCCGCATCACGGCAAACTCCGTTGCACTCATCGCTAACAGTTCCGCTTGAGCTCTTAGATAATTATCGCCCGTAGATTTTGCTCCTGTAGAAGCATTTCCAAGCAGCATTACCCCTCCAAGAGCAACCATAACGACGACAAAAATCGCCAATATCATTGCAAAACCGGATCGTTTAGTAGCGTACATGGACTCTCCTTTCACGACAAATTGCTTCACTTTCCGTATCGGTTGTACTTAGATTGCTGTCAAGTCCTCGCATACACACTTTGAGCCTCCATACCAACCCACGATCACTCACACCCGCGTTGCCTGCAAAATCACTCGCATTGTAATCTGCATAAAAATGGGCAACATTTCGTCCTAATATATTTATTTTAGCAGCATTCCTAAAATGTTCATACGGAGTAGCCCATGGACGGAAATTACTGTACATCCAAAAGCTTCCATTATCATCTACCCGAAATGCGTATCCCGTTCGAAGAAGATATTTACGATGCCCATTGCTGGCATTATTTTCTGTATTTAAAGAGAGTCTTGTTGGATAGGTAACCGCTGATATTCTATGAAACCCTTCTTTACCCTCATTCGCAAAATTAAACCGTACGCAGGCATTGGAATCAAGACTCTCTGCATCATAAATGGCTGAATTTGCTAATGTTGATCCAAGTCCAGTAATGATGTCATTTGCCATTGTCAAATTAGCATCCGAAATATTTAGCTCATTACCCGCCAATAACTGTGTTTCTTCACTCCATCCGGGACGACCGCCAACACCTCGTAAACTGTCACTGTCTACCCCTATAAATGCAATCGTAAAATCAGCAGTATTCACTTCCGGAGGACCATAGCATGCTGTTGTAGCTGGATTTATGTCCAAATTAACAATCGAGCCACTGATCGCATTTTCAAAATATTTGGTAAGTTGATCGAGGATATGATCGGCTTCTGCTACCCTTCTGCCGTACTCTTGTGTTCGATATATCCCCTCATAATACTGACGAATCGCTTCAAGAGCAATCCCCCCTACTATTCCCAATATAACAATGACAAAGAGGAGTTCAATAAACGTAAAACCGCGACGGATAGGTTGAAATCTCATCTAATTGCCTTTATTGGATTTGAAAAATGTCAAAGTGGTATCGACACCTAAAGTATCATTATTAAACCGCGTTACAACCCTCTTAAGATGGCTCGTTCCTGATGGTAATGGATTCATATTCCCCGAGGAACCAAGTACCCATATAGCCGTTTGAATATTGCTACCCGTTAAAGGTGTTACTGTAGAGTTAACATACGCTACGCTGTACGTTGCAGTTATGCTGTAAGGAGTTCCACCGGCAGCAGTAATAATTATTGGCTCACTCCCTCCATTTAACTGTTCAATCCCTTTGGAGAGGTTACCATCCGTACTAGGATTTGGTATCGTATCATCCCATGCTGCCATATTACATTGCATTGAGGAAACATTTTCATCGGAGCCTATACGATACCAACTAGTTCCACTTCCACGTGAGCAGTTTAAATCTGCAACTGTTGCAATATTCAAAGCCCCTGAACCGGATGCACTGTAGTTACCATCCCATCGTGCCTGAAATTTATCAATTGTCCACCCTGAAAGACGCACCATAACATCCTCATCGATTGCCATATTCTTAGAGGCCTTATCCGCTACCGACATCATCGTAGGAATCGTTATCACACTGATTGCGATAATCACAATAGCAAAAATAAGTTCAATCATCGCCATCGCAGAACGTATTTTAGGTGAACCCATTATCGTATAGTCGGAGCGTAATCTGTCGTGCTTCTCCATGTTCCCCCTCCACTTGTCAATGATTTATTATTTTTTACACTTTCATTGCTAGCTTTTGCACTCCCTGTCGATCCTATCGGAGGAACAATATTAATATTAAAACACGGATGGGTCATACATTCAAGATTCGTCAAATTATTGGGATCAAGATAGCCCAATGCATTCACACCGTACCACAGCCAAGGATCGGTATTAATATGGGCTTTGTATCCCCCTAAACCATACGTGGCGGGA
>JBBQNL010000014.1:0-29539 GCA_038329855.1 Campylobacterales bacterium
TAATCAGCGCCCATTCGTTCGTGATGCAGCCATGGCAGCGGCAGGGCTCAAAGATGGTTGATAATAGCGTGAAGGTTATTTATGAGTTTTAGGCTAAAAACAATTTTATTGTTTTTAGGGATCAGTTTAATCCCGTATGCCTTGACGATGCTGTTGATGGGAAATTCATTTCGAAGTGAACAGTATAATGCCGTTACACAGGATATGAATACTCAGTTGCGTCTGACAGTGGAGCATATTAATCAGCATCTTGAAACAGTGCAAAAAGATATGGCTTTTATTGCAAAATCGGAGGTCATGAATGACATCTATACCCAAGATTTGGATCATCGTATTAGCAATACCCTTTTGGCTAAGAAAAATGATCTGAAAATCGAGGGAAATTTTTATGTTCTTGACTTAAAAAAAAGAGTTATAGCATCAAGTGATTTTGCCTCGATCGGTAGTACCGTCACTCAAAAACCATTTTTTAGTATTCGAATCATCTCAAGTTTTACCCAGCAGCCGGTAGGCAAAATTATTGTCGTTTACCCTCTGGACAATATCAAATCATTTTTTGCCAATACCGCGCATAGACACTATTATATTCGACATCAAGACGGAAGAATTGCTCTTCGTCCCAGTGTATTTGAAGACTCTTTAGAGGTCTCGCGTCCTTTAGTGATTAAACCCGAATTGACTATTGTGCTTGAAGAAGAGAAAGCATTTGCTTATCGATTATTGTACAAGTATGAGCAGTGGTTTATTCTTCTTTTGATTGCAGGTGCGATCTTTATTTCTGCTGCGGCGTATTATGTTGCAACGGGGCTGATTCGACCTGTGATTACTCTCTCTGACGTGGCGAAAAAAGTGACACGAACGCAAGATTATACCCAGCAGGTAAAAATTGACCGCGATGATGAGATAGGACAGCTCTCAGACGCCTTTAATACGATGATCAGCGGAATGGATACGGCACTTGATGAGATTACTGAACTCAATAAAGAAATCGAAGACACTCAGCGTGAAGTTGTCTTTACAATGGGTTCAATCGGGGAGAGCCGCTCAAAAGAGACCGGAAACCATGTCAAGCGGGTCGCTGAATATTCCAAACTCCTTGCACTGTATTATGGGCTTGATGAAGAGGAAGCGGAGATGCTTCGACAGGCTTCTCCAATGCACGATATCGGAAAAGTGGCAATTCCCGATGCGGTCTTAAACAAACCGGGGCGATTTGATGAAGAAGAGCGCCGTATTATGGATACCCATGCGGTACTTGGATACGATATGCTCAAACATTCACAGCGGCAGCTTCTTTTGATGGCTGCAACGGTTGCGCATGAGCACCACGAAAAATGGGATGGAAGCGGTTACCCTAGAGGGCTTAGCGGAGAATCCATCCATATTTACGGTCGGATTACGGCATTGGCGGATGTTTTTGATGCGCTGGGGAGTGATCGTGTCTATAAAAGTGCATGGGATGATGAGCGGATTTTCACTCTTTTTAAAGAAGAGAGAGGGAAGCATTTTGATCCAGTACTCATCGATATTTTTTTTGGTCATCTGGAAGAATTTTTAGCCATTCGTGACCGATTAAAAGATACAATAGAAAGTTAATATTACAAAAGGAGCAAACTATGTTGTCTGAATTCAAAAAGTTTTTAATCGGCGGTAATGTCATCGATATGGCGGTCGGCTTTATTTTTGGTGCCGCGTTTGCAACAGTGGTTAAATCGTTGGTGGCTAATATTATAATGCCTCCGATTGGATTGCTTATGGGCGGAGCGGATTTTTCATCGCTGTTTATTGCCCTCGATGGCAAAGAATATGTCTCATTGGCCGCATTGGATGCAGCCGGTGCTCCGGCGATAAAGCTGGGTTTGTTTGTCAATGATGTTATTTCTTTTACGATTTTAGGGACAGTTATGTTTATGATGGTCAAAGGCTACAATAAATTAAAAGCAGCTCAGAGCGAACCTGAACCTGCAGCACCTACAATGAAGGTATGCCCAGAGTGTGCTATGGAGATACCCTTGGCGGCAAAAATATGCCCCCATTGCAAAAGTGTCCAGTAAGATTATATTTTTTATCCTGTTTGCCCTGATCTTGTCGAAAGGAAATTTCAGGGATCGTCTATTACGCCGTAGCGTCTAGAATGTTACCGCCTAGTGCGGTAATTTTTTCATCGATTTTAGCCAATGCTTTGTTGAGTGTTTCGTAGGAAATATCGGGGAGTTTTTCACCCCATATTTTTTCGGCATCATTAAATCCTTGAATAATCCCTTCGCGACCGGCTTTGAGTCGATCAAGATCATCCCCTCCGCCGCTGAGGACAAAATCAGCAAGACGATTGGACGTTTGGGTAACGCCGAAAAATCCCTCTTCACTCACGAGTGCTTTGGCTTCATCGGGGTTCATCTCGATGATGGGTTTGCCTGTGTAGCCGATCGCTTCAAAATCGATCGATTTTAAAATATCTTTGATTTTGCCTAGATCAAACGTCGCGATTTGTCCTTCCAAATTCCCTGACGAATACTGTTCAACGGTTGCGCTGTATTGGACCAAATAAGCTTGTGAAAGGGTTTTAGCGGAGAGTTCCCCGCTTTTGATTTTATCTTTAAAATCGGTAGATCCTTTTTCATTTTGCCCTAGAGCATTGGTTGCATATGGATTGACTGACCCTGTTGTTGCACCGATTTGCATGATTGCCCCTTTGTAGTATTATCTATAGCTATATCGTCCAAATTACAATTTTTGTTATTCGTGTCTCAGGGCATCGATCGGGTTGAGACGGGCTGCTTTGTGTGCCGGAAAATAGCCAAATACAATCCCGACAATCGTCGAAAATAAAAATGCGATGAGGACAATCGAGGTGTTGAAAACAAAAGGGAGATCAAAAAAGAGGTTGATAGCGACCCCTACACTGATACCAAGGATCATGCCGATAATTCCGCCCAAGGAAGAGAGGACGATCGCTTCAACCAAAAATTGAAGGAGGACCTCGTGCTCCAATGCCCCGATAGCGAGCCGTATGCCGATTTCACGAGTGCGCTCGGTGACGGAGACGAGCATGATATTCATAATACCGATTCCGCCGACAAGTAAACTGATGGCTGCGACGGCGCCTAGTAGGAGTGTGAGCATTTTCGTCGTAGAAGAGAGGGTTTGAATCACTTCACGCAAATCTCGAACATTAAAATCGTCTTCGTCTCCAGCACGGATATGTCGGCGTTCTCTGACAAGGGAGGTGATGGATGATTTCATATTTTCGATGGCTGAAGCATTCTTTGAGGAGACAAGAATGGCGGATATTTCTTGATTTCCGCTGATTCGGCGCTGAAACATACGGATGGGGACAACGATGAGGTCATCTTGATCCATTCCAAACATCGATGCCCCTTTTGGATGGAGCAGTCCGATGACTTGACACGAAAAGTTTCCAAGGCGTATCGATGCATCCAGCGGATTTTGGTCACCGAAAAGTTCTTTGCGTACTGTTTCTCCGATGACACAAACCGCTTTTCCCCCTTGCAGTTCGGCCGAGGTAAAATTTCGCCCCGATTCAAATTCCCAATCTTTGACGGTAAAATAATCGTTGTTGCTTCCATCGATCGACGTTGAGTAGTTTTGATTGCCGTAGATGGCTTGCATCCCCTTGGAAGAGACGGGGGCAACCCCTTTTAGACCGCCGATTTCACGTGAAATGGCGGTAATGTCATCGTGGGTAAACCGTTTGGCCGTCGCATCTCCTCCGCCTGGACCGTGGCGGTCTTGTCCGGGACGGACGACGAGCATATTGCTTCCGAGTTTTGAAATACTGTTGGTGACGTAGGCCGTTGTGGCATCTCCCAGCATCACCATCGCAATGACCGATGCTACCCCAATGACGATCCCAAGGGTTGTTAGGACGGAACGCATCGCACTGCGGCGGATTTCACGCAAAGCGAGGATAAAGGCATTCCAGATCATGTGGCAACCGGATGGGCTTTGGTATCGATGATTCCATCTCGAAAATGGATGGTCCGTGTCGCATAGGCTGCCATATCGCTTTCGTGGGTGACCATAATCACAGTGATACCATGATTTTGGTTAAAGGAGCGCAGCAATTCCATCACTTCAATGCTTTTGGCGGTATCGAGATTGCCGGTGGGCTCATCGGCTAACAATACTAACGGATTGGTGACAATTGCCCGTGCAATGGCAACCCGCTGCTGCTGCCCTCCGGAGAGTTCTCCCGGAGTATGATGGGCTACATTTTCAAGTCCGACGCTGCGAAGGGCTTCCATCGCCACTTGTCGTCGTTCGTGTGCTGGAACACCCCGATAAAGCAGGGGAAGTTCAACATTTTCGATGGCCGATGTTTTGCCCAGAAGATTGAATCCCTGAAAAATAAAACCGATGTAATGACGTCGTAGTAATGCCCGCTGGTCACGGCTGAGACTCCCGACATCGACCCCTTCAAAGAGGTATTGCCCCTCGGTTGGGATATCAAGACATCCGATGATGTTCATAGCTGTCGATTTTCCCGATCCGCTGGGTCCCATGATGGCGACAAATTCACCTTGATGGATGATGAGATCCACTCCGCGCAAAGCATACGCCGTGGCATCTCCTTCCCCATAGTATTTTTTAGTCCCTTTGAGCTCGATAACCGGCGGATGTGAGTGGGTCATGGCTGTTCTTCAACTCCGGTGATGATACGCTCACCCCTTTTAAGTGTTGAACTTTGGACGATACTCATCGTCCCGTCGGATTGTCCGATATTGACTTTGATTTTCGTCGGAGTTTCATTTTTGAGTATCCAGATATAGGTGCCTTTATCGTTTTGTTCGGTCGCATGCTTTTTTTTATCGGCATCACCCGAAGGGGGCGGAGTAAAACGCAATGCTGCATTGGGGATAACAGGCACATGGGTAAAAGTACCGGTAACAATAGAAGCATTGGCTGTCATCCCAGGGCGCAAAAGTAGATCATTGTTATGCACATCTACCACCGCCTCATAGGTGACAACCCCGTTTACCACCGCGGAATTCATCCGCAATTGGGTAATTTTGCCTACGAATTTCCGATTTGGATAGGCATCGACGGTAAATTCTACTTTTTGGTTTTCTTTGACTTCTCCGACATCCGCTTCATCGACGCTTACAATGACCCTCATTTTGGTTAAGTCTTCTGCCATTTTAAAGAGTATGGGCGTTTGCATCGAGGCCACTACCGTCTGTCCCGGTTCGATTTTCCGTTCCAACACGATACCATTCACAGGAGAGAGGACGATCGCTTTACGAAGATCGTCTTGATCCGCATTGAGCTGTGCAGTTGCTTGATCGCTTTGAGCCACTGCGGATGCCACTTGTGCTTTGGCCTTTTCGACGGCGGTCGAGATGTTGTCCATCTCTTGTTTAGAAGGGTAATTCCCTCCCGTTGAGGCATACATCGTGCGAACTCTTTCCCATTCGTTTTGTGCATTTTTTAAAGTTGCTTTGGCTTCGGCAATGGATGCTTGAGTCCGTGCGAGTGACGCTTTTGAACTCACGACTTTAGAATTGAGTTTGGTCGTATCGATTCGTGCCATCACTTGCCCGATCTTGACACGGTCGTTATAGTCGACGAGTACTTCGTTGATGGTTCCAGAGACTTCGATTCCGACATCGACCGTATTGGTAGGCTCTATATTTCCCGTTGCCGAGACGGTGGTGGTGAGCGTTTTGATCTCAAGCGGAATAGTAATATAGATCACTTTTTTGCTGTCGGTGTGGTTGGTCCATCCCCAAACACCTCCAATGAGTATCAATACGATAACTCCGGCGATCCAAAGATACTTTTTGATAGGCCGTTTGGCCGATGTGCCTAACATAAGGGTTTGTTCGATGGTCTCAGAGGTCATAGGGTATCCTTGGAAGATTTGAGGGAGAAATGGAGTTTGGCAAGCTCTATTTGGATATTGATTTCGTTTATTTTAATCTCCAATTCTTCAATTCTTTTGGAATTTTTGAGAATTTTAAGATCGTATCCTGTTTTGGTTCCGGCATTGACTCCTGCTTGCGTTGCTTGAATCAGATCATCATAGAGGGAAAAATTATTGGCTGTTATGGCGATGTATTCACGGTAACTCTCAATTTTTTCGAGAGACTGTCCATAAGCAAAATCGAGTTCACGCTGCTTGTCCGCAAGGGAAGCGGCCTCTTGGAGATAAGAGGCTTTTGCCTCCTGGATCGTGGACGACGCATTGTAAAACAAAGGCATAGAGAGCGAAAATCCTGCGTTGTAGGTGTTACCGCTATAGTTTCCCGATAACTCTTTTGGATCGTAGTTTTGATAGCCTAACTTTGCATTAAGAGCCAGAGCGGGGAGATAGTTGCTGCGCGTTACATCGTAAAGCTTCTCGAGCGTGTCGCTTTGGGAACGTGCGTATTGTACGTCAAACTGCTGGCGTAAAAACTCATCTTTTTGAACCAGCTTAAAACGGGGTATGGCAAAGGTTTCGGGGTTTATATCGCTGATTTTACTGATTTCATAGCGTTGTTCGGCCAGGGTGTATTTGGTTGCGGCATAGGTTTTGAGTTCGCTGCTTTTTAGCATCAGAGCATTATTAAGCTCGGTAATATCCGCTTTTCCGGCGTTGTACAGATGACGTTTGATGAAGATTTCGGTTTCCTTGTTGTCAAGTCGAAGGCGGCTTTGTTCGAGCTGGAGAAGACTTTTTTGGACGTTTAACAGCGCCGTGAAAAGCTGCTGATTTAAAGAAGCTATTTGTTTTTGAAGGGTTAGCAAATTGGTTTGCAGTTTAGCATCGGCATACTCGATTTGATAAGTGATTCCACCGGAGCGAAAGATGTCTTGAGATACGGTGGCTGAAACGCTCTTCATATCGCTGTGATAGTTTCCCATAGCACTTTTGTCATATGTATACGAAGCATTAAGGTTGATGGGGGCAATCCAGTTGGTCCGAAGTTTTTCGGATTCGGATTCATATTTAGTTTGCTGTTGATGCAAGATCGACTGTTTTTCGCTGGAAAGAAGTGCGGTATTGTCAGCCCCCATCCCAGCCATGGGCAAAAAAAGGATAAAAGGAAAAAATGTGCAAGGATATTTCATATCTCTATTGTAGTGTAAATTTACTAACTAAGATGTAATAAATGGACGAAAAAAATGTCACACAGCCATCTATTTTAATGCATTGAAAAAAAACTACTACACTTCCTCTCAAATGGGCATTGGAGGTAGGAGATGATTATTCATTTGGATTTGGATTGTTATTTTGTCTCAGCTGAGCGAACCCGAAGCCCTTATTTAAAAGGCAAACCCGTCGTCGTCTGCAAAGGGAGCGATCGGACTATTTTTTCGACCGAAGATACCAAAAGTGTGATGACGGACCGTGTCGGAGGATTTAATTCCCTATTTCAGCATGAACGCAAATGGAACGGATTTAACCCCTCTTCATGGAAAAAAGAGTTTATAGATGATTGGGGAAGGGTGCACGGGATCGTGATAGCCCGAAGTTACGAATGCAAGCCGTATGGGATAAAAACAGGAACACACCTGAGTGAAGCCCTAAAAATGTGTCCGAATCTCGTGGTTGTCCAGGGCGATCACCTTTTTTATCAACTTTTGTCCGGCAATTTGCGTGAATTTCTTCAAACAAAAATTCCGATCTTGGAACAATACAGCATCGATGAGTTTTGGGGGGATCTCGGCGGTTGGGTGGAGGATGAAGATATGTATGCGTTTATCCATGCACTGCAGGCCGAAATATTAGAGAAATTCGATCTGCCGATGTCGATAGGTGCATCATCCGCCAAATGGATAGCGAAGCTTGCGACCGATTTTAACAAACCCTACGGACTCACGATCGTCCCGAAGGAGGAAATAATACGATTTGTCTCACCCATATGTATCGATGATTTTCCCGGTATCGGCAAGGCGCTCTCGAAACGTCTTGGCGAATATAAGATCAAAACACTAGGGGACGTACTCGATTCAGCTCATATGCTTCAATCGTGGGGGAGGGTTGGAAGTGATCTGATTCGTCGCATCACCGGGACAGATTACGAGCAGGTAAATCCGCATCATGATCGCCAATCCATAGGAATATCCCGTAATTTTACGGCGATTATGGACAGAGAAGAGATCAAACGGCGTGTTATCATCCTGTCGCGTCATTTATCTCATACGATACTAAAATTAGGAGTCAACCCGACAAGCTATCATTTCAAACTCAAATACAACGGGGGAGCACATTCCAGTATCTCCACCACGATTGACAGGGCATTTAGCGAAACATTGATGAGAAACATTGCAGTCGAGACCCTATACAAGATAGATAATCTTCTACACTATGAAATTCATAGTATCTCACTCTCGGCTTCCAATTTTGCGTCAGCGGCCAAACCAAAGACGTTTTCTTTGTTGGAAGCACACCATGATGAAAAGTGTTGCAAATTAAGTGAACAGGTGACAAAACTGCGGGATAAGTATGGGGTGGATATTATTCGAAGCGGAGTGGAGAAGCAATCAAACCGATTAAATAGCTCCCCAAACGGACAAAAATAAATTTTGCCGTTTGAGGAGCGGGAAGATAAAGTGTTAGATTAAAACACCATGTCCAAATGAGGTGACCATTCGACGATATTGACACCGGCTACATCTGATTTAGCCATGTGATGGGCGAATGCGTTAGAAGCTAAAGCTCCGACGATTAATAAGAGAGATAATGCTTTTTTCATGGGTTATCCTTGATTTTTGAGATAGTGAAAGTTTATAGGAAGAGTGTTAGCGAAGTATTAGCACGAGGTAACAAAAAATAAAAACAGAGAGATAAAAATCTTATATCATTAGGATAGAATAGCGGAATTTTATTTATTGTATACAGGAGAATTAGCTTGTTTTACCGTCCTTTAATTCTTACATTGATCACCTCTAGTATGACCATCTCCCTAGCGTGCGCCCAAGAGTTAGTGCAACTTGACAAAATCGAAGTGCAAGAAACCGCTTCCACGATTGAAGAGCGTAAAGAAAATTCCATTGCCAAACGGATCATTAGCGGTGCCGAGTTGACCCAATACGGTGATCTTAATGCCCTTGAAGTACTAAAACGGACCCCTGGAGTAACCATACCGGAGGGCAAAGGGAAAAAAGGTGCTCCTGGAAAAGGGTATACGGTCGTCTTGATAGACGGAGAAGAGACATCCGGTTCCAAACGGGGTAATCCACTGGAGCAAATCTCCCCCGATATGATAGAACGTATCGAGGTGATGACCAACGGTTCCGCAGAATATACGGCCGAATCAATGGGGGGTATTGTCAATATCGTCCTCAAAAAGCCAAAATCGCAAGGATTGACCCGAGCTAAAATAACGGCGGGTGCGTATGGCAGCGATCAGCCAATGGCCTCTGTATTTGCCCAACGCGAAGGAAAATCGGGACAGCTTTCGTATCTGATTAACACCACTCTCTCCGATAACTCTCAAATGTTTGATTCTGAAACCCATATAGATAAGACAAGCTTATACAGCGATGAAGCAAGCGAGAGCGAGGGGCGCTACCGTTCCCTTTCACTCAATACAAAACTGATTTATTCTGCTTCATCCAAAAATAAGTATACGTTTGACGGGGCACTCAATCTCAACGACTACGATAGAACCACCTTTGAACAGCGTTTTATCGATGGCTCTTTGACTCCTGATCGAATCATTCATGGAGATGATAACGGAGAGGGGATGATGGTATGGACAAAACTCTCAGGTAGTCATAATCTCTCAGACACCGAGTTGGTCGAATGGAAGCTTAAATATCATCAAAATACCCAAGAAAGCAAAAGCATAACGACTCAAACATCTCCAATTTTGAGGACAAATGAGCAAAACGACGACAATGTCTTTCGTATAGCAGGAGCGGAGGGGAGTTATTCGGTTGCGCTGGATAACCATTTTATTAAAACAGGGGTTGAACTCAAACACTTGACACGCCATGATGAGGTCCATTCTCGTTTAGACGGAGTCGATACAACCCAACCCGATGACAGTGTCTCAATGACAGAAAATAAAGGTTCGGTCTATCTCCAAGACGAAATGACGTTTGGAGAAAAGATGGTGATGACACCGGGATTGCGTTATGAGACATTGCACCGCGATTATGAGAATACGTCGACGATCGGCTATCTTGCCCCGTCGCTTCATTTGCTTTACAAGCTTACTCCCAATGATAATGTGCGTGCCAGTGTCGCTAAAACCGTTAAGCTTCCCCGCTTGGATGAACTCTCCACGAGCGTTAACAGTACATTGGATCAAAATGATATTACCCATCCCGATATTACCGGAAATCCAGACCTAAAAGAAGAAACGGCATTAAGCTACGAGCTGCGAGCTGAACACTTTTTTGAGGATCAAGGGGTGGTAAGTATTGGCGGATTTTATCGCCAAATCGATGATAAAATCGAAAAAATGACGACATATGATCCTGTAACATCTCGTTATGTGCAACGCCCATATAATAGTGGAAATGGGGGACTGTGGGGGGTTGAATTGGAGTTGAAAAAATCTTTAAATTCGTATGTGAAAGGGTTAGGGATGTTTGCAAATGCAACGTTCCAAAACTCATCGCTTACCAACAGCACGTCCAACACGACCTATCCCATCAAAGAGACCAGCAGTTATATCTATAACATCGGTTTGGATCACACGATTGCCCCGTATCGTCTGACATATGGGGGGGCATACCGCTACGTGGGCGGGTACGATGATCCAAAGGATGTCAATGGCTTCTCCGAGTCCCAAGGAGGATACGGTACGCTTGATTTTTACGCGATCAAAAGGCTCAACGATACCTTTAAACTCACGATGAATCTCAAAAATGTCACCTCTATCGCCATTGATGTCACATCGATAGACTATAACACGGGAACAACACAAACAGATAAAGAAAAATCCCAACCCCAAATCCTTTTTTCTTTGGAGGGGAAGTGGTAAAGTGACGTTAAAACAATAAAATAAATAAACTTAATTCGTCAAATTAGGGAAACTTCATTAACCATTTTTAGGGTAAGATAAGTACACTATCCTAAATTATCCAAGGAGATATGTGATGAAAGACAATGAACCGACTTTGAATTCAATCGAGGACTATAATACCCTCAAAGGCTCTAAAAAACGGGTTGTTTGGACGGTTATCCTTACTGGTTTGATACTTGGGGCACTATTTGTCGCAGCGAAGTTCTATTATGGCGAAGCCGATGATACAATACAAGTTCAAGACCCAATCGCTAAAATACCAGTTAAATAATGATAAAATTCACCACTATTAACATAAGGTTTTAAATGATTGCATCCATTATCGTACTCTATAGTTTGTATATTCTCGTCCGTCTTTACGTGAGTGTCATGCAAATCGGTTTTATTAATCAGATGAAGCGAAAATCTGCCATTTTGATGGATGAAAAAGCGTATTTAGATGCCGGTAATTATGCCGTTGCCAAAGAAAAACTCTCTATGGCCGAAGCGTTTGTGGAGTATGTCCTCTTTTTGGTGTGGATGATGGGGATGATCTATTGGATGGATCAGGCTTTGATGTCCCAAAGTTCTGTTGTGCAGTCGATTGTTGCGGTGTTGGGAATGTTGTTGATTAATTCGCTGGTGATGCTTCCGTTTGGATGGTATGCCAAATTTAAAATCGATGTTCAATACGGATTTAATCGCTCCTCTACGAGTCAGTTTGTGAAAGATACCCTCATCAGCACCGCTCTTACCGTTGTTATCGGAAGTGTTATCGTCTGGATTGTTTCGATGATTATTATCTCCAGTGCGTTATGGTGGCTTTGGAGTTTTGCCTTTATTTTTGCGGTTATCGTTGCTTTGAATATGTTTTTTCCTACCATTCGTGCCTTGTTTTTTGACAAAGTGACTCCCTTAGAAAATAGCGAGCTGCGTGAAAAAATTGAAGAGTTGATGAATAAAACGGGATTTGTCAGCAGCGGCGTGTTTGTAAGCGATGCGAGCAAGCGTGATGCGAGACTTAATGCTTATTTCGGCGGTTTAGGAAAGTCTAAACGGGTCATATTGTTTGATACTTTGATCGAAAAGCTTACCCCCTCAGAACTCATTGCCGTATTGGGACATGAGCTGGGACATTTTGCGCACGGTGATTTGTATAAAAATATTGCGATGGTCGGGGCGATGCTCTTTGGGATGTTTGCTTTGTTTGGAAATCTCCCTGAGTCTCTTTATTTAGAATTGGGTGTTGCAAAATCTCCTCACGTCGTTATGATGGTGTTTGTCCTGTTACTTCCCATGGTGAGTTTTGCGATTATGCCGTTGATGGGTCTGATAAGCCGTCATAACGAATACGAAGCCGATCGTACGGGTGCAGAGCTAGGTGGTGCAGAGCATCTCGTCAATGCCCTTAAAAAGCTGGTGACTGAAAACAAAAGTTTTCCGTTATCCCATCCGATTTACCGATTTTTTCACACGACCCATCCGCCCGTCATTGAGAGGCTTCGAGCACTTGGTGCGGATATTCACGTTGATACCGAGGAAGGCTTTCTTGATCCATGTCCCGTACTCTAAGTGAACTTCACTCGAAAATTACGTTAGCCCTCGAGGGAATCACCGAATTTCCGCGACGGGAAGCAGAGCTTCTGTTGATGGCATATTTGCAAAAAGACCAACTCTATTTTATTACCCATCAAAACGATGAAATCGATGATAATGATCCAATATTGATCGAATGGATCGCAAAACGTTCAGCCAATGTACCTCTTGAATATCTCACAAACCGTGTCAGTTTTTACAGCAGGGAATTTTTCATTGATGAGGGGGCTCTTATCCCTCGGCCTGAGACCGAACATCTCATAGATGAAGTGCTTTCACGTGTGAGCAAGGATGAAGAAATCACCATTGTAGAAGTAGGAGTCGGCAGCGGTATTATCTCGATACTTTTAGCGCTGCATTTGCCCAAAGCTCGCTTTATCGCTGTCGATATTTCGTTATATGCACTTGGGGTTGCACGTCGGAATATTGAAGCCTTTGGACTAGATGATCGTATCGAGTTGCGTGAGGGAGATCTGCTCTCGTGCGTCACTGAAAAAATTGATCTGCTTGTCTCCAATCCTCCGTATATAGCACACGATGCCAAGTTGGAGAATAATCTTTCTTATGAACCGCAAAATGCCCTTTTTGGGGGAACGGTAGGAGATGAAATTATCCAACGCTTGTTGAAGGAAGTGTTTGTGAGAGAAATTCCCCTCTTTGTGTGTGAAATGGGATACGACCAGCGATTAAAAGTGCAGGAATATCTAAAATCTTTTGCGGTACAATCGTTGGAATTTTATAAAGATTTGGCCTCATTTGATCGAGGATTTATTTTAAAGGCTGTTTATGAATAAAAAAGCATTAATCGATACGGTATATCTGCTGCTGCTTGCCATGACGGCGGGGGCTTTGTTGATTTTAGGGGTTTTTGTGGCAGCGGTTGTATTTCACTCGGAACTTTATTTGAGTATCCCCCTTCTTTCGCGTTACGAAGAGGGAAAAATCATGGGTGAAATTTTTCGCCGTTTTAGTTATTGGGCCTATTTTATGACTGCCGTGATTGCTATATATGAAGCGGCACGTTATAAAGTGATGCAAATTGACAGGATTTCCATTTTGAGCGCTTTGGTTTCGATAGGCTCTTTATTGCTCTTTGCTGCAGTTTATGTTCCCAAAATCCTTGAGTATCAAGTTCTCGGTGAGAGTGCGATGGATGAATCCTTCGAAGCCCTTCATAAGGCCAGTGAGATTGATTCTAAAATTCTACTGATTGCGTTGTTGATTCTTTTTTGCCGAAGACTTTATCTGATTG
Organism: Campylobacterales bacterium; assembly: GCA_038329855.1. Taxonomy (GTDB): domain Bacteria; phylum Campylobacterota; class Campylobacteria; order Campylobacterales; family Sulfurimonadaceae; genus Sulfuricurvum. The sequence goes on from JBBQNL010000014.1 coordinate 13,813, forward strand.
CGAATAAACGATGATACGTTTTGAGAATGTCACTAAAAGTTTTGGCAAACGAGAAATCCTTCGCGGGGTAAATCTCGAGATAGAGCAGGGGAAAACGACGGTAATTTTTGGGATTTCCGGCGGAGGAAAATCGACGATTATTAAACATATTGTCGGATTGCTTCAGCCCGATAGCGGAACAATAACCTATAAGGGAGTCCGTATGGATCATGCGGATGAAACAACATTGCGAGAGATTCGGAAAAAAGTGGGCTTTTTGTTTCAAAGCGGTGCATTGTTTGACAGTATGAATATCCGCGATAACGTTGCCTTTCCGATGGTTGAGCATCAGCACCTTACCCCAAAAGAACTGGATTACAAAATCGACGAAAAGCTCAGTATGGTAGGTTTGGACCCTTCTATCGTCAGATCATTGTATCCGGAAGAACTCAGCGGAGGAATGCGCAAGCGTGTCGGACTTGCACGTACTTTAGCGCTTGAGCCGGAAATAATTTTATACGATGAACCTACCTCGGGTCTTGATCCAGTTACGAGCGATTTTATCACCCAGATGATCTGCCGATTGCGTGATGAGATGGGGATGACCTCTGTATTGATAAGTCACGATATTGCGGAGAGTTTCAAAGCCGGAGATAACTACGCAATGCTGTTTGATGGCGTTATTGTCGAAGCAGGGGACAAAGAAGTATTTCAAAATTCGTCCAACGAAGTCGTACAGCAGTTTATCCACGCCCGCTCACAAGGACCCATAGCGTTTCATTGATGATATACGCCATCGGAACTCGTTCCGATTGGCTACGTTAACACTTGGTTTTGTTCAGCGCAATGCTTGCGTGCAGTAAACCGCACTTGAAATACATATATCCGCCGCTCTATCTCCCTCCGAATTTCTTTGTCCACCACTCTTGTGGTGTGAGGGTTTGTGTTTGTAAAAACTCTTCGTCAAAATTGTATTCGTATTTTTCACAGTATTCGATGAGGGTGGCATAGGCTTCGTTGATTTGGATACTCATCTCATGTGCAGTTTGTTCATCGTCGGGATGTGTGTCGGGATGCCATTGTTTCATCAAATTTTTGTAGCGGGTTTTAATTTCAGAAAGGGTGGCTTTGTCACTCAGGCCAAGGAGCGTTTTGGCCTTAATGAGTTTGTCAAAAGAGAGCATAAATAGGAGTGATTAGTCTTTTTGTTGACGCATAAACGTCGGAACATCGAGGAAATCTTCACTGTAATCGCCATTGGCAACCATCGCATGACGAACCACGACGCGAGGTTTTGCAACTACTTCTTTGTTCTCAAATTCGCTGTTATTAAACGCCTGAGACGCTTTTTTCTCAAAACCGGTAGCCACAAGGGTGATGCGGATGAAATCAAGAGGAAGATCTTTATCGGTAGTCGTTCCAAAAATGACTTCCGCGCTGTCATCAACGCTTTTTTGTACCACTTCCATCGCCGAGCTGATTTCCATGAACGGATATTCAGGGTGCATGTTGAAATGAACCAAAACTCCAAGTGCCCCTGTAATAGACATGTTATCAAGCAATGGAGATTCGATCGCGTTTTTAATCGCTTCGTTGGCTGCATTGTCCCCTTTGTATTCGCCCACACCCATAAGAGCCAATCCGCGGTGACTCATAACCGTTTGTAAGTCTGCGAAGTCAAGATTGATATCATCTTCACCGCTGGCTAAAATCACACCTGATGTACCGCTGACCGCGCGAGCAAGTACGCTGTCAACAATTTTAAAGCTTTCTTTGATCCCCATTTTTGGATCGATAATCGAAAGTAGTTTGTCATTAGGGATAACAACGATGGAATCCGATTCGTTTTTAAGTTCTTCAAGACCTTCTTCGGCAAGCTTCAGACGTTTACGCCCCTCAAAGGCAAAAGGTTTGGTGACGACCGCAATGGTCAATGCCCCGCACTCTTTGGCAATTTTAGCGATAATAGGAGCAGCACCCGTTCCGGTTCCGCCACCAAGTCCGGCAGCTACGAAAACAATATCGGCACCCTCTAGGGCACGGCGAAGATCTTCATGACTTTCCAATGCAGACTCTTTACCTACTTCAGGCTTCATCCCTGCGCCCAACCCTTTGGTAAGTTTGGCACCCAATTGAATTTTGATCGCTGCTGAACCTTGTTCAAGCACTTGCGCATCGGTGTTAGCAATAATGAGTTCAATTCCTGGAATTTGCTCTTTAAGCATATAGCCGATCATGTTGCCGCCGCCGCCGCCAACGCCTACTGCTACGATACGCGCCCCTGTTAATGATGATGATTCGTTAATTGAAAATGGTTCCATGTTTGCTCCTTAGGTGTGATTAAAATAATTGGGTTGCCCAATTCCAAAACTTGGCGATTGGATTGGGTTCTTCATTCTGACGATTAGCGTTGTGGCCAATATTACCCATCTTGGACGGTTCGGCTTTTGGTTTTACCTCTGCTTTAGGAGCACTCTTGGGAGGCATGCTAGAAGCAGATTTTGCTTGTGGTGGATATGAAGGAGGGACTGAATATTCAATCTCAATTTCTTCTTCGATGCGGGGTGCATCGTGGTGGATTACCTCTTCGCCAGAATGACGCATTCGTTTATTGACATCGATTTCGTAGCGGGTGTAGTCACCGGCCGCGTATTTGATAAGCCCTACGGCACCTGAATACGACGGATCGCGCAAGGTATCAAACAACCCTCCCATGTCAGAGGGTTTGGCAAGACGTACAGGCATATTGTCGAGAATGGCAACGGCAAGTTCACGCAATCCTTCGATTTTGGTAAATCCGCCTGTGAGAACAACACCTGCTCCCATGTGATCTTTCAGACCGCTTTTCTCGATGGATTGTGCGATAATCATGAGAGTCTCTTCGACACGTGCATAGATGACGTTATGAACCACTTCCAGTGATACTTCATGAGTCGTGTTTTCATCTCCGATGACCGGAAGTTCTATAAGATCATTACTGGGTGCATATAGAGAACCGTAATTCATCTTGACGTTGTCCGCTGTTTGAAGGGGCGTATGAAGGGCCATAGAGAGATCGTTGGTAATATGGTTGGAACCGACACCTAAAAAGTCGTTGTAGCGGATGGCATGGCCTGAATGGATAACGATATTGCTCGTATTGCCTCCCATATCAACGACTGCTGCACCGAGTTCTTTTTCGTCATCATTCAAAACGGCAATGGCTGAGGCATAACCGCTAAGGACAACTCCCTCAACATCAACGCCCGCAGCTTTGACTGCTTTGCGCAAATTATTGAGATTGCTTTTAACGGTCGTGATGATGTGTGTTTCGACTTCCAGTCTTGCAGCATTCATTCCAAGAGGATCTTCGATGAAGTCTTGATCATCTACTTTGAAATTATAAGGAAGAGCGTGAAGGACTTCAAATTCATTCGGGATGTTCGCATTGTAGAGAGAGGTGTGCATAACACGATTTATTTCTTTGAGAGTTACTTCTTTGTCCGGTATATTGACGATGCCGCTGGAATTAATGCTTTTGGTATAGGCACCTGAGATAGAGACAATGGCGCTTTTTAGATCGGTACCAGCAACACGCTTGGCATCGCTTAGAGCACTTTTGATTGATTTGGAAGCCAATTCAATATTGGTAATACTCCCCTTGCGAAGCCCTTGTGCTTTAGAGATACCTGCTCCGATGATTTGGACACTGTTATCTTCGTCAATCTCGGCAATGATAGCACAGACTTTCGTCGAACCGATGTCGATGGCTAAAACTGTTCGTTTCAAAATCAGATCCCCTCTACATAGATTTTAACTGGATATTTACTTTCAAGTGTTTTGAGCAACTTTTGATTGAGTAAATTTCCTTTTAGCTTTATAACAGTGTTATCATCAGCTACTGCTATATCATGTAGCAACTTTTGTTCCAAAACGTTATAAAGTATAACATTTCCGCTTTGCAAAGTTAAAAATCCTCGTTTTTGCTTGGAAGCAAATAATTTAGTTATAAATTCTGAAGATTCTTGAGTGGATAAACCAGCTAGTGAAGCCTTTTTGCTAAGTGTAATGGTATCACTAACTATACCTGAAAAAGTTTTATAATTCTTTTGTGCCAACTCTTGAAGTTTGGCTTTTTTCATTTCATTTGTATAACCGATGTTTGCTTCTGCTGTCGCTTCTTCAAATGTTTTAACAGAGGATGGATTTAATTTTTCGAGTTTAATAATAACGTAGTTGTTATCAACTTTGCGCGGTTTCAAAAAAGGTTTGTTTTCATTCAACATAGCGATCTCTTTTAACAGTTCCGGAGAGAACACTTTAGAGTCCGCCGCTAAGGTCATTTTTTCAATTTTTACTGATGGATCCAGTGTCCCTTTTTTGAAATCAATATAACGACGTAGTGCTTCTTTTTCAGAGGCATTTTCATCCAACGCAGGGTCAATTTGCGGACGGGCGATAGAGAGTTCATAGCTTGCCGGTTTTTTATAGTTTGCTTTGTTTTTCTCCCAGTAGCTTTTTAATCCGACTAAATCGGGAGTTACGGTGATGGAATCAGGGGTTAAAAGTTGATATTCCACTTTGTCCGATATTCCCATCGCATAGGCTACGGATGTTTTTTCCAAATTGTTAAGGGTAGGAGCAAAAAGGAAAAGGGTTTTTTGTATGAGCAATTCGCGACGCATGGATTTTTCATACTCTTGGATGGTGAGATGATTTTGTCGTAATACTTCTGTATAGGCTTCTTTGCTGAAAGTTCCATTTTTGGTAAAGATATTTTGTGATTTGATAAGAGCTAGAAGTTCATCATCGCTTATTTGGACATGATAGCTGTCTGCCAAGTTTAAAATGAGAGCTTGGTCCACTAAATTTTTGAGGGCTTGACGCTGCAGTCCAAATTGCTTGGCTTGCTTCTCATCCAGTTTTCCTTGAAAAAGTTGATTGTATTGATTGAAGAGGCTGCCATAACTTTTTTGAAGTTCTTCCGCTGTTATCGTTATGTGGCCTACTTTGGCAACAGCACCTGCTTTATCGCCGTAATCGTATTGACCCAATCCGACAAATCCGGCTCCGATAAAAGCGATAGTAGAAATCCAAATTGTTATGACAAGGTATTTTCGGTGGCGTTGCATCCAAGTAATCATTATGTTGTGAACCTTTAAATTGGTATTATGGTGTAAAATTAGGATATTTTAGTGCGTTTAGCATTAAACTTCTATGAAAATAGATGATGAATAACAGATGTTAGTACTTTAACCGATAGAAATAGATAATAATAGAGGCTAAAATGAATAATGCAGTAATTTCACAGCGAGATATGAATGTTTTGTGGCATCCGTGCACGCAAATGAAAGACCATGAAGTATTTCCGATTATTCCCATTGCACGAGGAAATGGAGTTATTCTTGAAGATTTTGAGGGCAATCGCTACATCGATGCAATCAGCAGCTGGTGGGTCAATTTGTTTGGGCACACCAATAGCACGATTAACGGTAAAATAAAAGAGCAATTGGATACGTTGGAACATGTAATACTGGCAGGATTTACCCATGAGGGGATCGTTCGTCTTTCGGAACGTTTGGTAAAATTGGCACCACAAGGCTTGCGCCGTTGTTTTTATGCGGATAATGGTTCAAGCGCGATTGAAGTGGCCTTGAAAATGTCGTATCACGCGCACAAAAATAACGGGGCTAACAAGGCGCTATTTGTCTCCCTTTCTAACAGTTATCACGGAGAAACGCTGGGGGCTCTTTCCATCGGCGATGTGGCGCTTTACAAAGAAACGTATGCACCCTTGCTCATTCGCGCCGTACAAACCGCTGTCCCTAAAAATAAATCCATGGAAGCGGCCCATGAGGCGCTGGAAACATTTGAGCTGCTGCTAAAAGAAAAAAGTGATGAAATTGCCGCATTAATCGTAGAACCGCTGATCCAAGGGGCGGGAGGGATGGTGATGTATCACCCCTATTTTCTGACGCAAGCCAAAGTATTGTGTAAACAATACGGCATCCATTTTATTGCCGATGAGATCATGGTAGGATTTGGCCGGACGGGAACGATGTTCGCCTGCGAGCAAGCCGATATTACCCCTGATTTTTTAATCCTCTCCAAAGGTCTGACGGGAGGGTATCTTCCCTTGTCTGTGGTGATGACGACGGAGGAGGTGTATCAATCTTTTTATTGCGACTATGATCCCCATCGCTCATTTTTACACTCACACAGTTATACGGGGAATGCATTGGCCTGTGCCGCTGCGAACGCAACACTCGACATTTTTGAAAAAGAAAATGTTATTGAATCGAATAAACTTTTGGCATCCGTCATGGCGCAGGAACTTTTGCGTTTTAAGTCCCGTCCAGAAGTGAAAGAGATACGTCAATGCGGGATGGTGGGGGTGATTGAGCTTTATGTAAATAATCCTCAGGAGCGAATCGGTGTCAAGATCCATCGGCATTGTTTGGGGTTAGGTGTGCTGGTCCGACCGTTGGGAGGCGTGATTTATGTGATGCCCCCGTATGTTATCACCAAAGAAGAGCTTGTGTTAGTATTTGATGCGATTGAGTCAGCTTTAAACGTGCACGGTGTATAATAAGTGCTGATAAAATAAAAGGTATTTAGTTGAAAGAAATTCCTCACATTCCTGTTTTGTACCGTGAAGTTATAGAAGCGTATGCACCGTGCAAAGAGGGGATAATTATTGATTGTACGATGGGATATGGAGGGCATACGTCACTATTGCTCGATGCGTGTGTGAATCGTACGTTAATCGGAATCGATCAAGATCCCACCGCCATTGAATTTTCAACAAAACGGCTGCAGTCTTACGGCAATCGAATCGAGATACGGCAAGGGCGTTTTTCAGCTGTTGCTCAAGAGCTTTTAAACGAAAAAGGGGATAATGTCTGCGGTATTTTGGCTGACATAGGGGTTTCATCGTTACAGCTGGACGTACGGGAACGCGGTTTTTCGTATGAGAGTGATTGTTTGGATATGCGCATGGACCCGAATTCTCATCTGAGCGCCTACGAGGTTGTCAATGAATATTCACAAAGCGACTTAGAGAAGATTTTACGCGAATACGGTGAAGTGACCAATGCTCGAATCGTTGCAGAAACCATCGTGAAAAGACGCCCTTTTGAATCGGCGAAAGAGCTCTCCAATGCCATTTTTCATCTGATGCCAAAGGGTAAAAAAATACACCCAAGCACCCTTGTTATGCAAGCGATTCGTATTGAAGTCAATGATGAACTGGGGGAACTGGTTAGACTGTTGGATGCCATTGAGGAAAGTTCACTGCAACGGCTTCGGGTAGGGATTATTACTTTTCATTCACTTGAAGATCGTATTGTCAAGCAACGTTTTACGCTTTGGGCCAAGGATTGTATTTGTCCCGACGATGCCATGCGCTGTACATGCGGAAAGAATCATGCCATCGGTAAAGTCATAACCAAAAAACCGCTGTGCGCTCAAGCCGATGAACTTCGAGCCAATTCACGAAGCCGAAGTGCCAAGCTGCGCGTGTTTGAGATAAATAGATAGGGTTTGTTGTGAGTGATAAGCACGATATTTTAGAAGAAACACAATCAATACTTACCCCAGATGAATCGATGGGGCCACTTTTTTTGCGCAATGTTTTTGTTGGTATATTTCTCGTCCTGATTGTGATTTTTCCCAAGATTTTTATCCAATCTCAGATTTATTTTAAAAGTCGAGAAATATCGACCCTTAACCGAGAACATGCAGCACTTAAAGAAGAGAATCGGATTATCCGTGCCAAAGTCGAGCAAATGGTGTATAAAAATAAAATTTTGGATACGTTGTTTTAAGCCTCGTGCATCTAAGAATACAGATGCTATAATCGCGTTTTAATGTTTTTGGAGTCTAATGACAAGAGTTTTTCTTTTCATCCTGGTATGGGTCTTATCGCTGGATGCAGCGCCTTGGCGAGAAATGAAAAATTTTAATCTCAAAAAAGATGAAACAGCCCGTGTTGTGATCAAGACAGCGTCCTCTCCGACGTTGGAGCGAGTTTTGACTTGGAGATGGACGCTTTACACGGATAAAGCATTGGTCGTTCATGAAAAATTTGATCGGATTGTGGGTCAGCATATTCTCTATGTGGGGCATAATGACGGTTTTCGAAAACCTCTTTTACCCTCTGTTGCAAGTGAGCGGGATGTCCCGTATGCGATGGTGATATTTAAAAAATTTGACGATGAAAACAAAACGGCGCTGTTTGATTTGTTGATTTATGACAAAGAAAAAAGAGTTCTCGTAGAGTATTTTGACAAGGATGATAAGAAGTGATGTTAGAGCAGGTTGAAGTACTACTAAAACAATTGGTTGCAGATGTTGATTTCCCACAAGCTGTGGAGTTGTTTTCCAAGCTCGAAGGGGGCAAGCGATTGCGCGCACGATTGATTTTGACGATTGCTCCTACTCATCCCGATGCCCCTTTGCTGGGTGCGATAGTCGAACTTATCCATGCCGCTAGTTTGCTTCATGACGATGTGATCGATGAAGCGATGTTGCGTCGCGGGGTTGAATCGGTGAATGCAACGCATGGCTCTAAAATGGCTATTATGCTGGGTGATATTTTGTATTCCAAAGCATTTAGCGAGCTGACGCAGTTTGATTCTCGCATTGCCCGCATCATTGCCCAATCGGTTACCAAACTCTCCGTTGGAGAGATGATGGATGTTGAAATGGCGAAACAATTCAACGTTAATCGTGAAAAATATCTCAATATGCTCTATCTCAAAACTGCGACTTTGATTGAATCGTGTGCTTATTGTGCTGCCTTGCTGGAAAACAAAGAGGCAGAGGCTTACGCGGTTTACGGCAAAAATCTCGGACTTGCTTTTCAGATTGTTGATGATATTTTAGATATAGTCGCAGATGAAACGACGCTTGGGAAACCTGCCCTTAATGATTTTATTGAGGGAAAAACGACACTTCCTTATATCGATTTGCATGATGCGCTTAGTGCAGAGGATCAAAAGAAGCTTTTAGGATGTCATGGACGGGCGTTGGATCCTAATGAAAAAAAATGGCTTTTTGATCGTATGCAAAAATACGAAGTGATCGAAAAGTCGTATGCGTATGCGCGCGCACTGTGTGATGAGGCAATCATGCAAGTCCCTAATGAAGAAGCATTGCGTGCTATTATCTCCAACGTTATTCAAAGAAATCATTGATGCATTACCTTGTCATTAGCTTTTCACACAAAAACTCGACGTTGTCTCAGCGTGAGAAGCTGGCTTTGTCCGATGATACGGCAAAAAAAGTGATGTTGAGCCGTATTAATGAAAGCCCTTTTATTAATGAATCGATGGTCGTTTCTACGTGCAACCGGATGGAAATCTATTGCAGTTGTTCCCATGTGGAAGAGTCGTCCGATTATTTGTTGGAGGTGTTGGCAAAGCACTCGGGAAGTTCGGCCGATGAGTTAAAAAATCGTGCGGATATTTTTGACGATTACGGGGCCATTCATCACTTTTTCAGTGTGGCCAGTTCGCTGGATTCGATGGTGGTCGGAGAGACACAAATTGCAGGGCAGATTAAAGATGCGTATAAGCTTTCAAATGAAAGCGGATATTGCGGCGTGAAACTTGGGCGTGCGCTGCAAGCGGCTCAAAAATGTGCTGCTGAGATTCGCAATGCGACGGATATCTCATCGCGTCCTGTTTCCATAGCAAGCGTTGCTGTATCTAAAGCGCGTGAATGTGTCGGGACGTTTCAAGACAAAAAAGTGTTAGTGATAGGCTCGGGCGAAATGTCTGTGATAACCTGCAAGCATCTAAGTGCCCAAGGGGCGGATGTTACGATTATGAACCGAACGTTTAGCAAAGCCGAAGCAATTGCAAAAGAGTGCAAGATAAAGGCGAGATCGTACGATGAGATAGGGTACGCGATTAATGAATATCCTGTTTTGTTTACCTCGACGGGTTCGCTTTCGCCGATTATCACGGATGACCTCATTGAAACGTGCTCTTTTGATCGCTATTGGTTTGATATGGCTGTTCCTCGCGATATTGATTGTGAGACCCAAACCTGGGGGATTCATCTGTTCCAAATTGATGATCTCAAAGAGATTGTAAGTGAAAATATCGCAATGCGCGAAGATGAAGCACGAACCTCTTTTGTTTTGGTGAGCCGTCATAGCACGACTTTTTTTGAAACCCTTAAGACCCTCTCGATTGAACCGTTGATTAAAAATTTATATGCCCTCGCATACAACTCGGCAAAAGAAGAATCGGCCCGAGTCATCGAGAATGGCTTTATCCCAAAAGAATACGAATACGCACTTCAAAAAGCGACACAACAAGCATTAAAGCGGTTCTTGCACCCTTTTTCCAGTCGCATGAGGGATGGATCGGATGCGATGCGTATCGATGCTCTTGTTCAAGCTATGAGTTTTTTAATGAATGAAGAAGAGGGCGAAGAGATGAGCCAGACTACTTGTAAATATTACCCAAAAGGAAAATAATGCGTTTTACTAAAGCCTATATCCCTACCACCAAAGAGTCTCCAAAAGACGCACAGCTACCTAGCCATATTTATCTTTCTCGGGCTGGTTTTGTCACTCAGGTTGCAAGCGGTCTTTATAATTTCCTCCCTTTAGGTAAACGTGTTTTGCGCAAAATAGAGACGATTATTCATGAAGAGATGAGTGGATGCGGAGCATTGGAAGTTGATTTGAGTTTTGTAACCCCCGCTGAGCTATGGCAAGAGAGCGGACGGATTGAAAAGTTCGGAAAAGAACTGCTTCGTTTTCGTGACCGTAAAGACAATCTCTTTGTCCTGGGACCTACCCATGAGGAGATGATGGTAAGTATCGTCCGTAATCGCGTAACAAGCTACAAGCAGCTACCGCTTAATGTCTATCAAGTCAAAACCAAATTCCGTGACGAAGCACGCCCCCGTTTTGGATTAATGCGTGCGCGTGAATTTGTGATGAAAGACGGATACAGTTTTCATGCTTCCGTAGAAGATTTAGACCGTGAATTTGATGCGATGGAAGCGGCGTATAAGCGTATTTTAGAGCGTCTTGGATTGACGTTTCGTGTGGTAGAAGCCGACAGCGGCGCGATTGGCGGATCCGGTTCCAAAGAGCTGATGGTGTTGGCGCAAAGCGGCGAAGATACGCTGGCGGTATGTGATACATGTGAATACGGTGCCAATATCGAAGCGGCGCATCGTGCAGCGAGAGCAATGCTTCCCGAAGCACCAAAAGCCGATTTCATGAAGTTTAAAACACCTGATATTAAATCGATAGACGATTTGAGCGCCTTTTTCCATGTTGATCCCTATTACACCCTCAAAGCAGTTGTGATGCGTGCTGTCTATACGGAAGGTAGCGAGCCTGTGTGTTTCTTCATCCGTGGATGCGATGAACTTCAAGAGGTGAAAGCTCGCAACAGCATCGGTGCGATTGATTTGGTCGATATCAGCGAAGCAGAGCTGAACGATATCGGATTGGTTCCTGGATTTATGGGACCTCTTGATCAGGATAAAATTCGTTTTGTTATGGACAACGATACGCGCAATGCAAGCTCCATGATTTGCGGTGCGAATGAAGCCGACTACCATTTTGTCGGGGTCGATTTGAGTGTTATGAATGAAGCAGCCTTTGCTGATTTGGTTGCAGTGCAAGAAGGGGATGGCTGTCCTCATTGTGAGGGGAAACTGGTGTACACCAAAGGGATCGAAGTAGGGCATATTTTCAAACTCGGTACGACCTATTCTGCTCCGCTTAAAGCTGAATATCTCGATGAAAACGGTCGATCACAGCCCTTTATTATGGGAACTTACGGAATGGGCGTGAGTCGTTTGGTCGCAGCGGTTATCGAACAGCATCATGATGAAAAAGGGTGTATTTGGACCCATGCGACAGCTCCGTATTTGGTCAATGTTATGGTTTCGAATGTGAAAGAAACAGCCCATTTAGACTATGCGGAAAAACTTTACAGCGAATTGAATAAAAATGGGATTGAAACTATTTTAGACGATCGAAAAGAGCGTTTTGGATTCAAAATGTCCGATGCAGAATTGATCGGATTCCCTTTTACCGTTATTGTGGGAAAAGAGCTGGAAAACAATCAAGTACAGATTATGGTTCGAAAAACCTCCGAAATGATTACCCTCAGTGCGGATAATGTGATGGAGAAACTGCGAGAACTGATCGGATGATTTATTTTTTAATCTACCTATTTTTGGAAGTTTTGCTAACCGTACAGGTAGCTTCACGAATCGGCGGATTAATGATGTTTGGCGAGATTGTGCTGAGTGCCTTTATCGGAATCGTAATTCTTTTTAATTTTCGGACAACACTGGTTCTCAATATTATGGAGCTTAAAGAGCGGCGATTGGATGCCAACGGTTTTTACAAACGCAATCTTCTCTCTCTTCTTGGGGCTATCCTTTTGATCCTTCCGGGTATTTTGACGGATACTATAGGGATACTTATCCAATTTTATTTACTTATTAGTCTAATCATTAGTCAATTTATGCCAAAATACCCAAAACAAGATTCACCACAAAATCCAACTTATTCAAAGGACGACAATGTTATTGATGCCGAAATTATCAGCGACCCTCCTGCTTTGCGCTAGCCTATTTGGGGCGACCGATGCAGATGTTATACAGTTTCTTAAAAAAGGGATTGCAAGCAACCCCAATATTAGCAATTTAGACATAGATATCAGCGGTAAAAAAAATGTGCCTGGGATGAGCGGATGGCAAGCTTATTTTGTCTCGATTGATGCCGATGTAAAGCAGGGTGCGGAAAATCGCCACATCAATCAAAATGGGACCTATTTTGTCAACGGAGATATCGTGGCACCGGAATTGATAAACCTAAAAACCGGTGAGCGTCTTAATGATATGGTGGCTCCCGGATTTAACAAGGCATATTATACAAAAGCCAATCTCATCAGCGGTGATGCCAATGCAATATACAAAGTAGCGATTTTTTCCGATCCACTGTGCCCATTTTGCCGACGTTATGCTCCTGAAGCTCTTTCCTATATGGCAAAATATCCCAAAACATTCGCCGTCTACTATTATCACTTTCCTCTGGCCCAGCTTCATCCTGCAGCGGTTGCATTGACGAAAGCGGCGATTGCGGCAGAACAAAACGGGGTTGAAGATGTTACGTTAAAAATGTATCAGGTTGAGATTGATCCCAATGAAAAAAATGAACAAAAAATCATCGATGCGTTTAATAAAGCAGTGAATACCAAATTGAGTGTTGCCGATTTGCGACGCCCTTCGGTTATTAAACAATTTGAATTCGATCAAAAAGCAGTTCGGACGATGGGTGTCAACGGAACCCCTATGGTTTTTTTCAATGGTGAAAAAGACAGCAAAAAAATGAAATACAAAGATGTAAAGGTCAAATAATCCATGAAAAAACTCACTATCGCGACGCGTGGCAGCAAACTAGCTCTTTGGCAATCCAATTATATTAAATCGGTGATTGAATCGGCTCGTCCTGACATTGAGGTGGAACTAAAAATTATTATCACTTCCGGCGATAAAATCCTCGATGTTCCTTTGGCTAAAATCGGAGGGAAAGGGTTGTTTTTAAAAGAGATTGAAGAGGCACTTTTGGCTGGTGAGGCACAAATGGCAGTTCATTCCCTCAAAGATGTTCCGACGGTGATGCCAGAGGGGCTTTTGCTCAGTGCCATTACTGCCAGAGAAGATGTACGCGATGCGATGCTGAGTGAAAAATATCCGGATATTCTCTCCTTGCCTCAAGGCGCTGTGGTAGGAACATCTTCATTGCGCCGCCGCATGCAACTGGTTGCCATGCGTCCTGATTTGGTGATCAAAGATTTGCGCGGAAACGTAGATACCCGTATTCGAAAACTCAAAGAGGGAGAATTTGATGCGATTATTCTAGCCGCTGCAGGGATTAACCGTCTCGGATTTGCAAGTTTGGTAACGTATTTCTATCCTATTTCTTTGGATGAAATGATACCTTCGATGGGGCAGGGCGCTTTAGGAATCGAGACAATCAATGAACCTTGGGTGCTGGAAATTGCCGCAATGCTTGAAGATACGCACAGCCGTATCGAGACGACTATTGAACGTGAGTTTGTGGATACCCTTCAAGGCGGTTGTCAGGTTCCTATCGGGGTAAGCGCACGTGTGCAAGAGGATGGCACTGTGAGTATCCGATCAACACTGGGAATGCCTGATGGAACCGAAATTATGGGGGAAGAACAAATAGTTTTGCCAGAGGCATTATCAGGTGCCGGCAAAGAGATGGCGCTTCGCCTCATCGATAAAGGGGCATTGGAGCTTTTATCCCGTGCTGAAATTATGGCAGATGGACACAAAGGATGACACTGTCTAAAACCATTGAGCTTCTAAAATCACATAATGAATTGCGCATTATCGATACGCCTTTGGATATTTATCTTGAAATCCCCCATTTGGCGTATGCCGAAGTCAAAAAAGAGGATGGGGGAAAAGCCCTTTTATTTACCCATCCAATCGATGTTAAGAACAATAAGAATTTTTCGACCCCTGTAATAATGAATCTTTTTGGTTCTTACAAACGGACAGAGCTCCTTTTTGGACGCGAGGTAGAAGGGGTAGCACAAGAGATAGAAAAACTGCTTCATATGAAGCCGCCGCAAGGATTTAAAGAAAAAATCGGGATGCTAGGTGATCTTTTTTCAATGAAAGATATTTTTCCTAAAAAGCTCAAAACCCGAGGATCGTGTCAAGAACTTATCGTGCAAGGGGATGAGATTGACCTGCATAATTTGCCGATTTTAACGACATGGGAAGAAGACGGCGGTCCTTTTATTACGATGGGGCAAGTCTATACGCAGAGTTTGGATGGGGAAGTTGTCAATTTGGGGATGTATCGCCTTCAGGTATACGATAAAAACCATTTAGGGATGCATTGGCAAATTCACAAAGACTCCTCCCATTTCTTCGATCAGTATCAACGTGCCGGTAAAAAAATGCCTGTTTCGATCGGAATCGGGGGCGATCCTCTCTATACGTGGTGTGCAACCGCTCCGTTACCGTATGGGGTCAATGAGTTGTTGCTGTATGGTTTGATCAAAAAAGAGGCTCCAAAACTCGTCCAGTCGATTACTACCCCTTTGTACGTTCCTGAAGATTTGGATTTTGTGATTGAGGGATGGGTGGATACTGAGAAGCTGAGGCTTGAGGGTCCTTTTGGCGATCATACAGGTTACTATACCCTGGCAGAACATTATCCCGTCATGGAAGTAAGTGCCATAACAAGCCGTAAAAAACCTCATTATTTGGCAACGGTCGTCGGTAAACCGCCACTGGAAGACAAATACATGGGTTGGGCAACGGAGCGTATTTTCTTGCCACTTTTGAAAACCAATGCGGCCGATTTGATTGACTATCATATGCCTGAAAACGGTGTTTTTCATAATCTTATTTTGGCCAAAATGAAACCGCTATACAAAGGGCATACCAAACAATTTATGCATCTGTTTTGGGGGTCAGGGCAAATGAGTTTCGTCAAGCATGCTTTCTTTTTTACAGAAGATGCCCCGAAACTAACCAACTATGAAGCATTAGCGACCTATGCCCTTAACCGTTTCATACCCAAGTGTTTATTTATATCAGAAGGAATTACTGACGCATTAGACCATTCAAGCCCCGAAGCGCTTGTGGGAGGGAAACTTGGAATTGATTTTACCGCATCGTATGTTCTGAAAAAGCCTGATATCCTGGAGAGCACTGTATTGCTGGATCGAATCCGCCC
>JBBQNL010000015.1:0-28426 GCA_038329855.1 Campylobacterales bacterium
GATGGGTAGGGCTCAATGGTCTTGAAAAACCGGCGATGGAAGAAACACCTGACTTTTTCCGAGAGATGGCGATTGCGGAAGCTCTCGAAGATCAAATCATTGTTGCTTACTCAATGAATGGTGAGGATCTTCCTTATCTTAACGGTTTCCCGCTTCGATTGGTTATTCCAGGCCATTTTGCCGACAGTTGGGTTAAAATGCTCACGGAAATTACCGTTTTAGAGCATTATCAAAAAAGCTTTTTTATGGATGTTGCCTACACCGTTCCCGATAACGATTGCGAATGCGTTGTGTCAGGAAGCGATTTTGAGTACAAACGAAAACCGATCGCAAGTATGAAAGTAAAATCCGTTATCGGCTACCCTTCATCCGATACCTCCATCAAAAAAGGGTCAAAGGTCAAAATTACAGGAGTAGCTTTTGACCAAGGTAAAGGGATCAAAGAGGTTATGATCTCCCTTGATGGCGGAAAAAGCTGGAGCGCTGCCAAGTTGGCAACGGAAACAGGTAAATATGCCTTT
Organism: Campylobacterales bacterium; assembly: GCA_038329855.1. Taxonomy (GTDB): domain Bacteria; phylum Campylobacterota; class Campylobacteria; order Campylobacterales; family Sulfurimonadaceae; genus Sulfuricurvum. The sequence continues at coordinate 522 of JBBQNL010000015.1, forward strand.
AGACTGTGGACCTACGAGTGGGATACCAAAACCAAAGGGGATTTTTCCATTATGGCGCGTGCCATCAACCGCATCGGAAACATCCAACCACAAGTGGATGAGATCGGATGGAATGCCGGCGGATACCAATACAATGCCGTTGATGTTGTCAACGTAAAAATCGTCTAAGGAACCACAATGAAAAAATTCGTTTTAACGGCTCTCATATTAGGTGTGACAACACTTTTTGCCCAAGTTGACAAACCTATTGAAATGCCATACGTCGATTATCCTATGGTAAAAGGAGATCATGATGAAGTCGCACAGCAATACTGCCTCATCTGTCACTCATGGGGATATGTTCTTAACCAAGGTAAAAAAAGCAGACCGTACTGGAAAGGGACCGTTCAAAAAATGGTCAATGAATTCAAAGCCCCCATCTCCAAAGAAGACCAGCACACCATCACCAATTATCTCGTCAAACATTATGGCTACGAGAGTACTTCACAACATTAATCTATACCTCATATGAGGTATACCTCTTTTACATCACCCTCACTCTTCCATTTCGTACATCAATGATACCTGAAAGTTCCGCTTCAAAAATTTCCGATGGATACTTCGTAATTACCTCTTCATACGTCGGCATTGTACGGCAAAATGCTAAAAATGGTGTGTCATGTATGGTATTCATGGCCGATTTCGTGATATGGGCAACAAAAGCATCCATCTCCTCGATGGCAATCGCTTTCCCTTGTGCCAATAATCGATGTGTCCCCTCGCTCTCACGTATTCGATGGGGTAACGCGTAGATTTGTTTTCCCATCTCAAGGGCGTATTCGGCACTTCGCATGCTCCCGCTTCCCCTATCGGCTTCGGTCACGATCAACACCTCGCCCAGTGCGACAACAATCTCATTACGTATCACAAAACTCCACTCTCGTGCCATAAAATCGCTCTCAAACTGTGAAAGGGTCAGGCCATTTTTTTCAATCGATTCAATCAGCCTTTCATTGGCTTTAGGATAGCGAACATCAATCCCAGTCGGAAGAACAGCGATTGTGTTTTCAACACCGGCTCCCTCATGAGCCAATGCATCGACTCCTGCTGCCGCTCCGCTTACAATCACCATTCCTGCATTAGAGAGTTTTTTGGAAAGTTCAAGTGTCATTGCCCGAGTATAGAGATTAGGCCGACGGGTTCCGACGATGGATATTTTAGGACGAGAGAGAAGCTTCAGCGAGCCTTTATAATGAAGTAGCTCTGGATACTTCTTCATGCACTCTAGCTCTTTGATTTTTTGAAGGATGATGTTAGACATACGACTGCTCAGTGTTAAATTTTACCCATAGTATCCCTATGAGGAAAAAAAAGGATAAATATGACATTTTGTCAGATTTTATCGATTCCTACGAGCGTTACTTGACTCAAGATAGCCTTAGATTCTTTCAATGCCTGTATCGTATCAGGACGAGGATGACCAATAGCGATGGCCGTACCGTGACGTTTTGCAACAGCTACTGCTTCACGTATCTGCTTTTTAATATTTTCCACTCCATCATGATGATCCAAAAAGACATCACGCCCCCTATAGCGTATACCGTATTTTTCATCAATCTCTTTTACTTTGGTTTGGGCAGTGGTTCGACTGTCCACAAAAATCAAATCGTTTGCGCTCATGACCGATACCAATCGATCCATGGCATCTTCATCTGCCGTAAACTTTGACCCGGTATGATTGTTAATATAACGCACTTCTGGATAAAGCTTTTTAATTTTTTGAATTTGGGACACTATCGTCTCCTTTGTATCGGTAATTCTCAACGTTACTTGTTCTTCATCATTAAAATCAACGGCTTCTAGAGGCAAATGGACCATGTACCCGTTAATCCCATGTGCCAATGTTGCCGATTGGCTATGACGGGAATTTGGAGGTAAAAATGACATTACCAACGGCAGCCCGATAGATCGAATGGCTTTAACATCGTGTGCATACGATACATCATCCATAATAATAACAAGTTTAGCATTGCCTTGGATTGCGGATGGAGAGACTCTTATCTCCCCTGGAGGAGGAGGTATTTTTTTATTTTTGGGGGCATATTCATGATTGGCACTGAGGGATTCATGATCCATCATTTTATTGAGTTCTTTTTTCAGACGAAGTGCTTCTCTCTCCTCCCCTTTTCCTTTACCGAATCTCAGAGCCTCTGCTTGTTTGATTGCTTTAATTTGATCCTTGAGCCGCTGTGTCTGCTCTTTCTCGCATGCCAGCTCATCACATCCTTGATTAACACCGATGAAATAGCCTACCACAACGGCAACACTGATCATCATAAGTAACGATAAAAAAACAGCGGTATGTTTGAGAGAAAAAAGGGAACGAAAAGAAGAAGAGCGTTTATGCATCCAAATGACTCATAATGAAAGGTACACCCCAAAGGGTGTTTTAGAGAACGATCTTAGTTTGTGGATTGGTTAACGATTTTGTTCTTAGAAATCCACGGCATCATTGCACGCAAGCTTACGCCGGTACGCTCGATCAATGAAGCACGCGCGTTTGTACGCTCTGCATTCATACGTGGGTATCCCGCTTGACCTTCAAGGATAAAGTCTTTTGCAAAACGGCCGTCTTGGATCTCTTTGAGGATCTCTTTCATTGCCGCTTTTGATTGCTCATTGATAACGCGCTTACCGCTTACGTAGTCACCGTATTCCGCGGTGTTAGAGATAGAGTAACGCATATCCGCGATTCCGCCCTCGAACATCAAGTCAACGATCAATTTAAGTTCGTGAAGACATTCAAAGTATGCCAATTCAGGAGCATAACCCGCTTCGGTCAATGTTTCAAATCCCGCTTGGACAAGAGAAACTGCACCACCGCAAAGAACCGCTTGCTCTCCGAAAAGATCTGTTTCTGTTTCGTCTTTAAACGTTGTTTCGATGATAGCCGTACGTCCGCCACCGATTGCCGATGCGTATGAAAGAGCAAGCTCTTTGGTTGTACCGCTTGGATTTTGCCCAACCGCGATAAGGTCAGGAATCCCGCCGCCGCGAACGAATTCAGAACGTACTGTGTGCCCTGGAGCTTTTGGAGCGATCATCGTGACATTGATGTCTGCAGCAGGTTTAACACGTCCGTAATGGATGCTGAAACCGTGACCAAATGCGATAGTCGCCCCTGATTTGAGGTTAGGTGCGATTTCATTCGCATAGATTTCTGCTTGGTTTTCATCCGGAAGAAGGATCATAACAAAATCAGCGTATGCAGATGCTTCGGCAACCGTCATAACTTTGAACCCTTTTGCTTCCGCTTTTGCCCATGAGCTGCCGTTTTTGCGAAGACCGACTACTACTTCTACACCGCTATCACGTAGGTTTTCTGCGTGTGCGTGACCTTGTGAGCCAAAACCGATCATTGCGACGATTTTGCTTTTGATGAGTGCTATATTGCAATCGTTATCGTAATAGACGTTTAATGCCATGAGAATATCCTTGAAGTAAGCACGTTAGGCTTAAAATTTGGCGAATTATAACCCATTTTTGCAAAAATAAAGATAAGTGTCCCCTTAGAATCGATAGCTAAATGATCTCTTTAGCCTATGATGCTATAGTGCATGCTACAATTCACACAAAAAGAGGGCTTTCTATGAAAAAATTTAATTTATTTAAAGAGATTATTGTGGTCAATCGTAACGATTTTATGCGCGGACTCAATTCGAATAAACGCTTTGCCATCAGCTATACAGGGGACGTCGTCTTTGAGCCTTTTGAGCCTACCCTTATTTCTATCTATGAGGGGGTCATTCCTCCGGTCTCCCCCCTTGCTGCCAACTTGGCTCGTCCTATTACTGAAATTCTTGGAAAAAATTACCGTATTGTTGAAGACGATGATCGCATCCTCATCAAAGCCGCAGCAGCATGGCAATCTATCATCGGATTTAATCAACGTCGTGCCCTGTATGATGATACTACAGCAGATGGTATTGCGGAATTTTCCGATAAAACACTCGAAACAATCGGATGGTACGCTACCGAGTTTCACATCAAATATCGTGAACTCGTTGATCAGTTTGAAGAACAATGTGAAGGTATTGTGATTTGTATAGAGCAAGAAGAGCCCTATCAGTTCAGTGGACTTGGATTTATATTTGACCTAAATGAGGCTCAAAAAATTGCTTTTAACTATTGTGTGAATGTTATCCAAGATAAATTAGCCAACGATGAAGAATTTGCGACCCTCAGTGACGATGAGCAAGAGGCTAAAGACTATTTTTTAGCTGATAGAAGTACCTCTCCAAAATAATTTTCGCCGAAAGTGAATCGATCCGTCCGTCGCGTTTGTAACGGATTTCACCTTTCATCAGATTTTCGGCTTCTTGAGAACTGTGGGATTCGTCCTGATACGCTATTTCCCCTTTAAAATCGACAAGATTCATAAAATGCTCTACCCGCCGGCGCATTTCATCTTCAGTCGTACTTCCCATGGGGATACCAACTACGACTATGATTGCTTCATATTCGTCCAATACTTTTTTAACCTCATTGGCCGCTTGGTTACGGTTTTTTCGCTCAACCGCCATAAGCGGAGTAACGATACCGGCCCCCGCATTCAAAGCCAATCCTATGCGCTTCAATCCTAAATCAATTGCAATGATTGCTCCCATTATTTCCCCAAACAAAATTGACCGAACATTTTGTCAAACATCTCGTCAAGTTCGTAAGGCCGTGTAATCGAAGAGAGGTAGCGGATAGCCTGATTAATATGAAACGAAAAAAATTCCAATTCACCACTTTGAAGCGGTTCATACGCTTCATCGATAGCACCTAGAGTATCAGACGTTGCACTGATTTGACGCTGTGAAATGAGCATCATCTCTTCGGAATCATTATCGCAATCCATTAAAGCACTCAAAGCATCGATTAAAACATTCGTATCATGTTTGCAGCTAAGCTCAATCGGAGCATACTTTTTGAGATTTTCTGCCGGAAATATTATGGGTAAATCTACTTTATTCAAGATACAGATAAACGGTTTACGCTTTGAATATTCTTCAATCAGCTCCATAATGGCACGATCTTCTCCATCTTGCTCCCTGCTTGAGTCAAACAGCGCAATCACCATGTCCGCATTTTCAATGGCCGAAATAGAGCGCTCGATGCCGATACGTTCAATCTCATCATGCGCATTTCGGATTCCTGCGGTATCAACAAGACGGATAAGATGGGTTCCGATGCGCACTTGTTCTTCGATCGTATCGCGTGTAGTCCCTGCTATCTCACTTACAATGGCTCGTTCATAGTCAAGAAGAGAATTTAACAAAGAGCTTTTCCCAACATTTGGTTTTCCAATAATAGCTACACGATACCCCTGCATCAGACCGCTGCGTCTGCGACTGGATTCAAGGGTGCGTGAAAGCTCATATTTAATTTTTTCGAGCTTACTTACTATTTGATCCACAACATCGGGCGGAAGGTCCTCTTCAGCATAATCGATTACTACCTCTGAATACGCCAATATCTCTAACAAACTATCTCGTATTGTTTCGATGTAGCCTCGCAACTCGCCCTTCATTTGCCTTGCCAAAATTCGAGCCGCATCGTCACTTCGAGCTTCTATGAGTGACGCAATTGCTTCGGCTTGGGTGAGATCCATACGACCGTTTAAAAAGGCACGCTTGCTGAACTCTCCCGGATTGGCCAAACGGGCACCCAGCTCAATACAAGCCAGCAAAATACTCTGCGCCACAATCATACCGCCGTGACATTGAAACTCAACGACATCTTCTCCGGTAAAACTTTTTGGATTTTGAAAATAGATGACAATTGCTTCATCAATAAGAGCACTGTCATTGGTATAGAGAGGTGTTAAAGTAGCGTAGCGGGGAATTAACTGGGCTCTTTGTGAGAGCTTAAGAGCGATAGAAAGGGCATTATTTCCGCTGAGACGGACGATGCCCACGGAACCTACGCCATGAGCCGTAGCAATGGCTGCGATGGTGTGATGCATCAATACTCGTGATAACTGTTAACGATAATAAACTTACCGCCGTCACGACTGGATCGTATCGCGACATAACGGTCAGGATAACGGCTTCGCAGCTGTGTCAATGCAATTTGGACCAATACACCGTCCAACACTTTAGTTTGAGCTCGTCCGTCACGCTCAACACTCTCACATATTCCTATCAAATATCGCTCAATCGATTCTTCTTGATTTTTTAAAAACTCGGCAATTTCAAGACGCAATTGAAGACCGTACGTTGCATTGATCCAGTTAAAAAGCATATAGGAGAGCGCTTTATAGCGATATCCCTCTTTACCGATCATCAATGCCGAATCAGGACCGCTAAGCTCCACCAGCAACGTATGTTCATCATACACGCTCACTTCAATATCATTGAGTTCAAAACAGGTGCTTTTAAAGAGTTCATTGATCTTAGCTTTGACATCAAGGGCACACTCATCGATGGGCATCTCATCGTATGCCATCTCCATCCCATCGTCATACAGCTCTTCTTCCTCATCGTCTTCAGGAACCGCAAATAACTCTTCGTTTCGCTCATCCAAACTTCCCTCATCCAAAACACTCAATGCTTCTTCTTCAACCTCTTCACAAACCTCAAGAGGTGCAGAGACAACAGAAGGTGCTGTAACAGGCGCTTTGGGTTCAGAGACAGGGAGATTTGCAACGATAATAGCCGGCTTCTTAAAGAGTCCTAAAATTCCCTTGGAGGGAAATTGGATGATTTCGACTTGCAACTGTGTGACCGAACATCCAAAAGCATTTGCCGCTTGCGCGTAGGCAAGCTCTAATGTATCAGCTTCAATCTTTTTCATGATGCTTCTCCGCAAGGTGTGCCTCATGACGAGCAACCTTCATAGCTTGAAATTGTTTGTTGACCAAAAACTGCTGTGCGATCGAGAAGATATTATTAACGAACCAGTACAATACAAGCCCTGATGGGAACGTAAAGAAAAAGAACGTAAAGATGATCGGTAAAAATTTAAAGATCTTCTCTTGCAACGGATCGGTAAAGTTGCTTGGGGTAATTTTTTGCTGATAGTACATCGTAGCACCCATCAAAACCGGCAAAATATAATACGGGTCCATACGGGAAAGATCGGTTACCCACAAAATCCATGGAGCTCCTTGTAGCTCAACGGCATTGAGTAAAACACGATAGATCGCAAAGAAAACAGGAATCTGAAGAATTAACGGCAAACATCCGCCCAACGGGTTAGCGCCGTGTTTTTTGTACATCTCCATCACCGCTGCATTCATACGCTGCGGATCACCTTTGTATTTTTCCTGAACCTCTTTGATGCGGGGTGCAATCTCTTTGATCTTTTGCATTGAGACCATACCCTTTTGTGTCAAAGGGTAAAGAAACATACGGATAAGGGCAGTTAAGGCAATAATAGACCATCCCCAGTTACCGAAAATACCGTGCAGCCACATCAAAACTTTAAACATCGGTGCCGCAATAAAAGTAAACAGACCAAATTCGATGGCATTGACGAGAACCGGATCAATGGCTTGAAGAGTTTTATACTCTTTTGGCCCAATGTATCCCTTGAATGAAAAATCTTTCGTTCCTTCGAGATAACTCACGGGATTATCATTGATATCACGCTCTACAATCACTTGCGTTGATTTATCAAAACCATACATGATCGTCGCATAATATTGATCAAATCCCGATACGAGATGAACGTCACTGAAAATTTCGCGCCCTTCCACATCTCCGTCTTCAAAAATGGTCGTAAGATTATCACCCGCATAGATCATTCCGCCAATAACAGTCATCATTTTATCGTTGATTTTAGGATGTTGACCCAGATATAAAGAGTACTTTTTCTCTTCCGAAAGATTAATTACAGATTCATAATGGCCATCTGAAAAGAATGTTACTTTTTTCGTTACCGTAAAGTTTGGCAGTGATTGGGTCAAAATAACTTCGGCTTTACCGTTGTCACCCAAAACGATATCATCTGCATTGCTTGCAAAAGGAGTTTTTTGTGCAAGAGCATCAAGTGCCTCATCAGCAAAACGCATTTGTAACGGTTTGGCACCCTCAACTGGAATCAACTCGGCTAATTTTCCGTCTTTATTATCGTGTTTTGTATTTTTCAAAACAACCGAAGAGATGCGCCCTAATGTATCAATTTTTAGCGTAAACTCTTTGGCATTGACAGTTGTCAACGTGTCACTGGAAACCGTTTTGATGTCGGAAATAATGCTTTCATTCCCATCGACACTATGAATTGCTGCAGCTGCAGGAGCTGCACTGGCCGCTTTAACTGTCTTGTTGGCATCTTGACTATTTGGGGCTTTGGGAGGGAAGAGTGTTGTATAACCGATAAAGAATGTGAACGAAAGCGCGACGGCAATCAATAATCGCTGGTTTGGAGAGAACTTTTCTAGCACTTGGACCCTTTGTATCTAAAATTTTTAATCAGAAAATAATTCTGTTTTGTAGGAATATACCAGTATTTTACCGTAATTAATGAGAGATTGGATGGTTTCAATGTTGGTTTTGCAATAATCGGATAATCGATCCCGCCTCGAAAGAGTTGATTGCACCTGATAATACGTAAAAAGGTTGATGAAAAAGCTTTAAGGAGAGAGTTTTTTTCAAACTGCCAAAGGGCATATTCGGAACACGAAGGATAGTGACGGCATGACCCACGCGTCACCAACGAAAAAGAGTGTCGATAAAGCCAAAGGAGTTTAAGAAAAAGAATTCTTATCATTCATTACTCGTTAAGAGAGGAGCTAATCGTTTTAAAACGTATCGAAAGTCTCGTCGCACGTCCTCGAATTCATTGACGTGTAAAGGCAGTTTTGCTACCCAAACGTACCATCCATCCCCTAAGAGCGTTGAATGTTCGCACACAAGAGCCCGAAGGCGTCTTTTGCAATGATTACGAATGACGGCATTACCCACCTTTTTACTGGCGGTATATCCGACTTTTTTTTCTCCCTTTAATGGGAGATAAAATAACGCAATCGAAGTGCTGTGAGCACTTTTTCCGCGCTTATAAACTCGCTGAAACTCTGAGTTGAGTTTCAACATTGAGAGATCGCTTATACAGCCAATCTGCTTCTGCCTTTAGCACGACGAGCATTCAATACTCGACGACCATTCTTGGTTGCCATACGTGCACGAAATCCGTGCGTACGTTTACGTGGCGTATTGTGTGGTTGGTATGTTCTTTTCATAAGCCATTCCTCTTGTATATTTTAGCTTGCAATGTTAGCCAAGTCTTACTTAAACTGCTATTAAGTTTCACGCAAGCTTATTACATCTTCTCTCAAAAATACCGATATGGTTACACCACTAAATCAATCAAAAGGGGAAGGTATGACCTCAAGCACTTCATTAAACGCTTATCGTTCACACGAACTCTCTATCGATATGAGAACCAGCAGCGGAGACAAACTCTCTCTCAATTTTGAAAATACACAAGAGCTTTCTCTCTCCTCACAACAAAATGACCAATCAAAATCGACTGCATTTTCATTTTCTTCTCTTCAAGCCTTCTCTTTTAAACTCGATAGCAACGGGATTAGCGAACAAGATCAAAACGAAATCAATGCCTTTATGGAAAAAGCACAGCCCTATATTAATACATTTATGAAAGAACTCGAAGCGCAGAATCAAACCTCACCCATCAATAAAGTGGCTTCCGAGGTGACCAAGCTCATTGGCAATCTCAAAAACAGTGATGAAAATGTCAAAGAAAGTGCGAAAAAAGGGGTTGTCGATCTTTTCGACAATGCAGCTCAAACTCTAAAATCGCATGAAAAAATGATCGATGAGGCGCAAAAACTTTTACAAAAAATCATCGATGGGTTCGACACAATGTTCGAACCGTTGTATGCTTAAGGTTTCAAAAAATCCCTCAATGTAGTTTGTGAGGACTGCCCTTTTGGCAACATATCCATTTGTACCGATGCTTTTAACTTCATGTGACAATCACGGCATTCGCGAATGACCGTGTGCTCTGCTACTCGCGCTAACTCGATTTTGGCTACGGGATGGCATGCGAAACAATCGCTCCCGCAATCTGCCATTTTTGCAGGATTGGCACTGTGACATTTGATGCACGTTGTCATCGGCTTATGCCGCTTGTCCGAATCGATATTTTTGAGAAGGGCTGGATGACAGGTCATGCAATCCCCTGTACATCCAAACGCTTGAATTGAAAAAAGTAAAATAATAAAAATAAGAATGTTTTTCATGGGCTAATTATGCCACACTCACCGTTATTTCCCCATTGACCGCGTCAAAAGCCACGGATGAACCCTCCGTCACTTCTCCACCCAAAATCAAATCAGCAAGACGATCTTCGACAATCTCATACAATGCTCTCTTAAGAGGACGGGCACCGTATACCGGATCAAATCCTGCCTCGGCAATGGTGCGTTTAGCTGCATCGGTCAAAGAGAGCTTAATGTCACGCTCTACGACTTTTGCCTCAATATCTGCGAAAAAGAGATCCACGATACTCAAGATTTGCGCCTCGCCCAATGGATTAAATACCACCACATCATCCAGACGGTTTAAAAACTCAGGCTTGAAGTGAAGTTTTAGATCGCCAAGTACCATCTCTTCAAGACCGCTTTCTCCATGATGGGCCATAATCTTGTCGCTGGCGATATTAGAGGTCAAAATAATGATCGTGTTGGTAAAATCAACCATGACTCCCTTACTATCGGTCAGACGCCCATCATCGAGTACTTGAAGCAATACATTGAAAACATCCGGATGAGCTTTTTCGACTTCATCAAACAATATTACACTGTACGGCTTACGGCGCACCGCTTCAGTGAGCTGTCCCCCCTCATCAAATCCGACATACCCCGGAGGTGCACCCACAAGACGCGATACAGCATGTTTTTCCATGTATTCGGACATATCGATGCGAATCATGGACTCACTGCTGTCAAAGAGAAACTTCGCCAAAGTTTTCGCCGTTTGCGTTTTTCCTACCCCCGTTGGTCCCAGAAACAAAAACGATCCGATGGGACGGCTTTTATCGGACAACCCTGCTTTGTTTCGTTTGATCGCACGGGCTACGGCATGCGTTGCCTTCTCTTGACCTACCACATCACGGTTAAGCTCATCTTCGATATGGAGAATCTTCTCTTTTTCCCCCTGCAGCATTTTGTTGACAGGAATTTTTGTCCAACGGCTCACAATCCCTGCGATCGATGCTTCATCCACACTGTTTTTGAGCAGCGTCCCTTGAGCTTGCATCACTTTCCATTTCTCTTGAAGCTCTTTTTCCTCTTCGATAAGCTTAGGAATCTGACCATGCGTGATCTCAGCTACTTTCGTATAATCGCCGTTTTGTTGTGCATTGTCGGCTTCACGTCGTTTGGATTCGATTTCACGCTTGATCTTCGAAACGCGATCAAACTCTCCTTTTTCATGGGCAAATTGTGCTTCAAGACTTCGTCGCTCTTCACTCACGTCGGCGAGCTCTTTGACGATTTCTTCAAGGCGTTTGGTATTGGCCGCACTCTCTTCCATTTTTAATGCTTCATTTTCCACTTGCAACTGTGTCATACGACGCTTTACTGCCGCTAGCGCATTGGGCTCAGACTCAATTTGCATACGCAATTCTGCCGCCGCTTCATCGATCAAATCAATCGCTTTGTCCGGTAAAAATCGGTCATTAATATAACGATCCGAGAGTTTTGCCGCAGCGACAAGGGCTGAGTCGGCAATCGTAATGCTGTGATGGGCTTCCAGACGCTCTTTGAGACCGCGTAGAATTTGCAAGGTTTGATTGACGCTTGGTTCATCCACATGAACGGGCTGAAAACGGCGTTGCAGTGCGGCATCTTTTTCAAAATACTTACGGTACTCTTTGAGTGTGGTAGCCCCGATCGTATGCAGTTCGCCTCGCGCTAGGGCAGGTTTTAGAATATTTGCCGCATCCATGGACCCCTCAGAAGCCCCTGCCCCCACTATTGTGTGAATCTCATCGATAAAGAGGATGATATTGGCGCTTTTTTTGACCTCGTCTATGACGGCTTTAAGGCGATCTTCGAATTCACCGCGATATTTTGCCCCTGCGATGAGTGCACTCATATCCAAGGCAACCACTTTTTTATTTTGCAGACTCAGAGGGACGTCTTTACTGATAATGCGCTGTGCAAGCCCCTCCACTAAGGCGGTTTTACCGACACCCGGTTCCCCTAGTAAAATCGGATTGTTCTTCGTCTTACGGATCAAGATTTGCATCATACGCCCGATCTCTTCATCACGTCCGATGACCGGCGAAAGCTTCCCCTCCACTGCCATACGGGTTAAATCTATTCCGTATTTTGAAAGGGCTTCGAGATTCTCATCATCCGTTTGCGATTCGATCTTTTGCCCTGCACGCATCGCTTCTAATGTTTTACGAAGCTCAAAAACATCGATGTATTTTTCTAGAATTTCTTTAAACGGTGACGCATTAAGGTTTCCGATTAAAAAGATATCAATGGCGATATACGCATCTCCATTCACTGCCATCTCTGCCGCTGAACGCTCCAATGCTTGAGCAAAATTTCGAGACAATTTAATATTCTCTTTGGTAATGCTTGATACACTGGGAAGCTTATTGGCAAGACTTTTAACGTCCAGTTCAATCGCTGTTCTATCCATATTCATTTTTGCCAGGGCTTGATTCAGTGGAGAATTGCTGTTGGCCAGCAATGCCCATAAAAAATGAATCGGCTCAACTTCGCTGTTTTTATTGTGTAAGGCTAATGAGACCGATGATTCGATCATCTCGGTCATTTGATGGGTTAGTTTTTCAAAAATATTGTTTGACATAAAATTCTCCTAAATTAAGTTGCAAGAATTATAATACTTTGAGTCACTTATTGTCAAGTCTTTTAAATAAAATCACTTAAAGCAACAATGAGGAGACCACGCCGATCAAACCGCCAAAGACACCGCCCCAAACAACCAGCCATCCCAAATGCTCTTTCATCAGTCCATGCAGCATCTCTTTGATCATCACCGGCGTCAGCTCTGCAAGACGTATTTCTACAATCTCTCCAATCGTATCCGTGAGATGCCCAGCACCTTGGTGCAAATGCGTGTTCAAGGCATTCATAAACGATTCGCTTTGGGATATTTCAATCGTGGATAGTTTTATTTTTTCTAAAAATGGTTCTTTGAGCTTACCGATAATCGCTTCACCGCCAAACATTCCCAACATCCCGCCAAGCGTAGACTCCATGACACTTTTTACCAGGGCATCGTATGCGGGGGAAAAATCGGTTTGCTCAATAATGGGGCTTAGATCAATGGTACGCTCTTGGGATGCGACAAACGATTCGATTTTTTCAGGGGTAAAAAACTGTTCCATGATCAATGTTTTAAGGGCAACGCGAATCGATTCAAAACGATCGATGATGATTCCGGAACCGTATAAAAACGGTACTTTTTCAAACAGCATGTGAATAGCGAGCTGATTGGTTATGGCCCCTGAGAGGGCAAATAGCCCTGCACTGCGCACCATATCCGAGCCTATTCCGCTAAACGCATACGAAACACCAACGAGACCCAATGAAATCCCATTCGTCATCCAACCTTTATCCATACGCACATCCTTTAATTATTTCTAGAGATATTATACAAAGAAGTAAATAACAGGGAGTCTTATCATGTATATTGAAGTATAAGAGTTGAAGATTGGACAAGAATCACCGTGTAAAACAATCTCATAATAGAGGTATTATACAAAAAAGGTTAAAGTTGCAAAAATTTAGGGAGACATGATGATTCTACACTCCATGACAACATTACTCAAATCGGGTAATCCGGATGCTTTGATCGGGGCTGTTTCGGCTGCGCTTGAGCGAAGCGATGAAGCACCTTTTTGGGCTCAAAAAACCATTCCTTATGTTCAAGCTATCAGCAGTGTCCTTTTTCCCTTAAGAGATCAAAATCTTCTGTTCGATCCTGAGGGAAAGCGACATGAGACGCTAACTCCGGCACTCTTTTTACGATGGTGTGACCTTATGAGCCTCAAGACACTGGCCTTTACTCTCGCAAAAAGCAACGAACAGGGGAAACTGATTCGTGTTAAAATACCCTCTGAAACCTATACCCCTATCGATTTGGAAATACTGGGAACGTATTTAAGCGGTTATACCGTCAATCTTGTCGATGAAAGCCAGGATTTTCCGATTACTAACTACAATCTTCATATCGGGATCACAACCTTGATTGAAAAAATTCTCAACGCGGACAGTACCAATGTTTGAAGCCAAACCCCTCGAAATCAAAACGTATCTCTCAAAAAGCGAGATTCAAGAGCATCTTCAAAATGTCGAATACATTATTATGGCGGCACCATCATTGTTGAGTGCACCTAAACTTCCGTTGCATTTTAGTATCTTCTTAAATACTGCAGATAGAATACCTGAAGAAATAAAAGAGAAACTGCTGGAAAAATTTTGCCAAGAATATGCTATTACAGCAACGTCTCATGTTCTTAGTAATCTTGAACGGATCGCCTTTGCTCGTACCCCTCAAGAGACACTCATGCCTAGACACATCATCGACGATGCAGAGGCCAATACGATTCCATGGACATTGATGCACATTATCGATTTTTTAGGAGAGTCAGAAGAATTTCAAGAGGCAAAAGACGGATTGAGCGGGTGGAGTTATAGCTATAATTAACCCCGACACATTTCTTCGATCTCATCCACTGTTTTGGCAATCATGGATGAGAGATTTTCGCACCCCGTTTGTGTAATCAAAATATCATCTTCGATGCGGATTCCAATGCCACGGTATTTTTCTTCTACCGTCTCATCATCGCTTCGAATGTAAATACCCGGCTCGATCGTCATCACCATCCCCGCTTCAAAGACTAACGATTCACCCGATTCGTCCACATACGGGCATGGATCGTGCACGTCAAGCCCCATCCAATGCCCTATTCCGTGCGGAGCGTATTTTTTATGGGCTTTTGATTCAAGCAAAGCATCGCATTCACCCTTTAAAATCCCTAAATCTACAAGGGCTTGGCACAGCAGCTCTTCGCTGTGCTTTTGAAGCCAATCCCGTTTGACTCCCGGCTTCATCGCCTCTATGACCTGCAGCTGCACTGCAAGAACTTTTTCGTACACACTGCGCTGTGCCTCGCTGAATTTTCCATTCACAGGGAATGTACGGGTAATATCGCTCGCATAGAGTTCCCATTCGCATGCTGCATCAATCAACACCAAATCACCCTCACGTAACGTATCTCGATTATCGATGTAATGGAGAGTATTTGCGTTGTTTCCTCCGGCTACAATGGCACCGTATGCTTCTGAAGCTGCACCCTGTGAGAGAAAAACATAGCCCATATGCGCTTGAAGCTCATACTCCTTCATTCCGCTTGAGCATTTTTTCATCGCTTCATGATGTGCTTTAGCCGTTACGTCGAGTGCTTTTTTGATAAGATCAATCTCTTCGGATGATTTTATCAATCGAAGAGATCGAATGAGATAGGTCACATCGTGAAAGGATCGAATAGTTCGCTTAACCCCGCGTGTTTCTCGCAACTCTTTGGCATTTTGTTGTGCGCATTTTACATGCTGGGAATCATCGTAAAAATCAAAATAAAGGGAAATATGCTCTCTCAAAATTTCTTTGATGTGATTTGGGTATTCAAGTATACTATGGACTTCATCAACGTCAAAACGCTTTAATGCAGCATCCACACCCAACCTCGCACCGTTCCAAAGAGCATGCTCATCGCTGTGCGGTTCGACATACAAAATGGTTCGTGTCAATTCAAGTGTTTTTACCAAAATCAATACACTGTTGGCTTCTTCAAATCCGGTCAAATAATAAAAATCACTGTTTTGTCGATAGGGATATTCGGTGTCATTGGAGCGGGTTTTTAGAGGAGCAGAAGAGAGGATTATAATCCCCTCTTCAATCTCCCCAAGAAGTTGTTGCCGTCTGGCTTGGAAGTGTGCTTCGTTCAAATCAAAAATTTCTCTCTAACAATTTATGCACTTTTAAAATCGTAATAATACGATCCGATTGCTTCCCAACGCCGTCGATCATGGTCTCTGCTTCGGAGATCGTATCGGGTGCCGGACCGATATCACGTTTGGGCATGCGGATGGCTTCAGTCAGTCGATCGATGACAAATCCCGCCACATCATCCCCATTTTTCATAACGATAAAGCGGGTCTCATCGGTGTGCTTTTGCAACGGCAATCCAAAACGGGCTCGCAAATCAATCAAAGGGATGACAGAACCTCGGAGATTAAACACCCCTAAAATATATTTCGGTATCTGCGGAACTCTCGTCCATTCGATCGGTTTGATGATTTCTTGGATGCTCAAAATGGGTATCGAAAACTCTTCTTCCCCGACGATAAAGCCAACGAGCTGAACTACTTCATCGACTTTTTGATCATCCCCGACAAGGGCTTTATTTTGCTTACTGATAATTTGTTGTAATTTATCACTCATGATTATAGTCCCTCATTGAATTTAATATTACGCTTAACGACATTCATCAAATACTCTGCGGAGTAAGGCTTGGTAATATACTCAATCATACCCGATTCTACCCCGCGCATACGATCTGCTTTTCCTGCACGGGAGGTAACAGCAATGAGTGGTAGATTTTTGTATTTATTGTATTTCTTAATTTCGCTTGCGAGTGTATATCCATCCATACGCGGCATCTCAATATCAATGAGCATTGCATCAAAGAAATGATCCCCTTGTTTTAGAACATTGAGAGCTTCAACCCCATCGGTCGCTTCAACCAGAGTAATCCCAAGAGGCTCAAGAGATTTTCGCATGATCGTACGATCGGTTTTGGAATCATCCACAACCATGACACAATAATCAGTTGCACGATTTTTCACACCGCTGCTTTTGCTCTCTGAACTCGAATTCCCCACCGTTGATTTAACCGATTTTGCCATCTGCATCAATGCAGCAACATCCACAATGAGAGTTACACCACCATCTCCGCGAATGGTTGCTCCTGCGATTCCGTCGATCCCTTTGAGATATTCACCCATAGATTTAATAACAATCTCTTCTTGCCCGATAAGCGTATCGACAATCAGTCCTATTTTACTCTCTGCAAGCCCAAGTACGACAACATACGCATGCTCGCTGCTGTCAAATACCCTCTCTACTTCGAAGATATCACCGATGTGAACCAGCGAGAGGACTTCGTCACGCAAACGCATAACCGAACGGCTTTCAACAGTATAAATGTCATCTTTGTTAATGCGTACTGTCTCCAAAACAGAAGCAAGCGGAATCGCGTAATACTCCTCTTGAACTCCGACCAGCAACGCTTGAATAATTGCAAGCGTCAATGGAATCTTCAGCTTCATCGACGTACCCTTGCCCACTTCTGAGTCAATATCGATCATACCGTTGAGTTTTTCGATGTTGGTTTTTACCACGTCCATACCGACGCCTCGACCCGATACACTGGTCACTTGAGCAGCCGTTGAAAAACCTGGACGGAAAATAAGACCGAATGCCTCTTTTTCACTCATAGCATCGGCTTCTTTTTCGGTAATAATCCCTTTTTCAATCGATTTGGATTTGAGCATATCGGCATCAAGCCCTTTTCCATCGTCGATGATTTGGATAACGATATGATTGCCTTCATGATACGCTTTTAGCTGAATCGTACCCCCTTCATCTTTTCCTGCGGCAAGACGAACATCCCCCACTTCGATACCGTGGTCACACGAATTTCGGATGATGTGAACCAGTGGATCCCCGATCTCTTCGACAATTGACTTATCAAGCTCGGTATCTTCCCCTGAAATCTCCAGTTCGATTTTTTTATTGAGTTCACGCGATAGATCCCGAATCATGCGGGGGAATTTATTGAACACTTTTCCAATCGGTAACATCCTGGTTTTCATAACCGCTATCTGTAAATCGGTCGTTACGAGTGAAACAATCGAAACAACTTGGTTCAGCTCCTCTAAAAAGGCCTCTCCCTCATACCGTTCTTCGACATCGTCATTGATTT
Organism: Campylobacterales bacterium; assembly: GCA_038329855.1. Lineage (GTDB taxonomy): Bacteria > Campylobacterota > Campylobacteria > Campylobacterales > Sulfurimonadaceae > Sulfuricurvum. Next base: position 18,540 of record JBBQNL010000015.1, read on the forward strand.
TAATCAGACGATTTTTACCTAGTACGAGTTCTCCTATCAGATTCATAAGGTGATCGAGACGTTTAACATCGACACGAATCGTCTGTTCAACGGTCGCCCCCCCTTTGCCTTCGCCCTCTTCTTTTGGCTCACTTTTACGTGGTGCGGCAGGAGCGGGTTTAGCCACCGGGGCTGCTTCTACTTTTGGCGGTGTTACGGGAGTAGGAACAACTGCTGCAGGAGTAGTTTGTACTACTGGAGCTTCTGGCGCAACACTTCCTGCTCGTTTTGCTTTGGCTTGCGCATTTTTTTCTGCCAGCAATCGCTCTATCTCTGCTTCGACTTCAGCATCGCTCATATTTGAATAATCAGGCTCTTCTTCTTGAACCATGGGTTGTGCAGAGTGCTTCGCTTTGGCTTGCGCATTTTTTTCTGCCAACAATCGCTCTATCTCTGCTTCGACTTCGGCATCGCTCATGTGCGAATAATCCATCTCTTCTTCGACCGCCTGAGGGGTAATCGTCTCTGACACGATTGCTGCTGGAGCTTCTACTGGTGCGGATTCAGAACTCTCACCATTGGCAACTGCATCCAGTCGTGCAACACATCCGGATACATCCAAACCGGAATCTTCTCTGCTGTCACGTATTTTGACCAAAAGTGCTTTCATCAGATCAATGGATTCAAGAATCACGTCCATCACATTGGCATCAATAATAAGATCGCCGTGGCGTGCCATATTCAGCAAATTTTCCATGTGGTGCGTGAGGTGCGTCAATACATCAAAATTCAAAAACGAACTGGCCCCCTTGATCGTGTGGGCAACGCGAAAAATTCGGTTAAGCAAATCCAAATCATCGGGTCTGGTTTCCAACTCGACTAAATCTTGATCAAGCTGTTCTATCAGCTCAAATGCTTCAATTAAAAAATCTTGTAATATCTCTTCAAATTCATCCATCTTTTACCCCTACTGAATATGAGCCTGCACAACACGTGCAACTTCATCATAAAATATATTTGCATCAAATTTGACCAAATAGGCCTCTGCACCCGCTTCAAGACCTCGTAATTCACTAAAATGATCACTGATTGAGGAGTTAAAGACGATCGGTATCATCTTGAACCTCGGGTCTTCTTTGACTTTTGCAGCAAAGTGAAACCCATCCATGCGCGGCATTTCGATATCCGACGCAATCAGACGAAGCTGCGTGGAGAGATTATCCCCATACGCACCATACAGATCTTCTAAAATCTGTAACCCTTGCTGTCCGTCACTTCCCTCGATTACATGAAAGCCCATTTTTTCGAACGCTTCTTTTATGATACGACGAGCCGTTGAACTGTCATCCAAAAGTAAAACATAGCCGTCAAAATTATCATCATGTTCGTTCATACTGGCATGAACCGGTTGATAAAGCCCCAACTCTTGAACGACGCTCTCAAGGTCTAAAATCAATAAAACCTTATCATCCTCGATTCGTGTCACACCCGTTATTTTTGAGCCATCCACACTGCCATCTACAAACGATGCGGGCTCTATGTCTTTCCAATTGATCCGACGGATTCTCTTGGCTTCATGCACGACAAACCCGATCAAAATATTGTTAAACTCGGTAATGATCACACGAGCTGCTCGTTCCATCTCTTCAGGGGCATCAATACCCATCCATTTGGCGAGATTGATCACAGGGATAACGACCCCGCGAAGATCAAAAATCCCTTCTATAAAATGGGGCGTTCCCGGAAGCTCGGTGAGCATCGGAAGGCGAATGATTTCACGCACTTTGGCAACATTGATTCCATAAATTCCTTCATAGATTTCATCACCTTCACGCTTAAAAATCCGAAAATCGACCAACTCCATCTCATTGGTTCCGACTTTTAAGATATCACTGTGTCCCTTCATTGGGGCTCCTTATGAAACATCGCTTCATCCAATACGAAATTGTTCTGTAACGATTTTACAACATAAACTCTTTCATTACAAGCAAAAGCGCCTAGATTGATGTAGCGATACGTTTCAAACTCGAAAGATTTATTTTGGTGGTAATGTCCTTCGATAACGATGTCGCATTGAGAAATCCAATCCTGGCTTGCATGACGATGAGCAATTGTACGGAAATCTTCTATGTCGTGGCAATGATTTTTTCGTTTCATTTGAGCAGAAAGTTTCTGTATGATAAATCCGCCGAACCAGTTATTGATCCGATTGAGACAATACAGCAGCGGACGATTTCGTATCAATGCCGTATAAATTTCATATCCCAACGGGACGGTGATATCCCCGTGAAGCAACGCAACTTTTTGAGAACCGTATTCCATCACAAGAGGCTGTTGACCTCGTGGAACGGTGATAATTTCGGGGAAAATCGACGCAAGCCTAAAATCGTGATTCCCCTCCAAATAAATGATCTCCATCCTCGTCGATAGAATGTTGAGCAGAGCAATTATCTCATCGTTTAAACGCAAGGTTTCATCGACAGGGCCAAAAAGCAAATCACAATTGTCCCCCATCAAGATTAACTGAGAAGTTTCAATCTCTCCGCTTTCCAACGCACGTAAAAAATCGATAAAAGGGGTTCTCCATGGGGCATAATGGGAATCGGCAACGAGGATTGCCCCCTCGCGCAGCTGCATCAAGGGAGATACGCTATGACGGGTATCCCAAGTGTCTCATCCAATCCCATCATGATATTGGCGTTAACCAGTGCCTGTGAACTGGCACCTCGCATGAGATTATCAATCGCGCACATGGCAACAAGGGCATTGCCGTGACGTGTGGCATACACATCGGCAAAATTGGTCCCTGATGTCACTTTAGTATGGGGAGGGGCTTTACGAACACGGACAAATGGTTTTTTCTCGTAAAATGCTTCTAGATGCCCCAGGGGTTCAATCTCTGATTTTAGCGTCGCGTACACGCAAGAGAGCATACCGCGTGTCATGGGGACGAGTGAGGGGACAAAGGTCACATTTACATCACTGCCGCATAACGCACTCGCATGCTGTTGGATCTCGATGGCATGACGATGCTTGATAATGTTGTAGCAGTTGATATTATCATTGACATTTACATAATGAACCGTTTGAGAAGGAGACTTTCCTGCACCCGAAACGCCTGTTTTGGAATCGATAAAAATCGGTTGGGTCAAATCAATGTGATCTAAAAAAGGTGCTAAGGCCAAAAGGGTAGCAGTAACATGACATCCCGGATTGGCAATCAATGACGCACCTGATGCTATTTTTCCATGCAACTCAGGAATCGAATAGACAGCGTGTGCAAGATTGCCGATATCTTCGTGTTCACAATAAAAGGATTCATAGTTTTGGGAACTTAGACGATAATCGGCGGAGAGATCGACTATTTTCACCCCACGATCGAGCAAACCTTTGGCGGTATTCATCGCGGTTTTATGGGGAAGTGCCAAAAAGATTAAATCGCACACCGAAGCGGCTCGATCCAAATCCACTTTTTCAACACTCATATCGCAGACACCCAAAAAAGTGGGATGAAGTTCGCTTAACGATGTTTCACCCTCACTGTTTGCGCAATATACGAGGGTAAAAGCAGGATGGTTGAGGAGCATTTTGACGAGTTCCAAGCCCGTATAGCCACTCACCCCGATGATACCTACATTAATGGCATTCAAAGACGATCTCCTGATATTTGACCTCTAGCACCTCAAATTTTTTGACGCCGCCTGGGAGTTTCGCGTTAATCTCATCCCCCTCTTCACGTCCTAAAAGCTGTTTAGCCAAAGGGGAGTTAAAAGAGATAAGCCCGCTTTCAGGATTGCTTTCGCATCCGCCGACGATCGTATAGGTTAACTCTTGATCGCTATCAAGATCGCTCAACACCACCGTTGAGCCAAAACTCACACGCGCATGCTCCAATTCACTCGGATCAACAATCTGAGCCCGAGAAATGACCGCACCCAGTTCCGCAATCCGTGTGCCGATAAACGCTTGTTTTTCGCGAGCTGCATGGTATTCCGAGTTCTCTTTTAAATCGCCATACTCTTTGGCACGGTCAATCTCTGCATTCACTTCGGGAAGATCGATATTTTTAAGGGTGTTCAGCTCGTTTGCCAGACGCTGAAATCCGTATTTTGTCATAGGCTCTTTTTGTTCCACTGTTCTCTCCGCATGAAGTAATAACAGGCATTATACCAAACCTCAGTGCTCTTAGAAATCAATCTCGAATTATACAAAGATGTTCGGGAGAGTGTTTGGCATTTTTCTTCTCTACCGCAAATATTTTTTGGAGCTGTTCGGCCGAATGAATCGATGAGTTTGCCTCTTTGTATACAATCACGGCGCTGATGCTTAGCAGTTTAAACTCTCGGGTTAATCCCTCGCGATCTTGGGCAACAATGCATCCACGTTCACGATCTTCGGCATTGTAAAACTCACGGACATCTTCACCAAATTGATAAATTAATTTTCGCACCAAGGTACAAAATTCATCGAACATCTCTTCATCTTTGATCATGCCGCCGGCAAAAAAATCATCCCCGCCTATATGCCCCATAAAATACTGATTCAGTAAAATCTTATGCATCAATTCCGCAAATAGGAGAATAGCTCTGTCTCCATTACGAAATCCGTAATGATCGTTATAGGGTTTAAAATGGTCAAAGTCAAAATAACAGAATGCACTCTTTTGATTTGAATCAAAAGCATGAGCTATATGCTCATTGATCATAAAATTTCCCGGAAGTCGGCTGAGGGGATTTTGGTCACGCGCCCGAATCAAGTTACGCTCATGCACCGCTTCAATCATTACCCGTGCACTCAAATAACCGATGTATTTTGAGGACTCTATCACCAAAACACCCGGTGCATTGTGCGAGAGTGAATAGAGTTCCACAATCGTTTCAAGCGGCATAGTGACATCTACAACGGGGATACGTTCCACATACGTTTCTAATACGGAAAAATTTGAAGAGTTGTTTTGAATCAGTGATCTTCCAAATTGGGAATAGATGACCGCTTTTAGGCGATTTTCGTGAACTATTCCAATCGCAGAACCTTGATTATCGAGTACGGGGATCAAAGAGAGTTCCTGATCGTTCTTAAACTTCTCAACGACCAATTCCATAGAATCGCTAATCAATACTGTTTCTAAACTTTCCAACCGTTTACGTATAATCGTTTGATCCCCCGGTGTTCGTTTTTCTAACAGTGCAATCGCATTAACATCAGCATATTGCAACCGTAACTGCGAGCAATCACATGTTGGACGCGCAACAAAATAGCCCTGTACCAAATGGCATCCAATTTCTTTGCACACCAAAAACTCCGCTTGTGTCTCAACCCCCTCGGCTATGACACGGCATCCCATCAGCGTAGATACCTGAACCATATTCCGAGCCAGAAGCTTTTTTTTGGGATCACTGTCAATGTCGCTTAGAAAAAAGCGGTCAATTTTAATAATATTGGGCGTAGCATGATAGAGCATTTTAAATCCCGACTGCCCGATCCCAAAATCATCAATCGCGACACAAAATCCTTCATGGGCATAGTGGCTCATCAGACGCGTAAAATGATCAATATTAACAATCTCATTGTGCTCAGAGAGCTCAAACACCATGCTTTTATGATCAAGCCCATACTTTTTCAAAATACGAGAGGTATTTCCTTTTGAAAAATCGGACATTCCAAAAAGACGATTGTCAAGATTGTAAAAAAGTTTAATCTCTGCATGAGATTCAATCGTACAAAACTTTTTGATTACTTTTTCACGAAGGGCAAGATCAAAGGTATAGAGAGTGTTTTCTTCAAACAAACGATCAAAAAAAGATTCAATCGACTCAAATCCAAGGGTATCCGTCCCTCGCAAGAGCGCTTCTACTCCAAATAACTCGCCGGAATGAATGTCAACAATGGGTTGAAATGCGATGTCTAAAACATCGAGGTAGTAGTGATAAATTGAGTGCAGAGGTTCCATACCAGAACTATAGAACGTATAGGTAACATACGGGTTACAAAAACTTAAATCAGCTTGCGAAGTGCCAAAGAGCACATTGCAAGACCAAATGCTCCCGTCACGGCTACAAAACTCCCCTTTTCTTTGATACGGGGCAGTTCGCTGCTGCAGATACAGTTAAAATCGCCGTTAAACTTTCGCTTACGCAGTTCGTTGCGGAGTTTGGAGGCAAACGGGTCACCTTCGGTTTTCCAAATCGATCGCACTTCGATTTTGGTGGGATCGAGCCGTTTAGCCGAACCTACGGAGCAGATGAGCTTGGGATAACATTTTTGGATAAGAGCAATTTTAGCCCACATATCATCAATCGCATCAAGAATCAAATCGTAGGGCTCAAAATCAAAGGCTTCTACCCACTCAGGGGTGATTTTTTCAGGTATGGCGATGACTTCTGGATAGTGGCTTTTTAAGGCTTCGACCTTAAGCTCCCCCTCATGAGCCTCCGAATGCATCTGACGGTTTTGGTTGCTTTCATCGTATCGGTCAAAATCGATGATCGTAATATCGCGAACACCTGAACGATAAAGGCAATCCAAACAAAAACTTCCGACACCTCCTACGCCTAAGAGAAGAATTTTGGCATGCTCCACTTTTTTAAACATCTCTTCGCCAAAAACGAGCTTCGTACGGACGTTTCTCACAGCCACTCTCGTAATTTTTTCATCGATTTATATGCGGTTAAATCCAGTTTGATTGGGCTTACGGAAACCATTTTATGCTCGATTGCCTCAAAGTCACAGTGTCCTTCCCGGTTCTCACGAGCTTTATACTCAAGGGGATGCAATCCGAGCCAGTAATACTCAAGTCCTCTTGGGTTACGATGCAAATGGGCATCATTGGCATAAAATCGGTATCCGGCATAGGTTGGGCAAAATTTCAATTCTTTCACATCCCATGGGATATTGACATTTAAGAATTCCCGTTCATTGAGAGGAAATTCACCCGCAAAAATCTTTTCAACCAGCACTTTGATCGCTTGTTTTGCCAATGCAAAATCTCCTACGGGCTGGGTGAAATCCATTACTTGTGAGACCGCGATCGAGGGGATCCCCTGCAATACCCCCTCCATAGCGGCGGCGGCGGTACCTGAATAGGTAATGTCCTCCCCCATATTCGATCCTTTGTTAATCCCGCTGACCACCAAGTCCGGCTTTTTGAGCTCAAACAACGAATTAAGGGCCAAATAGATGCAATCACTGGGTGTCCCATCATCCAATTTATAAAAATCATCCCCGACACAAATAAACGACAGAGGCCGCGTCAACGTAAGAGAGTGTCCGCACGCCGATTTTTCCGTGGAGGGAGCCACGACCGTGATGTGCCCCAAATCTTTGAGTGCATCGATGAGCGCTAACAACCCTTCCGATTCGTATCCGTCATCATTGGTAATTAATATTTCTTTCACTTTTTATTTCCTTTTTGGTTTTATGGGGAGTATCGCTATGCGTTCATGTTGTTTACTCATTCTAATTCAGCCTTATTCTTTAACTAAAAATTCAAAAATATTCGCTATAATTTTATTCAAAGGTTCCCAGCTACTGACAAGACTCCAAGGGAGGCTTCTTCGGATAGGTAGCATGGGTCATTTAATAATGAACCTCCACTCTGTCTTTTGTCATAACCTCTTCTTCTAGTAAATACTGTTTAATCATTTCATAATAGCTTGAATCATCTTGTTCATACTTTCGATTTATAGCCCATCCGATATAGTCGATGATTTGTAAATTTGAACTTGACGCACTGCAATGGTGATGAATCGAATATCGTAGCACCTTGCCGTTCGCCCTCAAATATTGTTTGATACCTTTTTTAAGTGCTTTAATCAAAGCATTCTTATTCGCTTGGAGTGGTAATCTGTCCGTGATTATAATAAAATTTCTGTCAATTTTAATTTTATCCAGTAGTTGTGTAGTTGCGAGCGTGAGATTATCGACGTAAAAAACGGAGTTCTCTTTTCGTTTATCGGGATTGACTTTTGGTTTTTCGAGGATATAGGAATATACTTGAACTGCTTCTTTGGTAAAAGTGCTGATGGTTTCAAACATTCTTTGTCGGATATATTTATTATCTTCACACGCATGAAACGCTTCTATATTTAAAACTTTATCTAATGTCGGATCAAGATTTCGTTCAAGTAGCTCATAACGATAATTGGCAATATATTCATGCAATTGAAACGGTCGAGTTTTGACCAAAAAGTTAAACATATAATGTTTGCTACCCTTGGGTGAAAAATCCATATCACCCGCCTCATCGACAAAAATATAAACGGTATCGCTGATATTGGAGGGTTTTATTTTTTCATTAATGGCAAACCTGATTGATGAGATTTCATAATAGTCGTGCTTCATTCCATTTACAATCTCTAAAATCAAACTTTTCTCATCTTCATCGATTTTGTTTAATACGAAAAAATAAATTGGATTGACATAAAAAACTATTTCACCAATACCACCATTCCAGTTATCTATTTTAACATCTTCGATATAAGCGTTTTCAAATTTCAAAGCCAAATCAAAACGCTTTTGACCTTTTAACAGTTCTTGGAGAAGTTGAATGGTATTATCAGACATTATAAAATTCCCTATAATCTAAATGTTCACTCATTTATTTTTCCCCTCATATCGTTTGCTCATTTTAATATCAATCTCTTCTAGTGTAAAATATTCTTGATAATCGCTATTGTTGTAATGATACTGAACGTATATAATAGGCGAGTCTACTGTACTTTTTGTACTAAAATCTACATTGATGATTTCATCACAATAAGGCTCATGCTGAATGATTTTTGCTGCTTTTTGTAGATAATGTGCATACGAAATATATTTTTTATTGTTAATACACTCCAGATTAATTGATTCGTTCTGAATAGTAGCAATGTTGATTTTATATTGTGAAGCTTCAGAATATTTATCTTGTATTTCATGAAATTGCAATTCATATGTATTTTGTACTAACTTAGATTTAAAATATTTTATATTACGACCTTGCAATAATTTCATAATTTTTTCTTGATTTTTTTCTGTTATTTTGGCACCAAAAAAGATACTTTCAATAGCACGATAATCATAATTTTGTCGCCCTATCAAACTTGATATAATCCGTATTTCTTCTTCATAACTCCATCTTTTAGCTTTTGTAGCAATTATTTTTTTCAATAGCATATTTTTTGCATTATCATCTTTTAGAAAAAAATCATCGATTGAAACTTTTGGTGGTTCGAGTACATAATCTACATCACAAATTTCATAACTATTTTTATTAAGTCTAATAAGCTTATTTAGATCATATTCTATACAAAATCCTTGATGTGAATCAGTATAGTGCGACCACAAGACTTCATTTGTATGTGTTTTACTTAATGAGAATACTCCACATTGATTCATGAAGTTTAAAAATTTGTTTAATGATTCACCTATATCTACTAAGCTATTTTTTTCTATATTTGATAATAGCTGTATCTGTTGTTCCAGTATACTCGTTTCAAAAACTCTTTCTTGAATATCATTTAAATTTTCTATTGATGATGCCCAAAAATAGTCATTTTCTAATGACTCTAAATTATCAGAGTTAATCTGTCTGTACTTATATACTTTCATAATTAATAGACATCCTTCACGTTTCCATCTCATAAAATCATTGACTAATTTTAATTCTTATTTTTTACTTCATTTGTCCAGCCAAACTACTAATAGCTTTTTTTGCTTCTACCAATTTTTTATCTTTATTCATTTTTTCAAGTTTTTCATCCAAAATCAACTCAATAGCAATTTTCACTATCGAGAAAGCCTCTAAACATTCATTTTCACTTAATTCATGAATACCTTTACTTAAAATTCCATACATTGATTTATTTTCAACTAAAAAATGTGGTAATTCATTTTTTAATAAATCAATTTTTTCAGCCATTTTTGATTTG
>JBBQNL010000016.1:0-27684 GCA_038329855.1 Campylobacterales bacterium
ATTTTTTCAGGCGGAAATAACACCGTAACCTATGTAAGCGACGGGCGAAGCCGCGACGATGTATCCAAAAAATACGGCAGTGGGGGCTTGATGCAAGGCAAAAAGTACATGCTCAGTTTTACCTACAACTGTCCAACGAGCGAGTTTAATAATCTTGATGGCTTTTTTGAGGGGATGAGTGTCGATCAAGCCAACGTCGCTCTTCACAAAACATTTCAGTTTTGCGGAGCTCAACCGCTTGCTACGTATTCCGTCCACGATGTCTACAAGTCCGACTTTAATATCGACGACGCGATGCAAGAGCTGCACCGTACATTAGAAAAAAACTTTTCAAATTAAAAATGAGGCTTCTTTAGTGCTGCGAATTTTCACCTGTGAACCTCTCACTGATATTTTGCTTTGGGCAACCGAAACCCTCAAAAATTCAAAGAGCTTCACACTCGAGCTGGTCAATCCGGATATCGCACGAGGAACCTACGCAGGTGAAACGATTAGCATCCATAACGTCACGTATGTGTATCGCGGCTACAAAGCGCTAAGCGATCTGGGGGAGCTTCTTTTTTGCCGTATGCTCACCCCCAAGATCGTGTCCGAGCATACCGTCCAAATCACGTATGAAAAACTCGATCTCAGCGACTCTTTTCATCACTCTGAGGCAAAAGAAGAGAAATACGGGATTGAATCACCCTTTAATACGATTCACAAAAATGAAGAGCCCGCTTTTCTCTCTCCTTATCTACGTGCATTGCGCAGTGTCAAAGTAGGAACAAAAAAACGGATTTTAAATCTGGGGATCAATACGGGGGATGAATTTGATCTTATCCGTCAGATTCTTTCTGAAGAAGAATATCGTAACCTCGAACTTATAGGGATCGATCACTCTCCCTCGGCAATAGAACATGCCCGTAAACGATTTACGGAGGGAAATGCAACGTTTCACGTCCACGACATCAACGATCTTGCATCGCTTGATTTGGGACGCTTTGACCTCATCATCACCATCGGTACCCTTCAAAGCCCCGGGATTGATTTTAAACTGCTGTTTATGCAACTGGTTCAAGAGTATCTGACGTATGAGGGAGCGATGATTTTGGGATTTCCAAACTGCCGTTGGATGGGGGGAGAGATGATATATGGGGCAAAAGCGCCTAATTATCCCTATTCAGAGATGACATTGCTCTATAAAGATGTTTATTATTGCAAAAAATATTTACAGCAAAAGAAATTTCGTGTCACTCTAACCGGAAAAAATTATGTCTTTTTAACGGCCACATCCATTCGAAAATCTAGCAATGATTAAAAACTCTATTTACGAAAGTGTCCTTCGTCCCATGCATCTACGACGGCGTGCTTAGAATGGATCTCATCTAGTATTGTTTCTGCTTTAATATGGTATGCGCCCTCATCTTCCGTAATGCAATACAATTCATATTGCTTAAGATCCTTCTTTTCTTTAATCACCACCTCTTTCACACCGAGAGAAAGGGCGTATTTGCGTATAGCAACCACTCCTTCTTTGTCTTTTATGGTGATTCGAATAACTAAATCCCCTTTATATCCAGAATAAGTATGGATATCCACAACATTGTAATCCAACGCAAACCGGATAATTTTTTTTCTCTCTTCTTGCATAGTCAACCCTTTTGATCCCTAATCATAATCATATCATGGCACTTCTAAGCTGAAATCATTTATAATAAATCACAATACATTTGGAGAATTTATGCAATCATCCCCTCTTTCTACTCTTCGTCAAGTATTGACACTTCCTGTCATCGTTATTGCGATGGGCTATTTTGTCGATATTTATGACCTGATTTTATTTGGAGTTGTCCGTGTGGCGAGTCTTACCGAACTGGGTCTCAATGCGGATGAAATTACCTCGTGGGGTTCAATAATTCTCAATATGCAAATGGGTGGAATGCTCATCGGCGGTATCCTTTGGGGGATGCTTGGGGATAAAAAAGGGCGTCTTTCAGTGCTATTTGCATCCATTATTCTTTATTCTATCGCTAATTTTCTCAATGCATTTGTCACCAATGTCGAGCAATACGCCGCGCTTCGTTTCATCGCCGGTATCGGCCTAGCAGGAGAGTTAGGGGCTGGAGTTACCCTGGTCGCAGAAATCCTCCCTAAACACCTTCGAGGGTATGGCGTCATGAGCATTGCAAGTTTTGGTGTACTGGGCGTTGTTGCGGCCAATCTTGTTGCTCAACATTTTGATTGGCGTAACGCCTATATCTTTGGTGGGGTACTAGGCTTTTCCCTACTCATTTTACGTCTAAAAATCCGTGAATCGGGTATGTTTGAACACAACCTCAGCGAACACATCAAACGGGGTGATTTTTTCTCTCTCTTTAAAAATCGCATTCTTTTAGTAAAATATCTCAAAACCATTGCGATCGGTATTCCTCTGTGGTTTGTTGTCGGTGTCTTGGTGATGTTCTCCCCTGAATTTGCAAAAGCTCTCCAAATTACGGGAGAAGTGAGCGCAGGAACAGCGCTGATGTATTGTTATATCGGTTTGGCCATCGGTGACTTTAGTAGCGGCTATCTCTCCCAAAAGCTTCAAAGTCGCAAACGTGCATTTACCCTCTTTTTAACCTTCTCTGCGGTAAGCGTTCTGTGGTATTACACCCTCACTGGTGCAACCCCTGACGCATTTTACTGGGCATGTTTTGCACTGGGAATTTTCTGCGGCTATTGGGCCCTCTTTATTACGATGGCAGCAGAACAGTTTGGAACCAATATACGTGCTACGGTGGCAACTACTGCCCCCAATTTTGTTCGCGGTGCCGTCGTTCCCATCACCCTCTCCTTTATCTCTCTCAAAGACAGTTTGGGAATATTAGGAGCAGGTGCTGTTGTGGGAGCAGTATGTTTTGGATTAGGGGGGATTGCGCTTTATTATACCCATGAGACATTTCATAAAGATTTGGACTATATCGAAGCGTGAAAACTCTATTTTTCCGATGGCTCCTCTTCTCTCTGTCACTCGCATGTATATCACATGCCTCTCCGGACATATCGGCACTGGATGCCTCGTTAAAATCCATCGGTTGTGAAGAATCTTTTGACGATATAAATGCACTTTCTGGCATACGTAACCAATATGCCGCCTCCTATAAAAGTCACCTGAAACGTTATGAGGCAACAAAAGATGAGCATGCTAAAATTGCAAAAAAATTCGAAGATGCTGACGTCCCCCTCTTTTTTTCACTGATCCCGTACTGTGAATCAAACTTCAGAAGTGATGTACGCGGGAGGGGAACGGCAGGTCTATGGCAGTTTATGTCCCAATCAGGCCGTACTTACGGTCTAACCGTCAAAAAAGGGAATGATGAGCGCACCGATGCGTGCCTCTCAACCGATGCCGCCATTCGCTATATCAAAGATTTGAAAAGAGAGTTTGGAAGCTGGTATTTGGCGGATTTTGCGTACGGGATGGGAGAGATAAAGCTCAAACGTCTTATCAAGAAAAATGGAAGTAAAAAAATCTCTGTCCTCTTAAAAGATCCGGAGTTTCCAAAAGGGACAAAAGGGCACTTCGGTAAAACATTACTGCTTGATGCCGCAATTCACCAGTCAAAATCGGAAAATTCGGTTCAATAAGAGTGATTTTTGAGATTTAGGTACGAAAGATTAAACGCATCTTCCTATACAGGAGAGTGCGTTTTAAGAAGATGATTAAAATTTATACCCGATTTTTACTTGTCCGCGATAGTTGTCCAACGTTTCGGCATGATTGGTCCCTAAATCAGCTGTTTGTGTCCACTGACGTCGTATATCAGCCCCCGCATACAATTGCTTGCTGATATTGTATTTCAAACCCGTTCCTGCTTGGAACGTAAATACCGTATCGCTTTTGTGGGCGGTATCTGAAAAAACAACCCCAAAACCGGGACCGAATCCCCATTCAACTCCATTGTTAAGGGTGATGATGTAATACGGGTTAAACTCCAAATTGGTCATTTCCAAACCATCGCTGTCAAAATGATTCAACATGATTTGCTGACGAAGATTATCCCATGGCAACGTAAATACAGGACAGTCCAATGAAATCTCTATACCTACGGTTGCCCCATCTGCACTCACATTTTTAAGATCCATGTACCCTGTAGAAAGAGCTACTTGAATATTTGGGCAGAATCCGCCGTCCAAAATAGGGAGTGCTTTAAACTCTCTGGCGTTAACTGAAGACCCCATCAATAATGCTGCTGCCAATGCTGCTTTTGCGTAGTGTGAAAATTTCATTCTCTCTCCTGATATAATTAATTACGAAGAGTATAACAAAAAATCTCTGCTAGAAGGGTAAAAGATTGGATAATAATACGTTACGAGGAGTGGTGTCACCCAAACAGGGAGACAAGGAGAGCATTAATAACTTATCCTATATTGGTATAAACGGCTTGAACGTCTTCGTCTTCTTCGAGTTTGTCAATAAGCTTTTCGATATCAACCATCTGCTCATCGGTAAATTCTACCGGAATACTTGGGATACGTTCAAGTGCGGCACTTGTAGGCTCAATCCCCAATTCTTCAAGTGCAGTTGAGAGAGCGCCAAATGCAGTATACTCACCATACACACTGACTTCGCCCTCTTCTTCTTCCAAAGAGTCCAATCCCGCATCGATCAATGTAAGTTCAAGCTCTTCAAGATCCATAGAAGGAGTTGGAAATCGAAATACCGCTTTGCGATTAAACATAAATTCTAAGGCGCCATTATTGAGCGTTTCCCCTTTTGCACGGCCAAAAATAGTTCGGATATTGGAAATCGTACGGGCATTGTTATCCGTAGCGCATTCGACAAATATCAATGCGCCATGAGGAGCTTTCCCCTCAATGTTCATCTCAACCAATGAAATAGCGTCTTTGCCTGACGCTCTTTTAATGGCGGCGTCAATGTTGTCTTTGGGCATGTTCTGCGCTTTAGCCGTCATGATGGCACTGCGAAGCTTCGGATTCATTGTGGGGTCTTCTCCCCCCTCTTTGGCTGCCATCGTGATGATTTTACCCAATTTTGGGAATATTCTAGACATATTCCCCCAACGCTTCATTTTTGCCGCTTTACGATATTCAAACGCTCTTCCCATCCGGTGTGCTCCTCGAAATTTATTCAAAAAAAATTGAGGAATTATAGCTATTTAATGGTTAAAAACCAATGCGCAGTCGTCTCAAGCGCTCCTTAAACGAAGCAGATTATGCTAAAATATCAAGAATTTTAAACTTCTTTCACGCTCATTCATGTATCGGAGTAGTATGCCCTTGATTAACAAATTTTTCCGCTTTTGTCATACGTGCCGGCTGACTCCTCTCTCCTTAACATTGCTTTATATTCTCATTGGCCTCTCATGGATCTTTGGGTCTGACTACATATTAGCCATTAATATTGGCGACTCTGTTATCGCAAATCAATTTGAATTGGGGAAAGGGGTGTTTTTTGTCATCGTTACCGGCATTATTTTGTATCTATTGATGCGAAGATGGCGCAACCAATTATTAAAGGCACACGATCAAATATCGGCTACGCTCAATGCAATTCCTGATTTGTTGTTTGAAGTGGATTTGGAGGGGAGATACTATGATTACCATTCACCGCGTGTCCATTTGCTCGCAGCTTCACCCGAATCACTTTTAGGAAAAACCGTTCGAGATATTCTCCCTCCAGAAGCTGCCGAAACCTGTCTTTTGGCATTGCAAGAAGCCAATGAAAATGGATTTTCATACGATAAGCAAATCGAGATATTGCTTCCGCAGGGAAAAAGCTGGTTTGAACTTTCAGTATCTAAAAAATGGAATGTTAACGAAAAAAGCCCCCGTTTTATCGTTTTGTCTCGCGACATCACCCAGCGTAAAAAAAGTGAAGATCAACTGCTAAAACTTTCCCAAGCGGTCGAACAAAGCCCCAATACAATCGTTATCACAGATCTCGATGCAAACATCGAGTACGCAAATGCCGCTTTTGTAAAAACGACAGGATATGCACTGGATGAAGTGATCGGCAAAAACCCGAAGTTACTGCACTCCGAGAAAACCCCTTCTGCTACGTATATCGATATGTGGGAACATCTGACTCGCGGCGAAAATTGGCAGGGTGAATTTATCAATCGGCGCAAAGACGGTACCGAGTACATCGAGTTTATTCGCATCGCTCCCATTCGTCAAAATAATGGAAAAATAACCCACTATATGGCCATCAAAGAGGATATATCAGAACGTAAACAAGCCGAAGAGCGCATCCACTATCTGGTGAATTTCGACCCTCTTACAGGATTACCCAATCGAATACAAATGGAAGATCATCTGCAATACACATTGAATCTGGCAAATCGAAACAATGGTTTGTTTGCTGTTTTGTTCCTCGATCTCGATCACTTCAAAAATATCAACGACACTCTCGGGCATAGCATTGGAGATAAGCTGCTCATTGAGCTTTCCAAACGTCTCACCGCATCCCTGCGTGATCAAGATACCGTATCTCGTATGGGCGGTGACGAGTTCATTATTTTGTTGCCCGGTTCTGACGCAAACGGAACGATTCAAGTAGCGCAAAAATTATTGGATTCCATCGCGCAGTCATTCTTGATAGATGAATACCAACTCTCCATTACCGCATCCATCGGTATTGCATTGTACCCCAATGACGGGGTGGATATTGAGATGCTCTCTAAAAATGCCGATACAGCAATGTACCGAGCCAAGAATGAGGGACGAAACAGCTACTGCTTTTTTACTCCCGAGATGCAAGCCAATTTTCAACGTATTCTCCAATTGAGCAATGCATTGCATCATGCGATTGAACGTAACGAACTGCATCTTGTTTATCAGCCGCAGCTTAGTGCATCAGGAGAACGTATTGTAGGGGCAGAAGCATTGCTCCGCTGGCAGCATCCTGAATTTGGGACCGTACCTCCGGACGAATTCATCCCCATCGCCGAAGAAAACGGTATGATTCTCTCCATCGGAGAGTGGGTATTGCGTACCGCAATTTCTCAAGCAAAAAAATGGATAGACAATGAGCAGCCTCCCATGATTATTGCCGTTAACATCTCCGCAGTTCAGTTTCGTCATCCTAACCTGCCCAATCTCATTACCAGCATCTTGGAAAAAGCAGGATTTCCTCCCCAATATTTGGAAATTGAATTAACCGAAAGCATAGCTATGAGCAACCCGCAAGTCGCTATCAACACGATGAACGATCTGCACGAACGCGGCATACGGATGTCCATCGATGATTTCGGTACCGGTTATTCTTCTTTGAGTTATCTCAAAAAATTCAAAGTTTACAAGCTCAAAATCGATCAGTCGTTTGTCCGTGATATCAGTACCGATCCCGAAGATAAAGCGATCGTCAGCGCTATCATCAATATGGCCCGAAGCCTTGAGCTTCAAACGATCGCAGAGGGAGTTGAAACGCTTGAACAGCTGGAATACTTACGTGAACAAGGGTGTGATGAGATACAGGGGTATTATTACAGCAAACCCTTGCTTTCTAAAGAGTTTGAAGATTTTATTCGAGGGCGAAACGCTTAGAGTGAGGCTTTTTTCTGATTGATCACGTACACCGCTGCAATACCGATCACACCCCCAACCAAAAGTGCGCTTGATGGGACTTCTCCCAACAAGAGATAACTGCTTATCAATGCAAAAATTGGAACCAAAAGCATGTAAGAACCGGCTTTAGCCGACCCTATTTTACCGGAAGCGACAAAATAAATCGTCGAAGCAACCGTTTGCGTCATAATGGCCAGATACAACAAAGCACTCCAAAATCGTACCCCTTGATCCAGCACCTGCAGTATTCCATGAGGATAGGCGACAAAAAACATCACAGCAGTCGCGATCAATCCCAAAAAAAACGTATAGCGAATCGGGTCAAGATGCACCTGCGCGTACTGAGACAGCACTCCCACCACACTCCATGTCAATGCAGCAGCAATAAAAATAAGATTACCCGAATTCGTAAGAAGATTCCCATCCCACAGTTCGACCATCACCGCACCGCCGATCAAACCCAATCCTAAACCCGCCATATGCCGTACAGTCGGGCGAAAACGGGTAAAAATAATCGCTATCAATACGCTCATAACAGGACTTAACGTCGTGATAATCATACCGCCTGCCCCCGCAGTGGCAACTTCAACTCCTAAAAAGGAAAGACAAGAAAAGAGCGCATACAGCAATCCGCTCAAGATGACCCATATCCATGCAGGTTTTGCCACATAAAGCGGCTTCTTATTCCACCATAATACGGGCAAAAATGCGATACTCATCAATGCCAATCGCCAAAAAGTCGCGACTTCCCACGATACATTCTCAGAGAGAATCTTAAGTACCGGCCAACCGGCCCCCCATATCATCATGGCAAAAATCATCCACAAAGAGAGGGGATTCAAAAACATCCCTTAGGCATCAATAATGGCAATATCACTTTTGATTTGGTTAAAGAGCAACGAGCGGTTATCCATACGATATTGGTAATAAAACGTATTTGTTTCTAAACTTCGCAATACAGATGTATTGTAATAATGGGCGTTCGAGCATCGTCCTATGTACAAAAAGGTAAAGAGAAGTTTGATGCGCGGATCTTCGAAAATTTCATTGGGCTGTGCCAAAAACGTAAACCCGAATTTTTTGAGGTTAACAAGATCAAAAATATAATATATGAAATCTTCAAATTTTGTATAAAATCCGTTTAAACTCTCAATTTCATGAAAAAAGTAATAGTAATTTTCCAATAAATCATGCTTTTGAATCATTCGTGAAAGTTTGCTTTTTACGCTTCGTTTGCTCGCAAAATATGAAGGATTTGCCGCCATATAAATATTCCGGCGCTCCTCAATTGCTTTATCAAGAGCCGCTTCAAACTCATCACTCTCCTCAAATCGGAGATAAAAAAAGGTATCTGAATCTTTAAATTTTTCTTCGATCTTTTCGATGGAGGGATCGGAAAAATCAAGATAGAGCGTAGGTATCCCAGACGCCATGACAAAATGGCGAATTTTATTGGCCAAATGAGTTTTCCCAGAACCTTCTTCCCCTAAAATCAGAGTGTTTTGATACAGTGTCCGTTCTGTTAACTCCAAAGTTGCAATGCTATTTTTAAATTTTCCTATTTTGTACCGCATGAGTAATCCATTCTTTTAAAATTGATAATACAAGTATAACCAATGGTTCTAAAATTTTACGTTCAAAACACCAGTCGAATTAATTTTAATAAATAACAATATTTATTTATGTTTTAAAACAAAGCAAATGAAGCATTATTGTGCTACAATGAAACAAATAAACACATTAAAGGTGAAATTATGAAAAAAATCGCATTGCTAGGATTACTGGTAAGTGGACTTATCGCTGCAGATGATGGTTGGTATGTTGGTGCAGACGTCTATAAGACTCGAGCCGATATAACCGTTTCAAATGGTGTTGCAACTGAAAAACAAAATTACACACGTTATGCTCAAACGGCTAAGCTGGGATATTACTTCGATAAGAATAGTCGTTTAAACGCATTCTATCAGCACTATAACCCTTCACAAAACAGCACCGGACATGCATATGGTTTTAACTATGATTATCTGATTGGTGACAGTACGTTGAAACCGTTTATCGGAGGGATGGTAGGATACTCAAAATATCTACAATCCGATGTAGGGCTTGATATAAAACTGAATGGGACATTTATCGGAGCCGATGCCGGTCTTAATTATGCATTTGGTGAAAACATTTCACTCGAGGGTGGATATCGATATATTTGGTCAAATGCCCATGGCGGATTTGCTGATTCAACCTCTGAAGCCAAAGTAGATACCCTTAAAAATTGGTTCGTAGGCGCAAACTACAAGTTTTAGTATTAACCAATCTTCGTAAAATCTCCTCTTCCCCCTCCGATAATCTCAAGGGAGAAAAGGAATGAAACTTACCCTTTAACTTTTGCCTCGATCGTCGCCACTATACTTGGATCTTCAAGTGTCGATATATCTTGGGTAATCGCTTCCCCTTTGGCAATCGAACGCAAAATACGACGCATGATTTTACCGGAGCGGGTTTTTGGTAATCCCGGTACAAATACGATGTCATCACAAATCGCGATGTTGCCGATCTCTTTCATGATCACTTTGTTGATCTCTTTGACCATCTCCATCTCTTCACCGACGGTGTCATCGCTTTTGAGAACGATGTAGGCAAAGATCCCCTCGCCTTTGATGTCATGCGGTTTACCGACTACGGCTACTTCCTCGACGTTCGGGTGTTTTTTACACGCTGCTTCTACTTCTGCGGTTCCCATACGGTGACCGGAGACGTTGATAACGTCATCGGTACGTCCTGTGATCGTGATGTATCCGTCTTCGTCGTAAATCGCGCCATCACCTGTAAAGTATACCGGTTGCCCGTCTTTTTTCACATCACCGAAGTACGATTTCACGAAGCGCTCAGGATCACCCCAGATTCCACGAATCATAGAAGGCCAAGGACGTGTTACACACATATAACCAGCCTCGCCTGCTTCTACTTTTACACCGGTTTGAGGATCAAGGATCTCAGCGATGATACCCGGAAGCGGGAAGGTTGCGCATGCAGGTTTGATGGGTGTAGCACCAGGAAGTGGAGAAACGATGTGTCCCCCAGTCTCGGTTTGCCAGTAGGTATCAACGATAGCGCATTTGCTTCCGCCAACTGCCTCATAATACCATTTCCATGCCGGAGGATCAATTGGCTCACCCACGGTTCCGAGGACTTTCAGGCTGCTGAGATCGTATTTAGCCGGCTCATCTTCACCCATTTTGTGCAATACACGTATTGCTGTCGGAGCCGTATAAAATTGATTGATTTTGTACTCTTCAACCATTTTCCACGGACGTCCTGCATCCGGATAGGTAGGAACACCTTCAAACATTACCGTCGTCGCACCCATAGCCAACGGTCCGTAGACGATATAGGTGTGTCCGGTAATCCAGCCGACGTCAGCCGTACACCAATAGGTGTCATTTTCTTTCACATCAAATACCCATTCCATCGTCATTTGCGCCCAAAGGATATAACCCGCAGAGTTGTGTTGAACCCCTTTTGGTTTTCCGGTAGAGCCAGAAGTGTAGAGGAGGAAAAGAGGATCTTCGGCATCCATCTCTTCTGCTTCACATTTGGTGGACTGGTGTTTGATGAGTTCGTTGTATGAGTAGTCACGCCCTGCTACCCATGTGATATCTTCGTTGTTTCGCTCAACAACCAAAACCTTTTGGACAGGTGTATTCCCGCTTAATGCTTCATCCACTACTGGCTTTAACATATAAGGTTTATCTTTACGATACGCGCCGTCTGCGGTAATAACCACTTTTGCATCCGCATCTTCAATACGATCTTTGAGTGCCTCTGCCGAAAATCCTCCGAATACGATCGAGTGGATCGCACCGATACGGGCACATGCCAACATCGCATACGCAGCTTCTGGAATCATCGGCATATAGATGACAACGCGATCCCCTTTTTTGACGCCAAACTCATTTTTAAGAAGATTCGCAAATTTATTGACGTTGTAATACAGCTCAAGATAGGTAATGATTTGCTTATCACCGCGGTCACCCTCAAAGATGATTGCCGCTTTATTTTTTCGCGTTGCTAAGTGCCGGTCAATACATTGGTGGGCAACGTTGAGTTTACCGTTGACAAACCATTTATAAAACGGTGCATTGCTCTCATCGAGCACTTGCGTGTAGGGTTTAAACCAGTCAATTTTTTCATTGGCAAAATGGCCCCAAAATCCCTCATAATCCTCTGATGCCCATGTTTGAAGATCATGGTATTCGCACATATTTTTAATGCGGGCTTGCTTTGCAAACTCTCGGTTGGGTTGAAAAGTCGGTTTTACGATATCGCTCATTGTTAATACTCCTTAGTGTAATTTATGTGTGTGTTTTAGTTTAATATAGACCATTGCGGTCATAATCGCATCGTTCAACGCGTTATGCTGCCCCATCTTCGGAATCTTCAAATCATTGAGGATTGTATCGAAGCGTAAATCAATGTTTCCTTGAGGAATCAAAGCAATTTTTTTATCAAAATATAGCCCAGAAACTTCAATTTGTTTATTGGGCAACGAAATCCCAAGCCATGGCTTGATGAGACGATTCACCATCGCCATGTCGAACTCCAGATAATACCCAACCAATGGGCGATTTCCGATAAATTCTAAAAATTTTTTCACCCCCTCTAAAGGCTCTAACGCTTGTTCCAAATCACACGGACGGATATGGTGGATTTTGATACTCTCCACACTGATCTCTTTGGTAGGCTTTAAATAAACCTCAAAACTTTGTGAGGTGAGAATTTTATCCCCTTTGACTTTGACCGCACCGATACTCAAAACAGCATCTTTTTTCGTATTCAATCCGGTCGTTTCTGTATCAAATACGATAACTTCATCCCCATCATAAGGGTCAAAGAGCCATTCATATTGTGCGTCAAGCAAACCTCTGCGGTTCCATCCACGCAAGAAGGATTCGAACATTACACGACCATTCCCAAATGAAAATGGTAGGTGAGAAACTTCTTGAATGTGTTAACAATTTTAAAGGCATCTTTGAGCAAATCGCGATCGGTTTTGCTAAAGAGTTTGGGATTTACATAGTTTTGTCCCTCGCCCGGCTGCTTTTGTGAAAGCATCGAACGCAAACGTATCCCTAGCAACGTATCATACGCCTCGATCAGCTCACTGGCAAACCGTTTGTCGAACAGTCCGATATTATTGAGTTCTTTGATCCGCTCCGTCGTATTGGTATATTTGATTTTATGTTCCAAAGCCAAAATACGGATACCATGGACGATGGCAAAAATTCCCCCTTTTTTAATGTCCAGTTCACTTTCATGCTCAGCTCGCCCCAGAACAAAACCCGAAAAGAGGCTCAAAGGTGTCTCAAAAGCCAATGCCGATTTCGCCAAATGGGCCAGCACATCGCTGCGCCCCTCAAAATGGTCACACAGATAATCTCTGCACTCGATTAACAAATTTTCATCCCCTGCGACGCACGAAGCATCCAAAAAAATCGAAAGAGAAAGAAGTGCCTCTTCATTGAGTGTTTCCACCCACTGAATAATCATTGCTTTGTACCCCGAAACACTTTGGCGCCAATAGGGATTACTCACCATGACATTACCACTGCATTTGGGAAACCCTAAGTTCAATAAATATTTATTGAACATGATCATATAGGGGGTAAAATTTTCTTCATTTTCACCGTCACGAATGATCAAGGCATTGTCCTGGTCGGTACGCAATATCTGTTCACCTCTCCCCTCACTTCCCATCACGATAAGAGCACATTTACTTTGAAGTTCTTGTGGAACGGCCATTTCAAACACTTTACGATACATTTTAGAATTGAGCTCACTCACCAGCTTTGAGATATAGCGTATTTTTACCCCTTTAGAGGTCAGTGAACTGATAAGATGGGTCAGGGAACGCTGTGCATTGTGAAGATCATCAATCGTAAGTGCACGATCGATCGAGGCGGCGATGAGATGGGTATGGTTGGCAAAATGGCTCAATAGATCAAGCTGCTCCAAAATCCCGACAATGGTCTCATCCTCCATTACAATCAGCCGTTTAACACTGTGTTTGGTGAATAAAAGCAGCGCATTAAAAAGAAAATCACTCCGTTGGATCGTTACAAGCCCATAGGTTGCAATATCACCGATAGCATCGTGCGTGCTTTTTTCGGCCAACAGTACTTTTTCACGTAAATTCGTATCGGTTACAATCCCGATAGAATCCCCATCTCGAACCAAAAGCACCTCGGCATTTTGATCCGCCATGATGCGCAATGATTCTTTGATCGAGAGTGTCGCATTGACAAAACAGGGTGCGTGCAAATAAATTTCATCCACCCGAGACATCATAAAAGGGGTCAATTCGTTTTGGTGTTGACGTTCTTTGAGATTTTGATGTTTCGTGATGAAGTCTTGCATAAAATAATTTTGAAACGATTCAACGTCTTGAAGAAGATTGAGAAAAGACTCTTTTGGGAGTTCGTAGCAGATTAAATCCTCAGCAACGATAAACGTGCTTTGGGTATTTCCATAAATCAGAGCATTGGGATCAAAACTGTCCTGCTCTGTATACACATTTTGGAGCTCGCCTTCGATGGTTTCGTTCACAACCCCTTTGATAATAATGCAAAGCGATTGAGCCCGTACCCTAGGAGCGATTAAAACCGTTTCCTTGGGATAATAGGCAATATCCATCTGACGCATCAGCTTCTCAATCATCCTCTCACTCAAAAGATCAAAAGGATGAATCGACATTAATAATGCTTTTTGGTCAAAAAGACTCAAAGGTAACTCCTGATTTAATGAAAGAAATCTGCCCCAAAGGGGCAAGCTTCAGTGTCTTAGCGGCGAGCGTAGCCGAAGGGGCTTTTGCTCCTTCCGCGTTCAAATCAATGCTCTACAGCACCCTCAGCACCGATACCCGTTTGAGCACGGATATATTGCGCTTCAAATGCTTCGCGTTCTTTGGCCGCTGTATCACTGTTGTCCGTAATCGAGAAGAACCAGATTCCGATAAACGCCGCACTCACAGAGAACAAGGCCGGATATTTGTATGGGAAAATAGCTTCTGCATGTCCCAAGAAATCAACCCATACGGTTGGCCCTAGAACCACTAAAACTGCTGCTGTCAAAAGACCTAACGATCCGCCGAGCAATGCACCGCGTGTTGTGAGTTTAGACCAATACATAGAGAGGAACAAAATCGGGAAGTTCGCACTTGCAGCGATAGCAAACGCCAATCCGACCATGAACGCAATATTTTGTTCTTCAAATGCAATACCAAGATAGATTGCAACAATACCAAGAATAACCGTTGCGATTTTAGAGACTTTCATCTCCAACAATCCGTCTGCTTTGCCTTTACGAATAACACTCGCATAAAGGTCATGTGATATTGCCGAAGCTCCTGCCAACGTTAACCCTGAAACAACCGCAAGAATCGTTGCAAAGGCAACTGCTGAAATAAATCCGAGGAAAAAGTCGCCGCCCACTGCATGGCTCAAGTGAATCGCTGCCATGTTATCACCGCCAAGGATCGGAGAACCGCCATCGACTGCTTGTTTTGCCAAATCAAGATATTGCGGATTTTGGAATACCATAACGATTGCACCAAAACCGATGATAAACGTCAAGATATAGAAATACCCGATGAATCCTGTCGCATAAAAAACCGATTTGCGTGCCTCTTTCGCATCACTGACGGTGAAAAAACGCATCAAGATATGAGGAAGACCCGCCGTACCAAACATCAAAGCAATACCCAATGAAATCGCTGAAATCGGATCACTGACCAGTTTGCCCGGAGCCATGATACTAACGTCTTTCATTTGAACCGCAGTAGCAAATAATGTCTCGAAATTGAAGTTATAGTGTGCCATAACCGCTATCGCCATAAATGTCGCACCTGAGAGGAGTAAGAAGGCTTTGATAATTTGAACCCATGTGGTTGCCAACATACCGCCAAAAGTGACGTAAAGAATCATCAATACCCCGACCAAAATAACGGCGATCTCATAATCCAATCCAAAAAGAAGCTGGATCAATTTACCCGCACCCACCATTTGAGCGATGAGATACAAAATGACCGTTGCAATCGATCCAAACGCCGCTAAGGTACGAATAGGTGTTTGACGTAAACGGTACGATGCAACGTCTGCAAACGTATACTTACCAAGGTTACGAAGCTGTTCCGCCACCATAAACAAAATAATCGGCCATCCGACCAAGAATCCGATGGAGTAAATCAAACCGTCATACCCTTTGCCATACACAAGAGCTGAAATCCCCAAAAAGGATGCCGCAGACATATAGTCCCCTGCAATCGCCATACCGTTTTGAAAACCGGTAATTCCCCCGCCTGCGGTATAAAAATCTTTGGCTGTTTTGGTACGTTTTGCCGCCCAATAGGTAATTCCTAAAGTAGCCCCAACGAAAATCAAGAACATGATAATCGCCGACATATTTAACGGTTGCTTTTCTACCGCTCCACTGATTGCTTCACCGGCAAATATTCCGGCTGATCCTAATAGTAAGAAAATAATTGGTTTCATTATTCCCCCTTCGCTTTGTCTTTAATACGACGAGTAAGTTCATCAAATTCGCCGTTTGCACGACGTACATAGATCCCAGTCAAAATAAAAGCACTGAGAATGACACCAACTCCTACAGGGATTCCAACTGTTGTCACAGATCCCGCAGACAATGGTGTTCCCAAAATCGACGGATCAAATGCGATCGTCAATACAAAGCCAAAATAAATCACCAACATCACAATCGTCAATGTCCATGCGAACTTGCTTCGTACGCGAACAAGCTGTAAAAAATCTGGATCGTTTTTAATACGATCAACCATCTCTTGTTTCATAATTAATCCTCCTTAAAAGTTGTAGTTTGCAATAACGCGGTATTCATCCCAATCCATATCGCCTGTTGTTGTCTCTTTATACTCTCTCGGAAAATTCCCGCGAAATCGTAATTGAAGATTTTTGACCGTTTGAGGATTGTATATGATATCGAATCCTGATTCACTTGCCGTTGTTTGATACCCTGCTGTAGAATACCCGTTCAACCCATCCATGTCAAATTCGACGTAAAAAACACTGGTATTAAGATTGATTCCATAATCTTTCCAATCGTAATTGCCCGCTACTTTCCAAGAATCGGTCCCTGCCATAAATTGATGGCGTGTTACCATCCCTTGCGTGTAGGCTGGCATTCCCCCCCATGGGGTAATCGTTCCGCCGTTAATGGCTGCTGAAGCATCTTTACTATTATGAGAAACTGCACCATAAATATCAAAATTAGCAACTTTTACACCCATTTTAGCAGCGATAAAATCACTGTTGATATTAGCAAGCTTATTGATTGTGCTAGAAGCATTATTCGAACCGACATCACGTTCATTAATCCATTGCGCAGCAACATACGGTGCAATACCGTTTCCATACGACCAGCCATAATTGGCTTCAGCGTAAATTGCATTGAGGATATCGTGGGCATAATAATCCCACACTTGAAGCTTAAGCCCTTTTATTCCCGTATATGTAGCCGAAAGGATACTGACACCTCCAGTGTTTTCACCGATCGCAGAGGTCCCCATATCTAAAAACTCTCCAATATAACTTCTAGAATCCACCAAAGAGTATCCACTCGTAACACTTAACAAGGCATCCGCAGATACTCCAGAATTACTAGCTCCCGTTCCTATTGCATTGTAAACACGACCAAACGTCCCTTGAGCAAATTTGGTAATATGACCCGCGATCAGCGTCGTATCTTTTACATCAGTGTTACTAAGCATATAGGCTTCAAAAAGATTGGGAAGCATACGGGCATCATCAGCTCCAGCCATAGGGGTATCGAGTTTTTGACGCCCCCCTTTAAACGTTGTATTTCCATTTTTATACTGAAGATACGCTTCGCCCAAATACGTAATGGACTCATTATCTTTACCAAACAAAGACGGATCAACCGTAGATACATTCGAATGATCCCCTAATCCATTCGTCGTATAAAACGCAGTGCCCAGACTCAAACCGTTCCATGCACCCGTTTCATATTTCAAATACCCGCCGATTGCCGTAGCATCACGATGAGTCGAAACGATTCCCGAATAGTCTCGATCAACATAGAAAGCACGAATTTGACCGCTTGCTTTCCCTTCTTTGAACATTCCCGCCAAATCATCCGCTGCCATAGTGTTCATGACAATGATTGAGGCTAAAAATGATAGATGCAACACTCGTTTCATCTTTGCTCCTTCTGGTTTCTTACACCATCATCATAAAAACAAATCGTAGCACGAACGTAGCATTGGATAAATTAGAAAAATTAATCCGTAAAAATCAGAATAAGAATAAAATAATGAGTAAAAACGTAACGTTATTTTCCACGAGCAATGTCAATCATGTACCCTAACGCACGAATATTTTGGATAAAATCTTCTTTAAGGGACTTTTTGAAACGACTTACCTCTGCTCGTATGGTTGCATTATCGACATATTCATCATCCCAGATATAGGTTCGAAATTGATCGAAATCGACGACACGGCCACGATTTCGTGCCAGTAAATCGATAATTTGCAACTGCCGTTTTGAGAGAGGATGCGTTACGTTATCACACAACAAGGTTGAAGTCGAGGCATCATACGCATAACTCTTCGAAAGACGGACATGACTTTGGGGAATCACACAGTTTTGCATTACTTTGTCAATGCGCAGTGAAAGCTCTTTGAGATGAAACGGTTTTTTGAGATAGTCGTAACACCCCAAATCATACGCCCGACTGATCCCCTCGATGTCGGCTAATGCACTGATATAGATAGCAGGAGGACGGATTTTAAGAACATGCAGTTGTTCGAGCAGATCGAGTCCATCGATACCCGGGACATTGATATCGAGAATGAGCAAATCAAAATTTTCGCCTTGAACAGATGCCAATGCGTTATTTCCATCAAAGCATGTCACAACACGATGTCCAAGCGTCACCAAATATTCGCTGATGGCTTCACTCAACATTGGTTCATCTTCCAGTAAAAGAATTTTCACTCATTTCCCTTTTTTGAAAAGTGGTAATCAAAACGGGTATATTCTACCGTTGAATCGATACGAATATCAACCTGCTCTTCATCACAAATCGATTTCACCAGACTCAATCCCAATCCAAATCCATCGGTTTTTTTACGCTCGCGATAGTAGGCTTCAAAGATCTTATCCACATCCTGTATTTTTTGTGACCGGCTCTCAACCCAAAAGTCGCATCCATCAAAAT
The DNA here is from genome assembly GCA_038329855.1 of Campylobacterales bacterium. Classification (GTDB taxonomy): domain Bacteria; phylum Campylobacterota; class Campylobacteria; order Campylobacterales; family Sulfurimonadaceae; genus Sulfuricurvum. The sequence goes on from JBBQNL010000016.1 coordinate 18,815, forward strand.
CAGATCGTACTCCGACACGAATAACTTCCCCGTTCTTCGTGTATTTGATCGCATTCGTGAGATTGTTGTCAATAACCCTCTGTAACTTTGTTTCATTAAACTTTATCCATGCAGGAAATTCAGGTTTTATATACTCAAATGAGAGATTGGAAAAATGAGCAACCTCATCAAAAAATTCAAGCCGTTTTCCAACATACTCTCCCAAATCCATCGCCTTATTAGGGTACTCAATCTGGTCCTTTTTAACCAAATAGCTCAAATCATCGTATATGCTAAAAATATTTTTAACCGCCGCTTCGATTTTAGCCAAATATCGATTGCGCCCTTCATTCATCGAAAAGAGTTCAATATTCGCCATAATCACCGAAAGCGGTGTATGCGTTTCATGAATAGCATAGCGAATAAACTGCTTGTGCGATTCCAGTAATCCTTGTGAAAATTTTTGTTCCTCTTCAAGTGCTTCATTTTTGACCTGCAACGCTTGTATTTTTTGTTTAACTCGATCTTCCAAACTGGCATTGAGTGCTTGGAGTGAGATTTTTTGATTATAAATCGTTGCTGCCATCTCATTGGCATACCCCGCCATTTTTTTAAACTCGTTAAAATAAAGATCATTAGGAACAATACCCACCTCTTTATCATGGGCTGACTCAAAAAATGTCAAAAATCGTTCCATATCACGGGCAATCATCGTGTTGATAATTTTCGAAATTCCGACAATAAACCCAAACAAAATCAACGCCAATGTCGCAATTTCCACGATTACTTTGATCAAACGTGTTTTGGGTAAATCTTGAAAGGATGTCCTGCCCTCTTGAATTTCTTGGATACCGTGCTGCGCAAATTTCAAAAAATCTTTGTACTCATCGTAGATCAGCAAAGAAGAAAAAATAAAAGTAAAAAAGAGGATAAAGACAATAGTGTAAAAATTGAGTTCTCTCAATGAGATACGAGACAACCTATGCTGTAACCACGACTCCATGCCATTCCTGTCAAATAAAATTGTCCTATTATAACCCATTACGTCCGATTGGTTAAGAAAAACCGACTATAATTTCAAAAATATTCCAAAAGGACAACTATATGTTCGGACGCAAAGAACTCAAAACCTATACCCCGACTGCTGAAGAAGCTGCAAGCTACCAATGGGCAAAAATGACCACCGCAAAAGGGGTAATGTGGATCAAACTATACAATGAAGAGACACCAAATACGGTTGCAAACTTCGCAGCCCTCGTAAATGATGGCTATTACAACGGTCTTAATTTTCACCGTGTCATCCCAGGATTCATGGCTCAAGGCGGATGTCCTCACGGTACAGGCACCGGCGGACCGGGTTGGGCTATTCCGTGCGAAACTGCGCTTAACACACATCGTCACGTCAAAGGGACTCTCTCTATGGCACACGCAGGACCAAATACAGGCGGAAGTCAGTTCTTCATCTGTTTTGCTAACACTCCTCACCTCGATGGCGTTCACACGGTTTTCGGCGGAATCGAAGCAGACGATAAAGAATCTATGGCAGTCCTTGACAGCATCCAAATGCGCGATGTAATCGAAAAAGTCGAGATTTTGGCAGAAAAAAACTAAACCATGCTCGTACACATCTGCTGCAGTGTTGATTCCCATTTTTTTATGGAGAAGCTGCAGCAAGAATACCCCGACGAACCACTCGTCGGCTTCTTCTATGATCCCAACATCCATCCCTACAGTGAATATCAACTTCGATATCTTGACGTCCAGCGCAGCTGTAAAAAATTGGGGATTGAGCTCATAGAAGGGCAATACGATTATGAAAACTGGATGGATGCCGTCCGAGGATTGGAAAAAGAACCCGAAAAAGGGGCTCGCTGCGAAGTATGCTTTGACCGCCGTTTCGAAGTAAGCGCCCACAAAGCACTGGAACTTGGCGAAACCTCCATGACGACAACATTGCTCGTCAGTCCCCAAAAATCCCAAGATCAGCTCAAAAAATCAGGCGATGCATTTCATGCCTCTCACGGTGTCGAGTTTATCGCGTTTGATTACCGCAAAAACGGCGGGACAAACGATCAATCCCGTGTCAGTAAACAAGAGCAACTCTACCGTCAGGACTACTGCGGCTGTATTTTCGGCCTTTCCATGCAACGCGACCAACAGCACCGTTTGATGGATGAGATGTTCTCTCCCTTGTCCAAACAAATACTCCCAGCTTCCATCGAAGAACGTCTTTCACTATACACTAAACGTATGGAGTTTGAAGATGAAGATATCCCCTATAAAATCATTCGTGAGCGCTTTTTAAACTATCGTCTTCTTCATTCATCCATTGCTGTAGATAAAAAAGTCATCCCATCCTATCCGCTTATTTACTCAACGATCAACCGTACTCGAACCGAAGGAAAGATCGATTTTGAACTTAGCGGGCAACACTTTTTCAACCGTGAAGAGGTCCGTTTTATCACTATTGACACTTTCAATGCCCTAACCACATCCACATACAAAAATACTCAAGAGCTGATGTTCAATGCCCCTGCTATTGATATTGAAATGGCGTTGCGGACACAGTTAACGGGCACACCTTTTAACACATCAGCGATCATCGTGCTGGATGAAATACCAACTGCTAAAATTACTCTCGTTTTAGAGACAAAAACCTACGATGATACGAGAGAAAAACTCATTATTCTCTAAAACACTCATCATCGCCTACTTTTTAACCACCCTTAACACACACCTTCCACTATAATGTTTCTATGGAAAACTTACTCTTATCAATTTTTTTAACCATTGCCATCGCAACGGTACTCAACATCATCCTCAAACGGTTCGGGATTTCGCATATCATCGGCTATATTGCTACGGGAACGATCATCAGTTATCTTTTCGGATTTAATGGACTTGGGATTGATTCGCTGGACTTGATCGGGGAATTTGGGATCGTCTTTTTGATGTTTACCATCGGACTGGAGCTAAGTTTAGAAAAAATCAAAAAGATGAAAGAGATTCTTCTCACCAACGGTCTTTTGCAAGTCGTATTTAGCGTCGTTGTGATCTTTTTACTCTCCTTTTATCTTTTTAATCTCGATTTCAACACGTCACTGATCATCTCTTTGGCTTTTTCACTCTCCTCCACTGCCATCGTTCTCACCTATCTCAAAGAGTCCAAAGACATTCATACCCCCTACGGTCAAAAATCGATGGGAATTTTGATCTTTCAAGACCTTGCGGTCATCCCTATTTTGCTCCTCATTACCTTTTTATCCAAGAACTCGCTCTCACTGGGCGAAGTCCTTTTTCAAACCATTATCTCCGCAGTCATTGTCGTGGTCTTTATGTTTACCCTCGGAGAAAAAATTGTCAATGCACTATTACAGTTTTCCGCAAAAACAGAGCTTGAAGAGCTCTTTTTAGGTTCGGTATTTTCCATTCTCATCGGGGCTTCGCTTCTTGCCCACAGTATGGGCTTTACCTACTCGTTAGGAGCTTTTATTGCAGGGATGATCATCGCCGATACCCGATATAACGTCAAAGTCGAATCGGATATTGCAAGCTACAAAGATCTACTTCTTGGAGCCTTTTTCTTCGGGGTCGGAACCAAGATTGACATACTTTTCTTTGCAGAAAATATCCATATCATCACGTTTATATTCCTCTTTGCCATGCTCTTTAAAGCAGTCGTTATCTATACCATTATACGACGCAACTCCGACAAAAATACCTCAGCCAAAACGGCACTTTCACTTGCCCAAATCGGAGAATTTTCTTTTGCCGTGTTTGCCCTTGCAGGGTCACAAAAACTGATCAGTGAAGAGATGGCAAGTTTTTTGATACTGGTGAGTGTCATTTCAATGATCCTCACCCCATTTATTATCGGAAATATTTATAAGCTCTCATCCTATTTTGAAAAAGAATTTTATGAATCGGACGTAATCACCCCAATCCAGCGCAAAGATCACATTATCGTCGCAGGATTTGCAATGCTTGGAAAAATTGTTGCCGCCTCGCTCCAAGCCAAAGGGGCAAACTTTATCATCATTTCTGACAACCTAAAGCATGTTTTACATGCCAGAAAACTGGGATACATGGCCTATTTCGGACATTTAAACAAACTCCCGGTTTTGGAGTCATTAATGGTCAAAGAGGCAAAAGCAATCATCATCACTATGAGCAGTGAGCAAAACCGTCGCCTCATCAGCGAAGCGGTACTGGGATATGACAAAGAGGCTAATATTATTGTCAAAATTGACAGTGCCGAAGAACGAAAAAGTATGAGGGATCTGCCTCAACTAAAGTTTGTCGATGCAAGTTTTGAAGTAGCCGATTTACTTGTACAACGTGCATTTAAAAAGTAGTTGTTAGCGGATTGAAAACTTAATTATTATTAATTAACCATTTTTTCGATAAAATTGGGAGATTTTTATTCAAGGTGCTTTTAAATATGCTAGATGTCATACAAATTCAAAAAATTTTACCCCATCGCTACCCGTTCCTTCTCATTGATCGTGTTACTTCCATCACACCGCATGAATCGTTGATTGGCTTCAAAAATGTCACCATCGGTGAACAAATATTTCAAGGACATTTCCCAGGACATCCAATCTATCCAGGTGTTATGATTTTAGAGGGCATGGCCCAAGCAGGCGGGATTTTAGCATTTCAGAGCATGGATATGACCGAAGAAGAAGCCGCACAAAAAGTCGTTTACTTTATGAGCATTGACGGTGCAAAATTCCGAGCCCCGGTTCGTCCTGGAGATCGACTGGAATACCGCATGAACGTCATCAAAAGAAAGGGATCGATTTGGGTTTTAGCCGGAAAAGCATACGTTGATGACAATCTTGTATCTGAAGCCGAACTCAAAGCTATGATTGTAGACAAGTAGGTCATTGATGAACAAAATATCTCCGCTCGCCGTGATTGAAGAGGGTGCGAACATCGCTCACGATGTTGAAATTGGCCCATTTTGTTTTATTTCCAGTCAATCCAAAATTGGAAAAGGGACAAAGATTGCAGCCAGTGCCTGTATTTATGGCAAGACGACGATTGGTGAAAACAATACCATCTTTTCCCATGCTGTTTTAGGGTCGATTCCCCAAGACTTAAAATATGCAGGCGAAGAAGTTGAGCTCATTATCGGCGATCATAACACCATCCGCGAATTTACCCTCTTTAATCCCGGAACTGCCGGCGGTGGAGGAAAAACAGTGGTTGGTTCGCACAACCTTTTTATGGGCTACGTCCACTTGGGGCATGACGTTATTATCGGGGATCACTGCATTCTAGCCAATGCCGCAACACTAGCAGGACATGTTGAAATGGGAAATTATGCCGTTATAGGGGGAATGACTCCCATTCATCAATTTGTCAAAATCGGTGATTATGCCATGATTGCCGGTGCATCAGCACTCTCTCAAGATGTTCCGCCCTATTGTCTCGTAGAAGGCAATCGAGCCGTCTTACGCGGACTCAATCTCAACGGTCTTCGCCGTCACGTTACGCGTGACGATATCGATGCCCTTCGCAGCGCCTACAGAGAACTGTTCGAATCAGGCAAACCGCTCCAAGAAAACGCAGCCTTGATTTTAGAAAACACGGCAAGTGACTATGTTAAAAATATGTGTACTTTTATTATCAACACCAAACGGGGAATCCCTTTCGAAAGGAAAGAATCATGATACATCGCCACTGCAGCTTTTGTGAGGCACAAGAGAGCGAGAGCAATCCGCTTATCACTAATAACAATGTCTATATTTGTAAAAATTGTATTTTTTCAGCCTACAAAATCATGTTTGGCGAAACCAGCAACGAGGGCGCACCTGCTCACAAACACTTTGATACCGAACTCTTAACACCCAAAGAACTCAATACTTTTTTAAGCCAATACATTATCGGTCAAGAACGTGCACGAAAACTTCTCTCTGTTGCGGTTTACAATCACTACAAACGTATTTTTAAGCATCATCATGTGGATGACGATACTGAAATTGCCAAATCCAACGTCTTGCTCATCGGACCAACCGGAAGCGGTAAAACATTGATGGCCCAAAGTATTGCACGGGTTCTCAATGTCCCCATTGCCATTGCAGATGCAACCAGCCTCACCGAAGCCGGATACGTCGGGGAAGATGTCGAGAACATTCTCACCAAACTCCTTCAAGCAGCCGATGGCGATATCGAACGGGCACAGCAGGGGATCGTCTTTATTGATGAAATCGATAAAATCTCCCGTATGTCTGAAAACCGTTCTATCACGCGTGACGTTTCAGGAGAAGGGGTACAACAGGCGCTTCTCAAAATTATCGAAGGTGCGGTTGTTAATATCCCACCAAAAGGTGGACGCAAACATCCCAACCAAGACTTTATCCAAATTGACACCTCCGGCATCCTCTTTATCTGCGGCGGAGCTTTTGATGGCTTGGGTCAGATTTTAGAGCGTAAAAAAGGGAAAAACGTTATGGGCTTTGGACATGACAAACGTGATCCGGCTCTTAGCGACGACAGCTTTGACAATGTTGAACCCGATGATTTGGTCAGCTACGGTCTCATCCCTGAACTCATCGGACGATTGCCGATCATCGCTTCTCTCAACAAGATTACCGAAGAAGAGATGGTACGTATTCTCACTGAGCCTAAAAATTGTCTTTCGAAACAATACATTAAACTTTTTGCCATCGATAATGTCGAACTCACCTTTGAAAAAGAAGCCCTCAATGCCATTGCAGCGAAAGCTCTTGCGCGCAAAACAGGAGCTCGCGGTTTACGTGCAATCTTAGAAGAAATCATGGGGGACGTCATGTATGAGCTTCCCGAATACAGCGGCTACGAAGTCATAATCACCAAAGAAGTCGTTGATGAAGGCTCCACTCCGGTATACATTAAAAAAACTGCCAAAAAAAGCGCATAGGAAACAATAATGCTATTTAATAAACTCATTGGACTTTTTTCAAACGATCTCTCTATCGACTTAGGGACGGCTAACACATTGGTCATTGTCAAAGGAAAGGGGATTGTTATCAATGAGCCCTCCGTTGTTGCCGTAAAAACTGAAAAATACGGTCAGCAAAAAGTTTTAGCCGTAGGCCGCGAAGCCAAAGAAATGGTCGGGAAAACACCCGGAAACATCCGTGCAATCCGCCCTATGAGAGATGGGGTTATTGCAGACTTTGATATGACAGAAAAAATGATCCGACGATTTATCGAAAAAGCACATGGCCGAACGACGCTGATCAGCCCACGCATTATTATCTGTATTCCTTACGGCTTAACACAAGTTGAGCGCAAAGCGGTTCGTGAATCAGCAATGAGCGCCGGGGCACGTGAAGTGTATCTCATTGATGAGCCTATGGCAGCGGCAATCGGTGCCGGAATCGATATTCGTGAGCCAAAGGGCAATGTTATTGTCGATATCGGTGGCGGAACAACGGAAATCGGTGTTATATCTTTGGGCGGTTTGGTTCTGTGCAGCTCCATTCGTGTTGCAGGAGATAAGATCGATCGTGCCATCATGGACTACGTTAAGCGTAAATACAATCTTCTGATCGGTGAGCGTATTGCCGAAGATATCAAAATCAATATCGGTACAGCTATGCCATTGGCACAAGAACTCAAAATGATCATCAACGGTCGTGATCAGGTTGAAGGACTGCTTACTTCTTTGGAACTTAGCAGTGAAGATGCCCGCGAAGCGATGCGCGATCCTCTCAAGGAAATCCTCGAAGCGCTACGGGATGTACTCGAGCGAATGCCTCCGGATTTGGCAGGAGACATTGTCAATAACGGTGTTATTCTCACAGGGGGCGGAGCGCTCATTCGTCAATTGGACAAATACCTCTCTGAAACCATCAAAATTCCGGTATACGTTGCCGACGAGCCGTTGCTGTGTGTAGCACGCGGTACTGGACGTGCACTCGAAGAAATCGATCAATTACACGAACTGTTTGATAATGAATAAACAGCGTCTTACTCTCGCACTTTTTCTTCTTCTAAGTGTGGGAGGGGCTTTGTATTTTAGCCCTTTTTTGCAATCTCCTTTTTTGCACCTCTCAAAAGCTATCAAAATCACCTACCTCAATCAAATCGAAGCCGTACAATCTGCTATTTCTAGACATATTTCCCAAAAAAAAACAATTCAAGAACTGCAGCAACGCAATCAATACTACGAGCGTGAATTGCTAACCCTCCACCAAATAGCGGATGAGTATCATCATCTCCTTCAAGAGCAAAACAGTACCCTTAAAATAGCTCCTTCTGTTGCACTCGTACGAACACTCTCCTATGTACGAATGGGTGACCCCCACAAATTATGGATTGATATGGATCATTTTGACCCGGCACAGGTTTATGGTTTGCTGTATCGCGGATACGTTGCTGGAATCATTGTGGCAAAGGATAAACGCCCTATGGCCCTGTTAAACGGTGACAGTAAAAGCTCCTATGCCGTTTCTGTTGGAAATACGCATGCTCCGGGAATTGTTCGGGGAACGAACAGTCGTCAGCTTGTGGTTGAATTTGTCCCGACTTGGATTCCAATCTCCATTGGTGATGAAGTGCAAACCTCAGGGCTGGATCAAATTTTCCTATCAGGACTTAAAGTAGGCAAAATCATCTCTATCACCAAAGCAAGCGGATATCAAAGTGCAATCGTTGAACCCTATTTTTACGCCAAAAATCCTACCTATTTTCACGTCATCACCAAGGTTAAATAATCAGGTTTTAAGTGCTTTTACCCTATAATCAACAAATTTTTTGATACAAAGGGTAAGCATGCCAAAACGCGACGACATTAAAACGATACTCCTCATTGGATCAGGTCCCATCGTCATTGGTCAAGCGTGTGAATTTGACTACTCCGGAACACAAGCAGTTAAAACGCTCAAAGAGTTAGGGTA
>JBBQNL010000017.1:0-27554 GCA_038329855.1 Campylobacterales bacterium
CTACGCTTGCGGTATTGCAAGGGCATGATTTGATTAATGCTGCAATCATTACGGTACGTTATTTCGGCGGAACGAAGCTTGGACCCGGCGGGCTGGTACGTGCGTATGCCCAAGCTGCAAATGCGGCATATACTGCTGCGACGCTTGTCCCTTACGAAAAGCTTTTGTCTCAAAAAATATCATGTGAGTATTCGAATGTCTCGATCGTTGAATATGAGAGCATCGGGAATCATATCCGAATTATTGCTAAAAATTTTGATGAGCGCGGCGCGACGTTTGATATTGAGGGGACGGGGGAGAACTTGGAAAAATTTTACAGCACGTTGGGGCGAACGGTATGTCGAGAGTAATTATGTTTTGCTCCACAGCTTCTCATTAAGTTTTAACTCTTCTACAATTCCAATCGTAGAGCGCAGCATATTGATGTATTCCATCGCTTTTGCATAATCCAGCAGTGAGTGAAAGACGGTTGGCTCAAAAAGATCTTTTTTGGTTCCAACTGCAATATGGATATGGTTATGAACAAATGATATGAATATGGGGTGATCCAGTTTGCGCTGAAACTCCAATATCCTCTTCATCATTGAGTGGCTGAGAATATAGCGTGCTTCGATTGGGTCATTCCCGTAAACAACAAACTGTTTTTCAAATTGAGGGTCATCAAGCTGGATCACATCACCATGAGAAAAATTTTTGGATTGAAGCCAGCCTCCTATTAAATTTCCGAATGTTTTTTCAGCGATATCGGGAAAAATGACGGTACGGCTTTTAAAATATTTGTTAAATTCGGCAACAAGAAACAAGCCACGAAAGAGGGTATGCCACTGGGTTCGTCCTTTTGAGTCTTTGGTCTGATACTCGGCATGAACATCAGAAAATTCAAGTGGTACCCCGTCAATGGAACCTTTGACATAATCGTTCCCGCTGTAGCGGTCGACGGAGTGGTTAAAGAGTTGGGAGCGTTCAAACAGATGCTGTGAAAGCATGAAATCAGGATTATAGAGGAGATGGGGATCGATGGCACCGATAAGCGGGGAAATGATTTTTTCTTTAAAATCTTTTGCGTATCCTTGGATCATAAAACGGTAGGCCATTCCCGCAATGGCCATGAATCCAACAGCAATCGCTATGGAAAAGGGATGAAACAAGCCGAAGTTTTTGCCCATCCAAATTGCCGCAAGAAGAAAAAAGACGAGTCCCATACCCCCATACCATTTGAGTTGAGATAGGATTTGAATTCGTGCTTTTTCTAATCCGTCTAGACTGGGGTAGAGCTCTTTGTAATAAAAATCGGTGAGTTCTGAGATAGATTTCATTTATTAAATAGTGCACCAACATCGACATTTTGACGTTCTGTTACGGTGATTTCAAATACCGCTCGACGTGAAAGCTTCATCCATCCTGCCACGATGTTGGTCGGAAACATTTCGATGGCGTTATTCAAGTTGGTAACTGCTTGGTTGTAGGCACGGCGTGCAGCGGAAATTTGCTCTTCTATTTCATTGAGTGAGCGTTGCAGATGCATCACGTTTTCATTGGCTTTTAAATCAGGGTAGGCTTCCATCGCGAGATTGATCGCGCCCAGTGCCGAGGTGAGTTTGGCATCCAGAGAAATCTTTTGATCGGGGCTGATTCCCGGTTTCATCGCCTGAGCACGAAGTTCGGTCACTTTTTCTAACGTTGATTTTTCATGTTCCATGTATTGTGAAACCGATGCAACGAGATTGGGGATGAGATCGAACCGTTTTTTCAAAACCGCATCGACACCGGCAAAAATATTTTCGACTTGATTTTTTTTTCCGATGAGTGAGTTGTAGATCAATATAAGGATGAGTGCGAGTATTCCCGCTCCAATAAGAATGATTTTCATGATGCTGCTCGCTTTTTGGTGGTGTTTTGTATGAGAAGATAATACCATAACAGAGGTGTTAAGTTCAAATTGTTAATCTTTTATTCCATGGCTGATTCTTTCTAAGACTCACCGTTTACCCTGAGCTTATCGATGGCTAAAAGATTCATGATTCGACAAGTCACCATGGACGGATTAATATCGTTAATAATAGATTAACGGGCATAGATATATTTTAAGGTAAACTTCTTGCTAGTTTACTCTATAAGGATATTTCATGCGATACCTTTCTTCCGCTTTATTACTGTTAGCTTCTTTGTCTCTTTCTCTTTTTGCGATGGGTGATGAACATCACAATCATTCTCCTGTTTCTGCGGATGTTACGCAAACGATTAAAGCAGCCGGAACCATAAAGTCCATAGCCCCTAATCATGAAAGTCTGCGTATTTTTCACGATCCGATCCCTGCACTTAATTGGCCTGCTATGAATATGTCTTTTGACGTTGTTGATCACGAATTGACTCATCCTCTCGAAGCAGGGGATAAAGTGAATTTTGAGTTCATTCAAAAAGAAGGTAAAAATATTATTGTTCGAATGAAGAAACAATGAGCCGTATTGCTATTTTATGTTTGATGAGTCTTGCATTGCTCTACGGTGTTCAAACCCAAAGTTCTCCTTCCTCTCCAGATGAGGTTCAAGGTAAAAGTGTTTATGTGCCCCCTGCACCGCCTGTGGATGTTGTAGAAGAGGGATGCGTTCAAAAAGATGATGAAAATGTTACGGGGCATGGACGTGCAAAATGAAACATAAGCTTGGGGGATTGACGCTAACGCTTCTTTTTTCAGGGTGTGCTACGATATCTCAAAATGAAGTTTTTGATGAGGTCAAGCAAATCACTTCCAACCGAAGTATTGGAAATCTTCAATGGATTAAAACTCAAGAAGAGGCTAATTGTGTCACAGAGAGTATTAATGCACTTTTATCGCAGCCTTTGAGCCAAGAGAATGCGGTACGCATCGCATTGATTAATAATCGTGCCTTGCAGCAAACATACGAGGAGATAGGGATTTCTCAAAGCGAACTGGTGCAAGCGGGATTGATGAGTAATCCGTTGCTTGGATATTCCATCGGACGCGGTGGAGGTGTTACGACTTCGACCGTGAGTCTTGATGTGGCATTTTTAGATTTATTATGGATACCGCTACGACGAGAACTCGGAGGCCTGGCACTTGAAGAGACGAAATACCGAGTAGGGGATGAGGTTTTAAAAACTATTAAAGAGGTAAAAAAAGCATACATCGATGCACGTGTAGCACAAGAGCAAGTAGCACTTTTTAGTGCTCAACTAAAATCGCATGAAGCATCGGTTCAGCTGGCGATTCGTCAAAACACTGCAGGCAATCTCTCAAAGCGTGATTTGTTAAAAATACAAGACACATATGCTCATGCGCGACTTGAATCGATACAACTTCATCGTAACAATGCAGTTGCGAGAGAAGTTCTTAATCGCCTTCTTGGGGTGTATGGAGCACAAACTTATTATACCCTTGAGCCGAAATCCTTGAAGCTCTCTGAGCCTTTACCAACGCAAGAGGACTTGGAGCGTTATGCAATCGGACATCGTCTAGATATGAAGGCTGCCATTTTGAAGGTCGATTACGCTGCTGTTCAAGCAGGATATGTAAAAAAAACACGATTATTAGACGATGTAGAACTGTCAGCCGTAAGCGAAAAAACAACGGGTGAGGATCGTTTTAACACGTTTGGGATCAAAATTCCTATCCCTCTTTTTGATTTTGGGCAGGGACGTGTAAGCCACTCGCAAGCCCTTTATAACCAAAGCGTTCATCGTTTGTATGAAGCGGCAGTCAATATTCGCTCAGAGGTACGTGAAGCGTATGCTTCATCTCGGTATGCTTACGATAGGGCGTATGAAACAAATGAGGTGATTGTTCCTACGAATAAGCAAATTTTAGAGGAGACACAGCTTTTCTATAACGGGATGTTAGACGGTATTTATGAACTCCTCGAAGATCAGCGCCGATACGGTGAGGCTAAAATACAATCACTCAATGCAATAGGGGAATATCAAAAGGCGCAAGCTGATTTAGACTATGTGTTAGGAGGAGATATCTATGGAAGGAAATAGACGCGATTTTTTAGGACTGGGTGCGGCACTTTTAGCTTCATCTGTTTTGAGTAAAAATAGTAATGCTCAGGAAAAAAGCCATTGTGAATCATCTTCACTGAAACGACAGCTGACTCTTGTTAAAGATCCAAAACGTGTTCTCTCACCCGCTACAATCATAACCCCTAAAAAAGGACAAAATTACAATCCTATTGTAACCCTCAACGGTTGGACACTGCCGTATGAGATGAAAGAGGAGGTCAAAGAGTTTCATCTCATCGCTGAACCCGTAGTACGTGAATTTTCTCCCGGAATGGTAGTGAATTGTTGGGGATACAACGGTACGTCACCGGGACCAACCATTGAAGCCGTTGAAGGAGATCGTGTACGTTTGATAGTGACAAATAAACTCCCTGAACATACGACGATTCATTGGCATGGTTTGATATTACCCTGCGGAATGGATGGAGTAGGGGGATTGACCCAGCCACAAATTGCTCCGGGTGAGACGTTTGTGTATGAATTTACCCTCCGTCAAAGCGGGACCTTTATGTACCACCCTCACGCCGATGAGATGGTGCAGATGGCAATGGGGGCGATGGGAATGTTTATCATTCATCCGAAAAATCCAAAAGAGCACCGCGTTGATCGTGACTTTTGTTTTTTACTTGCAAGCTATGATGTAGCTCCCGGAACGTATACCCCAAACCCCTCAACGATGACCGAGTTCAACCTCTGGACATTTAATAGCCGTACCTTTCCGGGGATTGATTCGATGAATGTGTGCGTAGGGGATCGTGTCCGTATTCGTGTGGGAAATCTCACCATGACCAATCATCCCATCCATATGCATGGCCATCCGTTTGAGGTGACCTGTACCGATGGAGGATGGGTCCCTAAAAGTGCGCGATGGCCCGAAGTGACCATCGATGTGGGAGTAGGGCAGATGAGAGCATTTGAGTTTATCGCGACGCAAGAGGGAGATTGGGCCTTTCATTGTCACAAATCCCACCATACGATGGGCCCGATGGGGCACAGTGTCCCCAACATGATCGGGGTTAAACAAGATGATTTGACCGAAAAAATAAGCGATTTAATGCCCGATTATATGTATATGCCCATGGGGAAAAATGGAATGGCAGAGATGAGCGATATGGCAGATATGGGGATGAAAGTGCCTGAAAATACGTTACCGATGATGAGCGGTCAGGGACCGTTTGGCCCGATTGAGATGGGAGGGATGTTTACGCTCGTAAAAGTACGACGTAATCAGCCTAAAGACAATTATACCGATTCAGGCTGGTATGCACATCCAACAGGAACCGTAGCACGCAAAATATAGCCGTTTTACTAAAAGGGTGATAAAATAATACAAAAAGGGGATGTTATGAAGTTAATATTAACAGCTGTATCTAGCAGTATCATTATGATGTTAAGCGGTTGTGCGCAATCGGGAGTCCCGCAAGTCGATGCAGATGCTGTCAGATATGAGATGACCTCTCAGTCAGGTGTCATTACCGATGTAAGAGCCGTCGTCGTTAAAGATGAAGGAGGCGGTGGATTTTTAGGCGCTATTGTTGGAGGTGTTCTTGGTTCAACAATGGGGGGCGGAAGAGGTTCTGTTCTGACTACTTTAGGAGGAGGGCTTATCGGTGCGTATGCCGGAAATGAGATAGGTAAATCAAATGCACAAGAACTTTCCGTTACTCTTGATAATAGACAGGATGTCGTTGTTGTTTCCAAAGGGACACAATTTACCGTTGGTCAGCGTGTTAAGATCGTCAAACGCAATGGTCGTATCTATAATGTTGAATTAGCAAAATAATCAATGGAGACTTAAGGGTAAAAAAGGATAATTCGATAATTATTATTTTTATCAAAAAGGTCTAAACAATGGAAGTCGTATGGGGAGCGTTTTGGGACCTGAGTGTTGATATGGGGATATATATCCTTTTTGGATTGCTTGCAGCGGGAGTTTTACATCAGTTGATTCGTGAAGAGTGGATACAAAAACATTTGGGTTCCAGTAATGGCAGTTCTGTTTATAAGGCAGCTCTGTTTGGAACTCCCTTACCTCTTTGTTCCTGCAGTGTTATCCCTTTTGCCGCGTCCCTCCGACGTAACGGCGCCTCCAAAGGGGCAACCCTTTCCTTTTTAATCTCAACACCCATCACGGGAGTCGATTCAATTTTGGCAACGTTTGGGATGTTTGGAGGGGTGTTTACGGTGTATCGGGTAACAAGTTCGGTTGTTATTGCGATGATCGCAGGAATGTTGATGAATCGCTTTGAACCTGAAGAAGTGAAAAAAAAGTTTACGTTTACTACCATGGCTCCAGCGGCTCTTCCAAAAATAACCCCTGCAATTCAGAAACCTTTTTCTGTATTGGAAGTTTTTCAGTATGGACTCTTTACCTTGTTGGGGAGTTTTAGCAAGCCTCTGTTTTGGGGATTGTTGATCGGAGCTTTTATTACGGCAGCTATACCATCCAATTTGTATGAACTCTTTAGTGAAAATCGCTTGCTTGGTTACTTGATTTCTGTCGCTATTGCTGCGCCTATGTATGTATGCGCTACGGCATCACTTCCAATTGCGGCATCGTTACTGGTTGCAGGGGTTTCTCCAGGTGCAGCTTTTATCTTTTTAAGTGCGGGACCTGCAACGAATACGGTAACCATGGGAGTGGTTAAATCGATGTTAGGAATGCGCGCCTTGGTGATATATCTCTCCGTCATTATGATAGGCAGCGTTTTATTTGGAGCTTTGATTGATTTTGGATTTGATTCATTGTCCGTAAAAATGGATATGAATAGGGATGAACATCATGGAATTTTGGAGCAAATTTCAGCGGGTGTATTGCTGGGATTGATTGCGTGGCATCTTAGCAGCGGCTGGTTTAAAAAAGAAGACAAAAGCTGTACCGGAGGATCGTGTTGTTCCTAAGTGCAGATGGTATGATTGGGAATTTTATTTTGGAGGTTTACTATGATTAGAAGCATAACAGTCAGTATCATTTTGGGCGCATCGGTTTTATTGGCACAAAATACGACGGTGAAGCCGCTGCAGGAAAAGAGTCAAACCTATAAGGACGAGTCGTTGCAGCAAAAATCGATGAATCGTAAAGATGAAGCGAAGAAAAAGAAATCTTATCCTCGTGGGACTATTTCAACTCATTGACAGAGGATTTATTGGAACGTTTTTGAGACCAAAAGAAAAATGCTAGAGTAGATCCTAAATAACACAACACCATATCCTTTTGAGAATCCCAAGGATCCCCTTGCGTTCCTAAAAATGCGGTACCTAGCTCGGAATGAGTCATTTCGGTTGCGAGCCACTCTATTATTTCGTACATCCCTGATGCTGCAAAGAGAAAAAGCAAGGTCAATAGTAGTGTATTTTGTTTGGATTTTACAAATGATAAAAACAGTTCATAAAAGGGTAAAAAAAGTAAAAAACCGAATAAAAAATGGATAAGTCGATCGTAATGGTTGCGTTCGAATCCGAAAAAATAGGTGACGGGAGAAAACCAGGGCATTTCACTGTAGGTATAATGCGCACCGACTCCGTGTAAAACGAAAAAAATAAAAAGCATCCATACGCTTTCGCGAGAAAATCCGATACGTTTATCAGCCCAGATGAGAATGGGAAGGGCGATAAAAACCAAAATATTTTCTAACAGCCAATCATCGCGATAAGAAGGATTATAAGCAAGGGCAATCCAGAGTAAAATATAGAGGGTAAATAGAGTTGTTTTAAGTTGCATGGATGAATGATAACATAAAGTGAGGGAAAGTGATTATAAAGAGTGGTGGCGCAGCCGACGAGACTCGAACTCGCGACCTCCTGCGTGACAGGCAGGCGTTCTAACCAACTGAACTACGGCTGCACAACTATGGTGGGAATTACAAGACTCGAACTTGTGACATCTACCTTGTAAGGGTAGCGCTCTACCAACTGAGCTAAACTCCCAATGTCTTCTTTGAACAAATGGCGACCCCTAAAGGATTTGAACCTCTGTTCTTACCATGAAGTGATAATGTCCTTGGCCACTAGACGAAAGGGTCACTTAAAACTATAAACCATGGTGTCCCGTGATGGATTCGAACCATCGACCCCTTCATTAAAAGTGAAATGCTCTACCAGCTGAGCTAACGGGACCTCGATCAATCTCCAAAAGCGGTGATTGTGAGGGCGAAATTATAGGGGAATTGAACCTGTTTGTCAAGGAAAAAATCGAATTAACTAAAAAATAGTTCCCTGTCGATGTTTAGAAGCATTTTTACGGCCATAAGGACGCTTTGTTCTTGGATGTAATTACGGTCCCCTTCGAAAAGAAACCGCTCTGCATGAACGGTTGATTTGGAGCGTGCACTGATATAAACGGTCCCAACAGGTTTTGCCTCACTTCCACCTGTAGGCCCTGCGATACCGCTAATTGCCAGGGAAAAATCGGCATAGCTGACATTGAGAGCTCCCTCGGACATTTGATTGACAACATTGGCACTCACGGCACCATGCGTTTCAAGGGAGTCGTCATCGACTGCAAGCCAATTGGCTTTAAGAATATTGTCATAGGTGATGAGGGAGCCTTCATACACGGCGGATGCACCGTGCTGAGAGGTAAAATAGTAAGCCAGTGAGCCTCCGCTGCAACTTTCGGCAAACGAGATTTTTTTGTTCTTTTGAGAGAGTTTATCGATAATATAGGCGGAAATATTGGAAGATGCGATGACTTTATGATGTAACAGTCCTTTTGAGGAGGCGATGAATTGAGCCATGTTTCCGTGTTTTCGTGCGGTTATTTTTACTTTTACCCATCCCGTAATAAGCTCAGAGGATTCTATTTTAACATCGAAATTTTGGGCCAATGGTTCGAGTAATGCCGTGACGCTTGAGAGTTCTTCATTAAAAACATGAATCCAACCGCTTCGTGTCTCGTCATCGATTAAAATCGGAGGAAGCTTTTTCCCTTCGTGCGCCAAAAGTACATTAATTTCTGAAGAATGAAAAGGGAGGAGATAGCTCCCATTTTCCAAAATAGTCGCACGTGAGGGGATAAGCATCGACTCCTTTAAGATTTGATTGTCAGCTGTGACGGTGCTTAGGAGTTTTCCAATAATCGTAAAGGTGCTTTTTGTGGTAATGATAACCAGTTTTGATTCCATTTTCAGACGTTGTTCGAGCTGGAGAAAGAGGTCTTTATCGGACTCTTCAAAATAGCTGATGGAGTCAATCGAAGAGAGTTTTTCTTTGATATGACGTACGATGTATCGCTCGTACGATTCGTTTAAAATCAATCGGTTTCCGACAAAAAGTACGTCACGTTTCATTTTTATCCCTCATATTGTTTCGGATAGTATAGCATAACGCGGCGTATGACAGCAAAATTTAAACCCCTAAAAGCTATAATGCACAACTTTTACACCGAAAATTTTAAGGGATTCCATGGATTACAAAGACACCCTCCTGTTACCACAAACACAGTTTCCAATGCGTGGAAATTTGATTAACAATGAGCCAATTCGTTATGCGTCGTGGATCAGTGCAGATGTTTATGGTCGGATGAAAACCAATAGAGCGGGAGCGCAAAGCTTTACTCTTCATGATGGGCCTCCGTATGCGAACGGCCATACCCATATCGGTCACGCTCTCAATAAAATACTTAAAGACATTATTGTCAAATATCACTATTTCAACGGCAAATCAGTCCGCTTTACCCCCGGCTGGGATTGTCATGGATTGCCGATCGAGCAGCAAGTCGAGAAAAAACTTGGCGGTAAACAAAAAAAAGAGCTTTTGAGCAAAGCCGAAGTACGCAAGCTATGTCGTACTCATGCTTCTGAATTTGTCGATATTCAAAGAGAAGAGTTTAAAAAATTGGGCGTTATCGCGGACTGGGATCATCCGTATTTGACGATGGATTACAAATTTGAAGCCAATATTTATCGGACCCTTTGTTCTGTGGCAAAAAAAGGGTTGCTGATTGAGCGTTCTAAGCCTGTTTTTTGGAGCTGGGCGGAGCGAACGGCATTGGCTGAAGCGGAAGTAGAGTATGAGGATAAAGAAGATTATTCGATCTATGTCGCCTTTGAACTGAGTGATGAAGCAAAAGTACGCGTGGGAATAGAGGGAAATGCAGCAATCGTTATTTGGACGACAACGCCATGGACCCTTCCGGCTAATACCGGTATTTCGCTTAATCCTGAAGAGACGTATGTCCGTACCAGTGATGGATACATTGTCGCCCAAAAACGCTACGAAGCGATGATCGAAGAGGGTGTGTTAAGCGGTTCGGTGGTACAAAAAATTGACGCAGTCAAATTTGAAAATCTTTACGCGATCAACCCTCTCAACGGACGTCCATCGCACTTGGTTTTGGGTGAGCATGTCTTGATGGAGAACGGTTCTGGGTGTGTCCATACAGCCCCTGGACATGGGGAGGATGACTACCGTATTGGGCTTCGCTACAACCTTGAAGTGGTAATGCCGGTCGATGAGACGGGATGTTATGATGCTACACTCGTCAAAGAAAAGCTTCTCCCGAATCCGGAAACCTTTGTGGGGATGCATATTTTTAAAGCAAATGAACCGATTCTTGAACTATTAGGAAAAAACTTACTCAAAGTCTCTAAATTTCGTCACTCGTATCCCCATTGCTGGCGTTCGCATACCCCATTGATCTTTCGTGCGACACGACAGTGGTTTATTAGTGTTGACGGAGTTCCTGAGGGAGAAACGAAAACGCTTCGTGAGATCGCCAAAGACGAAGTGGCAAAAACAGCCTTTTATCCTGAAACAGGACGAAACCGTTTGAACTCCATGGTTGAAAACCGTCCCGACTGGTGTATCTCGCGACAGCGTGACTGGGGGGTTCCGATCGCATTTTTCCGTATCAAAGCAACGGGTGAAGTGATCTTGGATGAGAAAACACTCAACTTTACGGCAATGATTTTTGAGATGCACGGAAGTGATGCGTGGTATTCGATGGAAATTTCCGAGTTGTTGTATCCTGGATGTCCGTACAAAGCGGATGAACTGGAAAAAGTAACCGATATTTTGGATGTATGGTTTGACAGCGGTTCGACGTGGAATGCTGTTCTTAAATCACGCAACTATGATGCGGGAACGTATCCGGCTGATTTGTACATTGAAGGAAGCGATCAGCATCGTGGATGGTTCCAGTCTTCTCTCTTTTTGAGTACGGCGGTTGAGCATATTGCTCCGTATAAAGCGCTCTTGACCCACGGATTTACCGTGGATGAGAAGGGCGAGAAGATGTCCAAATCCAAGGGCAACGTCGTCGCACCTGACACCGTTCTCAAAGAGTACGGTTCGGAGATTTTGCGTTTGTGGGTTGCGATGAGCGATTATCAAGGAGATCTTAAAATCTCGGGAAATATACTTAAGCAAACGGCAGAGCAGTATCGAAAACTTCGTAATACGTTTCGTATTATGCTTGCTAACCTCGATGGACTCGAAGCAATCGTACCGTACAGCGAAATGGGTGAAATCGATAAGTGGATCGTTGCCAAAGCAAAAGAAGTTTTTGATGAGACACATCGATTGTTCGGAGAATATAATTTTGTCCATGGGATGAGTGCGCTCAATTATTTTATTGTTAATGAACTCAGCGGCGTTTACATCGATATTACGAAAGACCGTATGTATTGTGATGCTGCCAATTCTCACACGCGCCGTTCAACACAAAGTGCTATGGCAATCATCGCCCGCTCAATGTTAGGACTTATTGCACCGATTTTGACCTATACCGCGGATGAGATCTTTGAAAATGCACCTGCCGTTATCAAGGGGAATGCAGGCGATATTTTTGATGTTATGTACGCGTCTATTGATGAAGTCCAAAGCAGCTGGGATGATGCAAACGCAAAAATTGTCCGTGTTGCCTTTAATGAGATTGTTGACGGATTGAAAAAAGAAAAAGTAATTAAAAATACCCTTGAACTTGTTATTTCAACGACATCTCCAATTTTAAGTGCAATGAAAAAAGAGGACATTGAAGAATATTTGGTTGTTTCCAAATGGTGTGCTTGTACCCTCAAAGACATTTTGGGAAGCTTCGAGATAGAGGGCAAGACCTTTAATATTGCGTTGGCCTCAAAAGCGAAATGTCCGCGCTGCTGGAAATATCACAGTGTTGATGAAGAGACGTTGTGTGAGCGTTGTGCATCGGTGGTTTCATGATGCGCGAGCCCGTAACATTTCTTTTTATTGCCGAAACAATCGGTGTGATTTTTTTCACTGTTTTTTTAGGAATTCAAATGGTACAACGTGCAAAAAAAAGAAAAAATAACGTAGTTGAGGGGTGCGAATGATAACGCTAAAAGAGGCATTGAAACTTTCTTCGGATGAACTGGTTGCGCTTAAAGAAGAGTTGAAAGTTAAAATTCTGGCATATCCTGAGCTAAATGGGTATATTGATGTTGAAAATCTGGGTTCAGGAATTCCTATCGCCATCAAAGACAATATTCAAGTTCAAGGATGGTCGGTTACATCCGGTTCGAATATTCTTAAAGGGTATGTTGCACCGTACAATGCGACGGTTATCGAAAAACTCCTAGAGAATGGAATGAGTCCGTTTGGCCGTACGAATATGGACGAATTTGCAATGGGTTCAACGACGGAGAGCAGTTGTTATGGCAAAACACTCAACCCACTTAATCATAACTGTGTACCAGGAGGAAGCTCAGGTGGATCAGCGGCTGTCGTAGCAGCGGGTCTTGCGGTAGCCGCTCTTGGGAGTGATACGGGCGGATCGATTCGTCAGCCCGCCGCGTTTTGCGGTATCGTTGGGATGAAACCCACCTACGGACGGGTGAGCCGATATGGGCTGGGTGCGTATGCCAGCTCCCTTGATCAGATTGGACCAATGACCCAAAATGTTGAAGATGCAGCGATTTTGTATGACATCATCCAAGGGTATGATCCGAAAGATTCTACAAGCAGTGATCGCAACGATGGTAAAGTGAGCGATAAGCTCGACTCATCCGTAAAACTGAAAATCGCTATCGTCCCTGAATACGTGAAAGATGCCTCGGCAGACGTTCGTAACGCTTATGTAAAAGCGATTGAAGCGCTTAAAAATGCCGGACATACCATTGTTGAAAAATCACTGATGGATCCTAAATACGATATCTCAGCCTACTACATCACCGCAACGGCGGAAGCAACAACCAATTTGGCCCGTTATGACGGTATCCGATACGGTAACCGTGTAGAGGGTGAGAGTCTTAAAGATACCTACCTTAAAACCCGTTCTGCGGGGTTTGGTGTTGAAGTACAGCGCCGTATAATGCTGGGTAACTTTGTCCTCTCGTCAGGATATTATGATGCTTATTACGTAAAAGCGCAAAAAGTGCGAACGTTGATTCAAGAAGAGTATAATAAGATTTTCGAAGAGGTCGATTTGATCCTCACACCTGTAGCTCCTCGTACAGCATACGAATTTGGTGCTTTGAGTGACCCTATTGAGATGTATTTGAGTGATATTTATACCATTTCAGTTAACCTCGCAGGGCTTCCAGCGATTTCGATTCCTGTCGATACAGCCGAGAATGGAATGCCGGTTGGATTGCAACTGGTTGCTCGTGCATATGATGAACAGACACTATTTAACGGGGCATTGAGCCTCGAAACCCAACTAAAACCAAAAGGATAAAACAATGAATATTCGTAAACGCGCCCTCACTTTTGAAGATGTCTTACTTATCCCGAAGTACTCTGAAGTGCTCCCTAAAGAGGTGAGTTTGAAAACCATGCTGACTCGTAATATCCCTTTGAACATTCCGATGGCATCAGCGGCTATGGATACGGTTACGGAATACCGTGCGGCTATCGCAATGGCTCATTTGGGCGGAATTGGTATCATTCATAAAAATATGGATATTGAAACACAAGTCAAACAAATTAAAAAAGTGAAAAAATCAGAAAGCGGTATTATAATTGATCCGATTTTCGTCCATCCGCATGCGACGCTCGAAGAGGCAGAATCATTAATGAATGAGTTTAAAATATCAGGGGTTCCGGTTGTCGATGAGCATAACAAACTCTTGGGTATTTTGACAAACCGTGATATGCGTTTTGAGAAAGATTTAAGTAAACTGGCGAGTGAGGCTATGACTCCTATGCCTCTGGTAACGGCAAAAGCTGGGATTACTCTTGCAGATGCAGAGCAGATGATGCATGTTAATAAGATTGAAAAACTGCCTATTATTGACGATAACGGTTTGTTAAAAGGGTTAGTGACCATCAAGGATATTAAAAAACGTATCGAATATCCTAATGCTAATAAAGATGATTTCGGTCGTCTTCGTGTGGGTGCAGCGATCGGTGTAGGTCAGTTGGATCGTGCCCGTGCATTAGTTGATGCGGGGGTAGATGTTCTTGTTCTCGACTCAGCACACGGTCATTCAAAAGGGATTTTGGATACGGTAAAGGCAATTAAAAAAGAGATGGTCGTGGATGTTATTGCAGGGAATGTTGCTACAGGTGAAGCGACACTCGCATTGATCGAAGCGGGTGCTGACGGTGTTAAAGTAGGGATTGGACCGGGATCGATTTGTACCACGCGTATTGTAGCAGGGGTCGGTGTTCCTCAGATTTCAGCAATCGAAGAGTGTGCAGCAGTAGGACGTGCTCATGGTGTGCCGATTATTGCCGATGGCGGTATCCGTTATTCAGGAGATCTTGCGAAAGCACTCGCAGTTGGAGCAAGTTCTATTATGGCGGGTTCATTGCTTGCGGGAACGGAAGAGTCACCGGGTGATACGATCACCTATCAAGGGCGCCAATATAAAGCATACCGGGGAATGGGCTCAATAGGAGCAATGACCAAAGGGTCAACCGATCGTTATTTCCAAGAAGGGACAGCCGCTGATAAGCTGGTACCCGAGGGGATTGAAGGACGTGTTCCGTATCGCGGGACGATCGCAGCAGTCGTTCATCAAATGATGGGGGGATTACGTTCTTCTATGGGATATTGCGGATCAGAGAGTATTCCTGTTTTTTGGGATAAAGCAGAGTTTGTCGAGATCACAAGTGCAGGGCTGAAAGAGTCACACGTTCATGATGTTATCATTACCCAAGAAGCACCGAATTACCACGTGTAAGTCGTCATTCCCGCGAAGGCGGGAATCCAGCTCTTTTTTAAGATGGATCCCCGGATCAAGTCCGAGGATGACGGGGAAAGTATTGAAACTATCAATATAAAGGAAAAACCATGCAATTACAAACAGAAGCACTCCACGCCGGATACGACAAAGACACCCAAAGTACGATGGCAGTACCCATCTATCAAACCACTGCGTACGAATTTCGTGATGTGGAGCATGCAGCAAATTTATTCGCTCTCAAAGAGCTGGGTAATATCTATACCCGTTTGAATAATCCTACAACCGACGTATTTGAAAAGCGGTTTGCGACCCTCGAGGGCGGCGTGGCCGGTTTGGCAACTTCCAGCGGAATGGCAGCTATTTTTTATGCGATCGCTAATGCGGCGGAAGCGGGAGATAATATCATCTGCGCACGTCAGCTTTACGGCGGAACCGTGACACAGGCATCGTATACCTTAAAACGTTTTGGTATTGAAGCACGCTATTTTGACGTTCAAAATCCTAGCGAAATTGAAGCCTTGGTGGATGATAAAACCAAAGTGATCTTTTTTGAGAGTTTGACGAATCCAAGTATTGATGTTGCGGATATTTCGGCTATTACAGCCATCGCACAAAAACACGGAATTCTCTCCATTGTCGACAATACGGTAGCCACTCCGATATTGTGCCGCCCGTTAGAACACGGTGTCGATGTTGTCGTTCACAGTGCGAGCAAATACACAACAGGCCAAGGACTTGCGATTGGCGGTATCCTCGTAGAGCGTCACGATTTGGTTGAGTTTCTGCGTTCAAATCCTCGCTATCCTCAGTTCAATGAAGCGGATGAGAGTTATCATGGTTTGGTCTATGTGGATGTCCCTTTGCCTCCATTTTGCTTACGGGCACGTCTTTCGTTGCTTCGTGATTTGGGCGCGGTTGTCTCACCGTTTAATTCATGGCTCTTTATTCAAGGGATTGAAACACTCTCTCTTCGTATGCGTGAGCACTCCCGTAATGCTCAAGCCGTAGCAGAGTTTTTGGAGAGCCATCCTAAAGTGAAAAAGGTCAATTATCCGGGACTCAAAAGCAACAGCAATTACGCGAATGCACAACGCTATTTTGAGGGCGGTATGTCAAGCGGGTTGCTGAGCTTTGAAGTGGATGATTTTGAACTGGCAAAGAAAATTGTGGATGCAACCCAACTCTTTTCTCTTGTTGTCAATATCGGTGACTCCAAATCGATTATCACCCATCCAGCTTCCACAACTCATCAGCAATTGAGTGCTGAGGAGTTAGTTGCGTGTGGGGTTCCATCAGGGCTTATTCGTCTTAGTATCGGCCTTGAAGCATCGTCGGATTTGATTGATGATTTAACTCAGGCACTGAACGCGTAAAGGGTCGCATGTTAAATCTCAAAACTCACAGTGAACATTTTACCAATCCTCTGTATTTAGAGAGCGGACGAATTTTAGAGCCTTACGACATCGTATATGAAACGTACGGAACTCTAAATGAGGCAAAAGACAATGTAATTGTAATTTGCCATGCCCTCACAGGATCACATCACGTAGCAGGTACGTATGAGGGGGATAATAAAGCGGGCTGGTGGGATGGTCTCATAGGTCAGGGAAAAGCGGTTGATACTGACAAATTTTTCGTGATCTGTACTAATGTGATCGGAAGCTGTTTTGGCTCTACCGGGCCGATGTCACCACGTTATCCGTATAATGAACCGTATCGGTACAAATTTCCTGTTGTCACCATTTTGGATATGGTAAAAGCACAGCGTATTTTATTTGACAGACTCGGGATACATGAAGTTCATGCGGTAATCGGGGGTTCGATGGGGGGAATGCAGGCTTTAGCATTTGGCGTTTTTTTCCCCAATTTTGCCAAAAAAATTATTGCCATGGCGACGACTCATGCGACGCAGCCTTGGGCAATTGCATTTAATAAAGTGGCTCAAGAAGCGATACTTAAAGACCCTGAGTTTAAAAATGGTTATTATGATCCTAATGATGTCCGAGAAAATGGTTTGAGTGGTATGGCAATCGGTCGGATGGCAGGGCATATCAGCTTTTTATCGCCTCAATCCATGGAACGAAAATTTGGCCGCGATTATAAGAGCAATGATGGGTTGTATGAGCTGTTCGGAAAATTTCAGATTGAATCGTATTTAGAGTACAATGGGTACAATTTTACCAAATGGTTTGATCCATTGTCGTATCTATATATTACCAAAGCGATCAATATATATGATCTCTCACGCGGTTTTGATTCTCTACAAGAGGCCCTTAGCAAAATTTCGGCAGAGCTGTACTTGGTGAGTTTTGAAAATGATATTCTCTTTTTACCCTCTGAAATGGAATCGATAGATCAGATAATGAAGAGTATGGATAAAAAAAATGTCAATTATATTGAGATCCAAAGCGACTATGGGCACGATGCATTTTTGGTTGAAATCGATAAAATTGAGAACTACGTAAAGGAAGCATTATGAGTGAAGAGATGAGTTTTGAAACAAAGATAACCAATGCAAAAGCAATTTTGGAAAAATTAATGGATCCCACATTGCCTATGAATGAGAGTGTCAAGGCGTATGAAGAAGGGATGAGTGAATTAAAATGCGCTGAAAAAATGTTAGAGCAAGCTCAGTTGCAAATTCAAATCATCAAAAATCAGGATCAATAATGCGTTGCGCCATTTTACAGCTTCCGTCAATCGGTATGGGAAGTAAAACACTCGAAAACTATACCCGTGCAGCCCATCAAAAAGGGGTTCGCCTTATGGTTTTGGGTGAATACGTCCTTAACCCTTTTTTTAAAGAACTGCTCCAAACACCGCTTTCCATGATACGGGAACAAAGTATTCATCAAATCGAAACACTTAAAGCCCTTGCTCTCAAATACGAGATGGTTTTTGTTGCTCCGATTATCACGGTCAAAAAAAATGAGTGCACAAAGATGATTGCGAAGATTACAGGGAGGAGTGTGAGCTATTATCCCCAGCAGTTTTTGATTAATTATCCCCATTGGAATGAGGAACAATTTTTTGCCAATCCCATTGATGCGATAAAGGCTCCGATGATATTTGCGGTTAATGGATTCAAATTTGCCGTTATGGGGGGATTTGAACTTCATTTTGATCCTTTATGGAGTGCCTGTGCAGCTAAAAATGTGGATGTTGTATTGGTGCCGAGTGCATCCACATTTGAGTCTCATAATCGTTGGCGTGAATTGATTAAAACGAGAGCATTTACCCATAATTGCTATATCTTGCGGGCAAACCGTGTCGGTGAGTATTGCGATGAAAAACATGCATGGAAATTTTATGGGGATTCGATGGTAGTCTCCCCGGATGGCGATGTTGAAGCCGATTTGGGAAATACTGAAGAGCTTTTGATTGTTGATTTGGATCGTAAAGCGCTTAATGATTCAAAAAAAGGGTGGGGATTTAAAGAGGCACTAAAAAAACGATGGACACTCCAATGATGCACTATTTTCACAGACAAGTTCAGTTGTGGGGCGAAGAGACGCAAGCGGCACTTCAAACGAAGAGTATTGCTGTTATAGGCAGTGGTGGACTTGGTTCTTCGTTAGCCTTTGCATTGGGAGCATCGGGTATCGGTGAGATACATATGATCGATTTTGATACGGTCAGCTTGCATAATATCCATCGTCAAATTGCGTTTAAAAGCGGAGACGAAGGAAAATACAAATCCGAAGTATGTGCAAGTTTGATAGAAGCACGATGCCCCTATGTTAAAGCGACCGCCCATGTGTGTAATTTTGAGGAATTTATTCAAAAAAATATTGAGGTAGATTTGATTATTGACGCAACGGATAATCTTCCGACGCGTGGTGCAATCAATGACTATGCAAAATTAAAAAGATTGCCTTGGGTGTATGGTTCAGTCGAAGCATTTCACGGCCAAGTCTGTTTCTTTGAGGAGGCTTCATTTACGGAACTGTTTAAAATTACGCAAAAAACACCTGCAGGAATTGCAGCACCGATTGTTATGCATATTGCATCACTGCAAGCAAATTTGGCGTTGCGTTATCTTGCTGGACTGAGTGTCAAGAAAGATAAATTGTATTATTTGTTTTTTGATGCAGAAGGGGAATTGATAACGCAAAAATTTGCATTATCAAAATAGGGCGGTTAAGGGGCCGCAATATAGTGTGCGAGTGCATTAATTTGTTCTTCACTAAGCCCTTTGGCCTGTCCTTGCATTAATCCTTTCATCTCTTTCCCGTAAGTTCCGGCTTGATAACCCTTCAATGCCTCTTTTATTTCTCCTTCACTGAAAGTCGTAATAATTTGTGATTTCCCCAGCGCTGCTTTTTCCCCTTTTTGACCATGGCAGGAAGCGCATTTTTGTAAAAACAATGCTTTGCCATCCACAGCAGCTGCCGTTGTTTTGACTACCGCTTTTTCTTTAAGCTTTTGTGCAACGGTAGCGGGTTCGGCGGCTTTTTCTTTAAGTGGCGTAGCTGCTTCAGGTACAGGAATCGAAGGTTCGGATGTTTCAGGTATGGTTGTATTTTGAATTACTTCAATCGTTTTAGGCTCATTTATTTTGGTATCTTCTGCAACTGCATTAGAACTTTCAGATGAATTGCCGCAACCGATGAATAAAAGGGAACAGAATAAGGGAAGAATGAATTTCATAGAGGAATCTCCTAAGTTAAATTAGGACAGTTTACGATAATTTTGTTTTAGAGAGTATTAAAGAAAAATGGAGGGGGATAAAAAAATCTTACACCGAAGTGTAAGATAAGTTACTAAAGCTAAAATTACTTAGCTGGAGTAGCAGCAGCAGCTGAATCAGTTGCAGCAGCAGCAGAATCAGTAGCAGCTTCAGCAGAAACAGCAGCAGCATCAGCTGCTACAGCAGCAGCATCAGTTGCAACAGCAGCAGCATCAGTAGCAGCTTCAGCAGCAGGTGCTACTTCTTCAGTTGCAGGTGCAGCCTCAGTTTTTGCAGATTCGCTGCACCCGATAAACATTGCAGCTAAAAGCATTGCAGATACGATTTTCATCATGTAGAACTCCTTAAGAAATATGGTGGAAGTATACCACTTTCTCCCCCACCTTTGTCAAGAGTTTTTACATGAAATTGAGATTATTTTTTGTAAGTCCCATATTTAAGGCATTTGCGGGCATTTTTTTAAAATATAGCGTATGCAGTTTTTTCTTTTTTATCCGTTATAATCCTTTTTTAGTACTTGATTTATGGATGTGGTTGGTTTATGAAGCGTCAATTTTTACTCTCTCGTTTGGTTTTTTTGGTTCTATTAGGTTTTGTTGCACCTTTATATGCTGCTCAAAGTATCCCCGTGTTGTGCTATCACCGTTGCGGTGAAGAGGTCAAAGATTCAATGACGATTAAGACTAAAGCGTTTGCACAACAGCTGGAATGGCTTAAAGTAAATGGGTATACGGTTATATCGCTTGATATGGCTGCACAATATCTTAGCGGGAAAATCAAATCGATTCCTGCTAAGTCGATAGTTATTACGGCGGATGATGGTCATAAGAGTGTTTATAGTGATATGGCACCGCTTATCAAAAAATATAAAGTCCCCGTAACCCTTTTTATCTATCCCAGTGCCATTTCAAATGCAAAATACGCGATGACATGGGATCAGCTGCGGGAGCTTGAAGCCACGAAGCTTTTTCATGTTGAATCTCATACCTATTGGCATCCAAACTTTAAACGGGAAAAAAAGAGCCTTTCTAAAGAAGAATATGAAAAATCGGTTCACGCACAGCTGTACAAATCCAAAGCGACATTGGAGAAAAAGATGGGCCATTCCATCAAGTATTTGGCTTGGCCGTTTGGAATCTATGATGAGGATCTTCTTATAAAAGCAAAAGAAGCAGGGTATGAGATGGCATTTTCAATCGATCATCATCACGCTAAGTCCAGTGAGCCTTTAATGGCGAAATCACGCTATATGATTATTGACGCCTATACATTAAACCGATTTGAGTCTATTAGCAGCGGGAAAGAGGATAAGTAAAAAAACGCTATAATATGAGACTATTTATCTCATACTAAAGACCGTCCTTTGCACTTTGAACCGTATCCTTTTGAAAAACTAACCACACTACTGGAGGGGATTACCCCTAGCCCTGCTTATTCGCCCATTGCCCTTACCATTGGTGAGCCGCAGTTTGAAACGCCTGCATTTATTCAAAAATCACTTGCAATGCATTCTGAAGAGCTGCGTCGTTATCCGAAAACGGCGGGGGAATCGTATCTCAATGAATCTATGCGCAGCTTTGTCAAGAGCCGTTTTGGGGTTGAACTAAAAGCGAATGAGCTTATCAGCAGTTTTGGAACACGTGAAGTGCTCTTTAATTTTCCACAGTATTATCTGTTTGATAAAAAAGAACCGGTTATGGCCTATACCAATCCCTTTTATCAAATTTACGAAGGGGCAGCGATTGCGTCACGTTCACGGGTGATCCATCTTAACTTGACAGAAGCCAATGGGTTTAAACCGGTTGTCAATGAAGAAGAACTGGCAAGCTGTGATTTGGTGATCCTCAATTTCCCGAATAATCCAACGGCTTCGGTCTTGTCGATTGAAGAATTGGGGGAATGGGTAAAACTGGCCCTTAAGCACGATTTTCTTCTTATCAATGATGAGTGTTACAGCGAAATTTATACGGCAGAGAAAATTCCTTCGCTCTTGGAAGCATCGCTGTATATTGGCAATGAGACATTTAAAAACGTTCTGGTTATTAACTCCATCTCCAAGCGATCTTCTGCTCCCGGATTACGTAGCGGATTTATCGCAGGCGACGCTGAAATTTTAGCCGGCTATGCGCAATATCGAACCTATGTCGGATGTGCTTCACCTCTTCCGCTGCAAGCAGCCGCCGCGAAGGCGTGGAGCGATGATGAGCACGTCCAAACGGCACGAGACGTGTATGCTAACAACTTTAAAGCTGCTCGAGAGATTTTAGGGATTGAGACATCCGATGCAACATTTTATGTATGGTTAAAAGTACCTAACGCATTGGAATTTACACAACACCTTTATCAAGATTACAACGTCAAAGTTCTTCCGGGAGAATTTTTGGCACGAACGGACAAAACAGGTGAAAATCCCGGAATCGGTTATATCCGTATTGCATTGGTCGAAGAGACACCCAAAACCATCGAAGCACTTAATCGCCTAAAGGAGGCACTGTCATGAATGAACTCAAAGCAAAAATCCATAAAGCACAAAGCGAGGGGGATATTGCCTCTTTGTACGTTCTCGAAGCACAGGCACATGAAATGTTCGATGACGATACTTTGATGGCCTACTATGCCAATATTCTTGATTTGGCGCTGGAGCGGCTAACGAATGCACTGGAAAATCTTGAGCGTCTTGATATGAATGAGGTGCAAGATTTTGCAACCTTACGTGCTTTGTATGAGTATGCGATTGAGCATTACAGTGCGGGTGCTGCTACCGATGCGAGTGCTTTGTTTGAGGTTATCGGCGGTTTGAGTGAGGATGAAGCTTTTAACGAAGCGATGAAAATTCACAGAGCGGCATGTGATGCTGTGATCCCGTTTGATATATTTATTGAAGAGTATGTGGATATGGGAGCAACGCAGGAAAGTGGGAAATTTTATATCAGTTTTTTCACAAAGGAAATCGCATGAAAATTCACTTTATCGGTATCGGCGGGATCGGAATTTCAGGATTAGCAAAATACATGCGTTTTAGCGGTCATGAAGTGAGCGGATCGGATATGAAAGATACCCATATCACGGAGCTATTACGTAAGCGAGGTATTACGGTGTTTATCGGGCATGATGCGTCAAATATCCCAGAGGGATGTGATCTGGTGATCCATTCGGCGATCATCAAACCGACCAATTCCGAAGTCGTTGAAGCGAAACGCCGTGGAATCGATGTGCTGCATCGACGAGATGCGTTGCTGCGGATTTTGAATGAGAAAAAAGTGTATGCCGTCTGCGGTGCGCACGGTAAAAGTACGACGACGGCGATTTTGGCGGCGATTATGGATGGGAGTGCGATTATCGGGGCGGAATCCAAGGGATTTGGCTCGAATGTTCGCTACGATGGAAGTACCGATGTTTTGTTGTTTGAAGCGGATGAATCCGATGGAAGTTTTCTCAATTCCAATCCCTATTGTTCGATCGTGACGAATGCTGAGCCGGAGCACATGGAGTATTACAACTACAATATTGATGAATTTCATCATGCCTATCAGCGTTTTATCGAGATGGGAAGTGTTCGGGTTATTAATGCCGAAGATCCGTTTATGTCGACGTTGACGTGTGAGGCATTGCGTCTTTATCCGAGTCAAGATATTACCAATATTACCTATACTCTTATCGACGATGAGCCGTATACCCGTTTTCATCTCAAAGGTTTTGGTGAGTTTGAGGTGTGGGGATTTGGTGAGCATATTGCTATGGATGCGGCTTTGGCCATTATGGCAGCGGCACAAACGATGAGTATCGCTTCTATCCGTGTCCATTTGCTTAACTTTCGCGGGATCAAAAAGCGTTTTGATGTGATTTTCAAAGGGTCTGATCGTGTTATCGTGGATGATTATGCCCACCATCCGACCGAAATCAAAGCGACTATGCAATCGCTTAAAACGTATGCAGAACTCAAAGGATTTGAGAAGATTGTTGCGATTTGGCAACCGCATAAATATTCACGTACTATTGATAACCTGCAAGCATTTATAGAGTGTTTCGAGGGGGTAGATGAGTTGGTTATTCTTCCTGTCTGGGCAGCGAGCGAAGAGCATCGTGAGATCGATTTTGCGGGTGAATTTGGACGTTATAATCTTATTCTTTCCGATAAGCTTCACCGTGAAGGGGATACGATTCAAGTCATTATTGGGGATGAGATACTTAAAACGTATGACAAAGATCTGATTGTCGGATTTGGCGCAGGGGATTTGACCTATCAGTTACGAGGGATTAAGTAATCTATGAGTTATTTGTTGTGGTTTGGACTTGTTATTGTCGTTTTTGTTTGGATGCATTATTTCACCGCTTTAACGAGTCGACAAAAGGGACTGGTCTCTTTACTGCTTGCTTTGATAATTGCCAATGCAGTACTTTATAATATTATGAATGATTTGGAAAGCAAGCATATCCGTGATATGGAGCTCAAATTTACAAATAGTGAGACGCTTGTATGCAACGGTGTGAAAGTCAATAATAAAGCATTTACCTACAGCGTCGGGACGCAAAGCTTTATAGGCAATAAAGGGTCACGGTATGAATGGCAGATTTTTAGTGCCAGTGAGTGTAAATGACTAAGCTTTCGGCAAATCTTTCCGAGCTATTTGGCAAGCTTGATCTTCTCCCCCATCTCAAAGCATTAGAGCAGTTTTTCTCGCGAGAACAAACCATTGTTATCGGAGGAGATCAAGAACGCCATTTTCGCTTTATTGAAGCACTGGATCTTCTGGAATTTAAGTCACCTCCGAAGAGTGTACCGTTTGAGGGGAGTATCAACCACCTCAAAAAGCAGGGTGTTTTACGATTTGAAGATATTTTTGAGCTGATCAAAGTCGTCCGTTATTTTAGAACGATGCGCAATAATAATTATGCAGGGTTGATCGGGGAGTGGATGGGGACGATTCACATCCCTGAACCTTTCAATGAAATCGATGAGTTTTTTGACGCATCGGGTGTTTTTATCGAGTCAAAAGATGAAGAGCTTTTTCGTATTTCGCAACGGATTAAAGCGATTAAATCTGATATTCAAGAATCCATCAAACGACTCTTCTTTACACAAAAATTGACCCCTTATCTCGTGGATACACAAATCCATTACATCAATGACGAAGAGTGTTTGTTGGTGCGTGGCGGGTTTAATCATGTTTTGAAAGGTTCTGTGATCGGACGCACCGGTGCTGGATTTTTTTACGTGGCGCCTGACAGTATTTTACGCTCCAAAGAGCAGCTGCGGCATATTAATCAAGAACGTGATGCTAAGCTTTACGAATACGCCAAACGCTTTTCGACAAAATTGTCCCCCTTGACGCCGTTTATCGGATTTATCGATCGTGAGTTTGAACGGTTTGATCACTATCAAGCACGTGTTTTATTTGCCCGTGCGCACAATTACTCCATCGTGAAACCTCAAAGCAACAGTGCAATTGTTCTCGAAGAGTTTGCCCATCCCGCATTGCACAAGCCCAAGCCGATCAGTGTCGATTTTCGCGGTAATCTATTGATGATTACGGGGGTCAATGCGGGGGGTAAAACGATGCTGCTCAAATCGATCCTCAGTGCCTGCGCGATGGCGAAATATCTCATTCCGATGAAACTCAATGCCCACAAATCACGTATCGGGAGTTTTAAACGTCTTGAAGCAGTGATCGATGACCCGCAAAGCGTGAGCAATGACATTTCAACGTTTGCAGGACGGATGGTGCAGTTTAGCCATCTTTTTGAGCATAGAAATGCCCTCGTGGGGGTGGATGAGATTGAGTTGGGTACGGACAGCGATGAAGCGGCAGCACTGTTCGCTGTGATACTCGATGAGCTGATCAAGAGAGATCAAAAAATCATCGTGACAACGCACCACAAGCGGCTTGCGGCACTTATGGCGGACCGAGACGATGTGGAGCTTCTTGCGGCGATTTATGATGAAGAACGGCGCCTCCCAACCTATGAGTTTTTACACGGAACGATCGGTAAGAGTTATGCGTTTGAAACGGCGGTACGTTATGGCATTAACCCCACCATTATCACAAAAGCTAAAGAGGTGTACGGTGAAAATCATGAAAAGCTCAATATCCTCATTGAGCGCGGTAGTGAGATGGAGCGTAATTTAAAACGTAAAAATAAAGAGGTTGATGAAAGACTTGAGTCGTTAGCACAGCAAGAACGGCTCCTTAAAGAGACGAGAGAAAATCTAAGATCCGAGCTAGATGCCGAAAAAAATAAACTACGGACACAGTACGATTTAGCGATCAACGAAGCCAAAGAGGCAGCACGCGGTATGGATATGGCAGCCATCCACCGACAGCTCAATCGTGCCGCTTCACTGATCCCCAAAAATCAGCCACCTAAAATCATTGAACCCGAACCCGTTGTTTTTCAAGTGGGTCAAACTGTAAAATACCGAACCCAACGCGGAACCATTGTGAGTATGGGGAACAAAGATGCGATGATCGAGGTAGAGGGGATGCGTTTGCGCGTGAAACTGACTGAACTCAAACCCAGCGGAAATCTTCCTAAAAAAATTAAACCTTCTCATACCGCACAAATCGACCAAAAAAGCGGTTTAAAACTTGATTTGCACGGACTTCGTGCAGAAGAAGCGTGTGAGCGGATGGATAAATTTCTCTCCGATGCTCTTTTACAAGGATTCGATGAGGTGATTATCTATCACGGGATCGGTACGGGTAAACTTTCATATGCCGTCAAAGAGTTTCTAAAAGTGCATCCTAGTGTCAAAAGTTTTACTGATGCGCCTCAGCATTTGGGGGGATTTGGGGCGAAGATCGTAAGGTTGTAAAAGTGTCTCATGATCTTTTTGCAGAGTCACTATTCAGTCGTTATAGAAATAGTGATGAAAGAATCAACAAAAGTCGCAATGGAATTTTAATAGAGCTCAGGTGATACTTGAGCCCTGGATGGTACGACAGCTATTTATCCAGTTTCGGGTAAAAAGCTGGGCATGCTTATACCCTTAAATCCTGGAAACTCTCCCCATACTTCTTTGAGATGTGTTTCTACATTAATAGCTTTCCAAAAATACATTTGCTCGACCATCTTCCTTTTATCCATTGGTATGGAAAAAAGGACCCAAGTACCTTTAAATCTATCAATTTCCTTTTTTATCAACGCTATGGCTACTTCTTCTGTTCGAGCAACACAAGGACCAAGCATGTTAAGTGCCGGGTGTTTGACGGATATCATAAACCCTTCCATGACGTTTTGATCGTTCTCGTATATAGAAGCGTGAAGGACGCCACGTGGATTTTTTATAGCATAGCGATAATCCATTTCACGTCTTATGCCGCTGATATCCATTTCGAGATCACCCATTTTTTCTATATCAGCTATAACAGCTTCACGTATGTTTGACTCTCCTTTAACGGTAACATCTCCAATACCTTCTTTTTGAACATTTATAACCATGTCCTGATAAGTTACTCGCGGAATAAAGCCAGCACGATTGTATAATGAAAATGAGTCCATATTTATTGCACTGCTAACTAAACGGCAAGATTTGTAATCATTTTTTTTTGTATAATCAAGAATGTAATTAACGAGCTCTTTACCAACACCAAGACCACTGTAATTAGGATGTACGCTCATTATCCCAAGAGATACATGGTGTTCTCTGGGATGGTAGAAGCAAGATCCCATCATTCTTCCCGTTTTGTCGTCAAACGCTGCAATATTACAACCTGGAGTTAGGTCGTTATAGATGTCATAAAATATTGATGTTTCTT
>JBBQNL010000018.1:0-27530 GCA_038329855.1 Campylobacterales bacterium
TTAACAACGACAATCCAGAAGGTTGGGATTATATGGGTAATGAGTTCGGAACTTTTGCTTCTCGTGGTGCATATGCAGCAGGAGCGATCAACAACTCTTTCAAACCACTTGTTGCACAAGCATGGTACTATAATGTAACAGATATAGCAGATGCTTATTGGTTGCAAGCGGATTGGGATTGTCAATTGATCAAAAATGTAAAAGTCGGAGTTCAATACTCAAATATGGATACAAAAGGAATTTTGAGTGCAGAACACGATTCAAGTGCCTATGCGGTTAAATTGGCATACGCAGGGGTTAAGGATTTAACACTTTCCGCAGCATATTCCAGTGCAGATAAAGATAATGGCGCTTTGAATATCGCAAACGTGGCAACGGCTAATAATCCGGGATTCTCTGGTTATAGCGGCAAATTTGCGGCACAAAGCAAATTGTACACAGAAGCATGGTGGAATTTTGGGTATGTAGGTACTCCTGGTGCTGACGCTGTTGCATTAATTGCAGCCTACGATGCAGGTTTTGCACAGCTTTTTGCACAATTTACAGATATAAATATTAAACCAGCCGGTGCTACTGATACAACAGACGTGACAGAATTAACATTGACAGCTACCAAATCATTTGGTCCATTGGATGCAACATTGGCATATATTTCAGCGGATGATGAAAATGTAAATGCTGGTAAACGTTACGATACAGTTCAAGGATACTTGACTTTTAAATTCTAATCTTTAAGAAAGCTTGCTTTTTGTTTTTGTTTCGTCGCTAATGCAAATGCAAGTCTTAACCTTCTTGCTCGATGTTATTCGAGAGAGAGGAATCTATACTTTCTTGTTATACCCGCGTAGGCAGGTATTCAGATGGATTCCCGTTTTTACGGGAATGACACCCTCCTTGACTCCCTTATACCCTTTCGTTATAATCAATCTATGAAATATTTCCTCCGATCCTTTTCCTATACCCTCTTAATGCTCTTTTTGATTTCCTTGATCTCTTTTGTCGCAATGCACGCAGCCCCAAACAGCTTTATGAGCGGTGAACTTAATCCCAACATGACCCCTGAAAACATCGCACAGCTCAAAGCGATTTACGGTTTGGATAAGCCTTTGTTTCAACAATATGTTGATTGGGTGGTTAATCTCGTGCAATTTAATTTCGGAATCTCATTTGTTAGCGGAGCGCAAGTCAATGAGGTGGTTTTGGATCGACTTCCGGTGACATTGTGGATGAACATCGTAGCGCTTGTGGTGACGTTTGTTATTTCTTTGTGGATGGGGATATGGGCGGCATTGCGTTATGAAAGTTTTAGCGATCACACCATTACGCAACTATCCCTTCTTAGTTTTGCGATGCCTTCGTATTATTTGGCATTGATTTTGATGATGGGTCTTAGTGTAACGCTGGGATGGTTCCCCATCGCTGGATTGCACTCTCTTGAGCCGCCGCAAGGGTTTGGGTATTATCTGGATATGGCGTGGCATTTGACGTTGCCGATAACGGTTATGGTACTCGTAGGGGTTGGGAGTTTGGCGTTGTATATTCGTTCACTGACGTTGGAAATACTCAAGAGTGATTACGTCTATTTCGCACGCTCACGCGGGATAGAGGAGAAAAAAATCATCCGATACATGCTTTTACCCAATCTATTGCCCCCCATTGTGACGATGCTGGGACTTTCGCTGCCGGGGCTTATTGGTGGATCGGTGATACTCGAATCGATTTTTGGGATCGAGGGGATGGGACAGCTGTTTTATATGAGTGCTATGAGTCGGGATTATCCGGTGATTATGGGGATTTTAATGATGAGTGCGTTTTTGACATTGATAGGGAATCAGATTGCGGATGCGGTTTTGTTGAGATTGAATCCGTTTGTGAAACGATAATTTTCTTTTCTTTTCCGCAAAGAAAAGAAACAAAAGAAGCTCGTCTCTCAACCAAACCGCTCACACATCACTTCGCACGGCTGCGGTGAGTGTGGCTCTTTGGATGATTGAGAGACGGATTATCTCACTGTTTTCGCTTAAGCGAAAATATATCATGAATAATGTCACAACAACACACCAAAAGCCCGATCGCCTTTAAAGGCGTATCGGAAGCGTTTTGTTGTTGTGACGATTTTCTTTTGGTACTTTTCTTATGAAAAAGAAAAGTATAAATCGGTATTAGTTCCCGAAAAGTGCTTCAAGAGAGCCAATACCCTCTTTCTTCTCTTCGGATGCTGCAGAACTCTCCCCTTGCTCTTTAAGCTCAATGATGTACCCCGTTAACATCGATGCAAGACGGATATTGATTCCGCTTTTTCCGATGGCTTTGGATTTTTGATCGCTTGGGAGAGTGACGATCGCTTTTCTCTCTCCGTTTTCATCTTCGGTGACGCTGACCGCGGTGATGATGGCAGGGCTCATAGCACGAGAGATGAAGAGCTCTGGAGATGCGCTGTACTCAACACAGTCGATGTTTTCACCGCACAGTTCTTCGCTGACCGCATTGATACGTACGCCGCGTACCCCGACGGTTGCACCGATGGGATCGATTTGGGGACGGTTGGTGTAGAGGGCGATTTTGGCACGTTCTCCCGGTATACGGGCACATCGCTCAACGACCACGATACCGTCTTTGATCTCAGGGACTTCGAGGGCTAAAAGCTCTTCTAGGAATTTTGGAGCAGTTCGTGAAAGCTCCATAGTGATCCCCATAACTTTGTCCACATTGACACGACGGACAAGGGCGCTTACCACATCGCCGACTTTGAATTTTTCACCTTTAATACGGCTTTTCATCGCCAATACAGCACGAATCTCATCGATTTCGATGGTGGTATTTTGATCGTTATCAACACGTGTTACTCGTCCTGAAACGATTTGGTTGATTTTGTTTTTGTATTTATCGTAGAGTTCATTCTCGACGAGGCGCTGGATGTGAAATTCGATTTCTCTGTGAAGGGTTGCAAAGGCACTTCGGCCGTAGGTTTCAAGTTCATGCTCCATTTGAAGCTGATCGCCGATTTCGGCTTCATCGTCAATCTCTTTTGCTGCTGTAATGCTCATATAAGCACCGGCGGATTCACCCTCTAGTTCGGGGGCATCATCCGTGACAACGGTGATCACTTGACGAAGTTTTACTTGTTTGGTACGATCATCGATATCGGCTTCAAAGGCAAAGGTTGGATTGATAATACGTTTGGCAGTTTGGATGAAAGATGTTTTGATGGCTTCGGTGACATTTTCACGGTTTAGCCCTTTTTCACTGGCGATAGAATCAATAATATCTAGCATATTTTCCATAGGAATATCCTCTTGTTTGGGGTGGTCATAAAAAATAAATAATCAATAATGGAAGCTTTTTTTATGAAGGGTAAAAGTATACAAAAAAAAGGCTTAATAGGATATTTATCGAAAGAGAGGTAAAATGTCCTAATTATCAAGACCTCCAATTCAAAGGGAAAACCATGGAACTAAAATTCGCACGTACTGAACTTGACGGAAAACCAAAGAAAGTTGATCTTAAAAAAATCACAGAAATGGTCGAAAAAAGCAACTCCTCTATCCTCTATTTTGACCGTGAAAATTCACACAAAGATCTTCTCGCACTTCAAGACCATTTTGAAGGCGAAGGGAAAAGCTTCTACATGCGTGAAGTCAAGTTTGGACTTTCTGCCAGTGAATACATGTACGAGGTTCACATTTTATAGAAATGATCATTTCTGTAGTTTCTGCTCGTCATCCTCGGGCTTGACCCGGGGATCCGTCTTCAAAAAGTGCTGGATTCCCGCATTCGCGGGAATGACGAACAGCTTAAGTCACTATCTATAAGGTAAAGAATTAATGTCTAAAAAACTTTTTATCGAGACACTCGGATGCGCGATGAACGTACGGGATTCGGAACATATGATCGCCGAACTCAATGCGCATGAGGGGTATGTTCTCACCGACGATGCACGCGATGCGGATTTGATCCTCATTAACACCTGCTCGGTTCGTGAGAAGCCGGTTCACAAACTTTTTTCGGAACTGGGTGTCTTTAATAAGCTCAAAAAAGCGGATGCCAAAATCGGTGTTTGCGGGTGTACGGCATCCCATTTGGGTAAAGAGATTATCAAGCGTGCCCCGTATGTCAATTTTGTCCTTGGTGCTCGCAATGTTTCGAAAATAGCTCAAGTGCTTCACAAAGACAAAGCGGTCGAAATTGAAATCGATTACGATGAATCGCAGTTTGCGTTTAAAGATTTTCGTACCAGTACTCATAAGGCGTATATCAATATCTCTATCGGGTGCGATAAGCAGTGCACGTTTTGTATCGTTCCAAAAACCCGTGGCGATGAGATCTCTATCCCTGCGGATTTGATCATTTCCGAAGCACGAAAAGCGGCTTTGAACGGTGCCAAAGAGATTTTCTTGCTGGGACAAAACGTCAACAATTACGGTCGCCGTTTTTCTGCTGACAATGAAAAAATCAATTTCACCGAGCTGCTTCGTCGCGTGAGCGCTATCCCTGAGGTGGAGCGTATCCGATTTACCTCTCCTCATCCTCTGCATATGGATGATGAATTTATCGAAGAGTTTGCGCGTAATCCTAAGATTTGCAAATCGATGCACATGCCGTTGCAAAGCGGTTCGAATACCATTTTAAAAGCGATGAAGCGCGGCTATACCAAAGAGTGGTTTTTGAACCGTGCCGCAAAGCTTCGCGAATTGGTCCCCAATGTGAGTATCAGTACAGACATCATCGTAGCGTTTCCCGGTGAGAGTGATGAAGATTTTGCCGATACGATGGATGTATTGAACCAAGTTCGTTTTGAACAAGTTTTTAGTTTTAAATACTCTCCGCGACCTCACACAGAAGCCGAAAAGATGACGGAAATTGATTCTGAAATAGGATCGGAGCGTTTGAATATGCTCCAATCCCGTCATGATGAGATTTTGGATGAGCTCAAACCCGTCCATCTTGGGAACATTGTAGAAGTCTATTGCGAAGAGCTCAGAGCTGATGGGTATGTTGCAGGTCGCAGTGATAACAATTTGAGTGTTAAGCTCAAAGGGAGCGAAGAGCTGCTGGGGCAAATCGTAAAAGTGAAAATTACGGAGGCTTCTCGTACCGTTCAAACCGGAGAAATGGTTGTTTAAGAAGCTGCTTCGTACCCTTTCTCTGTGGATTGTTCCCTTTGTGGGGATGCTTATGATCCGCTTTATTTATCTCACTTCCCGTAAACGTTTTCATCTCCCGACTATGATTCCGGAAGAGCCCGTTATTTTTGCCTTTTGGCATGCTGATTTGTTGATGCAGCCGTATGTGTACTATCAATTTCGGAAAGTGCCTAAAGCCAATGTCCTGATCAGCGAACATTTCGACGGGAAAATTATTGCGGCGGTGATTGCTTTTTTTGGACTGGGGACGATTCGAGGCTCTACGACAAGAGGCGGGGCCAAAGTTTTGATCCAGGGACTAAAATCACTGGAAGAGGGATATGACATCGGGATCACCCCGGATGGACCCAAGGGACCCCGCTACACGATTGCCAATGGCATTATTGTCATGGCGCAAAAACGAAACACCAAAGTCATCGTCTTTCATTGCCACCCCTCGAGCTACTGGCAGCTTTCCAGCTGGGATAAATTCGTTATTCCTAAACCGTTCGGAGTTCTTGATTTTTACGCATCTGAACCGATCGATTTGGAAGGGCTTGAAATGGATGAAGCCAAGGGTGTTTTGCAAACCAAACTGATGGAACACGCCCTTTTATGAAACAAGAGCTTCATCTGCAAAAAGAGACATTTTTAAAACATTTGGATGGGATGCTGGGATATTCTCACTTGACGTTGGCAAGCTATGGAGACTCGATAGATCAGATGATTAAAGAATCTGAGATCAATGAGGAAGAGGGGGTGATTCGGATCAATTTGACTCCGCTTCGCCTGAAAATTGCTTCGCTCAAACCTAAGACGATCTCTACGAAACTCAGCGCCGTTCGCAGTTTTGTGAAGTACCTGCATTCCAAGGATTGGGTGGTTGAGCTGCGAGGCGACGAAGCGATAAAGATTCCAAAAACGCTACCCAAACCCATTTCACATGAACATATCCTTCGTGCACTGCACCATGCAAAACCATTGGAAAAACTGGTGATTTCCCTGTTGTACTCTATGGGATTGCGCATTTCTGAGTTGGCAAATCTGAAGCTTTCGGATGTCCATAAAGAGTGGTGCCGTGTTTTAGGCAAAGGAAATAAAGAGCGCGATGTTCCAATGTTGGGAGACGTCTATACCCTCTTTTGCTCGGTGCAAGATGCATCGCCTTGTTGTGAGTATGTTTTTGAGGAAAAAGGTCAAAAATTAAGCGAAAATAGTTTAAGATATATCCTAACCAAGGCATTTGCAGAGGTTGGATTGAGGGCGACGCCTCATCAGCTTCGGCATTCCTATGCTACTGAGCTGCTAAATAATGGTGCGCGAATCGCCGATGTTAGTGAATTGCTCGGTCACGCCAGTATGGCAACCACACAGATTTATACCAAGTTGGGGAATGCGATAAAAATGGAACACTACTTGACATCGCATCCCTTGTGTAAAAAAGCAGAGGAATCTTAGTGCTAGAGAGATTATTTCAAAAAATATTTATCTCTATTGTCCCTGTTGAAGACGGATATAATGTCATGAGTATTACCGTCAAAAATAAAAAAGTAGTCTCTAAAGAGCAGCGTCATTTTGTAGGTGATACCCCATCAAGCAGTATGAATAAATTCATCCACAATCAAGTCGATACTACCCCATTTTTTTATATCAGTACCCTTAATTTGTATGCGAATCA
Organism: Campylobacterales bacterium; assembly: GCA_038329855.1. Taxonomy (GTDB): domain Bacteria; phylum Campylobacterota; class Campylobacteria; order Campylobacterales; family Sulfurimonadaceae; genus Sulfuricurvum. Next base: position 6,802 of record JBBQNL010000018.1, read on the forward strand.
AGGGGCATATGAGGGGTGTTCGCACCCGTCTGTCCATTTTCGTAACGATGATGTCGTGGGAATTCAAACCGTATGCCGCAACAATGAGTGGACGCAGTATGCCTCTCAAGACGAGCTTCATCGGCTGAAAGCTCACTATTCAGGGGTAGGACTCGACTTTATTTTTTCCCCTTTTTCAATGATTGAATTTTATTTTGCGGATAAAATTAAAAACTCATTTGGATTGTATGCTTTTTGTGTTCCGGGTTTTTTTGCTATTGCTATTTTCGATGGTGAAAAATTGGAATATGCCCACTACTATACGACGGGAAATGCCAAGCAGAAGTCTGAAGACTCAGTATCATTGTCTTCGATGGACTTTTCATCTCCTACCATGGAAGAACACGGTTATGATGACAGAGAAATTTCACTCGATGATATAGAAGATTTGGAAGATTTGGATCTTTTGGATGATTTGGACAATCTTGATTCGTTTCAATCCATTGCCGACTTGGATGATTTGGATGAAGTGAGTGAGTTTAGCGAGGATGAATTGACTCACGAAGAGATACGGCACGAATACGACGGTGCGGTTAAAAAAGGGATTGACGGTTCAGGTGAAGAGTATGAACGTTTTGAGTTTATACAAAAAGCGCTTCAGAGGTTTTATGTCAGTGATCTATGTAAGAATCGCTTTATTGAGACGGTCTGCATTGCCGATGGAGGAAAGGGGGGAGATGAGCTGAAACGTTATCTCGAAGAAGAACTTTTCCTTAATGTATTGATACGGCATGTCAATGTATGTGAGGGAATTAATGGACTTGCACAGCTTGAGGAGGCGTCACTGTGAAATACAGTTTTAGTACTCCGCGGCCAAAACATGCCATTAGCGGCGAGATACGGTTAGCCCTCTTTTTCTTTACGATCAGCATTGCAATGGTTGTGATGGCATATGGATTTTTGGCTTATAAAACACATCAATTCCAAGAGCAGCATCAATCATTTGGAGTTACGCTGCAACAGCAAGAGGCTGAAAAAAAAGCCATTGATAAGAGAATCACCATTATTGAGGCGGAGATCAAGAAAAGTGAACAAATCGCAACGAACAATACCGTGATGAAAGAAAGTATTCGCAACTTATTTGATCTTGTCCCCGATACGATTACCCTGACAAGAGCGGTACTGGATAAAAATTCACTGATATTGTACGGAGTAACGCCCAATAAAGAGGCGTATGAATTTATGCTTCAAGCGCCGTTGAGATCTATTTTTCATCGTACGTATACGAGTTTTTATCCCATCGAAAATGGATGGTATAATTTTGTCTCAACGAATTATCTGGAAGAAGAGAGCATAGCCGAGGTGCAGGAGTGAAGATGCAAATCAATTACAAAACGTTTTATTTGCTTCTTCTCTCGTTCATTTTGATGGCAGCGATTTTTCTTTTTGCATTCTTATTTCTCATACCAAAGGGGAAAGAATACCGAACGGTTCGATTGGAAAATAAAAAAGAGAGTCGAATGTTGGAGGTGCTGCGAGAAGAGCACAGAATTTCTCAAGAAAAATTGGAAAAATTAGAAAAGACGCACCAAGCAACAATCAAAGCGTTTGAATCCTCATTTAACCCTAAAAAATTTACTCGAATGTATGAAAAAGAGTTTCAGGATCTTTTTTTAAGCGAGATTGAGATGAGTGATCATAACGGATCGTTTAGGGTGTATGAGGTGAATGCCACCACAAAAATTAATTCGCCTGAAACGTTTTACCATTTCCTGGACAAAGTCAATCACAGTGATTGGATTATCGGGGTGAATTTTCCGATTCATTTTGAGAGAGAGGGAGATTTGATTAAATCCTCTTTCACGATGAAAGTTCACCATCTTTCAGAGGAGACAGAAGAGAAAGAAGAGGAGAAAGCATCTCCTGTGGAGAGTAAAAAAAGTCACTAGTTTTGATGTGTTAAGCTTTTTTCATGGCAGCGGCTTTTTCATATGCAAGGCGTATGGCTTCCATGCATCCCTCTCGAACACCTGAATGTTCCAGTGCTCCGTATCCGGCCGCCGTCGTCCCTCCCGGGCTCATGACACTGTCTTTTAGAAGTGCAGGGTGAGTTGTTTGGATTAGTTCTCCAAACCCTTTGAACAGACCGCGCATCAATGTCATGGCATGTTCGCGTTTTAGCCCTTCCCGTACCGCTCCATCACACAATGACTCGGAAATAAGGGCCAAGTATGCGGGTCCGCTTCCTGCTAATGCCGTTGCAATATCAAGCTCTTTTTCATTTTCCAGCCACAGAACCATTCCGATGGATTGAAACAGCCTTAGTGCTTCGTCCTGCAAAGAGGGGTCCCCTACGAGTGAAGTCATGGATGCCCCGCTTTGGGCCGCTAAATTGGGCATTGCCCGAACATAATAGTGCGCAGGAATGCAGCGAAGTGACTCAAGCGTGGTTCCTGCAAGGACGGAATAAAGGGTTTTGGCTTTACCTTTAAGAAGTGCGGAGACTTCAGAGAGGTTGGATGGTTTAACGCATAAAATAATAGTTTTATCTTCACACTGTGCTTGGGCCAAAAGGGTTTTTTGAATCACTGATCCTAAGTCCTGCTCAAATTGTTCTAACCGCTTGATATCACGACCAATGACTTCGATGGTATAGCTTTCTTTAAGTCCTTTGGCAATCGATAGGGCCATCTTTCCATTGCCCACAAGGGTAATAGCGGGTTTAGTCATGGCTTGGATCTTTAAGGTAGTTTTTAATGGGCTCAGCGATACCAAAATCGGGACGATTATCGAGAATGATTTGGGCCATGGTCCCATTACTGGTATTAAAAATGAGAGGCGCTATAAAGTTAATCGAGGAATTTTCAATCGGAGTGGTTAGGATCACCAGATTATAAATAAGAAGATTGCTTTGCTCATCGATCTCCATAAGAGCCTGAAGTGAGGTTGGGATGTCAAAAGCATATTCGCGTAAAATAAAAGGGTTGATGAGGGTAAAAGAGAGATCGTTGTCAGAGCTTTCGAGACGCATAAAAACATCATCGATTTTTTTGAGCTCCATTGACGTAGCGGACTCAAATCCAAGTAGTGGGAGCTTTAAATTAAACTGCATTGAGGCCTCTTATGATTATATATTAGAGCGATTTTAACATATAAAAGATCAATCAATGTAGTATTAATCTCTTTTTGGTAAAATTGTCTCTACTTTATATAGAAAATGGAATAAATAATGAAGATGATTCGAGGCGCAATAGCGACAGCTGCAATAATTCTCTTTATGAGCGGATGCGGCAAGGAACTGGACGAGTTTAATAAACCTGCTGATTATTGGTATGAAAAAATGATTGGTGCGGTATCCAGCGGAAATTTGGAAAAAGCAGACAGTTATTTCAGTTCGCTGCAAAGTGAACACATCGGTTCGCCTCTTTTGGGGGAAGCCACGTTGATTATGGCGCAGGCACACATGGCGTACGAAGAGTATTTGTTATCGGAACACTTTTTGGATGAATACAATCGCCGTTACGCAACGCACGAAGGGCGTGAATACACAGAGTTTTTAAAGATTAAAGCCAAGTTTTTGGCGCTTCCCAATCCGGGACGTGATCAAGGTCTTATTGATGAGACACTCAAAGGGGTGAATGTTTTTAGAGCAAGCTACCCCAACTCAACCTATCTTCCGTTGATCAATACGATGGAAACCCAATTGCAACTCGCACGCGGGACGTTGAATAATCAGATTGCTCAACTGTACGACCGATTGCAAAAGCCAAAAGGGGCTGAGTATTATCGTAATATTGCACCCGTAACATGGATTGATTCCTCAGCGGTAGTTCCTGCAAATGTTCCCTGGTATCGAGAGATATTTGAGGGAGATGGATCCAGCAGCTGGTATGCGTTTATGATTCCAAAAACACGAAGTGTCGTCTCGATGGATGACAATACGAGTAAATAGACTATTCATTTTGAATACTAAACCTTTTTAAGGAAATATTTTATGCAACTTAGTAACTATGCTTCTTTCCCCACCACTTTACCGGTGATTGCGGAGGATGAACTTTTTTTATACCCTTTTATGATCTCTCCTCTCTTTTTAAGCGATGAAAAAAATATCGCAGCGGCTGCCGAAGCGATTGAAAATAATTCCTTGATCATTGTGTGCCCAGTGAAGCCGGATCATGAAGGATCCCGCGAGATGGATGCGGTCTATGATGCGGGAGTCATCGGCTCGATCATGCGTAAAGTCGTTCTTCCCGACGGTCGCATCAAAGTGCTGTTTCAGGGGCTGGCTCGCGGCCATATTGTGAGTATGACACATGGCGATCCTCTTCGGGCGAATGTTGATATTATCCAGTCATCCAGTGTGAATGCCCTCAAAATGGATGCAATTTTAGAGATTTTACGGGAAAAAGTGCGTGCTCTGTCGCAAGTCAGTAACTATTTCCCTCCGGATCTGTTGCGAACCATCGAAGAAAATCACGAATACAACCGCATTGTCGATCTGATTTCCAGCTCGATCAAGATGAAAAAAGAGAATGCTTATAAACTGTTTGTGGAAAGTGATCCTGAAAAACGGTTTTTGATGCTCATCGATGAGCTTATCGAGGAGACCGAAGCCAATAAGCTTCAAAAAGAGATCCGTTCAAAAGTGCATACACGCATTGAAAAAGTGAACAAAGAATATTTCTTAAAAGAACAGCTCAAGCAAATACAAAAAGAGTTGGGAACCGATACTCATCGCGAAGAAGAGATCGAAGAGTTCCGTAAAAAACTCGAAGCCAAAAAAGACAAAATGCATCCCGATGCCTATAAAGAGACCAATAAGCAGTTGGAGCGGTTTGCCCGTATGCACCCTGATAGCGGCGATGCAGGAATGCTTCAAACGTATCTGGAATATGTCCTTGAGATTCCATTCGGAGAAGAATCCAAAAAAGCGCTCAATGTCCATGATGTCGAAGCGCAGCTCAACAAAGACCATTTTTCACTCAGAAAACCAAAACAGCGTATTCTGGAGTATTTTTCGGTGAGAGAACTGCTCGAGCTTCGAGGTCAAGGGGATAAAGAGGGACGAGGGGCTATTTTGTGTTTTGCGGGCCCTCCGGGTGTCGGTAAAACGTCATTGGCCAACTCTATTGCTACGGCCCTTAAGCGGCCATTGGTGCGAATTGCATTGGGCGGATTGGAAGACGTCAATGAGCTTCGCGGTCATCGTCGTACCTATGTGGGAGCGATGCCGGGACGTATTGTGCAGGGAGTTATTGAAGCCAAGAAGATGAATCCGATCATTGTTTTGGATGAAATCGATAAAATTGCCAAATCGCACCGTGGAGATCCGACCGCGGTACTGTTAGAAATTTTGGACCCTGAGCAAAATACCCATTTTAGGGATTATTATCTCAATTTTAATCTCGATTTGAGTAAGGCTATTTTTATCGCTACGGCCAATGATGTAGGACAGATTCCGGGACCGCTGCGCGATCGTATGGAGTTTATCCCGGTAAGTTCGTATACTCCTCAGGAGAAGTATGAGATTGCCAAGCAATATCTCATCCCTCAGGAGCTTAAAAAACACGGGTTAAAACCCTCGGAGCTTTCTATTTCAAAAACTGCACTGTTTGATGTGATTGAAAAACACACACGAGAAGCGGGAGTACGAAATTTGCGTCGTCGTGTGGCGGATATCGTTCGTAAAACGGCCAAAAGAATACTCGAAGATTCCAGTACGGTCAAAGTCAGTGTAACGCTTAAAAATCTCAAAGACTTTTTGGAAAAAACAGTGTTTGAGATCGAAAAAACCGATCATATCAACCGTGTGGGTGTGGTAAACGGGCTTGCCTGGACAGCCGTCGGCGGGGATGTGCTCAAAATCGAAGCAATCCGCATTAACGGCAAAGGGACGCTCCAACTGACAGGAAGTTTAGGCGACGTCATGAAAGAGTCGGCGCGTATTGCCCTTTCTGTGGTCAAAACTCTTATTGACAGCGGCGCGCTCACCATCGATCACTCTATTATCCCTCTTTCGGTTGCAGAGCGTGAAGCTGCAACGGTTGTGGATGCGAGTGAAGTGTACAAGCGTTTTGATCTGCACATTCACGTTCCCGATGGGGCAACGCCCAAAGACGGTCCAAGTGCGGGAATCGCCATGTCAACGGTTATCGCATCGATTTTAACCAATAAAAAAGTGCGTGCGGACATCGCAATGACAGGAGAGGTTTCACTCACCGGAAACGTTCTCCCTATTGGCGGACTCAAAGAGAAACTCATCGCAGCGCATCGTGCCGGGATGAAACTAGCCTTAATCCCTCAAAAAAACTATGAGCGTGATTTAGTGGATATTCCCGATGAGGTCAAAAGTGTTCTTGAAATACGTGGGGTCAGTCGCATTGAAGAGGTTTTAGAGGCTCTTTTAATCGACGTATAAGAGCAAAGGCCTCGGGTGCTCCATGGAGGTATCCGCGCAATTTCGGATGGATTTTAAGTTTTCTGCATTCTTCTTTGAACCCTTTATCCATCACGATATTGGGATGGTAAGGGGCAATAAAGGTATTGTTTTCTTCCATTGATACTACGTATTGACGCGAAATAATGAAACTTCTCTCTTTTTTTAAACTTTCTTTTTCATTTCCACTCATCACGATTCCAAGTGACTTTAAGTGTTGATCGATTCCGTATATGAGTGAACGGATGGAATCTGGATTGGCAGCATAATGAAGCTCTTGCACGGATTTAAAACGAACTTGTTCAATGAGTAGGTCATTGTCTTCCTCAAGATAGTGAAAACTGCGACGTATTCCATCTGCATGATCGTGCAGAAGCGGGGTGCTGTAACGGTTGCGAAAACGGTTGCGGGTGTAGCGCTCATCGTTGTTGCTTTCATCGATAAAATGGGAGAGATTGTGTTTGCGCAAATAGTTCTCGATCTCTTCTTTATCGTGTCCCAACAGTGGGCGAAGAATCGGAATGCTATTTTTATGATCGATGGAACGAATTCCCAGAAGTTCGGGTAATCCTGAACCTTTGACCAACTGCATGAGCATCCATTCGAGTTTGTCGTTGAGTTGATGAGCGGTGAGAAGATAGGTGTAGTTGTGTTGTTTCATCACCGTTTCGAAAAAAGTGTAGCGCTCTTCGCGGGCACAGTGCTCGAAATTGGTACTGTTAAGATGACAAGAGTGACTATGGCATTGCAGATTGTAGGTATGTGCCAGCATTTGAGCATTGAGAGCTTCGGTCCCGCTGGCGGCTCTCGTGTGATAGTTGACGTGTGCGATATCAAACGAAATATTATTTTCAAGGAGGAGGTGAAAAAGAGCCGTAGAATCAACTCCTCCCGAGAAGGCTAGGAGGACTTTACCCTCACGAAGCTGCTCAAGGTGTAGAAGTTCACGCATCGCCTGTGATGGTCGCTAAAAGGTGCGTTCCGGAGAGTTCTGTAATGCGGGCGCGATACATTTTGCCATAGGATAATTCACCCTCGATTTCACGATCGTTGACGTAGATCTCACCGTCGACATCGGGTGTCCAGTTGAGGGCACGTGCGCTGAGGAGAAATTCATGCTCATCGCTTTCTCCGTCGATGACAAGGGAAATTTCCGTACCGACAAGTTTATCAAGGCTTTGGATTTCGATATTTGAAGCAATTTTCCCCAGTTTTTTGGCTCGGGCATTGATGATTTTGGCAGAGATTTTTTCGTCCATCGAAAAAGCACTTGTCCCTTCTTCATCCGAATAGCTAAAGACATTAAGACGATCAAATTCAAACGACCCTGCAAATTCTGCCATCTCCTCGAACATGGCTTCACTCTCATGCGGATGCCCGACGATAAAACTCGTACGGACAAATGAGTTTGGCAATGCTTTCATCGCATTGAGCAGTTCAAGGGTTTTTTCTTTTCCAAAACCCCGTTTCATAATGCGAAGCATATCGTCGTTGATGTGCTGAATGGGCATATCAAAATAGTTATGGAAGACTTTCGAATCACCTATGGCTTTAACAAGTTTTAGGGTCGTAGTCGAAGGGTAAAGGTACAAAATCCGCGCACTCTTTACTCCATCGATGAGTTCAATTCTCTTGATAAGATGGATCAACCCATCGTTGATGTTTTGGTCACGCAGATACGAACTGGAGTCTTGGGAAACGAAACTAAAATCATAATAGCCCTTCGCAATAAGCCCTTCTACCTCTCGTGCAATGCTCTCCAGATCTCTGGAATTGAGTTTTCCTTTAAACGACGGAATAGCACAAAAACTGCATTGTTGGTTACATCCTTCAGAGAGTTTGATATAAGCATGATAAGTGGATCCCGTAACGACACGCTCGGCTCCGTCGATGAGATAGACTTCGGGAGAAAAACGGCTTTGTTTGAGGGCTAAAAGCTCATCGATTTTGTCGTAATCGCCCACCCCTGTGAAAATATCGACTTCGGTAAGTTCTTTGGCAAGATCTTCTTTGTATCGCTCGCTTAAACATCCTGCCATGACTAAAACGGACTCTTTTTTACGTCCTGCATTGAGGTTGAAAACGGTATTGAGTGACTCTTGTTTGGCGGCATCAATGAATCCGCAGGTATTGACAATAATGACATCGGCATCGGTACCATCATCGGTCATAGTATAGTTTTGGAGTCGTCCTAACATCACCTCGGTATCGACGAGATTTTTAGTACAACCGAGTGAAACAATGTGAAGTTTTTTGGACATTATAAACCTTGATAAAATAGTATTATCATTATAGCCAAAGAGAGTTTTAGCTACACTTTCGTTATGCGATATTTAATACTCTTTTTAGCTTTAATTCCATTGTTGGCGATGGGTGCGGTCTATACTCACAGCTTGGGTTTTGTGTGGTTTGATGAGGCAGTGGCGTGGTGTGAAAATGCTTTCACCGCACATATTCCCCATCCGATCCATCTTTTTTATTACCTTAGTGTTATGGCGGGGAAAAGTGCCCTTTGGATTTTGATTTTTTCCTTTTGGATTAGCCCTCTTTACACCTTTGTTCGATTTGATTTGCGAGAATTTAAAAAACTGCTGGGGGGATTTGCGGTTGGATATGCTCTGTTGCATCTCTTCTTTTTTGCTTTTGCGTATGGGTTTAGTGCAAATGCATTGGGCAACGCTATGATGAATCATCCGTTTTTGAGTTTTGGGGTGGGTGCATTGTTAATTTTAGCGCTTTCTCCGTGGTCCAAGACAGGGTACAAGTTTCTCTACTTAGGTGTGGTTGCCGTCATAATCCATCTTTTGCTTGGATATAAAATGCTTTCGTTGGAGCATATTGTTGCCGTATCATTGCTCGCAACGGCGATGGCATTGCGACTGATTAAGCGTTAGATGAAACATTTTGATGTACTTATTTTAGGAGCGGGTGCCAGCGGATTGATGTGTGCTGCACAACTCGTAGAAAAAACAAATTTAAAAATTGCCATTATCGAGGGAAATTCCCGTCCTGCGCTCAAGCTCAAAGCCTCAGGCGGAGGAAAATGCAATTTGACCAATGTAGAGGTGGATGCGAGCCATTTTTTAGGCAATGAGCCGTTAGTGTCCAATGGCCTGAGTGTTTTTTCCAAAGAGGCATTGCTGAACTATTTTCACAATGGGGGACTGCGCCCGGTGATTCGTAAAGAGCGGTATTATTTTTGTCCAAAAAGTTCCGATGAGGTAATCTCTATTTTGTTGGGACGCTCACACGGATGCGAAATGCTTATGGGGCATAAAATATTGTCTGTTGATGGAGCGGATCCTTTTGTGGTGACGACGGATAAGGGAAAGTTTAGTGCGTCCAATGTCGTTGTTGCAACGGGTGGAGCAAGCTACAAAGAACTCGGTGCGAGTGATATCGGTCTTAAAATCGCGCAAGGATACGGACATACTATCATTCCTTTTGCTCCGGCGCTAGTGGGATTGACACTGCAGCCAAAAGAGTTTTGGATGAAAGAGCTTAGCGGGATTAGTTTTCCTGCGCGCATTCGTGTGGGGCAAAAAACACTGGATGAGGATCTGTTGTTTGCTCATAAGGGGATCAGCGGCCCTGTGGTTCTCTCCGCATCACTGTATTGGCACAAAGGGGAAATCTCCATCAACTTTTGTCCCGATTTGGATCTCGAAAAACTGTTCATAGAGAAAAAACTTGCAAGTTCCGCACTCCCTCTGCCTAAGCGGTTTATCAAAGCATTTTTGGACGCCATTGGGCTGGATGACAAACCGTGTAATCGTTTAAATGCTGATGAGCGTGAAAAACTGGCTCTAATCCAAAACTACAAAATGGCCCCATCGGGAACCTTTGGACTGACCAAAGCCGAAGTGTGCCGCGGCGGTGTAGCACACGAAGAGATAGAGATTGAAACGATGCAAAGTACGAAAATTAAAGGTCTTTATTTTATCGGTGAAACGGTGGATGTGACCGGAGAGCTTGGGGGTTATAATTTTCAATGGGCGTTTAGTTCTGCCGTAGTGTGTTCGAATGCAATCGTTAAGAATTATTTGAAAAAATGATACAATAAACTCAATTTTTTTGAATAAGGATCCTGTCATGCAGCGTAACCGTGTCGTTATCGTAGGAGGAGGATATGCGGGGGTTAAAGCACTCAAGGTGTTGGCAACGTCAGGACTTTGTGATGTCGTTTTGATCGATCAGCATCCGTATCACTATCTCCAAACCGAAGCGTATGAACTGATCGCCAATGAGTGCTCGATGACTCGTGTTACGATTGATTTAATGGCATTGTGCCTGAGTTATGGAGAACACGTTACGTATATAAAAGATACGATTCGAGGAATTGATTTTGAGGCCAAATGCATTACAGGTGAACACACTTGTCATTCGTTTGATTACGCGCTGTTGTGTACAGGAAGCCGTACGGCATATAACACATCGATACAAGGGTTACGCGAACATTCTCATGGCGTCAAAACGTTAGGGAGTGCATTGGCATTTAAACAGCAGTTTGAGCAACGGCTTTTTCAGAGAATAGAGAGTCAGGGCGGTTGGTGTGCAGAACCTTTTAACATCGTAATCGGAGGAGGGGGATTAAGCGGGGTTGAGATCGCTGCAGAAATGGCCGATTATGTCCGTATTTTTCATCGTGACAACACGCTTACATGTGACAATATCCATCTTTTTTTGATTATTCCGCATGAGAGTGTTTTGGAGGGGATGGAGCCGTATTTAATCAACCAAGCCACCAAAAGACTTTTGAAGCTCGGGGTAAAAATCATCAATCATTCTCGTATCACATCCGTGGAGGAGCACACATTGATTCTCAATGATTCGGAGCCTATTTGTTTTGATTTTATGATTTTTACGGGGGGTATTGTGGCTTCAACTCTTACCAGCGGGTTAAATGCCGAAAAAAATAAAAAATCGCAACTTATCGTCGATGAATTTTTGCGTGTCCCTTTGCATGATAATGTTTTTGCTGCAGGGGACATTGCGCAGCTTCATGATATTTCCGGGAAACTTCTTCCGCCAACGGCACAAGCAGCGGAAGAAAGCGGTGCTTGTGCTGCCAATAATATTTTGATGCACATCCAAGGAAAAGCGATGAAGCCTGCGCAAATGCAGTTGCGTGGGATGATGATTGCACTTGGGGGTCACTATGCGAGTATTTCACTTTTGGGGTGGATAAGGTTGAGCGGAATAGCGGGATATATTATCAAGACTATTATTATGCGAGGATATCGATATTTGCTTCATATTCAGTGTTCCAAAGGGGTTAATAAAATACCGCAATCTAAAAGCCGTTGTGGATTTTAATCTTATCTCGAGTAAAATGCACTATTAAACTTAATCCAATGGAGTCGTGCATGATACTTCTTGCTGGACCTTGCGTCATCGAGAGTGAAGAGTCGATATTTAAAATCGCCAAGTCACTTGAGCGTTATCACAACGATCCGCGATTTGATTTTTATTTTAAATCGAGTTTTGATAAAGCCAACCGCACCTCACTGGACAGTTACCGTGGGCCGGGACTTGAAGAGGGTTTGCGAATTTTGCAAAAGGTCAAAGACGATTTTGGGTACAAGATTGTCACCGATGTTCATGAGAGCTATCAGGTTCCCATTGCTGCGGAAGTGATTGATATGATTCAAATCCCCGCTTTTTTGTGCCGTCAAACGGATTTGCTCGTAGCAGCGGCAAAAACCGATAAAATTGTGAATATTAAAAAAGGGCAGTTTATGACCCCCAGCGATATGCAGTTTTCGGTGGCAAAAGTGCTTAAAACCCGCGGATGCGATGAGGTGACCTACGAAGCTGCACAAAAAAACGGTGTCTTTTTATGTGAGCGTGGTTCGACGTTCGGATACGGGAATCTTGTGGTCGATATGCGCTCGCTTGTTATTATGCGTCAGTTTGCTCCTGTGATCTTTGATGCGACCCATTCAGTTCAAATGCCGGGCACCGGAACGGGTAAAACAGGCGGTGACAGTTCGATGGTTCCTCACCTCGCACGTGCCGCAGCAGCCGTTGGTGTCGATGGATTTTTCTTTGAAACGCACTTTGATCCAATTTGTGCTTTGAGTGACGGTCCAAATATGTTAAAATTAGAACAATTAGAAGAGTTAAGCGAAAAATTATTGCAGTTGAATGCAATCAAATAGTAAAAAAGGAAAAAAATATGACATTAATTGAAGGTAAACTTAGCGTTCGCACGGGTAAAAAAGTTGCGATCGTTAGTACACGATGGAACCATTTTATCGTAGATAGACTCGTCGAAGGGGCAAAAGATGCCTTTTCAAGACATGGCGGAAATGACGAAGATCTAACCCATGTTTTAGCCCCTGGTGCGTTTGAACTCCCGATGGTTATTGATCAGCTTTTGGGGACAGGTAGATACGATGCTGTTTGTGCATTGGGTGCAGTCATAAGAGGTTCAACTCCTCATTTTGATTACGTGTCCGCAGAAGCGACCAAAGGGATTGCGACGGTCAGTTTAAAGCACAAAAAACCGGTGTCGTTTGGACTTTTGACCACCGATACGATCGAGCAAGCCATTGAGCGTGCGGGAACCAAAGCCGGGAATAAGGGTTTTGAAGCGATGACCGTTGTTATTGAATTGCTCGACTTGTACGAAGAAATGGGCGCATAATGGCAACACGTCATCAAGCCCGTATGGCGGTTGTGAGTTTATTGTATGCCTACGATTTGGGAAACCAGAGCATTGCTGATTTTAGCGATGAGATTATGGAAGAGAAAAAAATCCGTAACAAGCAGCGCGATTTTGCGATGGATCTGTTTCGTGGTGTTGTTGAAAATCTTGAAAAAATCGATGAAGCGATCGAAAAACATCTCAAAGATTGGGATTTTGATCGTCTAGGCTCCATAGAGCGTGCGACCTTGCGTTTGGGTGCGTATGAGATTATGTACGGCGAGCTCGATTCTGCCGTGATTATCAACGAAGCGATTGAAGTGACCAAAGCATTTGGGAGCGAGCAATCCCCTAAATTTATCAACGGTGTTCTTGATGCCATCTCAAAAGACAAGTAGTAGTTAATGCGTCTTTCTCCCGAACAAGCCCTTGACCTAATTCGTAACGCTGATTTAAAAGAGTTAGGGAAGATGGCGAGCGCACGCAAACGCGAACTGCACCCTGATGGGATTACAACATTTGTGGTCGATCGTAACATCAACTATACGAACGTTTGTTGGGTTGATTGCAAGTTTTGTGCTTTTTATCGCAGCCCAAAAGACAGTGAAGCATACGTCCTCACGTTTGAAGAGATTGATCAAAAAATCGATGAGCTCCTCGAAATCGGCGGTACGCAGATTTTGTTCCAAGGGGGGGTTCACCCCAAGCTTAAGATTGAGTGGTATGAGGATTTGGTCGAGCATATTCATACCAAATACCCGACCATTACGATCCACGGGTTCTCTTCGATTGAACTGGATTATATTGCCAAAGTTTCTCACATCACAATCCAAGAGTGTTTGGCCCGTTTGCATGCCAAAGGGCTGGCATCGATTCCGGGGGCAGGGGCAGAAATCCTTAGCGACCGTGTCCGTGATATTATCGCTCCCAAAAAAATCGACAGTGAAGTGTGGCTCCATGTCCATCGCGAAGCACATAAATTAGGGATAAAATCAACGGCTACCATGATGTACGGAACGGTTGAAACCGATGAAGAGATTATCGAACATTGGAATATGATCCGAAAACTTCAAGACGAAACAGGCGGTTTCAGAGCCTTTATCATGTGGTCGTTTCAAGGGATGAATACTCAGTTGATGGAAGAGCATCCTGAGATCGAGAAACAATCCTCCAATCGTTATTTGCGCCTGTTGGCGGTATCACGATTGTTTTTGGACAATTTCGAGAACATCCAAAGCTCATGGGTCACCCAAGGACCATACATCGGTCAGATGGCGCTGTTGTATGGAGCAAATGATTTGGGCTCTACCATGATGGAAGAGAACGTGGTTAGGAGTGCTGGAGCAGGATTTCGCATGGCCAAAGAAGAGATGGTTCGTCTCATACGTGACATCGGAGAAATACCGGCAATTCGAAACACAGCGTATGATATTTTAGAAAAATTTGCATGAACAACATCTCTTTGATACGCCAAAGGAGCAAAGCCCCACTTGGCTACGCTAACGCTATGTTCTCTTCAGCAGAGAGCTCACGCGCACTATATCGCGCGTTTTTGTTAATGATTTTATTACTAGGGCAGACACTTATGGCAAGTACATTGGAATTTATTGAGGTAAAAGGGGTAAAAATCCCTTTGATTTATGAACAGGATACCCGTTTGCCGATCATCTCAATGCAGGTTGTTTTTACAGGAAGCGGCAGTATCGATGAAGGCTCAAAAGGCGGATTGGCCCGTTTAAGTGCCAAAATGATGAATGAGGGGACCCTAAAGCTGGGTGCGGTAGGATTTGCTGATGCTCTTGAAGCACGTGCTATCCAGCTTAGTACCCATGCGGGTTCGGAAACCTTGGTGCTGGAACTTGGAACACTCAAAGGTGAGTTTGATACAGGACTGTCATTGGTGAACAATTTGCTCAAAAAGCCCAATCTAACCAAAGATACGCTCGAAAAAGTCAAAACAATAACAATGAGTGATATCGCCCGCAAAGAAGCTGATTTTGATACCGTAGCCTCCGATGAACTCAAAGCGATTTTGTTTGAGGGGACCCCCATTGCCACTCCCAATATCGGGACCAAAGAGTCGATCGAAAAGATCGCTTTAAAAGACGTAGAAAATTTTCTTCACGATAAAATGGTTCTTTCCAATGTCATCATCGTGATTGGCGGAGATTTAAATGCCAGCGAAGCAAAGGCAAAAGTGATCAAACTTCTCTCTTCTTTTAAAGCAGGCAAGGGAGTTGCCCCTCGCCATTATGAGACTCGAACCTCTCCCAAAGAGACGATTTTACAACGTCCTCAAACGCAACAGGCATACCTCTATTTTGGGGCACCGTTTGGTATGAATGAGGGAGATCCGGAGTTTTACAAAGCACGTGTTGCTATGTTTATTTTGGGCTCCAGCGGGTTTGGAAGCCGTTTGATGGAAGAGATCCGTGTGAAGCGCGGATTAGCCTATTCGGCGTATTCCCGCTTGGGGATGGCAAAAACCCATACCTATTTCAGCGGCTATCTCCAAACAAAAATTGAATCCCAAGAAGAAGCCAAAAAGAGCGTGATTGAAGTGATCGATACCTTTGTAAAAGGCGGTGTGACACAAGAAGAACTTGACCAAGCCAGAAAGTTTTTGTTGGGCTCTGAACCGTTACGGGTAGAAACTCTCTCTCAGCGACTGGGACGAACATTCAGCGAGTATTATCAAGGGTATGAATTAGGTCATTCCATAAAAGAACTGGAGATGATTCGACACTTGAGTCTCAAAGATTTGAATGAATTTATCAAACGGCATAATGAGATTACGCAGTTAAGCTATGCGATCGTGACGAAATAGAATGTGGTATGCTCCGTCATCCTCGGGCTTGACCCGGGGATCCAGCTGGATTTCTGCCTTCGCGGGAATGACGAAAGAAAGCTATGCATATATCCATATCTCCTGAAGATTCAGACAAATTCCGTCGTCTAAATGTCGGAAGTGTTGTAGAACTTTCCCTTATTGCACCCACATCATTCGAAGATCGTCGTCTAAGCACTCAATTAATGAACAACGCTCCTTGTGTCATCGATGCAACGGTCGAGGGTGTCATTCGAACTCCTAAAACCCTCAAAATCACTTTCTTTTCGCATAATCTTGATGAACGTCTTGAAGGGATTGTTTTTCATCCAAAGCCCTATATGATTCATCAATTCCCCTCCCATCAAAGAGCTTTTTTTAGCGGTAAAGCGGTACTGGAGCAGGGACGATGGCAGATGATACATCCCCTCAAAATTACTGCAGTAGGTTCGCTCGTTCCCATCTATAAAACGCAGTTACGGATAGATGTGATGCGTCGTCTTATCGAGAAATACATTACGATAGAGTTGTTGATGGCGGATGGGTTACCTGAAAAAATTTCTCAAATTCTATATGCAATTCATTTCCCAAATATCCCTGCGCCTCTGAATGAGCAACAAATAGATGCCTTAAAATTTGCCGAACTTTATGATTATATGCGTCGTCTGAGGCTGAAGCGCCGTTTTAATCCGACTCATTATAAAGCCGCAGGGGAGGTTGAATCGTGGATGAAAACACTCCCTTTTGTCCTCACAAACGATCAGCAAAAAGCGATCAATGAGATCAAGCATGATTTGCAAGGAAAGAGTGCCGCGCGTAGGATGATTGTGGGGGATGTCGGGTCGGGTAAGACGATGGTGATTTTGGCATCTGTTGTTTTGATGCACCCTTATCGATCCATACTGATGGCTCCTACGACGATCCTTGCGGCACAGCTTTACGAGG
Source organism: Campylobacterales bacterium (assembly GCA_038329855.1). Lineage (GTDB taxonomy): Bacteria > Campylobacterota > Campylobacteria > Campylobacterales > Sulfurimonadaceae > Sulfuricurvum. The sequence goes on from JBBQNL010000018.1 coordinate 23,638, forward strand.
AAGCGCAAAAGTTTCTCCCTGCTTTACGCATAGCACTTGTGACCAATGCGACGAAAAAAGGTTCCTTGGAAGAGTACGATTTTATCATTGGAACCCATGCACTCCTTTATCGAGATCTTCCTGAGGCTGGGTTAGTCATGGTGGACGAGCAGCACCGTTTTGGAACCGCCCAGCGCCATTCTCTTTCCAAGGTTACGGAAAACGATTCTACCCCCCATTTTCTCCAATTTTCCGCCACCCCGATTCCCAGAACGTTAGCGATGATCGAATCGGCGCATATCGATGTAAGTCTTATCATCCAAACCCCTTTCACGAAAAACATTGCAACAAAAATTATTCATAAAAACGATTTCTCTCAATTGCTAGAGCATATACGAAGTGAAATAGCGCAAGAACATCAAGTATTGCTCGTCTATCCGCTCGTAGAGCAAAGTGAAACGATCAATTATCAAAGCATTGACGAAGCGAGAGGATTCTGGGAGAAGAAGTTTGAAAATGTCTATGTCACTCATGGAAAAGACAAAGATAAAGAGGCAGTTTTAAGAGAATTTAGAGAGAGGGGGTCACTTTTAATCGCTACCACAGTGGTAGAAGTGGGTATTTCCCTTCCTCGCCTCACCACTGTTATCATCGTCGGAGCGGAACGACTAGGACTCTCGACTTTACATCAGCTTCGAGGTCGAGTAAGCCGCACAGGACTTCAGGGATATTGCTATCTTTACACAAACACATCGGGTAAAAATGAACGGTTGGAGTCGTTTGGCATCTGCACGAGCGGTTTTGAGATTGCAGCACTCGATTTGAAATTTCGCTCTTCGGGTGATTTACTCGAAGGAAGCATTCAAAGCGGTAAAAAGTTTCGCTGGGCAGATATAGGTGAAGATGAAGAGATTGTAAAAGAAGTTAAAGACTATTTAGAAGATACGGTGTAATAAAAATACTAATTAGGTCTCAACAACAGACAAAGAGCAAGGTCGCCCGCAGTAGTGCGGAGGCGTAACGCCAGCGTTTTGTTGTGGAGACGCTTTTCTTTTGCTTCTTTTCTTTATTAAAAAGAAAAGAAAGAACTTTTAATACAGTCCGAATTTTCCATCATTACGTTTGAAAAGAACTCTCATTTTTCCCTCGATATCGTAAAAAACCTCAAACTGCTTTCCGCCACTTTTTAAATTTTCGAGCACATCGGCTACTTCTTGGGGTTTGTAAAGCTCCAATTCCATGGGGACAATCTCATCTTCCATAGCTTCGCCGATAGCGTGTAAGTCCACAGTATGGGCTGCTGCATTTTTTGCTTCATTCAGACCTTCGTTTTTATGATCACTAAGACGATCATGTAAGCGGCGAAGTGCTTTTTGAGCACGCTCAATAGCAATGTCAATTGCTGCATAAAGATCATTATCGCGTTGAGAAATAACAACAGTATTTTTACCCGCAATATTGATGGTAAATTCGATACTGACGCCTTTTTTACGCTCATTCATACTTGCAATTGCACTGACGCTGATAATGTCGAGATGATATTTGGTGAGTGTGTCGATGGAGTGCATTAGATGATCTTTGATTGCATCGCTAAGCTCGATGTGGCGTCCGACGAGAGAGATATTCATGAGGTACTGCCTTAGTGTAAATTTTGAAGTGAAATTGATTATAACATAGAAAAATCAATGATACAACCGATGGGATAACGAAAATTCAGAGGAGAGGAATTTATAACAATATATTTTAATTACTTCTTAATATGAGGTGGAATACACTTAGCAAAATCGCGTTTTTTCTTTTTTAAGAGAATGGTAATAAAGTTTAAAAATCGGCTCGATTTGCCGATAATGTACTATTCAAATCGGGTCTTTATTATAGCCTATTACCGAGCCCGGATACTTAGTGCCTTAAAAATCCCAAGGAGGATGAAATGAAATTATTATTATCAATTGTATTAATATGGTTGTTAGGTATTGTTGGAAATGCGGCAGTAATTCAGTATGTTTTTTCAACGACTGGATCAAGTGTAATAGAAAATGTAGCTGCACAACAAATCTGTTTTACAGTAAAATTAACTCCGGCACCAGCTGGTCAAGATGCACCCAGTGTTACTTATTCGACTACAAATGGAACAGCTGAAGGTGCAGCCACTTCCGTAAATGATGGACATCATGATTATAAAACGGTAGCTGCGGGAACTGTGAGTTTTGCTAGCGGTTTTACCTCATTCGGTACAGGACAAAATACTTATGCGACTAAAAGTGTTTGTACTCCAGTATATGATGATACGGTGTATGAGGGCCTATCGGAATATTTTAATTTTAATTTGTCAAATCCGCTTCCGAATGCTTCAGCTGGGGATAGCGCAGTCATTGTTTCGGGTTCAGAAAGTGTTCAGGGGCTCATTATTGAAAACGATACGACGACTTTACCTCAAGTTTCAATCAGTGACGCAAATGGGGCTGAAAATAATGGTCCGTTTGTTTTTACAGTGTCTCTTACGCAACCAGTCACTACAAATGTAACGATGAATTATACTACAAAATCGAATACTGCACGAGATGATACTTCACCTGTTGGACTGGCAGATTTCAATGCAACCAGTGGTACACTGATTTTTTTACCTGGAGAAACAACAAAAACGATTTCGGTTAATATCGTGAATGATAATACGGTTGAAACGCTAAATGAAAGATTTAACGTTGAGCTTTCAAACTTAAGCTTGAATATTGCACCTTATGACATTTCAGGGGAGGGTACGATAACGGATGATGATGGAGTAACATCTCAATATTGTTCTCCCTACAGAGGGATGATCAGTATAAATGAGTATCATCATATGGTAACATACAAAGATATTGGAACCGATCATCCGGTTCAGCTAGGAAATTTTATAGAATTAAAGCGTGATCCTTTGATGCTTAACACTGAATTTCAGCCTGATAATAACTGGACAATTGTAGTTTATACCGGTACGGGCGGAATAGCTAAGACATTTACGTTTGCACAACGAGACACCTCCTGCGGAGTAAATACTCCTTATTTGATTTTTAACTATGATAATTATAATTTGCCTGCTACAGCCGTAGATGTAATAGTGTTTGATGGTCAAGGTAAAGAGGTTGATTTTTTCAGCTTGAATAATCCAAATTATCGAGAATCAAATTGTATAGCACATCCTGATGCGACGGGAGCAAGTTTTCCTTTTGATACCGATATCACTCTTGCTAATGCTGCGGATAAAGATATCTTTAGAGAACCTGATGGCACGGGAGATTGGACATCCAACGGATCAGGAGCAAACAGTGGAGCAACTCGTTGTTGGGAACCAGCATCTTTGGCTTTTGGCATTTTAGATGCGGTTGATGAAGATTTTACACCTACTTTTAATCCTTATAACGGTATTTTAAGAACTAAAATTACGAACAAAAGTAAAAATTTGAAAGTCATTTCTTTGAATACGGCAAAAACAGGATATCAAAATCTTACAAATGTGGTAGTAAAAGCATTTAGAATAGATAGCGATGGATCCGTTTCTGAGGTTATTGGTGATATTGAATTTGATGGAATATCCAGTGCTCCAATTAACAATTTTAGTCGAAATTTTGCAAAAAAAGACAGCAGAATATTGTTTCAATATTGTGACGTAAATGGGTCAGTATTCGGTCATTATAATGAGTGTACAGCAAATAATGGTACACTTAAGAGTTCTGCATCTTTTGATAATTTTGCAATTCGTCCTGACCGATTAGATATTAGTGCTACCAATTATAATTGGCCTAATTTGCTTCGGTCTGCAGAAGATTACAATACAACCATTAAAGGTCTTGCGTATAATTCGACGACTAATGTCCAAGATTATAATATAACGGATGCCAATTCGACTTATGTAATTACAACTACAAAATATATGA
>JBBQNL010000019.1:0-27186 GCA_038329855.1 Campylobacterales bacterium
ATACGGCAGGGGTGCTGATTTGTATCGAAGGGGTGACGATTTCAAAATTAAGGAGCGGTTCTTCAAATTTTTTGACCACTTCCCCAATACCGCTGACGTTGGCACTTTCATAGCCATAGATGAAAAAGGGGACATCTGCACCCACATTGGAGCCAATTTCGGCCAGTTCTTCGATACTCAATCCCAAATGCAGCACATCATTGCACATGTGCAAATAGGTGGCCGCATCAGAACTGCCTCCACCAAGCCCTGCAAAGGAGGGGATTTTTTTATCAACGCATACGGCATTGTCTTCCATCAGAGTCGAGAGAGCGTGGGAACGGGTATGGGACATGAGATATTTGTAGGCTTTATAGATGGTATTGGAATGAAGTTCGCAGTCAAAATTACCACGAATTTCGAACTCAGGCATTACTTTTGGCTCAAACCAGAGGGTATCATAGAGGTCATGAACCCGCATAAATCGAGAAGTGAGGGTGTGATAGTTTTCACGAGTACCTGTAATTTTAAGAAAAATATTTACCTTTGCAAAGGCTTGGTAGCGTTTCATAATTTAAATTTTTGGGCAAGTTGACGTAAGAGTGAATCGTCTTCATGTGGGGCAGAAGCGGCTTTATTGGAATCAGCAACGGCACCGATGAGTTCACTGCGAAGAACGCGAATATCGCTTGGAGCCTCAATACCTAATTTAACAACCCCTTTATCGATGGCCATCACTTTGAGGAGGATAGAGTCGCCAATCAGTATGGATTCATCGAGCTTGCGTGAGAGTATTAACATGCCTCAACCTTATTTAGGAGATAGTGAACTTTATCATCGGTAATTTCGATGATTGAGATGGTTTCATCATTGTCGAGCCAGTAGGTTCCATTCGCTGTGATTTCAAAATCCTTTCGATCCAAAGGCTGACCTAGCAGAATGGTTTCTTTTGTCCCATTATAGCAATTTTTGGGGATAGCGAGGGCTGTTTTGATGTCAATTTCTTTCTCATCGTCAAAGACAAATATCCCTTCATTAAGCCGTTCCAGTGCACTAAGAGAACCTGCACATCCGAGGGTATCAGCGATCATTTCACCCAATGAACGAATATAGCTGCCCTCAGAGACACTTGCTTCAAATGTTACAAAAGGGTGGCAGTAGTGGAGCAGTTTAATCTCATGAATGGTTGAGGTAACGCTTTTAAGCTCTACGTCGATACCGGCACGGGCAAACTCATAGGCTCGCTTTCCATTGAGCCGTTTGGCGCTGAATTTGGGCGGAAGATAGGTCAATTCACCTTGAAGTGAGGCAATGACGGTTTGTATCTTCTCGTTGGAAATGGGTTCAACGGTATCGATTTGCTCTATCCCTTCAATATCGAGAGTTGGGGAATAGGCACCCAGCCAAAGGGTTGCCCGATAGCGTTTGGGTGTTTTATTGAGAAAACGAAAAAGTCTGCCGTGATTACCAAATGCGACAATCAGTACCCCTTTGGCAAAAGGGTCAAGGGTTCCTGAAAAGCCTGCTTTTTTGACACCGTATCGACGTTTAATCCGCCCTAAATAATGATTTGAGCTGATCCCGGTTGGTTTCTTGACGACAAAAAGACGGTTCAAATTAAAGCTTCTCTATAAATGAGGCAAGAATATCACGCTTGCTTCCGCTAAAATTAATAAGGAGTTTGAACTCACGACCTGATTTGCTCACACCTTCAACACGTCCTGCGCCGAATATTTTATGACGCACTAAATCCCCTTTTTTATAAGCGGTGTTTTTTTCTAGTTTCAAAGAGCCTTCACACAGTCCCGCTTCATTGATAAAACGGCTTTTTTGCAACTCCGTTCGGCGTCCTTTGTAGAAACGGCTATTGACGCTGGAGAGTGTGAGATTCGTTTTGGCCCGCGTAAATGCAACGTACCCAAGCCGCCGTTCCTCCTCCAAATCACTTCCATCTCCGATAAGCGGTAAAAATCCTTCTTCCATGCCGATTACATAGAGATGTTCAAATTCGAGCCCTTTTGAAGCGTGGATACTCATAATGTAAATGCTTTCACCTTCCACTTGATCTTGATCGCTTTGGAGGGTAATGTCGTTGAGGAACTCAGCAAGAGCTGCATCGGGATTTTGCTTGACGTAGTCACGAAACAGTCCGTAAAACTCATCCACATTCGAGATTTTATCGGATTCGTCCGGCAATCCTTTGAGTGTTTCTTTGATTTTAAAACGCTCTTCGAGTTGATCAATAAAGCGGTACATGGCTTCGTCAGCAACATTACGCAGCTCATAAATCTCGCGAATAAAACTGCGCAACTCTCCCACACTTTTTTTTCGGGCCAACCCTTCAAGCTCTACGTCGGATAAGGTATCGATAAACTCAAACATTGATTTACCGGCTTCCATAGAAGAGATCTCCAGTTTATCAATCGTCGCTTTTCCCAGTCCGCGCTTGGGTTTGTTGATGATACGCTTGAGCGAAAAGTTGTCGTGTACGTTGGTGATAACACGAAGATAACTGATGAGATCTTTGACTTCGGCACGATCATAAAAACGCAATCCGCCGACGAGTCTGTAGGCAACTCCTGCACGATTGAGCCCCTCTTCGAGGGAACGGCTTAGAGCATTGATTCGATACAGTACGGCAATTTCACTGGCACGTACGCCGCCATCTAGAAGTTTTCGTATCTCACGGGCCACCTTTTGAGACTCTTCCGTCTCATCGTGTGCGCTGAGCACTTTAACCGTATCGCCGCCGGCTTTGGTGGCAATGAGCGTTTTTCCAAGCCGTGATCGATTGTGTTCGATAAGGGCATTGGCAACGGTCAAAATGGGTTGGGTTGAGCGGTAGTTATGCTCGAGTTTGACGACGGTTGTGTTGGGAAAATCTTGATCGAATTCGAGAATATTGCGTACATGTGCCCCGCGCCAGCCGTAGATGCTTTGGTCATCATCGCCGACCACACAAAGATTATTGTGGGTGGAGCACAGTTTTTGAAGCAGCCGAAGCTGCAACTCATTGGTGTCTTGGTACTCATCGATCATAATGTAGCGGTATTTTTCACTGGTTTGGATGCACAGCTCATTGTTTTCATTGAGAAGTTTGTAAGTGAGGCAAAGGAGATCGTCGAAATCAACAAGATTATTACTGACGAGATACGCTTGATACTCTTCGTAAATTTTAGCAATGTGCTTATAGTTGGTTAATTCAGCTTGTTTGTAGGCTTCTTCGGGATCGATGAGCGAGTTTTTATAGCGAGAAATTTCACTGGCTATGAGGGCGGTCGGAAGTTCAGCATTGATTTTTTTGAGTATTTTCTTTTTATCATCGCTGTCGATAACGACAAAAGAATTACTTCGCCCCATAAGATGGATATGAAGCTTTAGAAAAAGAAGACCAAATTTGTGAAAGGTGCATAAAAGAGGAGGGTAACTGTTTTGGGTAATCAGCCCCATGGCTCGCTCGCGCATCTCTTTAGCCGCTTTATTGGTAAAAGTGAGTGTGAGTGTCTGACTCGAGGGAATACCGACCGAATCAAGTAAATAGGCAAGGCGAGAGGTGATGGTTTTGGTCTTTCCGCTTCCTGCCCCAGCAAGAATGAGCAACGGCCCATCGATCTGTTCAACCGCAGATCGTTGCGCATCGTTGAGCCCGTCAAAAATTTTATCCATACTTGCCACACCTTCTTGCGTTTATATGTTTTATTATAGCCAATTTCTGCCAAAGTGTAAAAACATGAGAATATCTTGCCAAGAACATAATTGTAGGTTATAATACGGTTATATATTTTACTTATAGGAATTATTATGTTAAAAGACTTTGCTAAACTCTTGACCTTTTTAACGGTGGTTAAAGAGAAAAGCTTCTCAAAAGCCTCTGCAAAATTAGGTATCTCTCAGCCCGCGGTAACGCAACAGATTAAATTTCTGGAAGATTATCTTGATACGCGCATTGTTGAGCGTAAGAAAAATGGGATCAAACTCACCAAAGAGGGAGAAGATCTTTATCGTATCGCCACCAAACTTGAAAAAGCCATTCTCTCCAGTGAGAAAGATTTGCTCAAAATTATCAACAAAGAATTTACGTTTGTGGTGGGTGCATCGTATGCGATTGGGAACTATGTACTCCCAACCTATCTCTCAGCCCTTAAAGATAAAATCAACAATGAAGTCCATATTCGGGTTGGAATTTCTCAAGATATTATTGATCAGCTGACGGATAAAAAAATTGATATTGCATTGATTGAATCCCCTGTTTTTCAAGATGGAATTATTTATCGCGAATGGGAAGAGGATGAGCTGGTCATTTTTTCGAATCAACCTATTCCAAAACAGCTTCGCAAGGAAGATTTGTATAAATTTGACTGGATTTGCCGTGATGAAAATTCGCACACTCGTAAGCTCACTTCTGAAGTCTTTGAAGAGATCGGAGTAGATTGTTCAAGCTTTAGCGTGATAGGGGTTGTGGCAAGTTCCACAGCGATTAAAGAGACCATTATGCGCTCACCTAAAAATGCCGAGCGTCCTATTGTATCGGTTATCTCTCGCCATGTTATTCAAGATGAAGTGGAAGAGGGAAAATTGTTCGAAGCACGGATTAAAAACTATAAAATTAAGCGCAAGTTTTACATCGCATACAGTAAAGAGCGTAAGCACGATGCATTTATTGACAATGTTGTGACTTATTTACTCGGACTTAAATTATAATATCTACTCTCCTTGAGCGTATTTTTTGCGCTCGTCGAAGAATCTATTTCTTTAAAAGCTTTTGATTTTCAGGGTTGGAGAGAAACGTATTCATCGAGTTTTGTATCCCCTCATTTTTTTCTACATTCACCGGGACGATTTTCTCTTGCGGCAATGCTAGATTTACGAATGCCGGTGTATCATCTATGATCACTTGTACAATCGACAGCAGCGGAATGCTCACAAAACTTCCAATATTTTCTTGACCAAACCCCGCTTCAAAAATTAAAATGTCATCCGTGATCTGTGCGCTCTCAAACGTGTATCCTGCAAGAAAAAAGAGGGTCATGGATCTAAATTCATCCGCGATGTGTTTGGGGAGAACGGGATCGAAGGTTGCGGCTTCAATTTTGCACAGGATTCCAAAATTTTGATCGTTCTCAAAGAGATAGATAAGCATATCGCGTACATGATTTTCCATCAGCCGTGCAAAAGAGGGGTTTTTTATAATATCGTATAGCATTTGACTGACCCTATTTTTTTATTTAAACGATTATAGCATTTTCTATCTCAACGAACCCTATCATTGCATTCATAAGAGAAATTCTGGAAGCATTTTGGAGATCCGAAATATTTAATCGTGCAGGAATAATCTTTTCTTCTTCTATTAAACGTGAACGGGTCGTCCCCTGAAGAAGCGGTGTTTGGGGAGTAAGCCATTGATTGTCGATAAAAAGAGCAATATTGGCGATGGTTGTATCGGTGAGGTAACCGTTTTTGACAATGAGGATCTCGTCGCATCCATCGCGCATCTCAAAAAGATTTTGCAAGGGATCTCGATTGGCATATTTGAGGGAATAATCGATTGTATCGTCATGAATTAAACGAAAGGATCTGATAAGTTTGGGAGAATAAGGGTGATACTCTATCGTATAGTGAAATTCATCGTAGAGAAATCGACATCGGTAAAGTGCATCATCAGGAGGGGTAATGAGATTGGAAAGAGTATATTGGCTTTCAATTCCAAGAGAAGATAAGGAAGTATTTAATCGATGCTGATGATAGGAGAGGTGATGAGCGATTCCCCCCTCGCATCGGATGGTTTCCAGCAGTGTATCAAGCTTCAAAGAGGGCGGTACTCAAATATCGCTCAGCGGTATCGCACAAAATGGTGACGATTGTTTTTCCTTGATTCTCTGGGCGTGAGGCCACTGCAATGGCTGCGAAAACATTGGCTCCTGCGGAGATCCCCACGAGAATTCCTTCATCCCGAGCTAATTTTTTTGCGGTTGCAATGGCATCTTCATTGCTGACCGTTATCACTTCATTGTAGAGAGACGTGTTGAGAATATCGGGGATAAAGCCTGCTCCAATACCTTGTATCTTGTGCGGTCCCGCTTTTCCACCTGAGAGGACACACGAATCTTTAGGCTCAACGGCGATAATTTGAATGTTGGGCAAAACGGCACGAAGTGCTTCACCGGTCCCTGTGATGGTCCCGCCTGTTCCTACGGCTGCTACAAAAATATCAACGTGACTGTCGGTATCGCGCAAGATTTCTACCGCGGTTGTTTCACGGTGAATCTGCGGATTGGAGGGATTTGAAAACTGCTGAAGTACGATGGAGTTTGGGGTGGATTGATGAAGACTCTCAGCCTCATCTATCGCCCCTTTCATTCCTTGGGACGCGGGTGTGAGAACCAAATTGGCACCTAGCGCTTTGAGCAAATTTCGTCGCTCGATGCTCATGGATTCTGGCATCGTGAGAGTGAGCTTCAGGTTTAATGCAGCACAAATGGAAGCCAGGGCAATACCGGTATTTCCGCTGGTAGGTTCTATGATCAGCGTATCGGGTGTTATTTTCCCCTCACTCATCGCGGTTTTAATCATGTTAAATCCGATCCGGTCTTTGACAGAACTCGTAGGATTCATAAACTCACATTTGCCTAAAATAGTGGCACCTGAAATTTTTGAGGCAGTATTGAGGCGAACAATAGGGGTGTTCCCGATCAGTTCAGTGATGTTGGTGGCAATATTCATACATTCCCCAATTTTTTTTCTTATTATAAACGAAAAAACGAAAAAACGAAAGAATTAATTTTAATATTAGGTTCGATATAATTCTCTCATTAAAAATCATAAATTCTGAGGTATCTGTATGGAACACAAGACGATCAATAAAATTTTGATTGCAAACCGTGGCGAGATTGCGCTGCGTATCATTCGAGCGTGTAAAGAGCTTGGTAAAAAAAGTGTTGTTGTTTTTTCTGAAGCAGACGTTCATGGTGTTTGGGTTCGTAAAGCAGATGAGTGTTATCCGATTATGGGGGATCCGATTGCTGCGTACTTGGATTATGACCGTATTATCTCTTTGGCGAAAAAAGCAGATTGTGATGCGATTCATCCCGGATATGGATTTCTTTCTGAAAGTGCCGAGTTTGCACAAGCGTGTGCGGATAACGGGATCATCTTTATTGGACCAAAACCAGAGCATATTGCCCTTTTCGGGGATAAAATGGCTTCAAAAGTAGCCATGCGTGAAGTAGGGGTTCCGATGCTTCCGGGTACCGATGAGCCTATTGACAATATCGATGATGCTCAAAAAATTGCAACGGATATCGGTTTCCCCGTTATCATTAAAGCGGCTTTTGGCGGAGGCGGACGCGGTATGCGTATCGTTGAGCGTGCAGAAGATTTCAAAGAGATGTATGAGTCGGCGACCAATGAGGCATTACGATTTTTTAACCGCGGTGAAACCTTTATTGAAAAGTATCTCAAAAATCCTCGCCATATCGAGATCCAAATCGTTGCCGATAAATACGGTAACGTCGTCCACCTCGGAGATCGTGACTGTTCGATTCAGCGTCGTCATCAAAAAGTGATCGAAATCGCTCCATCACCGTTGCTCAACGAAGATACGCGTCGTGAACTCTATCGTGTGTCTACGAAAGCCATGTTCAAGCTGGGGTATGAAAGTGTCGGAACAATCGAATATCTAGTCGACCAAGACGACAATTTTTATTTCATCGAGATGAATACGCGTGTTCAGGTAGAGCATCCGGTTACCGAGATTATCTCAGGGATCGATTTGATTCAAAGAATGATCGAAATCGCGGAAGGAGATAAACTTCAGTTTTTACAAGAAGAGATCAACCTTCGCGGGTATGCTATCGAGTTTCGTATCAATGCCGAAAATCCAAAACTAGGATTTGTCCCATCTCCAGGACTTATCACGAGCTATCTCGCACCGGGTGGTCCGGGAGTGCGTATGGACAGCATGGCGTACACGAACTACGAAATTCCGTCCAACTACGATTCGATGATCGGAAAGCTTATTGTTTCGGGATTAACCTGGAAAGATGCTGTACGTAAAGCTGCTCGTGCACTGGATGAATTCTTAATCGAAGGGATTCCGACCAATATTGCCCTTCACAGACAAATCGTTCGTGACCAAGACTTTATCGACGGCAAGCTTGATACAGGTTATCTCGATGCCAAGCTACAACATTTTAATCTTGATGCCATCCATAATATGGAAGACGAAGAGGCAAAAATGAAACATATCAAACAAGTTATCGCTGCAATCAATGCGAAAAACTTAACCGTAAGACACTAATAAACCACTCCACTTCCTCCGCCAATGGCGGAATGAAATACCACAGAATTATTTTTTCGTGCATAAAATCGGATTAGAAGATTTTGCAATGTTGGTTCGATCGAGGGTTTAAACCATCCGTTATTACTCGTGGCAATCAGATAATGGGCATTGGGAGTATAAAGCTCTTCACGTGTGGCTTCATAGCAGATAGCATTGCGAAATTTCACCCCTTTGATGATGTAGTCAGTTGGATGATCAGCTGTAACAAAATCGGATCCTCCTCCAAAAATCTTTCGATTTACCCATGTTTTTAAAAATTTCGGAAGAGGGATATACTCCCCAAAAGGGACTAAAATCATTTTTTTCGCCACGGTAATTTTGCCCTGATCAAAGAGATAGGAGACGTTGTAGTTGAGATTCTTCTCTTCATGAAGGGTGCCGGTCAAAATGGCTATGGAGTGGGACTTTTGCTGCAACTCTTTCATGAGAAGAGGATTTTGATTCATATAGAGGGTAAAGGCAGCTTCTGGTAAAACGACGAGATCGTATTTTTGTGCTATGGCTTCATCGATAAGGGAAAGGTTATTGTTGATGGTATCCTCAAGGATGTATGCCTGCCATTTCAAGTCTTGCGGTATATCGGTGGAGATGAGTTTGATTTTTAGTGGCGGCATTAAAGGTTTTGCATAGGCAGGATGAAACACCAATGGCAGTAACAGCAAAGGGAGCATTTGTTTCCATCGGGTAAAATAGGACATAGAGGCAATGATGGCTAAAACAAGAGAAAATTGCCATTTCTCAAATCCGATGTAGCTCTCTACAAAAATAAGTTCGGGCTGCATCCAGTTGAAGTCCATAGGCCAAACATACGTTAAGCCAAAGAGGATCAGTGCGCGAAGCCATGGATTCGAGGTTAAGCCTAATACACCGAAATAGAGGGCATAAACAGCTCCGAATCCAAGTGCAATGAGCCATTGTGCCCATGCAAGATCATAGTACTGAAAACTATACCCGATCCAATAACACCACAGCCCCCCAATCCAAAATCCTGCGATGGGAAGGATAATGCGCGGAGCATGAAGGAGACCATACAGTGAACCCAGAGCCAAGAGAGTGTTAACGAGATGGTTCGTCAGACCAAAGTGTTCAAAATAGATAAAAGCACTAAATCCAAACGCAATTAAAAGTGGAAGGATGAGGAGGTTGTAGGGGTGAGTGAGCCGTAATTTCATGAGGGAATTATAGCGATGTTAATCACTTTCTGAGTATAATGCAAAAACTTTTATCTACTCCACAAGGATTTCTATGGAAATGGTGACACAACTACTCCCTTTTGTTTTTTTGATCGCAATTATGTATTTTGTGATTATTCGTCCGCAACAGCAACAAGCTAAAAAGCATGCCGAAATGCTCAATGCTCTGACCAAAGGGGATAAGGTCGTTACGAACGGCGGCTTGATCGTCGAGATTAAAAAAATCGAAGAAACCTTTTATATCGTAAAATTCAATAATGACGTAGAGGGGCGCTTGGTTAAAGATGCCGTTGCGCGAAAGTTCGAGGATGAAGCTTAATTTTCGTCTTGTTTTGCTGATTGCCGCAACTGTATTTGGCATCATTTTTTCATTGCCGTCATTGACTCAAAGTGAACGAGGATCAAAGGTAACTTTGGGTCTTGATTTACAAGGGGGATTGCATATGCTTCTGGGGGTGAAAACCGAAGAAGCTGTTACTTCTGAGCTCAAATCCATCGCATCCGGGATTAACCATTTTGCTGAAAGCAAGGATATTCTCATCGATGGTTTAAGTGCCAACGAAAGCACCGTTACCTTTGGACTGCTGGATGAGGATGACACTGTGGTGCTTGATGAGTATCTCAAAAAAGTCGAAGGGACGGTGGTAAAAGCCTCCAGCGGATCATACAGCATCGCGATGACTCCTGCCGCCGTTGAGAAACTCAAAGTTCAGGCAGTGGACCAGGCGATTGAAACGATTCGTAATCGGCTGGATCAGTTTGGACTCGCAGAACCCACGGTTGCAAAGCAGGGGGTGGATAAAATTCTCGTAGAGCTTCCCGGGATTAAAACTCAAGAAGAGGAACAGCGGGCAAGGGAACTTATTTCACGCGCGGCTAAGCTTGAATTGATGGCGATCGATGAAGATCGTGCTATGCGGGTGAATGAGCTCAGTGAAGCAGAAGCGATGGGGTATGGAGATAAAATTCTTCCGGATGCATTGCAGACGCAGATGAAACATTTGGTCCGCGAAATCCCTATTTTGGATGGGACGATGCTTACCGATGCTCAAGTCGGATACGATCAGAACAATAATCCAACGATTAATTTCACTCTCAACTCCGAAGGGGCGCAGATCTTTGGTGATTTTACGGCTAAAAGTGTAGGAAAACGTCTTGCGATCGTTCTGGACGGAAAAGTTTACTCAGCGCCGGTTATTAATGAGCGTATCGGCGGAGGAAGCGGTCAAATCAGTGGAAACTATACAACGGCTGAAGCAAATGATCTCGCGATTGCGCTTCGTTCCGGTGCTCTTTTAGCTCCGATTTATATGATGGAGAAACGCTCTGTCGGACCTAGTTTGGGTGCTGACAGCATTCGAGCTTCGCTTTTGGCACTGGTGAGCGGTTTTGGTCTCGTCATTTTATTTATGATGTTCTATTACGGACTTGCCGGGGTTATTGCTAATCTTGCCGTCGTGATTAATTTGTTCATTATTTTAGGGATGATGTCCCTTTTGGGAGCAACATTGACCCTTCCGGGGATGGCGGGAATCGTATTGCATATCGGTCTTGCGGTGGATGCCAATATTATTATTAATGAGCGCATACGCGAAGGGTTCCGTGCAGGCGTTCCGACACGCCGAGCAATTTCGGAAGGATATTCCAAAGCAATGCGCGCTATTTTGGATTCCAATATTACGCAATTGTTGGCATGTACGATCTTGTATGTCTATGGAACAGGAGCGATCAAAGGATTTGCCGTAACTCTTAGTATGGGGCTTTTGGCCTCAATGCTCACTGCTATTGTAGGGTCATACGGTATTTATCTCCTCTTTATGAATCGCATCGAAAAAAGTAAAAACTACACATTGTGGTTTGGTATGACAAGAAAGGCGGCGTAAGTATGGAACTTTTTAAAGAAGACAAAGTTTATAACTTTCTTGGGAAAGGGAAAATATTTTTTGTTGCCTCGTTTATTCTTTTTTTCGCAGCAATCGCCATTATATCGATAAAGGGATTTTCATTTGGAATCGATTTTACCGGCGGGACGGTTGTTCAGGTTAAATATACACAGACGGCACCCATCGATAAAATTCGTGAAAGCCTCAAAAAAAATGAACTTTTTGCGCATGCAACGGTAACGGAGTTCGGTTCACCGCAAGAGGTTGTTATTAAAACTCCTGCATCAACGGTAGGATTAAATAATGATATTGGTGATACAACCAAAGAAATACTAAAAGGGACAGGTGATTTTGAAATTCGCCGTGTCGATATGGTAGGGCCTAAAGTCGGTGATGAGCTTCGTGTCAAAGGATTGACGGCATTTCTCTTGACCCTTTTAGCCATTATGGCAACGGTCACCTTTAGGTATGAATGGCGTTTTGCTCTTGCAGCAGTTATCGCGATTGTGCATGACATCGTTATTACTTTTGGATTTGTATCGTATTTTGAAGTCGATTTTAACATCGAAAGCGTTGCGGCATTGTTGATGATTTTGGGCTATTCGATTCACGATACCATCATTGTCTACGACCGTGTACGTGAGCATATAGAAGAGTCTAAAGAGACGGATTTTGTTCAAATCATTAACGAAGCGGTTTCCCGAACACAATCACGAACAACATTGACCTCTCTAACGGTCTTTTTTGTCGTATTGACCCTCTTTATTTTTGGGGGCGATATTATGATGGGCTTTAGTTTCCCGATGTTGATCGGTGTTATCGTCGGAACGTACAGTTCGATTTTCGTGGCCTCGCAATTGGTCGTTTGGACAGGATTCAGTGTTGCAAATTACCGTCAAAAATTGGCAGAAAAAGTCAAAAATGAACTTGAAAAAGAGAAAATGCGTGCCCAATTTGAACAAGGTATTGTATAAATATTAGGAGATTTTTTTGAATTACACCCCAGCATCCATCGAACAAAAATGGCAACGTACTTGGAGTGAAGCCAAGGCGTTCGAGCCCTCTAATGATTTTTCCAAGCCAAAAAAATACATTCTCAGTATGTTTCCTTTTCCCAGCGGACGACTGCACATGGGACATGTGAGAAACTACACTCTCAGCGATGCATTCGCCCGTTTTTATCGACAGCAAGGGTTTAATGTTCTTCATCCGATCGGTTTTGACAGCTTTGGTATGCCGGCTGAAAATGCCGCGATTAAAAACGGTTCTCACCCCAAAAGCTGGACCTACGATAATATTGATTACATGAAAAAAGAGTTCGCATCATTGGGCTTTTCGTTTTCTCAAGAGAGAATGTTAGCAACAAGCGATGAACTTTATACAAAATTTGAGCAGGGCTTTATCATCGATATGTATGAAAAAGGGCTTCTTTATCGTAAAAAAGGGATGCTTAACTGGTGTCCGCATGACTTGACGGTATTGGCAAACGAACAAGTCGTTGATGGCTGCTGTTGGAGATGTGATACTCCTATCGTCAAAAAAGATATGAATCAGTATTATTTTAAAATAACCCAATATGGCGATGAACTGTTGGAAGATTTGAAAAAACTTGAGGGTGGTTGGCCTAAGCAGGTTCTGACCATGCAAGAGAATTGGATTGGCAAATCCAATGGATTGGCGTTTGATCTGTTTTTCGACGATGCGAGTAAAGAGACTTTAGGCTCACATTTTGAGGGTTTTGATGTTTTTACGACCCGTCCGGATACAATTTATGGTGTCTCATATACCGCTTTAGCCCCTGAGCATCCGATTGTGTCGTATATGATTGACAACGCACTTTTAAGCGATGAGATCGTATCTAAAATCAAAGAGATGAAAAACAGCTCTTCGATCGATCGGCAAAAAGAAAAAAGTGGAGTTCCGCTGGGATTAAATGTCATCCATCCGCTAACGAATGAAAAAATTCCCGTATGGATTGCTAATTTTGTCTTGATGGATTACGGCAGTGGTGCGGTGATGGCCGTTCCTGCTCACGATGATCGTGACTTTGATTTTGCCAAAAAATACAACCTGCCCATTCATGCCGTGATTAAACCTGCGGAGGGTGAACTTGACCTTAGTTGTGCCTATACGGAAGTCGGGGTCCTTTTTAATTCGCAACAGTTTGACGGAACCAATTCAAAAGAGGCTCAAAGCAAAGTGATCGACTATTTCGAGCATTTGAATCTGGGTAAAAAGACGACGAATTACAAACTCAAAGATTGGGGCGTATCGCGCCAACGATATTGGGGTGCTCCAATCCCATTTGTCCATTGTGACGATTGCGGTTTGGTGATGGAGAAAAAAGAGAATCTTCCCATCGCTCTTCCGGAAGATATCGAGATCACCGGTGAGGGCAATCCTCTCGAAAAGCATCCGACTTGGAAGCACTGCCAATGTCCGAAATGCGGCAAAGACGCCATACGTGAAACCGATACGATGGATACGTTTGTGGAATCCAGCTGGTATTTTTTGCGTTTTTGCGCATCACCTGCAAACTGGGAGCGCGAAGCATTTTCGAGTGAACAGATCAAATACTGGATGGGGGTCGATCATTACATTGGCGGAATCGAACATGCCATCTTGCATTTGCTGTATGCACGATTTTTTACGAAAGTGTTTCGGGATTTAGGATACGTTGAGTTTGACGAACCGTTTGAAAAACTTTTGACGCAGGGGATGGTTCTCAAAGATGGAGCCAAAATGTCCAAATCCAAAGGCAATACCGTTGATCCTGATGCAATCATCGAAAAATACGGAGCGGATACTGCTCGGCTGTTTATCCTATTCGCCGCTCCTCCTACCCAAGAATTGGAGTGGAATGACAGTGCCGTGGAAGGGGCCTTTCGTTTTTTAAAACGATTTGCTGATCGCAGTCAGTATGTCAACCAGACGACTAAGATCCCAATACTCAATCATGCAACACTCTCCAAAGAAGAGAAGCAAGCTCGTAAAAAAGTCTACGAAGCGCTCAAGCGCGCACAAGATGTTTATGCTGAGCGTTATACATTCAATACGATGATTGCGGGTGTGATGGAAGCACATAATGCCCTTAATGAACAGAATAATAGGGATGTGTGGACGGAAGGCTATTGGATTCTTTCTTCGATAATGGAGCCGATTATTCCACATCTGTGCTGGGAACTTTCTCATACTTTGTTTAGTGGTAAAAACTTGAAAAGCCATGTCGTTTTAGACGAAGTTTTTGAGGTGGATTCCATGGCTTTGGGTGTTTCGGTCAATGGCAAAAATCGTGCTACGATCGAAGTAGGAATCAATGAAACACAAGAAGATATTATTGAGATCGCCAAAAGATCGGTTGAAAAATGGCTGGAGGGAAAAGAGATCGTAAAAGCGATTGTTATCCCCGGAAAACTGGTCAACTTAGTGATCAAAGGATAATCGTGAAGTTTTTACTCTCTCTGATGCTGACTTTTTTGATTGGAGGATGCGGCTATTCTCCTGCAAGTCATTATGCGAAAAATGTAGTAGGCGAGAGTGTAAGCACCGAAGTAGTTATTTCGATGGAAGATCCGCAAAATACGGTCATCATTAAAGATGCGGTGGATACGGCGATTATTACGAAGTTTCGAACGGCATTGGTGAGTAAAAACGCTTCTCAGACACATCTCAAATTTGTCATTTCTTCGGTAGGTTTTTCTCCATTGCGGTATGATATTAATGGGTACGTGATTACTTATCGGACTACGGTTTTGATGGGGATTCAGAGAACTTCAAAAGAAGCAAAAAAATCGTACGCTGTTTCTGGCATGTATGATTTCAATATTGAGCCCAATGCGATTATTTCAGATCAGGCCCGTTTTGAAGCCATACGGCAAAGCTCACAAAAAGCAATCGATTCCTTTGTTGCTCGAGTGGCAGCTGAGGGGACGAAACCAATGGTTGAGCAAAACCTTACAAGGAGTTAAATATGACCATCAATCAAATTGTACGCAATACGATAGAGCGGTTAAAAATCGAGGGTAAAACATGGACACCGGATGCGTATGCGCAAGTTTTTTGTGCCGAAGCTAAAAAAGCGGGAGTACAAATAGAAGATTGCAGCGGTATTGATCGTTTTGCCCCCTTGTTGGACAAAAAAACATTGGATGAGGTGAAACAATATCGGGTAAAAACAGCTGCTGAACTGATCCGATTTTTGATTTCCAAAATGGCGCGACTGAATCCAACGGAAGCGTCGGTTTTGGTCGAGCTATTAAGCTCACTTTCCCAAATGATGGCAAAAAGTATTGATCTGTTGCATAATCCCGAAGCATCGGCTTTGGCTAAAAAAACAGTTACTATTTTAGAAACCCAAGGGGGAAGAACACAGATTGAATTGCTCAAGCAAGCATGGGAAAATTTTGTAGCGACTTATGATGATGCGTTTATTATGAAGCTTTCGAAGCTGGGAGCTGTGGATAAACTCAATTTGAAAAAAACCATTGAAGGTCTGGATACCAAGGGGCAACCATCTGTAGCAGGGGATCATGCTAAAATTGCTTCATTCTTAATGCTTGGGCTCTCTCCCTCTATTGCACCAAAAATGAGCGATGAGCTTTTTGCCCTTGCGTCGAAAGTACATGAAAATCCCGAGTGCATTGTTGAAGATTCGTTTGAAGATGAGATTAAGAGTGCGATTGCCATGCGCATTGCATTGGATAAAAAAAGTGTGAATGAAATCATACGCTCTCTGGACGAATTGCTGGGGAAACTTTCGGTACAGTTGATCGACTTGATTGAACGTAGCGATATTTCAAGTGTGGAGATTAAAGAGATCAAAAAAGATCTGGATAATTTAAGTTCGGATCATACGGGTGATTTTAAAACAGCGCATAAGCGTCTGTATACCATTGCAAGTTCATTGGAAGAAAAAGTAGACGTATTAAGTAAAGATTTAAAGTCCCATAATGACAAAGTAGTTCAAATGGGGACGAAAATTGCAGCGCTTGAAGCGGAACTAGCAGAGGCTACGCAGGCTTCAAGAGAAGATTTTTTGACTAAGCTATATAATAAGCGAGCGATGGAAGAATTCATGCTTCTTAAAGAGGCCGATTATGAGCGGTATGGCCGCAGATATTGCATTGCTATGTTTGATTTAGATCATTTTAAAAGTGTGAACGATACCTATGGGCACGAAGCAGGTGACGTGGTGTTGCGTGCATTTGCTCATATCCTAAAAGAAGATGGTCGGACGAATGATATTGTCGGTCGGTACGGCGGGGAAGAATTTATTGTTATTTTAGGTGAAACGGACCTTGAGGGTGCCAAAGCTTTTTCCAATAAAGTTCGTGAACATGTTGAAACAGCTCGTTTTATGTATCAGGAGAAACGGATCGAATTGACAGTGAGTGTCGGTATTGCCCAGCGCAGTGATTATCCTTCACTTAAAGGGACGATTGTCGCTGCCGATGAACAGCTATATAAAGCGAAAAAACAAGGGCGTAATCGCGTCGAACCCGCATGACTCTTAGCACCTGGCTTGTATCTAAACCCCTTTATTATGATTGTATCGATTACGATCGGCTCCCCAATGCCTTTGAGAGCATTCGGTATTCTTTGACAATCCCAAAAATCATTCATCTTGTCGGGACAAATGGAAAAGGGAGCACAGGGCGGTTTTTAGCCACCGCATTAAGTCGTTCCGGTCAAAAAACAGGGCACTATACCTCTCCGCATATTGTACATTTTAACGAGCGAATATGGATGGACGGGGCTGATGTCAAGGATGAGATCCTAGAAGCTGCTCATCAAAAATTACTAACAATACTTGATGTCGATATCGCTCAAGCGCTCAGTTATTTTGAGTACACAACCCTTCTTGCAATGATCATTTTTGAATCATGCGATTATGTTGTATTGGAGGCAGGATTGGGCGGCGAGTTTGATGCGACGAACGTATTTGATAAAGTTTTGAGTATTTTTACCCCCATCGATTTTGACCACAGTGCTTTTTTGGGAAATACGATCGAGTCGATAGCCTCGACAAAATTGCGCAGTATGAGTACGGTTGCGTTGATGGGTAACCAGCCTCATATTGAGACAAAAATCATCGCACGTGAGATCGCAACCGAAAAAAATTGTACCTTGATGTGTATTGATGGGATGGCAAGTGAGCCAATCAAAGAAAAAGCATTGCACCTTGCCATAAAAAATGGACTCAGCGATTATTTACGCGATAATTTGGAACTGGCCATGGCAGCCTTTGAGATTTTGGGTTTCACAGCAGAATCTGAGTTGTTTGATCAAGAGGCACTTTTTGGACGTCTTACTAAAATCGGGGACAATATTACCCTTGATGTTGGGCATAATGCTCTAGCTGCGAGTGCAATTTCTGAGGCGTTTGCCGGGAAAAAAGTAACCCTCATCTATAACACCTATGCGGATAAAGAGTATCGTGAAATTCTTACCATTTTAGCCCCCATTATTGAAAGGGTTGAAATTATCGAGGTAAATGAAGCGCGTATCGTAGAGCGAGAATTATTGGAAGGCGCATTGAGCGCGTTAAAATTGGAATACACTTCATTTAAAGAGATACAAACGACAAAACAATATTTGGTTTTCGGTTCATTCAGTGTGGCCGAAGCCTTTTTAAACAGGATGAATAGCAACTAATGTCACAGCCACGATTTTATGAATATCTAAAAAATAATCCCAAAAAACGATGCGATATCATCGTATGTGAAGATGCCAAAGAAGCAGGGGAACTTGCCGATGTTGCCACTTTTTTAGAGGTAGAAACCATTGTTTTTCCTGATTTTAGAGCGTCTTATATGGACGATTTACGCCCCTTTAGTGAGGAGTTATTTGCATTGTTCGCGGCATTGCGGTCGTATTACAGTGCGACGAAAAAACCGTTGATCATTGCTCCTCTAAAAACATTGCTCTATCCGTTTCCTAATCCTTCACTGCTCCAAAGTATGACAATTGAATTTGCGTCACACATTGATCTTAAAGCTACTAAAGAGATGCTTCTTCGTTGGGGATATACATTTGTCGATATGGTAGAGATGGAGGGGGAAGTATCGCATCGCGGCGATATTCTCGATATTTTTATCCCCAATACAGAAAATCCTTATCGCATAAGCCTTTTTGATGATGAAGTGGAAGAGATCAAAATGTTTGATGTGGAGACGCAGCGAACCGATAAAGAGGAATTGGCTTCGATCGAAGTAGTCAGTGCTTTCTTTTCGTTGGATGAAGCTCAAAGTATGCAGTTTGACAAAGCAATTGCCAATGCCCAAAGTGACAGTTTTGTTAAAGATATGGCTTCTTTGGGGTTTTGGGTTTTGGGCGAAGAAGGGGTTGATTTTACGATTGGCAAATCTTTGATGCGCTTGCATGAGATGAAAAGTGTACTGGATGAGTCATACGGTTTGGATTTTCCAATGATACCGCGCTCACATTTGGAAACGCCAATCCTCCCCGAGGCGGTACACTATAAATCATTGATTGCCCCTGATTTTCAAACGCTACGAAGTGTCCATAAAAACAAAAAGTTTACCCTTATAGCTGCAAGTGATACACAGCTCAAAGCTGCCGGTATTTTTGACCTTCAAGGGCTGAATATCAAAAAATTGGGGATTGTGTTGGGTCTTATCGGTCCCGATGAAGTCATTATTTCGCTCAACCGCCATGAGAAAAAACGTCGCCGTCGTAAAACATCTATTTTGCTTGATGATCTCAAAGTGGGTGATTATGTCGTTCACGAAGAGTACGGGGTGGGGATTTTTGAGGGGATAGAGCAGGCTGAAATTCTCGGGGGAATCAAAGATCTTGTTGTGATCAAATACATGGGTGACGACAAACTCCTCTTGCCCGTTGAAAATCTTGATACGATAGATCGCTACATTGCGGCCGGGTCACTTCCTGCCTTGGACAGACTGGGTAAAGGGAGCTTTGGAAAGCTCAAAGAGTCCGTCAAAGCACGGCTGTTTGAGATAGCATCGGAAATTGTCGGGATTGCAGCAAGCCGTGCCCTTATCAAAGCCTCTGTCATGCACGTCGATGAGGGTGAGTTAAAGCGGTTTCAAGCGGCGGCAGGATTTGATTATACCCTTGATCAAGCCAGTGCAATAAAGTCCATCGTGAGCGATTTGGCATCGGGTCATATTATGGACAGACTGCTTAGCGGTGACGTCGGTTTTGGGAAGACGGAAGTGGCGATGAACGCTATTTTTGCAGCGGCTCGCGGAGGGTATCAATCCCTTCTTGTTGTTCCCACGACGCTACTGAGTTCTCAGCATTTTAAATCGCTTCAAGAGCGGTTGGGGGTGTTTGGTTTGCGTGTAGCAAAATTAGACCGTTTTGTGAGTGCCAAAGAAAAAACAGCAACCCTTAAGGCCCTTTCTGCCGGTGAGCTTGACTGTGTAGTGGGGACGCATGCATTGTTTGGGGTGAGTTGTGCCAAGCTGGGACTCGTTATTATCGATGAAGAACACAAATTTGGGGTGAAACAAAAAGAGAAGCTCAAATCACTCTATGATAATGTCCATTTGCTCTCGATGAGTGCGACTCCCATTCCTCGAAGCTTGAATCAGGCGATGAGTTCGATAAAAACTATGAGTGAGTTATTAACTCCTCCAAGTGAACGGCTTGGGGTGCGAACTTTTGTGAAAAACTACGATGAGAAACTCATCAAAGAGGTCATCTTGCGAGAACTTCGTCGTGGCGGTCAGCTGTTCTATGTTCATAATTCGATTGATTCGATGATCATCAAATCGGGAGAGCTCAAAGCGATTTTGCCCGATTTGCGTATTTTGATCCTTCATTCACAAATCAGCGCCGCAAAAACCGAAGAGGAACTCGCAAAATTTGCCAATCGGGAGTACGATGTGCTCCTTGCCACCTCGATTATCGAATCGGGGATTCACATGCCCACAGTCAATACCATGATAATCGATGGCGCTGACCGTTTCGGAATGGCCGATTTGCATCAGTTGCGAGGACGTGTCGGACGAGGCCATATCGAAGGGTATGCCTACTTTATCGTCGAGGATAAAGATCATCTGACCGAAGAGGCGAAAAAACGTCTTGTTGCCCTTGAATCCAATTCATTCCTCGGAAGCGGATCGATGCTGGCGCACCATGACCTCGAAATACGCGGCGGTGGAAATCTCGTCGGTGATGCCCAAAGCGGTCATATCAAAAATATTGGCTATTCTCTCTATCTACGAATGCTAGAAGATGCGATCAAAATCCTCACCAATCAAACGACTGCGGTCAAGGCCAAAGTGGACATCAAGCTCACCGTAAGTGCCTTTATCAGTGATGAAGTGGTTCGCGAAGACCGTCTACGTCTTGAGCTGTATCGACGGCTCAGTCATTGCGAAGCACCCAGTGAAATTTATGAAATCTTAGAAGAGGTTGAGGATCGTTTCGGCAAGCCCGACATCCCTACGAAACAATTTTTTGAGATTATGGTGATGAAAGTGCTGTGCATCGAGAAAAAAATCAAAACCGTGAGCAACTACAACCAAAATATCGGTATCGAATATCTAAACGGCTCCAAAGAGAGTTTGCAAAGCAAAAGTAAAGACGATGATGATCTGATTGCAACGGTACTACATTATTTGCGTACCGCGAAACCGAAGGTCCTTTAATGAGTTTTTGTTCATTTTATGATGCTGATGTGTGCCGTTCGTGCTCATGGATTGATTTTTTTTATGCGGAACAGTTGAAGCAAAAGGGTGAACTTTTGCATGCACTGCTTGATCCCTTTGAACCGCAGGAATGGCTTAAACCCTCTTCCAGTCCTCTCAAAGGATTTCGTAATAAAGCGAAGATGGTCGCCATTCCAAGTCCTGAGGGGATTGTTTTGGGATTATCCCAAGAGGCGAGCTTGATCCAATGTCCCCTTTATGATGTCTCAATGCAAAAAGTTTTGGAAAATACGCAACAATGGCTTCGTGATTTGGGAATTAAAGCGTACGATATTCACAAGAAAAAAGGGGAGTTAAAGTATGTCTTGCTTACACGAAGTGCGTATAATAATACGATGATGCTTCGCTTTGTGTTACGCTCTCACGGGATCATCGGTCGGCTTCAAAGCGCACTTGCAGATTTGACTGCGCTTTCTCCGGAACTTAAAGTTATTACGGCTAATATCCAAAGCGTTCACATGGCGATTTTAGAAGGTGAGGAAGAGATATTTCTGACGGTACAAAATCGTTTGGAGGAACGGCTTAACGGTATTCCTCTTTTTATACGACCTAAAAGTTTTTTTCAGACCAATACCGATGTGGCGGCGAAGCTGTACAAAACCGCTTCGGAGTGGGTCAATGTTACAAAGCCAAAGGTCGTTTGGGACCTTTTTTGCGGGGTTGGCGGATTTGCCCTTCATTGTACCGCACCGGATCGTGAGATTATCGGTATCGAGATAGAGAGCGAAGCGATTGAATGCGCTAAAGATTCAGCCTCTGTGATCGGATTTGACAATCTCCGTTTTGAGGCAATGGATACGGCAAGTTTTACAGCTGTATCGGGAGATAAACCCGATGTGGTTATTGTCAACCCTCCGCGAAGGGGATTGGGTGAACAGATCTGCAAATGGCTTGAGCGAAGCGCTCCTGAGAGGATTATTTATTCGAGTTGTAATGCGACAAGCTTGGCTCGCGATTTGGTGAATCTCTCAGGATATCGTCTGCAAAGGGTTCAGCTTTTTGATATGTTTGCACACACGCCGCATTATGAGACGCTGGTGGAGTTGGTGAAAAAATAAACGGGATATTTTTCGTTAATACAGTGCCCCAAAATGATCAACTTGTGTCAAATAAAGCCGTACATCAAATTCAAGCTGATGATACGATGGCTCGATGTGGGTACAGAGTTTATAAAACGCTTTATTATGTTCTTTTTCTTTGAGGTGAGCCAGTTCATGGATAACAATCATCCGCAAAAAAGGCTCCGGGACTTTTTTGAAAAGATGCGAAATCCGAATCTCATTTTTAGCCTTTAGCTTGCCCCCTTGTACTCTTGAGACAAAGGTGTGCGTTCCCAATGCCGATTGAAGATCACGAATTTTGGTATCGTAAAGAACCTTAGCGATGGGGGATGCGTTTCGCAAATAACTGTTCTTTAAATCTATAACGTAGTCGTAGAGACTTTTATCCGTCGTATAGGGATGGGTATCGGGGTATTTGGCAAGTAAATGTGCCCCAAGGGTATTTTGGTGAATCAGTGACTGGATTTGAGCTTGAATGGTTGGATTATAACCGTTGATGTACTTTAACATATGATATTATACAAAAGCATTGTTTTGATACACTTTCAGAATTGAAATAATAGGGTATTAATAGTGAAAATAGCATTTATAGGGGATGTCGTCGGACGTCCCGGCCGAGTAATGATTAAAGAGCATTTGAAAAAACTTCGAGCGGAATACAGAATTGATTTTGTCATTGCCAACTATGAAAATGCTTCACACGGTTTTGGTTTGACATTGAAAAATGCGCAAGAGCTCTTTGATTCGGGTATCGATGTCATGACGGGTGGAAATCATACGTGGGATAAAAAAGACATCCTTCCTTTGCTTGAATCCCTACCGCTTCTTCGACCCCATAATTATCCGGAGGGTGTACCTGGGCGCGGATACCGTATTTTTGAGGTGGCAGGTG
The DNA here is from genome assembly GCA_038329855.1 of Campylobacterales bacterium. Lineage (GTDB taxonomy): Bacteria > Campylobacterota > Campylobacteria > Campylobacterales > Sulfurimonadaceae > Sulfuricurvum. Next base: position 23,048 of record JBBQNL010000019.1, read on the forward strand.
AAGCATTGGCTGTTCTCAATATCATGGGGCATTACGGGATGCCGTATGTTGATAATGCTTTTCGATGTGCCCGCGATACGGTAGCCCAGCTCAAAGAGCAGGGGATTGGACATATCTTTCTCGATTTTCACGCGGAAGCCAGCAGTGAGAAGCGCGCTATGATGATGTTACTCCAAGGAGAAGTGAGCGGTATCATCGGAACCCATACCCATGTGGGGAGTGATGATTTTCAAATCTCCAAAGGGACCGCGTATCTCACCGATATGGGTCTAAGCGGATGTCGTGATAACGTCATCGGGATGGATTCTAAAGTGCCATTGGAACGGTTTATCACTGGGATGTCGGGACGTTTTGAAGTTCCCGAAAAATGCAAAAAAATTCTCCAAATTGCCATCATGACACTCGAAGAGGGGAAATGCACCGAAGCATTTAAACTCAAAATCTTCGATGATGGAAGAGTTGTCCGAACCGATGCGTGGATCGAATCGTAATGGAGCTTTCCGATTCATGGGAACTTTTTAGTGCTCTCAAACATCTCAATTTACTCGAAAATTCACAGCCGCTATGGTGGCCACAGCACGGCACGTTTGAAGTCGTCATAGGCGCTATTCTTACCCAAAATACCCAATGGAGCAGAGTCGTTCTATCGTTGGATAACCTCTCCCGAGCGGGAGTTCTCTCTTTAGAGGAATTGGGACAAATCGATCCCGAAACCCTCATGGAACTGATACGCCCCAGCGGACTTATCAAAGCAAAAGCCAAAAACATCATCATGCTGTGCAATGCGATAGGAGAGAGTTTCGGTTCGTTTGAAGTATTCTCTTTAGACGTTGATCGAGAGTGGCTTTTACGTCAAAAAGGGATCGGTCCAGAGACCGCAGATTCGATCCTCTGTTATGCGTGTTTACGTGATGTGATGGTGGTGGATAGCTATACCGCACGTCTTCTCAGAGCTTTTGGATATGAGTTTGAGGGTTATGATGAGCTTCAGGAGTGGTGCGAGCGTGGAATACGTGAGTATTGTGATGAGGAAACACTACAACAAACGTTTGCGCGGTTTCATGGAATGATTGTGGAGTATGTGAAGAGAAATAGTAAGGGAAAAACAGTTGATATAGTACAATTTAATTCTATATTGGCATAATAAAATAAATTTATAAATGGGGTGATAATGAGTGGAAATGAAAACAAAATTGATTTTAAGAATCATCCCATCGTTATTATGGCTCTTACAGTTGCAGGAAGTTTAGGCTTTTATCATCAAATTATATTACCAATAATGACAGTAAAATTACAAAATGAGGTAGATAAAATACCTAGTTATGAAAAGCAAATTGAAGAAGATAAAGTAAAAATTGGTGAACTTAATAAAAAATTGCAACAAGTTGAAAGCCAATTGACGATAGCTCAAAATGCTAATTTATTCACTCAAGATAACCCTTATCCTGTTGGTCTTGGAAAGTTAAGAATTGGTGATTCAATAGACAATTTGGTTCCAATATATGGAGAAAAAGATTTAGAAAAAAAAGACGGCTATTGGATACTTAAAAATAGTCATTCAGTTTTTAAAAAGGTAGTATATTATTACAATGATGAATCGCCAAAAAAAGAAATAACACATATATCATTTTATACTGATTTTGATGCTGAAAACAAAAATAGATTGCAAGCAGTATTAGAAGATGCATTCGGATTGCCTATTAAACTAAAAAACGAAGTATGTGCTTGGAAAGTTTCAAGTGGATTGATCTATAAATATTCTACTTTTTCATTTATTTTATATCCACCTCAAAAATTATAGTTCAAAACACCTCTTTGACCCGCCCCACTTCCCCGCTCATCAGGCGCACTTTGATCCCGTGCGGATGATTTGGTGATTTTGTGAGGATATCACGAACAATCCCCTCAGTCAGCCTCCCCGTCGACTGATCTTCTTTGAGGACGATACTCACTCGTTTGCCTGATATGATGTTTTTACGCTCTTTGCCGTCCATGATATTCCTTTAGTTTAGTAGAGTTGCTAATTCGTTCAGTGTTTGTATTCGATGAGTTGCTTCGCTAAAATCATGGCTTTGTGTAAAGCGGTTGTGGACTATGACACATTCGATCTGGGCTGCTACTGCAGAACGTAATCCCCTCTGTGAGTCTTCAACAATAATCGTCTCATGTTTCTCTCCTCCTAAACGCTCTAATCCTAAAAGGTAGGGATCTGGGTAAGGTTTAGCTCTAGGGTAGTCACCGCTACAAAGAACGAAGTCCATATGCTCGACAATTCCACGTGAGGCATGGATGAGTTCAAAATCACATCGAAGTGCAGAGGTGACAATACCCATGCGGTAGCGGTCTGAAAGCTCGGCTAACACTTCTTGGACTCCAGGGATAGCGATATCCTCGGTTTTGAGATAGTGTTGATAGAGATTGTTGCGTAACACGCGCCATTGGTCAGTTTCGCTGATGGGTACTCCTGCTTCTTCTGCGATCAAAAAGGCACTCTCGCCCGCAATCATAATACAGCGGTAGCGATCTTCGCTCAGGTGAAATCCTTTGGAGTTTAATATCTCAGCGCTGGCGGTATAATACCAGTGTTCTGTATCGACGAGAACTCCGTCATTATCAAAAAGTATTTGTGTTTTCATAAATGCAATTGTATCTCTTAATGCATATTATGCAGATAAGGTATAATCACATCGATGAAAATTATACTTTTTAAAATGGCTTTTTTTATAACATTTTGGGTGATCGAATATCTTGCCCTTACACCTCAACATATCGAGATGATTGAAGGTTTTTGGGACAAGCAAAACCATTTTATGGCTTTTTTTGTCCTCACTATTTTGTTGGGTTTGGCATATTCTCAACTCACGGCAATCAAAAAGTTCGGATTGTTGGTTTTGATGGGATTTCAAATCGAAATAATGCAGTACTTTATCCCTGGGAGATTCTTTTCACTGCTTGATATTGTGGCGGATAGTGTCGGGATTGTCATCGGTATAATGGTGTGGAGAATAGTAAACGTTATGATGGAGAGACATAAAGCCTCTTTTTAATCTCTTAGATTGAGCCATGAAGGAGGGTTTTCAAAACAAAGTTCACTTTGATTCCAGTCATTTTTTTCACCGTGTCTGGCATGAAGCTTTCCATCGATATAGATGTATTGGAGACCGGTAACGGTACTGGTGAGTTTTTTTCCTCTTGAAAGAGCGTCTAATACGGCTTCTCTGTTTTCCATTGGGTGATCCTTCTAAATCGAATAGGGTTGGTTAATGGGTAAAAAGTGGATGAATAGTTTGTGGTAGATCGACGAATGAAACGATTGTAAATAAACGTGTGGGAGAAAATGAGCAGGATAAACCTGCTCAGAATAGAAGAAATTACAGTGGTGTAACGTTTTCTGCTTGTGGACCTTTGTCGCCTTGGCCAACAGTATAAGATACTTTTTGACCTTCTTCAAGTGAAACACGACCATAACCAGTACGGTTAATTTGACGAAAGTGAACAAACAAATCTTTGTCTCCGTTATCTTGTTGGATAAATCCAAAACCTTTTTCGCCATTGAACCATTTTACTGTTCCGTTGATTACATCTGCCATAGTAGACCTTTTTGTTAAAAATACACCCCGTTGCCGCGGTGGTCGAAAATATAAAGTGGAGTATTCTTAGAGCGGGCCGTACTGTTAACAAAAGGTCTTCAATAGAGAGCGAGCCAAAGATGAAACTCTAAATCATCTTTCAATATCTGAAGTATAGCTGAAAAAAAGTAAAAAAGCAATAAAGTGATTTGGATTCAATAGGTAAATCGGATAAACTCGCATAAAAAGTAGGTTAATAGTATGGAATTTATTACAAAAGAAGACAGAATCAAAGGTGCATTTTTCGGTGCACTGGTGGGTGATGCCCTGTGTTTAGGGTCTCATTATGAGTACGATGCCCAAAAGATTTTTATGGCGTATGGAAATAAACCCATTGAAAAATTTATGTCGCCCGGAGAGATGATGGGGCCATCCATAAGTTTTCATCGCTGACAAAGGGCTTCAAAATCGCCGCGGCGATATCGGGATGATTAAACGAGCCCAGCGTGTCGCCAATATCATGCAATAGCGCGCAACAGACATACTCATCGTCGCGCCCGTCACGCAAGG
>JBBQNL010000020.1:0-25832 GCA_038329855.1 Campylobacterales bacterium
TGTGCCATTTTATTTTTTACCAAAGATGGCGGATGGATCGGTGCCAATAAGGTCTTTTTTAATTTGGTTCAAGTAAAGTCGATTGAGGAACTGCGAACCAAATATGGAAGTATTCGCGAGTTATTTAGTGATGAGGACGAAGAAGTTTTTACTGAATATGATAAAAGTTGGCTGGATTACATCCGTACACACTGTCCTAATGGTTACGGACTTGGGATTGTGGATACCAAGGGAAAGCGTCATGCTATGTCTGCAACTTCCATTCTTTTAAAGCATGGTTCTCGTGATTTGTATTTACTGAGACTTGAAGATAAAACCAATATGGTTGAACTCAAAAAAGAAGTCGTGGAAGTGGAAGCACAAAAAACGAAATTTTTAGCCAATATCGGTCATGAATTTCGTACGCCGATGAATGGTATTTTAGGTTTTATTGAGCTTTTGTCTAAAACTTCTCCCAATGATACTCAATTGGAATACATCCATTCCGTTCAGGGGTCTGCGCGAAACTTAATGTCCAATATTGAAAATTTACTCGATTTGGCACAGATGCAAACGGGGCGTTTAACCATCAGTAAGACGGATTTTAACATTATTACCGAGTTGGAAGAGTTTGCTCGGGGCTGGGCTTCTTTGGGAGCAGATAAGGGGATTAGTGTTCTTATCTTTATTGATCCAAAACTCCCGACCCATTTGATCGGAGATATTCGTAAAATAAAACAGGCGCTAAGCAATTTGGTCAATAATGCGATCAAATTTACCGCTCCTCTGGGGAGGATTACAATAGAGATTAAACTTCTTAAGCGTAATACCATCGGCAGCAGCAACATAGGATTTAGTATAAAAGATACCGGAAAAGGGATCAGCAAAGGGGATCTTGGACTGATCACGCGTCCTTTTATCTCCGGGGATCATGCAGATAATCGCCTTGGTGTTGGATTGAGTTTATCTCATGGACTGGTTAATCTTATGGGCGGCGAGCTAAAAATTTCCAGCGAAGAGGGGCGCGGATCCTCTTTTAGCTTTGCATTGACGCTGGATGGTTCGTCGGATCAGGCGATGCGTATGATTAATGCCAACACGGCAAAAGTAGTATTGTTAGATGAAAAAAGGCTTGATGATGCGAATCATTTGACTAACTATCTTCGCAGTTTTGGATTGAGTGTTACCAAAACGCATTTGATTGATGAGACGATTTTTGATAATACCGATTTGGTCTATTTTATTGCCTCTCAAGATAAAAGCGATTGGATTTTACAGCTCTCATCCTTCAAACGAAACTGCAAGACGATTCTTTTGTTAGAAGAACACGAAAAATTATTGGCCCGTACGTTGCATGTTATTGATACTGCTTTGTACAAGCCGCTGCTGCCAACAACACTGTTGTCTCATCTGATTGAGGTGCTGCGATTGTCTGCACCGGTTGAACCGATATTAACTCAACTGCAAAAAGGGATTAATGCGTTGGTAGTTGAGGATAATCTTATTAATCAGCGCTTGATCCGTCTGTTGCTCAAAGAATATGGTCTCAATGTCGTATGCGCTTCCGATGGAAATGAAGCAGTAGAAGTGTGCCGAAACCAACAATTTGATATTGTTTTTATGGATATCGATATGCCGGTCAAAGATGGTATTCTTGCAACCCAAGAGATTAAAGCGCAAGAGGGGCGAAGTCGTATGGGTAAAATGCCTATTATCGCGTTGACAGCGTTGGCCATGGAAGGGGATCGAGAGTATATCCTCGAAAAAGGGCTTGATGATTATCTTTCCAAGCCACTAACGAGAGAAAAACTCGAATACATTCTTCAAAAATATTTACACGGTGTGAAGTAAGGCGGGTTCACTGATGGTCTACACAAAATTATTAAATGCTTCGCTTTCGCCATTTGTCGAAATTCTGACCTCGTGCTCCAAAACTCATAGTGACCCTTTTGCGTATACCAATCTTGAGGGGGAGATGATTGGAGTCAATTCCATATTTTTGACCTTTTTTGGTGTGAGCAGTATAGATGAAATTCCAAATATGGAGCAATGGCTGCAGCTAGAGGAGGCAGAGTCCTCTTCTTTCTTGACCAACTCTGGCACATATTACGGCAAAATCATTCTTACCCATACAACCTATGATATTTCTATTTTAGTGGAAAAAATATCACTTGGAGATGAATCTATTCTGGCGATAGAGTTCAAAGATACCTCTGCCCTTGAGCGTGCTCGTGCTGCTGAAAATTACTTTAATGCATTTAAAAAGAAACTTTTAATGAGTATTTCCCATGAGTTTCGAACACCGATGAATGCGATTATCGGATTTGTTGATTTGCTTTATTCGAGTCCTTTGAGTTCTTGGCAGCAGGAATACGTTGATTTGGCAGGCAAAAGTGCCCACTCAATGATGCGCAATATTGAAAACCTATTGGAATTAATGCAAGTAGAAAGCGGTGGTATTGCTCCGGTTTTACGCGAATTTAACCCATTTGAGGTATTTGAAAGTTTTTCAATACAATTTGAAGAATTTATTGAGTTAAAGGAAATTCAGTGGAGCGTTTTGATTGATCCCAGACTTCCATTAGGAATCATAGGGGACCCAGAGAAGATTACTGCTATTTTGCGCAATTTGGTTCAAAATGCGATTAAATTTACTCCGGCACTGGGACAGGTCCTTCTTGAAATCTTAATAGTAAAAGACGATTTGGATGTGTTAGAGGTCGAATATGCCATTAGCGATACCGGGGTTGGCATTGATGAAAATCGGATGAAAACACTTCTTCGACCATTTTCATCTGCATTGGAAAATCAGCCGCATGGGCAAGATGGGATAGGGGTAGGTCTTTCCTTGAGTCACAAATACATCAATATGATGGACTCGCATTTACTGCTGGCATCTGAAGTGGGGAGAGGGTCCCGTTTCTCGTTTAGACTTTCCCATTCTGTCAGTAATGAAAAGAGATTGCACTCTATTGAAGGAAAAAAAGTTGCTCTTTATACCCATGAGCCTTATTCGACCGAGTGTGCTTTATTGGAAAAATATTTTAGTCTTTTTGCCCTGGATAAGCTCAAGATATCCTCTCTTGTAAATTCACAATTACCTCAATGCGATGTTGTTGTACTTGATATTCCTCATCTTTCTTTATCTCAAGTGGAGTCACTCAAAGCGTTGTATCCTCATTTGCAAATTGTTGCTGTTTTGAATGTGAAAGAGAAAGAGCGAGCCCATTTTTTATCTACCATCATTGAAGCGGTCATCACACCACCATTATTGCCAACGAGTGTACACAAAATATTTTCCATCCTTGAAAAAACAGTCTCTATTGATGAGGATATTTTTGAAGAAGTGAAAGAAACACAACTTCAAGAAGGGGTTGTTAATGCGAAGATTTTGGTGGCAGAGGACAATCCTATCAATCTTCGACTGCTTGAGACAATATTGAAACACCATGGTTTCCGTGTCACCTTAGTCGAAAATGGTCAAAAAGCAGTGGATGTGTATTTAAAAGAATCTTTTGATCTGGTACTGATGGATATTGATATGCCGGTTATGGATGGATTGACAGCCAACAGACTGATTAAAGAGATTGATAAGCGCGACGGGCGTGGTTTTGTTCCTGTGATTGCTTTGACAGCACATGCTTTGTTGGGAGATCGAGAGCGAATTATTCGGGCAGGATTGGATGCACATTTGGCTAAACCAATCGACAAAACCTTTTTATTGGAAACGATTGATCGCTATTTGGCGATGGCCGCTTTGAAGCGAAAAACAGCGACTATTTAACATTGATTAATTTATATGCGATATTCTTTTAATTATATTATAATTCGACCAATCGAAATCAGATAAGGAACATAATGAGACGAGAGTTTACAGTTTGGGCACTTGGAATTTTAGTGAGCGCAACATTTGCTAATGCTGCAGTTTTGGCAACCGTTAATGGTGACACTATTACGTCGGATGAAGTTAATCGTGTTCTGATGGAAGGGACACAAGGGCGTTTTGATTCTCTTCCGGCGGACAAACAAAATGAACTTCGTCAGCGCATTATAGAGGGGATGGTCGCTCAGCAATTGGTTTACGATGATGCTCAAAGAACAGGGATACTAGAATCCAAAGAGTATAAAGTTGAATATCAAAAATTAGCTGAGCGTATGAAAATGCAGCTTGCGGCAAAAGTTTGGGAGCAACAACAGTTTGATGCAATCAAAGTGGATGCCAAAGAGGTAAAAGCTTATTATGATACCAATCCGGATGAGTTTGTAGATAAAGAAAAAGTCCATGCTCGTCATATTTTAATGAAAACGTCCGATGAAGCGGAAGCGGTCATTAAAAGTATGAAAGCGCTAAGCGGTGATAAACTCAAAACAGAATTTATCGCTCAAGCCAAATCAAAATCAACCGGGCCCAGTGCTGCCAAAGGGGGAGATTTGGGTTATTTTCCTCGTGGACAAATGGTTCCCTCTTTTAATGACGCAGTTTTTGCGATGAAAGAGGGGGCGATCTCTGCAGAGCCGGTTCAAAGCCAATTTGGTTTTCATGTCATCTATCTCGAAGATAAAATGCCTGCCAAAAAAATGGGCTTTGAAGAAGTGAAAAATTTCATTGAGCAACGATTGAAGATGGAGAAGTTTAAAGCAACCATGGAGAAAAAGATGGCTGGACTTAAAGCAAAAGCAAAAATTACTTACGCTAAATAATATTATATTCGATTAACGACTATACCATCGTCATTCCGTGCTCCGACACGGAATCCATATCCTTTTTATTTTCCCTCATTCCCACTCTCCGAGTGGGAATGCATATAACACAATCCTCTCCAACTCAGAAAAGTGTGAGCGAGATGATTAAGAAACTTTTTTTGTTATAATTGACTCATTATTAAATGAGGTTGATGAATGAAAGTTATTTCTATCAAACTAAACGAACTCACCCAACAACTCCGTCTCATCATCCAAAAATACCGAAACCGTCTCTTGTCCGAACTCACCCTAATCCCTAAAGGTGTCCCCCTCATCATCAAAGCCACCGTACAAAACCAAGACATCGGATTTGTGACAAAAGAGATGGAAGCCGCCGTCAAGATCGATACGTTTGATTTTCAAAAATACGGACTCATCCACGGTACCGTCAAACACATCGCCGATGATGCCATCGAGGATGAGAAACTAGGTCCCGTCTATGAGATAGCCATCACCCCAAGTGACACGACACTCACGGGAGAGGGGAAAATCCTCTCCATCCATCCGGGGATGAGCGTTACGGCGGAGCTAAAGGTTGGCAAACGCAGAGTGATCGAATTCTTTATCTATCCGATGATCAAGTATTTGGATGAAGGGTTGAGTGTGAGATGAAAAATCTATCCATAGGAGTAGAACAATGAAAAATGATCCAAAATCTAACAAAGGAGTCTCAATGAAAAAATCACTTCTCACTCTATTTTTAGCCCTAACAGTCGGAATGACTCTCTACGCCTCCGACGTCATCCTCTCCAATACTCTCGGAGCGTACTACTGCGCCCAAGAGCCAAACCCAAAGACGTACATAAAACACACGGTCGAAGAACCGATTAGTATTTATTGGGAGGATAATATCTATCCGGGATTTGATGAAGCGGATAGCAAGCTCATGGTTGTTAACTATCTTGATGGGGTACATCTGCAAACGATGGCACTCAATACTCCTGATGGGAAAGTGAAAGTTTATAGCTATGCCAATGTTCCGCAGAGCTATATCAATTTGTTCCAGGCAGGTGAGGTGGCTAAGAAAGATTGGCAAGAAAAAACCATTATTAAAAATAATGCGTTTAGCAAAATGTACGATAAAAGTAGCCGAAAAATTCGTGAAGAATATACGGATGAATGGAAAGAGATTACAACAAAATCTGGTGATGCATTTCGAAAACAAGAATCCCTCACCAAACAAATCGAATCCGACCGATCTAAACTCGATCTCATCATCACCGAAACAACAAAAGAAAAAATGCCCCAATTGAATTACACCGTAAAAACCGATGAAGTTCACCTCTCCGATCTAGCACGCACAGTTCTCTATAGCGACGAGGTAAAAATCATGGACAATCGTACCAAAGAGGTGATTGCGTATAACCGTGATGTTATGCAACTTTATTCGGCAAGATTGCTACCAGATGCAACAGGCGAAAAATATATCAATTCTAATGATAGGTTTTGTGGTAAAGGTACAAATTTGTTTGAACGAGGCATTTTTACTTCTCTTAAAACAGGAGAATACAGAAAAATGAATCTTTACGAAAAACTCAGCAAATACAGAAAACAATAAAAGGATAGCAAATGGAACTTAATGAAACGATCCCTCGTTCCCACTCTCCGAGTGGGAATGCATACAATTGTCTGCATAGAATATGATAAAAACGCCGGTACCTCTGAAAAGTAAAGATTGAATTTTAAAGGTTTATGGGGACCAAGGGGCATAAACCCCTCGGCACTGAAGCTAATGCAACAGAGATGCAAAAATGCACATAAGAATTAGTGTTAACATTATCTTATTTATCTGTGTTATACTTTTGCCAATCAAAAGAGGATTTAACATTGCCAACATTGCTCAATCAAGACGGTTTTAAATTTTTCTTTTATGCCAACGAACATGAGCCGAAACATATCCACGTAATGAAAAACGAAGGGTTTGCTAAAATCGAGTTGGCAAATTTGATTGTGGTACAAAATTATCTGAAACCAAAAGATTTAAAATCGGCTCTTGAGATTATTGCAAAACATCAAAACGAGTTTGAAAGGAGATGGGATGAGTGGTTTAATTAAAGGCAAAGAAGTTCACTTCGACGAAGCGTACCTCCATGTAAAACTTGAAGATGAGAGAATCATCTCTACGCCGATTGAATGGTATAAACCCCTCAAATCGGCGACGATCACTCAGCTCAAAAACCATAAATTGATTTGTATGAATACAGGTATCGAGTGGGAAGAGCTCGATTACCATCTCAATATCGAGAGTATGCTGGAAATATCGGATAAAAAAGTGGCTTAAATGTCCCTCGTTTCCACTCTCCGAGTGGGAATGCATACACGTAGACAGACTTAATTATGGATTCCGTGTCGGTGCACGGAATGACGACACTATTTAATTTCTATCTATCGCATTCAAATCATTAAACGCTATTTTGACACGCTCGACTAACGTTTTTTGTCCATCACGTAACCATTTACGCGGGTCATAATATTTTTTATTCGGTTTATCTTCCCCTTCTGGATTTCCGATTTGTCCTTGTAAATAATCTTTGTACTTCTCATAATAATCTTTAACCCCTTCCCATGTTGCCCATTGGGTATCGGTATCGATATTCATTTTGATCACCCCATAGCTGATCGCTTCGCGAATCTCCTCGAGACTGGAACCAGATCCGCCGTGAAAGACAAAATTTACCGGCTTGGGAGCGGTGTTGAATTTTTCTTGGATGTAGCGTTGAGAATTGTCTAAGATAATTGGAGTCAGAACAACATTCCCAGGCTTATAGACACCATGGACATTTCCAAAAGAGGCGGCAATGGTGAAATTCTCGCTCACAGCCATAAGCTTTTCGTAAGCGTATGCGACATCTTCAGGCTGAGTATACAGAAGTGAGTTATCGATATTGGTGTTATCAACGCCGTCTTCTTCCCCGCCTGTGACACCCAGTTCGATTTCAAGTGTCATTCCGATTTTAGCCATACGTTCCAAATAGCGAACGCACGTAGCAACGTTTTCTTCGAGACTCTCTTCGGAAAGATCCAGCATGTGGGAACTAAAGAGAGGCTTTCCGTGCGTTTGAAAGTATTTTTCTCCCTCATCCAAAAGGGCATCAATCCACGGTAAAAGTTCACGTCCGGCATGGTCTGTGTGCAACACAACGGGAATTCCGTAGGCTTCCGCCATCATATGGACATGAATGGCACCGCTGATAGCCCCCACAATAGCTGCCTTTTCGTTTTCATTGCTGAGACCTTTGCCGGCATAATAGCTGGCTCCTCCATTGGAAAATTGGATAACGACCGGCGAATTTACGAGCTTCGCAGCTTCTAGTACAGCATTGATGGAGTCGGTTCCGACAACATTAACGGCCGGAAGAGCAAATCCTTCTTTTTTTGCGAGTGTAAAAAGAGTTTGCAGATCTTTGCCAAATACGACACCGGGTTTGATTGAGTCTAAAATACGGTTGGACATGATTACCTCATAGTAAGAATAAAAATAATATCCATTATAGCAGTTGTGAGCCTATATGCTCTTTAGATGTGATAAAATTAGAGGTATATAATTCAAAAATATGGATCAAAAAGGCAAAAATAGAGTGTTAAGATTGGTTATTTTTTTGCTAGGGATGATGAGTGGTCTCAACAGTCAAAACTCACTTCCGTTTTATTCGCTTGCGCAGCCGCTGGAAGAAAACGCCCATCGGTTGATGCAGCTCAATGAAATATTTTTAGAGGCTCAAGAGCCAAAAATTATTAAAAATTTCTGCAATGACGTGAAGAGCACTTTGTTATTGGGTGAATCGTTACGGGAGCATTCTAAAAAAGATGCGGAAAAGCTTAATCTTTATCTTCAGCAGTTGCGATCACTCTCATCACGTCAAGATGCAATCTATCAGCTATATCGACAATCGTTATTGGCGGCGATTGAAAAAAAAGACAAAGATAAATTTGAGCATTTGGCCTTGATAGAACTCGAACCGCTTCATCAGCCTCGTGTCCGTTCAGAAGCGATTGCTTTTTATCAAAAGAACTTTTCGGGTCATCCGATTAAAAGTTTGGATACATTGTGTAAGGAACAGATGCTGGAAGCGAAAAGTATCCAATTCGCGATTGAACAAGAGCAGGCATACGAAGAACATTTGAAAATTTTGAAACGCTCTGAAGCCCATAATATCAAACGAACCGCTAAAATCGGTTCTCGCAACAGTGTTATTGTGGTAGCGGAGCGAAATGGTAAAGGGGAAATGGTCTTTGAGGCGGAAAACTTAAATCCCTATCTGGTGACACTGTCATTGGATTTAGAAAAAATAGACAATGTTAAAGCTAATCGTTCGCTCCCTTTGTACATGGAGTTACCCGGACGCAGCAAAAAAGAAATTTTGACACTAACTCCTAAGGTTGCCTCGTTAGAAATGAGCTATCAATCTTCATACGGATGGGTCAAAGGTTCAGCCTTTGCAAAACATGATGATTCGTATCTTTATCGACTTCCATTCGCAGCAGGAGCCAATGTTCGAGTATCTCAAGGCTATAACGGCGGATATTCCCATAAGGGGCTCTCCGCGTATGCCATTGATTTTTCGCTTCCCGTGGGAACACCGGTTTATGCAGCACGCGAAGGGGATGTTGTAGGGGTGGATGTGAGCAGTAACCTTGGAGGGAATTCGCCTCAATATCGTCCCTATATGAATTACGTTAATATTCGCCATATAGACGGAACGCTGGGGAATTATTATCATCTCAAATTTGGGGGAGCCGCGGTTAAAATAGGGGACAGTGTAAAAAAAGGACAGTTGATTGCTTATTCAGGCAATACTGGTTATACGACTGCTCCGCATCTCCATTTCAGTGTTAGTATGGTTGATCCGGTCTCGATGCGCCGTCCTATGAATTTGCCGATCAAAATACAGACGCTGCAAGGAATTGTGATTAATCCCCGTGAGGGTGAGAATTATACGGTACAATAAGATATAAAAGTTTATGGAGTGAATGCAATGTTGGGGACCGTCAAATCAAAAGTTATTTTTTCTACATTAATATTCGGTGCGGTTGGTCTGGGAGCGATTTTTGGCTATTTAAGCGTTACTTTTAACGATTTTTCCAATGCAACGGCAAAACGTTCTTTGGATATGTTAAGTCAATCGATTTTTCAAACATTGACCCAAAGCATGTTGGCGGGTGATCCTAAAATTGTAGCAGAGAGCATTGAGCAAGCCAAAGAGATCGAAGGTATTTCGGAGATTAAAATTGAACGCTCTGCTGCGGTCAATGAATTATTTGGCGTTCAAGGCTCCTCCAGTGATGATTTGCTGATTAAAAAAGTATTTGATACCAAACAATCCGAAGTCATTGAAAATGACGAGCATGGACATACGATTCGTTTGCTGCAGCCTCTTGTAGCCAAAGAGAAATGTCTTGCATGTCACACCAATGTCCATTCAGGCGATATTCTTGGTGTAATGGACTTGGTAATTTCATTGGAAAAAAATGAAGAAATGATCAGTAAAACGAAAAATATTTTATTGATTGCCCTTGGAACAGTTGTTTTAGTTTTTGTAATTATTTTAAATCTCTTTTTTCGTCGAGAGGTGTTGGCTCCTTTAAACGAGTTGCGAACGCGCATCGCCGAATTGGTAAGCGGGGATAAAGATTTAACAAAGCGTCTTGATGTTCGAAACAAAGACGAGTTTTCACAAGCAGCCGGTGCGGTCAATAATTTTGTATCCATGATTCAAGAGACAGTGAACGAGGTCAAATCGTTGGGAAAACAAAATAGCCTGATTGCTTCAACCATCACGAATGCAACCCAAAATATCCTCATTGGTGTAGAAAATGAGCGTTCTATTGTCGAAGCGACCACTCAAAAAAGCCATTCGATCAAAGAAATTCTTGCATCAGCCATGGCCATTTCGCAGCAGACACAGTTTAATATTTCCAATGCCAATGATGAACTCGTCAGTGCAAAAAGTTCGTTAGATACCCTTGTGAATGAAGTAGAAGGGTATGTTGAAACCGAACATGATATGTCTTCGCGATTGGTAGGATTGAGGCATGATGCGGAACAGATTAAAAATGTTCTTGGGGTGATAAAAGATATAGCAGACCAAACAAATCTTTTGGCGCTCAATGCGGCCATTGAGGCTGCTCGCGCAGGTGAACATGGACGAGGGTTCGCCGTGGTCGCGGACGAGGTCCGTAAGCTTGCTGAGCGAACGCAAAAAAGTTTAACTGAAATCGAAGTCAGTGTCGGGACGATTGTTCAGTCCATCAATGATGTGAGCGATACGATCAGTGAAAATGCGACCAATATGAGCGGATTGACGACGATATCGATTGAAGTGGAAGCAAAAATTTCGACTACATCCCAAGAGATGAAAAACTCTGTAATTGCCGCCAAAAAATCGTACAGCGATTCCATTGAAATGGTAGGACATATTGAGTGGATCATTGAAAAAATATTACAGATTAACGACGTTTCGGAGTTAAATCAAAAAAGCGTTGAAAACATCGAAAGTGATTCGGAAAAGCTTTTAAAGGTTGCCCAATCGTTGCAAGCACATATTAATGAATTTAAAAGCTAAGGCTCCTAAGTTAATGTTTGATATGATTGCAACATTCATAATTTAAATTTTTGGTATGGCATGAAAAATATTGTTTTAATTGGATTTATGGGTGTAGGCAAAGGGTCGATTGCACGGGCAATGGTTAAGCATACCGCCTTGATGGCATTGGATACGGATGATATCATTGAAAGTATTGAAAACCGTTCTATCAAAGAAATATTTGCCACGGATGGTGAAGAATACTTTCGCAGTTTAGAGCGTAAAGTAGCGCGCTGGCTGAAGAAAAAAGTAGAGGGGACGATCATCTCGACGGGGGGTGGATTTTTTAAAGTTCCGGCATTGAAAAAAGTGGGAACCATTGTTTTATTAAATGCCCCCTTCGATACGATTTACGAGCGTATATTGGCCCATCCGGATGCGGCAAAAAAACTCAAAAAGCGTCCTTTGTTTAAAGACATTGAAAAAGCACGCGCGTTGTATGCAGAGCGACTTTCCCAGTATTTGAAAGTCGCGGATATCGTTATCGACGTGAGTGATAAAGAAGTCGATACCATAGCAAAAGAAATCATTCAAAAGGTTAAAAAACGATGAAAACACTGTTGATACTACTGATAACACTTTCAACCCTCTTAGGCAGCGAAATCAAATGGGAAAAAGATTATGCAACGGCACTCAAACAAGCCAAGACACTTAATAAGCCTATGATGTTTATTATTTCGAATCATAATTGCCGCTATTGCGTTATGCTGGAATCTACTTCATTGAAAGATCCAAAAGTGGTGCAAAAAATTAATGCCAACTTTATAGCAGCACTTGTTTATGTCGATGAAAATCCTGTTTTTCCACGTGAACTTTATGTGGGGGGAACACCGGCTACTTGGTTTATTAAAGGAAATGGGGAGCCGATGTTTGAGCCAATGATGGGAGCTGTTGATCCGACCAACTTTATTAAAGCATTGGATACGGTCACTGCAGAGTACGCAAAAACATCAAAGAAAAAGTAAAGAGGGATAGATATATGATAAGCATTCGAACATCGGATACCAATTTCGAAGGCGTTTTTAATGAGTTGTTGAACCGTGGAAAGATGGATATGGAGCACGTCTCGATCATTGTTAAAACAATTATCGATGAGATTCGTATCGATAAAGATAATGCTTTATTGGCACACATCTCAAAATTTGATCGATGGAGTCCAGCAAGTTGTGCAGAGTTGCGTATTGATACCGCTGATATGAAAAAAGCGTATGATGAGCTTGATCCTGCCTTAAAATCAGCGCTTCATCTGGCCTACGATCGTATCCGTGCCTATCATGAAAAACAGCTTCCAAGAAGCTGGTTTGATACAGAAGCAAACGGGACGATTTTGGGGCAAAAAGTGACACCGGTGGATCGTGCCGGCCTTTATATTCCTGGTGGAAAAGCGGCATATCCCAGTTCTTTGCTGATGAATGTCATACCGGCACAAGTTGCGGGAGTGGAACAGATTATTGTTTGTACGCCAACGCCTGACAATGAACCCAATTCTCTCCTTTTGGCTGCGTGCCATTTATGTGGGGTAAGTGAAGTTTTTAAAGTGGGTGGTGCGAGTGCAATCGCCGCAATGGCGTATGGAACACAATCGATTCCCAAAGTAGACGTCATTACAGGGCCGGGTAATATTTTTGTTGCTACGGCCAAAAAAATGGTGTTTGGGGAAGTAAACATTGATATGATCGCAGGTCCCAGTGAAATCGGAGTCTTGGCAGATGATTCGGCAAATCCTGAACATATTGCAATTGATTTGCTTTCTCAGGCGGAACATGATGAGATGGCAAGTTCGATTTTGATTACCCCTTCTCAAACGTTTGCAGATGCCTGTGCTGTTGAGATTGAACGATGGCTCAAAAAACTTCCTCGTGAAGAAATAGCACGCAAATCCATTGAAGAGCGTGCAGCCATCATCGTCACTGAATCGATGGAGGAAGCCGTTAAATTGATGAATTGCATCGCCCCTGAGCATTTAGAGGTCGCAACCAATAACCCTTTTGAACTGCTAGCATCGATCAAGCATGCGGGAGCTATCTTTTTAGGGCACAACACTCCTGAGGCAATCGGTGATTATGTTGCGGGTCCTAATCATACCTTGCCGACGGGGGGAACCGCGAAATTTTATTCACCGCTTGGAGTGGAAAATTTCATGAAAAAATCATCTATTATTGCTTTTTCTAAGCAGGGTATCAATGAAATCGGTGATGCGTGTGCGTTGATAGCCCATACGGAAGGACTTGGTGCGCATGAAGCATCTGTCCGCTGCCGTTTGGATAAATAAAATCTCTTTTTAGAGATTTTATTCTTAATTGTAACACTATTGTAACCTCTACACTTCTAATATCAAAAACTCCTCAAAAAGCCCTATCTATTTAGATTGGATTAAACCTTTTTTTGCTACTATCCAACCAGCAGTAATGCCATTATAAGCACATTGTAATGAGTAATTATAAATTATAATTATTATTGTGTTGCACAATAGGAATTGAAGGAGAATATATGCAGTTAGGGTTCTTGGTAGACCTACACCTTTGTATGGGTTGTAAGGGCTGTGAGATCGCATGTAAAGTTGAGAACGAAGTTCCTCTTAGTACATGGCGTCTTCGCGTAAAATATGTGGATGTGGGGAGTTTCCCTGAAACCAAACGAACGTTCACTCCGCTTCGCTGTAATCACTGTGCGAATGCACCGTGTGAACGTATTTGTCCGGTTAGTGCATTACACTATATTGAAAATGGCATTGTTAACATTGACAAAGAGCGTTGTATCGGATGTGCGGGATGTGTTATGGCGTGTCCGTACGGAGCGATTTACATTGATCCACTTACTCAAACAGCGGATAAATGTACGTACTGTGCACACCGTGTTGCCAGTGCAATGATGCCATCATGTGTTGTTGCGTGTCCGGTAGAGGCAAATATTTTTGGTGACTTGGATGATCCGATGTCTAACATCAGCAAATACATTCAAGAGCACCAAGGTAATGTTCAAGTCCGTAAGCCGGAAAAAGGGACAGATCCTCACCACTTCTATGTAGGTGGCGGAAACGTAACGCTTAACCCATTGGCATCGTTCCGTGGTGAAGGTCATAATCTTTTCAATAATCTTACACATCTCCCAGTAGGAGGGCACCACTAATGGCACACGAGATTATTGCAGCAACCAATGCTATTGTTACTCTTGACGTAGCTCTTCCGGGTATCGTATGGGGTTGGATTATTACCATGAACATGTGGGCAAAAAGTATCGGTACCGGTATCATTTTTATTGCCTTTTATTTGTTGAAAAAATACCCGCTTGAAACAGGATTTATCCGTTTTCCGGCAGTAGTTATTTCAATTGTCTTTATTCACTTGTTTTTATTTTTCACGGTTATTGATTTGCACCAGATGTTCCGATTCTGGCATATCTTTTTCCACCCGCACATGACGTCAATGATTACGATCGGTGCATGGTTGGCAACCGGATTTGTAGGTATTATTTTAGCAATGGCCTATTTTATCTATTTGAAAAAAGATGAAGCAATGTATGACAAATTGCTAGGATATGGAGTTGTCTTAGCGGTTCCTGTAACGTTGTATACGGCTGGATTGATGGCTCAATCAACGGCACGTGAATTGTGGCAAATGCCAACTGAGTCGATTCAGATGATGTTGGCTGCTTTCTTGGCAGGATCTGCAACAATGATTCTTCTGGGTGGAAACAAATTTTCTGATACCATCAAAAAAGATTTGGGGCTCATTTTGGGCTTTAGTGCCCTTACTGCATTTATTATGTACATGTTAGAATTGGTTTTTGGACCGATGAAAGCAGAAGAAGTAGTGGCAACTCTAGAGTTTGTAAAAGGTGGCGAATATACGGTTATGTTCTGGATTGGACAAATCGTTGCTTTCGTGATCCCTATGGTATTAGTATGCAAAAGTATTAAAGATAAATCGTATTACTTGTTGAAAATCGCAGCAGTATCTGCATTGGTCGGATTGTGGATTACCAAGCACGTATGGTTAGTTATCCCACAATTATTAAATATGAGCTAAAGAGGTAAATGATGTATTTAGAAAGTAGAAGAACATTTTTAAAAGGTGCCGCATTTACCGTTGCCGGTGCTGCGATTGCAAAGGGCGTTTTTTCAACCGATGCCGTTGCTCAGTCACTAGAGAACAGCAAGTTTACCAATACCCCTGATAGCCTTTCATTTTACCCTCCATTGGATCAATGGGAGAGTTTTCAAGAGCTCAGTGGTGTCGACTGGAAACGTGGCGGTATTGACCGTCACGGTGTTCAAAGTGAAGAGAATCCGGATGGTATTTTGGTTCATGATTATATGATCGTTCCAACCGCGTGTTCAAACTGTGAAGCATCATGTGGATTGACAGCATGGATTGATAAAAAAACATTGACCGTTAAAAAATACATGGGTAACCCATTACATCCGGGTTCACGCGGACGCAACTGTGCCAAAGGGTATGCGGTTCAGTCTCAAATGTACGATCCAGATCGTATCCCGTTCCCATTGAAGCGTGCTCCGGGCTCTAAGCGTGGTGAGGGTAAATGGATTCGTACCACTTGGGATGAAGCAATGACAACCATTGGTAAAAAGATGGGGGATACGATTCGCAAAGGCGATGAGCTTTCCCGTAAATCGGTGATGTACCATGTTGGTCGTCCGAATGAAAATGGTTTCGTTCCGCAAGTTTGGGAGACATTGGGTCTTGATTCGTACAACTCTCACACAAACATTTGTTCATCAAATGGACGTACACCGACGATTTGGACAGCCAATGATGACCGTACCAGTCCTGACTGGGCGAATGCGAAATTGATTTTCCTAAACTCATCGCATGCGGCAGATGCGGGTCACTACTTCCAACAATCAGCAAGTTTTATCGCAGATGCGCGTAAAAAAGGCGCGAAGATGGTCGTTATGGACCCTCGTATGTCCAACTCAGCAGGGATGTCGGATCTTTGGATCGCTGCATGGCCGGGTACGGAAGCGGCTATTTATCTTTATTTAGCAAACCGTATTTTGAATGAGAATATGACCGATAAAAAGTTTGTTAAAAAATGGTTCAACTGGGAAACCTTGATGAACGATCAAGAGCATCTTAATTTCATGCTAGAAAAAGGTCAAATAACTAAAGCACCTGCTGATAAGAGCTTTGAGAGTTATATGGAGCTTCTAAAAGATATGTATGCTCCATACACTTTGGAATATGCGGTTAAAGAAACCCATGTTCCTGCTTATAAACTTGAAAAATTGTATGAGATGTTCATTTGGGCTGGCGATGCAATTTCTACGTATATTTGGCGTGCAGCAGCAGCCGGAAATCGTGGTGCCTGGATGGGTGGACGTGCGGCGTATTTCTGTATCGGTCTGCGCGGTGCGATCGGTACTGAGGGTGGTACATTCTTCCACCACTGGCACGTTATTTCTGTCTCCGGTAAGGGTGGAAGCTCTACTGTAGGTCAAGGTGCCGGCGGTTCTGAAGTCCCTAAGGTTAAGGTATGGAATGAACTAACTTGGCCTCCTGAGTGGCCTTTGTCAACGTATGAAATGTCCTACTTACTACCGCATCTTCTTACCGATACGGTATGGCAGAAAAAATGGAATGATCGTGGTTTGAATGTTCCTAGTAAGCTTGCAGTGTATATCCCACGTATGTATAACCCGGTTTGGATCAATCCGGACGGTTTCCGTTGGATTGAAGTTCTTAAAGACGAATCCAAAATGGAACTTACGATGAATCTCTCTCCGGTATGGTCAGAGACAAACTGGTATATGGACTATGTTCTTCCGGTTGGACTTGCAGGTGAACGTCATGACCAGCACTCCGAAGCAACTTTCCCTGCACGATGGACCTCGTTCCGTCAGCCGGTATTGCGCGTAGCGCTGGAGAAATCAGGCTGGACAGCGAAGAATCCAAATCGTGCAACTCTCGAAGCCCACGTCAAAGCGGGTCTTGGTGAAGTGTGGGAAGAGAATGAGTTCTGGTTTGACTTGTGTGTGAATTACATTGATCCAGACGGTACTCTTGGTGTACGAAAAATGTGGGAATCCAAGCGTCACCCAGGCAAGCCGGTAACGATTGCTGAGTGGTACGATGCGGCGTTTGGCGATAACTTGCCAAAACTCAAAGAGACAGCAACGAATGATGAGCGTTACAGTAAAGAAGAGTTCCCGGTGTACGCCTATTTACGCGACCACGGTGCATGGATGGAAGAAGACAAAATCTATCATGCGATGGAACGTGAACTTAAAATGGAAGACGGAGAGGTTATCTCTCACGGCCATAAATTTGATGCGGCTTCTATGAGTGTCGGTACAGCTGGTGTCATTAAAGCCAAAGATCACGAAGGCAAAGAAAAATCTATCGGTATCGAAATTGACGGTAAAAAAATGGAAGGGTTTGCGACTCTTACTAAAAAGCTTGAGTTTTATACGCAATGGGCTACGGATTGGCATTGGAGAGAGTACGCTATGCCGTTCTATCCACGTAATGACAAAGAGAAAACAGAGATGGTTCACCTCGTATCGCATGTTAACCACATGTATATGAAAGAGGAAAATTCATTTGCTCTCAATACAGTATTCCGTTTGCCGTATAACATTCATACCCGTTCTGCGAACTCGAAGCACTTGATGGAAATTTCGCAAAACCATGATCCGATTTGGATCTATACTAAAGATGCACAGCGTCTTGGATTCAAACGCGGTGATGCGATGCGTGTTAAAATCGTGGATACCGTGTCAGGTCTAGAGAGTGGACACTTTGTTGCGATGGCAGTTCCTACTGAGGGTGTTATGCCAGGTACATTAGCGTGTTCACACCATGGCGGACGTTGGAAATTGACCAACCATGTCACAATTCCAAATGGTGTTACCGACGGTAAAGTTGATCCTTCGACTGCACCGCGTGATTTGAGTAACAAAGAGTTCCTCAAAGAATCACCGGCAAATATCGGTAAAGCGGGAGCACAAACGAAAATCGATGACTATAGCGGTACAACTGGTATCAATAGTTTCGGTGTTCCGGTTGCTGAGATTCAAATGGACGGAAAAGTCGGTAAACTAAAATATACCGAAGGGATCAAAGGATTTAAGGCAGAGCGTTTTGCTGAGTACAATCGTGATTCTGAGAATGTTTGGTGGGATGGATTGAGCGGTTCGTGGCAAAATGCTGTTGCGGCTCCTCATCCGGACCCTGTTTCAGGTATGCACTGTTGGCACCATAAAGTTATCCTTGAGCCTGCTCAACCGGGTGATAAAATCGGTGACATTTTTGTAAATTACGATAACAATCTTAAAGTTTATCAAGCATGGAGAGATCAGCTTACTCGTGGTTTGGATGAAAATTCAACCATTCGTCGCCCTCGCCATATCAAACGCCCATGGGTTACCCTTGACCCGTCTGCATACGATGTTACTATCAAGTCTTAGGACTTGATACTCTCAACCGATCTAAATTCTAAACTTCTCTTCTCATGTGCTTTTCAGTCAGAGTAGCTACAATCCCATTACTATTTAAAGGTCTGAACTATGTATGAAATCACCGCTCGCAGTAATATTTATGCACTACTTTCTCGTATATTGCTCCAAGAACTGGACAGCGAAATACTGGATACTCTCATGAACGATGAAACAGTTCTTGAATTTTTGCCCCATTGGCAAGCATGGGAACAGCGTACAACAGTTCCACACCAAAAGCTCTTAGAAGAGTATTTAAATCCTGATTTTACTAATTTGTCCTTACTGCATTTGGTTCCCTATGAAACGTTTTATACGAGGTCAGATCAAATGATTGAAACAGGCGGTGCCAATCCTGTGACGGATATATACAGTGCGTACGATTTTGTCGTGGATTATGAAGTTGCACGCGTGGTTTCCTCCGATCATATCGGGATCGAATTGGAATTTATGCACCATTTGTGTGAAGCACAGGGAAGAGCATTCGAAGAGGGTGATACTGAATCAGCCGCAGAACTGCAAGTCGTTCAGCACCGCTTTTTAAACAATCATTTACTCAAATGGGCTCCCATGTATCTCATTAATATGAAATACGAGTCTCGAACTCCTTTGTATTACGATACCGCTGAGATGGCATTGGAGTTTATCCTCTCTGATAATGAAACCTTAAGCGCAGTGGTTTCAAAAGACGTATGAGCCTTTTAATCCTCTCTCCTAGCAGATGCGTCAGAGCGCTGAGTGTCAATTCTGTTTGCACCCATTGCGCTGATGTTTGTCCTACCGGTGCCATTAGCATTTCAGGAAGGCTTCCCTCAATCAATCAGGCTCAATGCGTCGGATGTGCTGGATGCGTTGCTGTTTGTCCGACTGAAGCGTTGAGTCTGGAAGATTTTAGTCCGACTGAGTTTTTCTTTGAATTTGCGTCCGATGAGGAGAAGGTGATTTCATGCCAAAAAAACGTCCCCTGTATTGCTGCACTTAGCCATGAGCAGCTTATTTCTTCTGCTTTGATGAAGAAGGGGATCGTTTTAGATACGGGTCACTGTGGAGGATGCGATATCGGTGAGAGTATTTTGGCTACGATGGCCATTACCCTTGATAATACCAATTACCTCCTTGAGGCAATTGAATCGGAATTTAGAGTAGAGTGTGCAGACCTAAAGTACAAAGATGTGCAAGAGGGCGAAGCAGTTGTCGAGCGAAGAGATTTCTTTAAGACATTTCATCTGCGCGGATTGGGAAAAATTCGGGGAGATTTTGAAAAAGAGATTCAAAAATCAACAGATGAGTTTATTCAATACTCAACGGACAGTACCCATACCAAAGAGTTACGAACCAAAAAAATTACGGATAGACGCAAGCTTTTTTATACCGCGCTCAAACGTACTGAAATTCCTGAAAATTTCCATGTTGTTGAAGCTTCAAAGATACCGTTTACCTCACAAAAATTGATGGATGAGACTCTGTGTACAGCATGTGAGATGTGTTATCGGATTTGTCCGACAGCGGCATTGACCTCCGATATGCGCAATTCAAAAATTGATTTTGATCCGTTTTTATGCGTCAAATGTCATCTGTGTCATGATGTATGTGAACCCAATGCGATAACACTATCAACATCGTATAATTTGCAAGAGTGGTATATGCCAAAGGTTCAAAATTTGGTTATTTACAGTGTTCGACGATGTGATGAATGCGATGGATTGTTCAGCTCGGTTGCCGGAGAAAAAGTATGCCGTCGCTGCCGCCTTGAAGAGGAAGAAGCACGTGAATTGTGGGGGATATAGTAATATGATGAATGATGACAACAGTATAACGACGCAAACACTATTGTATGGCTTTATAGCAGAGAATGCTCACAGCAACCGTTTTTCCGTTACGGTCAATAAATTATTTAAAGGAAATGACGTTAATGCGATGTGTGTACCCATGAATATACGTCCTGATGATGTCACTTTTACGATTTCTCAAATGCGCAGTTCCAAACTAAATGGAGCGTTGATTTCGAGAGAGTATCAAGAAGAAGCGTTTGGTTTATTGGACGGTGCCTCTATTTTGGTAGAAGAATCTGGATATTGTGATTTTATCCGTATTGTAGATGGGAAACTTCTCGGGGAACTTATTATGCCGATGGCTTTAGAAAAATTCGCACAAAGCGAAGCGTTTGAAGATGATATTGCACTCAATTCATTGTGCCACTATTTTTATGAATTAATTAAGGGAGAAAAGTATGAATAAAGCCGATTTGAGTGATTTGAGAGCAGAGTTTGATCAATTTGTTCGTGATAAATGCGATACAGGTGAATGCGATACAAACGGTGATAGTAATTCGGATAATGAGCCGATACCTGGATTTGTCGATGAGTTAAGCGATAAGCTTCTTTCTCCCTATCACAGCGGTGTGTATTTCTCACGGCTTGATATTAAACGTGTTGCAGAAGCGATTGATGAATCGATTCCGATTAAAGAGCGTAAAAAGATGCTGCAAGCCCTTTTCCGACATACGACACGAAAAGAGTATCTCCGCAGTGCATTTGATGAGTTTAATCGCCATTTTGGAGGTCGAATTTTGATTTATACGGAACTTAGTGAAGCTTTTCCGGCATCGAAGGCTATTTTTGATGAAAATATCGCTAAAATAGAAAAGACACAAAAAATTCTCGACCAAATAGTTGAAGATTTTGAAGAAATTGAAGCGACAGATGAAGCAATGATGATCTAAGATTAGAGTAAAAGCAAAAGGTAAAAAATGAGTTTAAAGTGGCGCGTCCAACTATTTATTACATTTCTGTTGATAGTTACTTCGACTATTTTTACCGCATATTACATTCATCATGAAAAAGAGCACAACCTTGAACATGTGCAAAAATCGTCTCAAAATATTAAAAATACGTTGAATCTGATACTTGAAGATTTAAATCATTTTTATACCTACCGTGCTTACGCGAATCTTCGTTCTCAAGGTGTTATGGATGCTATGCGTACTCATGACACACAAAAGCTTTACGACCTAACACTTCCTCGTTACAAAACACTCCGTGAAGAAAATTCCAATCTTATGATTATGCAGTTTCATGCACCGGATGGAACCTCTATTTTACGTATGCATCGACCTGAAGTGTTTGGAGATGAGATTGCCAAAAGACGTCCACTGATACATAAGACCCATCAGACGCATGAAATTCATACAGGATTTGAAGGGGGGATCGAAGGAATTGCGTATCGGATTGTTGTCCCATTGATTGAAAAAAACATTTATATCGGTGCTTTGGAGTTTGGAGTCGATACCGATTATATTATCAGCAAGCTGATTCACTCGACCAAAATGGATGCACTCTTTATGCTTCACGAAAGCAAGATGGCGGCGGCCGACATGCAAAAATATCCAACAGTCTATGGCGGATACCATTTTTCTCATATCAGTCCCTATCAACAGCCGCTGATTGATGAATTCGTTAAAAACAATCCTGAGCTAAATGAACGTATTATTCAGTACAAAGGGAAAGAATACGATGTCATACACACCCATTTGTCAAGCAACGACGGAAAACCTATTGGGATGTTGCTGTGTTTTAATGATGTAACGACAGGTTATGATGAATTTTTAGAGATTATTTTAGAGAGTATTGCAATTACATTGATCTTAATCATTATGCTTTTAGCTATCGTTGAATACATATTTTCACGTATGACAAAGCAAATTATGTATCAAGAAAAATACATCAGTACGATTCTGAACTCTCAAAAAAATATTATTGTTGTTACGGACGGACATGAGCTTATTTATGTCAATAATGCCTTTTTTGATTATCTTCCTTACCAGAGTTTAAAAGATTTTAAAAAAGATCATGGCTGTATTTGTTATCTGTTTGAAATTGGTGAAGGCGAAAATTATTTGCAGCCTGAGATGGAGGGGATGAGATGGACCGATTATATTTTAGCCCACAAAGAGCGTGAGCATAAAGCTAAGATTACCGTCGATGGAAAGTCCTTTATTTTCTCTGTCAATGCTCAGATGATGGAATATGAAAATGTTCTTCGCTTCGTAGTTACGTTTAATGATATTACAAATTTGAATAAGCTGGCAACGCTTGACCGGCTTACTAAAATAGCCAACCGTTTTGAGTTTGACAAAATGCTGGGGCACTCAATCTCTCTTTCAAGACGTTATCAAAGACCTCTCTCCATCCTTTTGGTGGATATTGACCATTTCAAGCTGATCAATGACCGATTTGGTCATTTAGTGGGGGATGAAGTACTCAAGGCGTTTAGTGCCCTCTTAAGCAAACAAATTCGAGACAGTGATATAGTCGCTAGGTGGGGAGGGGAGGAGTTTGTTATTCTTCTTCCGGATACCTCGTTAGCTTCAGCGATCAAGATGGCAGAAGCCTTGCGCCAAAGAATTGAGGTGCATACCTTTGAAACGGTTCAAAACTTAACGTGTTCGATTGGTGTAGCTGAGTTTAATCCAGTAGAAGAAGCAGATGATTTATTGCACCGAGCAGACGAGAAGCTTTACGCTGCTAAAAATGGAGGGCGAAATCGGATTATGGCCTAAGTAGGCGATATTTTTAAGAAAGCCTGCTAAAATAAAAGGAAAAGATCTCAGCGGTAAATCTGACTATGTGGCTAAAATTTATAAACTTTGAGTAAGGGGCTATAGCAGTGCAGCAGTTTAAATGGCGTTTTCAGCTGTTAATGGTATTATTGGTCCTATTTGCTTCGGCTGCGCTTACTGGTTTTTACATTTACGAAGAAGAGAAGAACGCTGTCAGGCGTGCTGAAACTTCTGCCAGATACATTGAGACGGTTTACCATTCTGTTATTGATGATCTGGGACATACCTACAAATACCGTGCATACGGTAATCTGCTAATTGCCGGATTTAAAGAAGCGCTTATAGCGCAAGACCGTGAAAAGATCTATTCTTTGATTGAGCATCGTTATAAAACGATGCAAGATGAAAACCGCTATTTGAAGATTATGCAGTTTCATGCTCCCAGCGGAATATCCATTTTGCGTGTTCATGAAAAAGAGAAATATGGTGACAATATTGCTGCTAAGCGTCCATTGGTTCAACGTGTTCATACGACTAAAGAGATCCAAAGCGGTTTTGAAGGTGGGATAGCAGGAGTAGCATACCGGATAATTGTCCCCTATTTTGATGATAAACGCTATATCGGAGCGGTTGAATTCGGAGTGGATGTTAACTATATAAGCAAACATATAGAGAAGACAGCCGGATTGAAAAGCTTGTTTTTGCTTCATGAATCGCGTATCGCCGCGGCATCTTCTCGAAATGAACTTACGTTTCATATAGGACAATATTATCCTATAGATATGGAGCCTGAACTGTATGAGATACTTAAACTCTACAGCAAGGATAATCCAAAATATGAAAAAAAGATTATTGTTTATGAAGATCGTCATTATGAGATTGTCCCTATTAGCTTAAAAGGCGATGATGCAAAAGAGATGGGAATTTTCTTATGTATCAATGATGTATCTGATGGATATCATGATATTTCACGTACTATTTTGGGAAGTTTGCTGATTACTGCGGTCTTAATTGTCCTTTTTCTTGGGATTAATGAATCGGTTGCGCGTATGTTTATGAAGAGAGTCCGTTCTCAAGAAGAGTACATTGAAACCATACTCAATTCACAATCTAGTATTATTATAGTGACGGACGGCCACAATATCGTTTATGTTAACAATGCTTTTTTAGAGTACCTCAATTATCGTTCTCTTGAAGCGTTTAAAGAAGATTACGAATGTATCTGTTATAAATTTGAAAGCAGTGAAACCGAGCGTTATTTACAGCCTGAAATGGATGGAATGAGATGGACGCAATATATTCTCGATAATCCTGAGATTGAGCATAAAGCAAAAATTACGGTAGATGGAATCAGTGCTATTTTTTCTGTAAATGTCAGAAAATTGATCTATGAAGATAGTGAGCGCTTTGTTGTCGTATTTACCGATGTGACGCAGTTAAATCGTTTGGCAACACTCGATCAGTTAACCCAGATTCCAAACCGGTTTGAGTTTGACAAAGTATTGGCCCATGCACATTCAGTCGCACAGCGGTATCAAAAAACATTTTCTATTCTCTTGCTTGATATCGATTACTTTAAAAACATCAATGATACGTATGGTCATTTAGCGGGAGATGAAGTGCTGAAAGGCTTCAGCGCGCTTCTGAAGCAGCAAATACGAGATAGCGATGTTGTGGCGCGTTGGGGTGGTGAAGAATTTATGATTTTACTGCCCAATACCACCTTGGATTCAGCCAGAAAGATGGCAGAATCCTTACGTCAGCGTGTAGAGATTCACCCTTTTGGCGAGGGGATGAATGTTACATGCTCGATTGGAGTAGCTGAATATATGCAAGGGGAGAAAGAAGATTCACTGTTAAAGCGTGTTGATGAACAATTGTATAAAGCCAAAAACAATGGACGCAATCAGGTCGTATCGTAATTTATTGGTTTAGGAAATATTTAATAGCTTCCCATATCAATGCACTGCTCACTCCGGCAGTAAAACCGGCAATAATATCGTCCCCCATCACACCCCATCCCCCTTTGGCATCACGATCGATACGGCCGATAATAGAGGGCTTTTTGATGTCATAAAGTCGAAAGAGTATAAAACTTAGTACGATTTGTATCAAAATACCATTATCCAAAGTGGCTAAATCACCCAGAGTAAACAAGATGCCAGGGGCAATACTGAGTGCAATCCACATCCCAACAAGTTCGTCGATCACTATCTTTTGATTATCGTGTATACCACTGACCGCTTCGTAACGATCAATACTTTTAATGGCGACGAGTGTAATCAAAAGGGACAGCAGAATAAGAGTTTGTGGTCCTAAAAAAATCAAAACAGCTACACCTATGGGAAGGGAAACAAGAGTCCCTATGGTGCCGGGTGCTTTGGGTGAGAGTCCGCTGTAGAAGAGGGTGAGAAAAAACCAATTAAGTTTCATGGGTGTGCCTTAGGTGAGGGAGGTGGTTTGATACAAATTCATC
Organism: Campylobacterales bacterium; assembly: GCA_038329855.1. Taxonomy (GTDB): domain Bacteria; phylum Campylobacterota; class Campylobacteria; order Campylobacterales; family Sulfurimonadaceae; genus Sulfuricurvum. The sequence goes on from JBBQNL010000020.1 coordinate 25,797, forward strand.
AGTTCGGTATAAAAATCCCGCTCGCTGTGTTCTTCG
>JBBQNL010000021.1:0-25527 GCA_038329855.1 Campylobacterales bacterium
AGCAGCACGTGCCGGGGAACATGGAAGAGGTTTTGCCGTCGTTGCCGATGAAGTCCGAAAATTGGCGGAACGGACCCAAAAAACAACCGGTGAGATTGCTATCGCCGTTCAAACGCTCCAGCAGGAAACCACCGAAATTCACTCAAATTCTGAAGACATGAACGCCATCGCGAATGAATCAAGCCAATCAATCGAATCCTTCCGTCACACGCTTCATACATTTAATGAAGATGCCAAAAAAGCAGCACTTCAAACCACAGCGATCGAAAACACAACCTTCATTACCCTCGCAAAAATCGACCACATCATGTATAAGTCAAACGCCTATAAAGCAATTGCCAATGGCGAAATTGAGTCGAAGTTTGGAGATCATCACAACTGTCGCTTAGGGAAATGGTATGATTCAGGTACTGGAAGATCGCGTTTTGCTCATCTGCCAAGCTTCAAAGGTATTGAGAGACCTCATGCTGATGTTCACGAATCCGTACACAAAAATATGGTATTTATTGAGGGAGAGGACCGATCTATTTATCATAAAGAAGAAATTTTATCCGGATTCCGTACCATGGAAGATGCAAGTCAACTGCTCTTTAGTCTCATGGACAATCTGAACAAAGAGTCCGAAGAGGATCTCCTGAAAGCTTAAGCTTTGGCTTAAGCGGTTTTATCGCTAAAATAGGTGGAAAGAATCTGCTTACCCAGTTCCACACCAGGTTGGTCATAGGTATTTATTTCAAGCAATATTCCTGCGGCTGAAGTAAGAAGTTCATAATACATAATCATCTCCCCTACCGAAGATTCATCGATGCACTCCCACACAATTTCATCCACGCTGACGCCGCTTTGCAATACGCTTTGCATGGTTGCTTTGCACTGCGCATTAATAAGTGCATTAAATGATTGCCCGTTTACAAAATCAGATTTTTCTAAAAAAGGTAATGATAGAGATGGGATCATAAGTTCATCTCGTGAGTGCTCAATACTCATAAAAGTAACTGTTTTATTAAGAGGTCCCTCGATAATGAGCTGCAAAAACGAATGTTGATCCACTGAACCGATCAATGAGATAGGGGTCAATCCTACCCGCTCACCTCGTGCATTACGTTTTCCCAGCGATTCTCCCCACAACTGAACCACCCATTTTCCAAACTCTTCAAACGTATCGGAATATGAAAAAAGGACATTGATGGGCAATCTGCTTGCATTGAGGACATAAAAGGTCGCTTTTTGCAGCAGATGTTCTTCTTCACGTGCCCAAAACTTATCGCCAAAGCTCTTTGCACCCGCAAGTACACCCTCAGCATCAAATCCTGCCAGCACAAGCGGAACAATCCCTACTGCACTGAGGACTGAAAAACGACCACCGACATTTGAAGGGATAACAAAACGTTTCAGACCATAATGATCCGCAAAATGGCTTAAAACCGATCCATCATCACTTACAACTACAATTTGATTCGAGTTTTCTAGATTTATATCAAATTTTGCAATCAAATACTTAAAAATAGAGAGTGTTTCGACGGTTCCGCCCGATTTGGAGATGACAACAAATAGAGTTTTAGCGTATTGAATCCTTGACGTTTCATAAGCGATACTAATAGGGTCTGAATTTTCGAGATAGATGATTTTTTTAGCATGAGGTGTTTTTGCTCGCAAAAGACGGTCAATGGCCTTGATTCCCAATGATGATCCGCCGATTCCGACAATAGCAATCGTGTCATAAAAAATAGTATGATTTAAAAGAGAAGCTCGGACCTCTTCGCACAAACTTAATGATTCACTCGGCAGATCATAATAGCCGACTGAATTTCGTTCTGCTTTGAGCTCTTCATAGGCTTTTTCCAAGGTAAAAGGGTCAAGATCCTTCGTATCAAAAAATCCTTTAAACGTCGGCATTTTAGTGATTACCGACAAGAACCGTCATATCTACTAAGCGGCTGCTGTAACCCCATTCATTGTCATACCATGCTAACACCTTAACCGTATTTCCATTGACTACGCTGGTCATATCCGGAACATACGTTGCGCTGAATGTTGAGCCGATAAAATCACAGGAGACACGTTTGTCATTGTCAATTTCGATCAATCCCTTAAAGGATCCGTTGCTGGCGTTCAAAAATGCATCGTAAATCTCTTCTTTGGTAACATTTTTTGACAAGTTTGCCGTCAAATCGACCACAGAAACATCCGGAGTAGGCACACGCATAGCATAACCATTCAATTTCCCAAGCAGATGAGGCATAACTTTTCCGATTGCTTTTGCAGCACCCGTTGAAGTTGGGATCATATTAAGAGCAGCTGCCCTTGCACGGCGCGGATCTTTGGCATGTTTGACATCCAAAATATTTTGGTCATTGGTATACGAGTGTATCGTCGTCATAAGGGCATTTTCGATTCCGAATGCATCATCAAGCACTTTACAAATAGGCCCAAGACAGTTTGTAGTACAGCTTGCATTTGAAATAATTGCTTCCCCTTTGTAAGCATCCGAATTGACACCAATAACATACATAGGGGTATCGTCTTTTGCGGGAGCCGATATGACGACTTTTCTTACACCGTTTTTAAGATGTTTTTGACAGCTCTCTTGGTCTAAAAACACACCGGTACACTCAATAACGACTTCCGCGCCGCAACTTCCAAAATCAACTTTATCCGCATCGCGTTCACGAAACATACGAACATTTTTTCCGGCAATGGCAATAGTGTTTTCATCGACCAATTGAGCATCGATGCCGCGATGGACACTGTCAAATTTCAACAAATACTCTAGCATTTCAGGCTTTGACGTAGTATTGAGTGCAACCAACTCGATATCATCCCGCTGTGCAATGATTTTAGCTACAATAATTCCAATTCGCCCTGTTCCGTTAATCGCTACTTTGAGTGCCATAAAATCTCCTAAAATAATGTCAAATAATTAAAATGATTTTAACAAAAAATGACTAAAAAATTGATGAACATAAATTATTATAAGATTTAGTTTTATACCATCACTTAAGGTTGATTCACCTACAATAAGACAACATACTAAGAGGATCGAATTGTGGATAAAGATATTTACCTTGGTAGACAACCGATATTAGATCACCAAGGGATATGTATAGGATATGAGCTTCTCTATCGCAATAAAGGTGAGACTGCCGCAGTTATCCAAGATGATTCAAAAGCGACTGCCAGAGTTATCATCAATCTTATTCACAGTACAGGATCCTCCTCAATTATCGGAGACAAATTAGGTTTTATCAATGTAGATGACCATTCACTTCTTAGCGATACCCTTCTTTCACTTTCAAAAGAACAATTTATTTTTGAAATTTTAGAATACACAAAAATGTCAGTCGCACTCGTCGACAGGGTTCAGCACCTGCATGAACTCGGCTATCGGTTCGCATTGGACGATTTTTCATGTGACAATGAAAATATTCAATATTTCAAATTACTTTTCCCTTATATTGACATTGTTAAAATCGATCTGTTATCGACAGACAGTGTCAATATTGAAGATATGGCTGATAAGTTTAAATCGTACGATATAAAATTATTAGCAGAAAAAGTAGAAAATATGGAAATGTTTGAACGCTGTAAGAAAGCAGGATTCCAACTGTTTCAAGGATACTTTTTCGAAAAACCAACGATCATTGTCGGCAAAAAAATAGAGCCTGCTATGATGAATGTCGTTGATTTAATCAATCTATTTCGGATAACGACCGATATGAATGCGATTGCACAAAAATTTTCACTTTATCCCGAATTAACATTCAACCTTCTTCGATACGTTAATTCCGCCGCATTTTATTTTACCCATGAAATCACCAGCATTAAACAAATTCTTGTATTATTAGGACCATCGCGCTTGCGTTCATGGTTGGGACTTTTTCTATATGCTGGCTCTGATGACCGGATGTTTAAAAAAGCTATCTTTGACGCGGCAAAATTCAGAGCAAAAATCATGCACGAGCTAGTCAAAGCAAGCGGTAAAAAAAGTGAACTCTCAGATGAAGCCTTTTTAACCGGAAGTCTCTCACTCATCGATGCTTATTTGCAAATTGGTATGGATACCATTATGAATGAAATACAGCTCAGCGAGAGTATCAGTGAAGCGCTTTTAACCCGAGAAGGATATTTGGGAAAATTGTTAACCATAGCGGAGAAATTGGAAACAACCGACAACATTCAAGCACTCATCGAATATTTGGCACCTAAGCTTAATCTAACACCTGATAGCCTTTATGTAATCTACAATGATGCCAATAAATACGTACTCGAAACGTAAAAAATCTAAACCGGTGCAGCCACTGACGTATTATTAGTACAAGTATCAAAATCGTCAAATAAATTTATATCATGATCGGCATGAACACAGCGGTTCGCCTGCAGTATTCGATTAAATACCATTTCGCAGTCATCCCCTTTTTTTAATCCAATCAAACTCCCCTGCAGCTTATATTGCGGATACCTTGCAAGCAGTTTTTGCAAAGCACTGCGAGCACCTTCATGGTTAACGAACGTAAACAAGATGACAACATAGTGATCATTTACTTTTTTGGCTATATCACTTTGTCTCAGTGTTTCGATCAAGTGCGCCTTATCGATATCATAATCATCACACGCGACCAAAGCCAAATTGGCTTCTATCTGATACCTTTCAAGGGTATAGATGGCCATTTTAATGTCTTGCTCAAACACAAAACTTAAATCTCTTAATGTTAATTCTTTCACTGTACTTTTAGCACTCCATCTCCATAACATTCCAAGGAAGTCCTTGTGTATTCATCTCATCCATAAAGAAATCCGGATCGAGTTGTTCCATATTAAAAACGCCTTTCCCGCTCCATTTTCCCTCAACCATCAGTTTCGCACCGATAACGGCAGGAACCCCGGTCGTGTAGGAAACTCCTTGCGATTTTACTTCAGCATAGCACTCTTCATGATCTTTAATCTGATAAATGTAAATTTTACGTTTCTTACCCTCTTTGAGACCTTCAGCCACAATACCGATGTTGGTTTTTCCTTTGGTTCGAGGACCTAATGATGCCGGATCAGGAAGGAGCGTTTTCAAGAACTCCATGGGAACGATTTTCATCCCTTTGTGCTCCACCTCTTTGATCCCAAGCATTCCAACATTTTCTAAACATTTCATGTGGGTAAGATAGCTTTGTCCAAACGTCATAAAAAAGCGGATACGTTTAAGCCCTTTGATGTGCTTGACGAGTGACTCCATCTCTTCATGGTACAATAGATAGCTGTCTTTTGGACCTACCTCGGGATAATCCCAGACTTGCATAATCTCCATAGGTTGGGTTTCGATCCACTCACCATTTTCCCAGTATCGCCCTTTGGCACTCACTTCGCGAAGATTGATTTCAGGGTTGAAATTGGTCGCAAACGGATATCCGTGATCGCCCGCATTGCAGTCGAGAATATCGATGGTATGAATTTCATCAAAATAATGTTTTTGAGCATAGGCACAAAATACATTCGTCGCACCCGGGTCAAATCCGCTGCCAAGAAGCCCCATGATTCCTGCATCTTTAAATGCCTGATCTCTTGCCCATTGCTCTTTGTATTCAAACATAGCCGCATCCGGATGCTCATAGTTTGCCGTATCAAGATAGGGAGTCTTAGTCGCGATACATGCGTCCATGATCGTAAGATCCTGGTAGGGAAGAGCAACATTGATAAGTATGTCTGCACCTACATGCTTAATAAGATCGATGACCTCTTGGGTATTGTCCGCATCAACCGTTGCAATCTCGATTGCACCCTTTGGAAGCTCGCTTTGAATCTCTTCGCAACGCTTTAACGTACGGCTTGCCAAAATAATACGATCGAATGTGGTGTTATTCATGACACATTTGTGTGCCACAACCCGCCCTACTCCACCAGCGCCGATAATGAGTGCAGTTGCCATAGTTAAACCTTTTTGTTGATAAATATTTTTAAAATTATAGGCTAAATTCTCTTACGAAAATGTTACAGACAAAACGCATTATAAAGGGTCAGAGCCCAAATGAAGGAGAGCATTGACAATGAGAGAAAAACAAAAGCGGCACCTGCATCTTTTGCCCGCTTGGCAAGCTCATGATGTTCAAGCGTTACCAAATCAACGGTACGTTCAATAGCACTGTTAATCACCTCAGCAATCAGCGGAATAAAAAGAGAAACGGACAATACAGCACTATGGATAAAAGAGATCGGCAATATCCATGCCGTTACCATACCTGCACTAAAAAGAAGAATCTGAAGACGAAACGATCGCTCATTTTGAGTCACTTCTACCAAACCGTTGAGAGCAAAACGGGTATTTTTAAATAGAGTATGCTGGGTCGGTTTATTCAGCGCCATGACTCTCTCCGCTTAATACCGTACTCCATCCCTCATAACGCCCATGCTCTTGCAACACCAGCTCAAACAACATAGAGGTGCTCTCTTCGACTTGTTCTGGGGTAATAGACTCTATTTTCACAAGGGTCACTCCGTATGCGTAATCACTCTCATCGTCATTGAGATGTTCTTTGATACTGTACCCATTCGCTGACATTGAGTTAGCAAAGCGCTCCAATGCCGTAGGGGTTTGAAAAAAGAGATAATGCTCTACTTCTCTGGGGATACTAAGATCATCTCCAGCCGCTACCAATGCGGCAATGGTTTCACGATTTTGTATAGTAATGAGCGTATATGGCTCCGGATAGAGTCGCTCCAAATACATTTCCCATTTGGTGTCTTTGGAGGAACCTCGCTCATACGGGTAGGATGTGTGTCTGGACATAACATCTGAGGTGAGATTTTCAAATTTTTTCGAGGTTGAGCCGTAAAAATAAAGTTCACTCCACCCATCTTTCGTAATTGTTCCTGCATAAATGGCATCAATCTCTTCACTCAAAGTGCGAATTAAATCATCCCTAAAAGCAACAAACTCATCATCCGTTCCATCCGCTACTTTTACAAATAGCCATAGCAGCCATGGGCGCTCCAAATCAGGTGCTTCATCACTCAATGATAAATCCACTTCGATACGCGCATCACCACTTTCACTGTCAAAAAGCTCATAATGTTCAATCATATCAATCTCTTTTTAAAAAGAATTGTACCCAACCTATCCCTTATTCGCCATTGTAGCTTTGATGTAACTTTACTTTATGACTCAATTCTTGAACTTCTTTGGGAGAAACATAATGGTGGGTCTGTTCATAATGGACCATATTTTCAACAAACTTTTCCATCTGTCCCATTGCCCTATCGGCAACATTTTCCAGATGTTCTCGTATCTCGCGGTAGCCGTGCATTTCTGACGATTCCAAGGTTGCCAATAATTGCGTTAGCTTATTTTTTGACGTCTCAAACTCATCGAGTAGTGATTGTGCAGAACCAAACAATGCCGAAAGAGGACGAAGAGATTCTCCTAGCTCTTTGCTAGTATGATTGATCTCACGCATTTGATTCGATGACAATACCATCTGTTGCATAATCATTTCGCTTTGTTCTCGGGACCCTTTTAAAATCGTTTCATTTTCAAGCAGTGTAGTGATAATCCCCTCACTTTTGGAACCTAAAAGCTGGATATGTCGTCCGAATTCACCGATAATACGTGAAAACTCATGTTCCATAACACCGATAACACTCTCCGGCGAATTCGACTTATAAAGTTTTTCAAGAGCATTTTTAATCGCAACGAATTCCGCGTGCGTTTCCACTTTCTCATCATTTGAACTTTTAATGGCACTTTTGAGCTGATTAAAATGATCTTGCTCTGAAATACGTAGTAAATCAATGTGCCGATGAATCACGTTGTCCAAGCTAGGCAACTCGCTTAGCGTAAACTCTTCAAATTTTTCTTGCGCCAATTGTTGCTGTGCCAATACGGCTTCAACCTTTTGAATAAATAACTTTTGGTTGTTTAAAATGGAACTCAAGGCCTCAATCTCTTCTTTGAAAATACTTTTAAGTTGTTCGTGGGTCGTATTTTCCATCGCAGCGATACGTCCAAGCGATCCATTCAGAGAATCAAAAAGATATCGAATTCCATTAACTTCATCCACAAGATTTTGGATACGCAGCGTGTCACGCAATTGATTGGATGCTTGTTTTGTTTGACTCATGACACTCATTATGCCAGAAAGGACAATCCCGATAATGATACTTAAAAAAGACTCACGTAGTACTAAAACCCATTGGACACTGTCTCCCAGTATCACAAAATGCAAAAGTCCTGAAATAAATCCTATCGCCAATACAATAGGAGTATAGTTGATTTTATTTTGATCTTTATAGACGCTGACATGGCGTAAAAAAAGCAATGACATCAACCCAATGGCAAAAAGAAGATCAAATTTAAACATTGACTACCCTTCCAAGATAATTTTACTGACTTGCGAGGGGCTAAATGCAATTGGAACTTCATCACCCTCACGGCTAAATCCCCAAGCAGCAAAAATTGTACCGATATTGGCATTTCGTGCCGCTTCCATATCCTTGCTGTTATCGCCAACCATCCAAGCACTGTCACGCAAAGGATCATAATTATGGTGTTCCAAGAGCATTTTAATCATCTGAGGATGAGGCTTTGGCAAATCCACATTATCCGCACCGATGATGAGACCGAAAAACTCCGACATTCCCAAATGCTCCAGCATACGCTTTGCAAAAGGGCTCGGAGCATTGGTTGCAACGCTCATCATACATCCTGCCAAACGAAGCTCATTCAAAGATTCCATCATACCCTCATAGGGATGGACATTTTGAATGCATTGATCGTGGTAGTGGATCTCAAAAAGATCTTTGGCTTTTGCTTCATAAATAGGTGTTTGGTAAAAAAGATACGCCAGGTTGCGTTCGTGCGCATTGATGGCATCAATTACAAATTGTTCTTCAAGAGGGGATAAGCCATACAGTTGTGCCCGTACCGCATTAATTGAAATCGTAATATCACGACTTGAATTAATGAGTGTCCCATCCATATCAAAAATAACAATTTTTTTGATCGGCATTATCGCATCTTTTCATACAGCTCTTTGAGAGTTTGGACAAAGAGCGGATGATTATTCGGACACCGGCATACACGATAATCCGTATACCCCATGTGGTGGGCGATTTCAGCATACTCGACAGCCAATTCAAAATCGGTTTCAGAGTTATCCACCGTAAAAGCGATGGGAACAATAATCACTTTTTTCTTATGCAAACTTTTCAGCATAGATTCCAGTGAAGGCTCCAGCCACTTCATCGGCCCAACCTTCGATTGATACGCCAGATGCACCCCTCGAAAATAGATCCCTTCACTGTACAATTTATCTTTTAGCAGTTCGACGTGTGCACTGACTTGCCGCTGGTAAGGATCACCATCATCCACTATTTTCTGTGGTAACCCATGAGCCGAAAAAATAAGTTCAAATTCGTGCGGATCCTCTTCTCCCAAAGAGTCTTTAATAAGAGAGAGCAGACACATATTATAAGTATTGTTCGTAAAAAAATGTTTGATTTCTACCAAAATAGGAAACCATCCCATTTTATTGGCCGTCTCTTCAAAATCATCCAGCGAGGACTTCGTCGTCGTGCTTGAGTACTGCGGATACAAGGGGATCAGGTAAACCTTTTGAATTCCCTCACTTTTTAATTTTTCAATCACTTTTTCTGCCATAGGCGGAGTGTAGCGCATGACAAAATCAACCACGACATCACTACCAACCATTTTTTGTAAATCAATGACAAGCGATGTTGTCAAATCAACAATCGGTGATTTACCGCCGATTTGTCGATAAATCTCTTGAGATTTTTCGGCACGCGACAGTGTGATTATTCCAGCAATAAATCGACGCATCAGCGTGCTTTTAGTACGTATAATGGCCGGATCATTAAACATATTTGTCAAAAACATCTCTACTTCTCGCAGATTATTAGGACCGCCCATATTTAAAAGTACAATTGCTTCTTTCATTAAAACCCTTTAAAACGCTTCATTAACTGTTTGTTTTTACTAGTAGTGTACCATAACACAATGACTAAATTATTGAATTATAATAAAAAGTAAAGTTTTTTAAACTTATAATAGTTGCAGTCTAAAATAATAATTTGAGAGACAGGAGGAAAGATGGTTGGCAGGTATATTTTAATCACCCTTCTCTACTCAACACAATTACTCGCTGATTCCCCCAAAAAAGAGACTTCTTTATTTTTAGAATACGAACGCGCAACATCGCGTGAGGTGGATTCCGTTCAAGAAGAAGAAAGTCCTTTTAAAAAAATCATTCATACCATGACCCCGGTAAAACCAAAAACACCTTTTGTCCATGTCCCTGTCGCCCCCGTGATCGTATCAGCACCAGTTTCTCCTAAAAAGCCTCCGATTGGACACGATGATCTCCCTTATTTAGTCATCAATAAACCCGTTGACACGATGAGTAATGCAGTAAAAATTTGTCCCGATCCGATATCATTAACAACCGATTCCCAAGTAGAGGAAAAACCAAAAAAATCACTTTTTTCCAATCTTTCTTCGGCAAAAGAACGTGTTTTGGCCAAAGCCAAAGAGTTTTTGGGAACACCTTATGGATTTGGGAACAAAGAGGCGGTACAGACGGATTGTTCCGGCTCCACTCAACAAGTGTACAAACAATTTGGGGTGACTCTTCCCCGCAGTGCGGCTGAGCAAGCGAGACTGGGAACCCAAGTTGATTCCAATGACCTGCAAGTGGGCGATTTATTGTTTTATCAAACGTATAAAAGTGAGCCCTCTCATGTTGCGATCTACGCAGGTGAGGGACAGATCATTCATGCATCGTACAAAAGCCGACGGGTTCAATACGATACCATAGACAAGGGATACTACAAACAGCGCTTTATGTATGCCAAACGCTTGGCGCTTGGTAACCAAGATTCTTCAATCGAATGAAACTATAATCATGTCAGCCCTCTATTCTCTCCTTGACAAACACTGGCTTTGGAAAGAGATTAACAGTAAATTGCAACTCAGTTCTCCTGCCTACAGCTACTGGAATGAGAGTCGCCATATCAAGCTCAACCGTTATGTTTTTATCGAAAAAGCAACCTTACCTGAGAAATATTCGCATATTGAAACCTCACTGACCGATCTTTCCGGATATCTGCCCACCAACTATGCCGCATCCAGTCTCAATATGGACTCCCATATCTTTGCCTACAAAAAAATGCGTCTGCACAATCAGTTTGAGTATAAATACGTAAATGATATTAAATTCGTCAATCTCAAACGATTTTTTACCGAAAATGGAATTTCATTAAACAAAAAAAGTTATGTACACTTGGGGCGCTTAAGTGATTTGAGTATTACCAGCGATTCGCGTTTTTATCGCATTGATGATAACTATGGAGTGGTCGTTTACGACTGACGTTTTGCCCATCGCGGAAAAAATCGTGATGGGGATAACATCAAATCAAGCTGCTTTCCCTCTACAAGATACTTCGCTAATCGCTTTGCCAAATACGGAGCAAGCACAAATCCATACCCCCCGGAACCGTTGATCATCGTAAGATTTGGATAATAGACAAATTCGCTCGAATTGACTACTTGACCGTGCTGTAAGTGGGGAAATTTCTCCAGCGTTTCCTTAGCATTAACCAAACTCCCAAGCATCGGAAGATAGTCGTTTGAGCCTGAACGCAATCCTATATAGTCATTTAAAACTTTAATTTTATTTAATTTTAAAGTTCTCTGAGCTTTTTCTATGAGTATAATTCTCCCCTGCTCTACGTCATACGGTTCACCTGAAAACGGAGAATAATGGACATCATGCGTTGCACCGATGGCGATAACCCCATCCTTTGTCGTCGGTGATATCGAGACATGATGGTGCAAAATGCACGGAACAGTGGTAGAAGTCTCAATATCGATACGATGCCCCCAGATTCCCCGTAATCCGACATAATCAATCGGCAAGAGCTTCGGATAGGCTCCGATCGAGAGGACAAGGTGTTTTGCTCGCAGTTCACCGATCTTCCATAGCCCATCTTCATGGATCAATTGTTCCACTTTAAGAGGATAAAAATCGATCCCCTCCGCCATTGCGGCACAGACCCCTTGTGCATCCACCACCGCACCCTTAGAGACATAGATCGAACTCATTTCTGAGGCTTCATGGGTTAGGAGCGATTTTAGCTCGTCGTCGAGTGCCGAGTACTCCAATGTGCTTTCTCGTTTAAAGTGCTCGAGTTTTTCGCTTTCCTGTGGACTATTGGCTATATGAAGAAGAGGTTTGGTGAGGGTAAATTGTGCAAAACGGGTAGTGTAAAATTCGAGCGCTTCAGCATGTGCAATCTCCATAACCTCTTTAAGTTCGCCGGCTTTGGAAATTTTGGGAGAGATAAATGCCCCTGCTGCCCCGCTTCCGCCTGCAGCGATACCGTATTGATCAACGAGGGCGACTGTTAAACCTGCTTGAGATAAAAAATAGGCGCTGGTGCACCCATTGATCCCCGCACCGATGATGATGGCATCATAAGGTGATATTTTTAATATCGGCAATCGAATAAATCTCAGCGTAGATCATCCCCACAAGGGCTTTACGGTTGGCACGAATGTTTAAATCCTCGGCATTAACCATAACATTGTCGAAGAAAGTGTCCAATGGTGCTTTGAGGGCGAAGAGTGCATCCAAACGTTCTTCGAGTGTTTCATACTCTGCATCCATAACCGCTTTGGCCGATGCATAGAGGTTACGTTCCGAATCATTGTCAAAGAGGGCTTCATTGACGCTAAATCCTTTATCCATCGCTTCATCTTTGAGGATGTTACTGACTCGTTTAAAGGTAGAAAACGCTTCGACAAACGAATCCGATGATGCAATGGCAGAAACTGCTTTGATTTTACGGTCTATCTCAAGAACATCAAGTTCTACGTGAGCATCTTTGGCAACAACCGCTTGAATAATAGACGGATTAACCCCAACATACGCTCCGGCAAGTCGTTCGATAACAAATGTCTCAACACTTTTTTTGACCTCTTTTCCTTGCGGGTACAACGACAAAAGCTGATCGATCAAGGTAGAGAAATTAAGTGGTATTTGGTGCGCTACGGCGATTTTAATAATCCCGTTGACCGCACGTCGCAGAGCAAACGGATCACGTGAACCGGTCGGGATCTCACCAATACTGAACATCCCGATCAAGGTATCAAGCTTCATGGCCATTGAAACGATCGCGCTGAGCATCGTACTGGGCAATCCACTCTCTTCACCTGTCGGGAGATACTGCTCTTTGATAGCAAGCGCCACTTCGGCAGATTCCCCCAAAGCCTGCGCATAGTAATATCCCATAAGCCCCTGAAGTTCCGTAAACTCATAGACCATTTCCGACATCAAATCGGCTTTGGCAAGCTCCATGGCCCGCTCTAAATGGTTTGGATTGATATTATCATATATTAAGTTGGCAATCGTCGATGCGACCACTTTTTCACGCTTGATTTTTTCCGCCAACGTCCCTAAACCGTTCATAAAGACAACTTTTTCCAATCCTGCGGTGCTGAGCCCTTTTTTGAGGTCGTTGTGGTAAAAGAACAATGCATCACTCAAGCGAGGGCGTAATACCCGTTCATTCCCCTCAATCACCTGGGTGAAATCATCGGACAATGCGTTGGAAACAACAACAAATGCGTTGATAAGCTTCCCCTCTTTAAAGACAGGAAAGTAACGCTGATGTTCTTTCATCGAGGTAACGATCACTTCAGGAGGCAGTTCCAAAAAAGCCTCATCGAATTGACCCATCAAAGGAGTAGGATGTTCGGTAATAGCTACAACTTCATCCAGTAAATCTTCATCGATTTCGATAACAACTCCATGCTCTTTTTCAAGTTCTTTAAAAACCTTTAAAATATGTTCACGGCGCTCTTGCGGAAACAACGTAACGGAGCCATTTTTAAGGATATCAAAATACTCATGCAACGACGAAAAGGGCTTTGGACCGAAATGGCTGATGCGATGCACATACGTGTGAGGATGCGATTGAACCCCAAAAAGTTCTGTATCCACTTGCTTTTCACCCAGCATCACATTCACCCAGCGAATGGGACGGATAAAACTCTCTGTATTACTGCCCCATCGCATGGATTTTCCAAAATTGAGATTTTTGATCCACTGATTAATCATCTCGTTTAGAAGTTCGTGACTTGCTTTGCCTTCAATGTTTCGGGTGTAATAAAGGACTTCTTTCCCCCCTTTTTCTGCACGACTCAGCTGATCAAACTCTACTCCGCATTTTTTAGCAAAACCAAGTGCTGCAGCGGTAGGAATACCATCTTTAACTGCCATCTCGACAGGTGCACCGTAAAACTCTTCGGTACGGTTGTCTTGTTGTGTTTTGAATTCCCGATGCCACAATGTCAAACGTCGAGGAGTGTAATAAAATTCAAACTCGCACATCAACCCGTTTTTTTCTAACAGTGCCGCCCATTTCTTTTCAATTTCAGGGAGCTCTTTAAGCAAAGGTACTGCTGGAAGTTCTTCAACGCCGATTTCAATCAAAAGAGGTTTAGTCATATTTTGGTTCCAATTGTCATTATTTTAAGGTCAATTGTATCGCTATCTTGGTTAAAAATCGCTGTTACGCTATAATCATTTTCATGAAAACACCACACTTTTATGCCGTCATTATCGGTTCTGAAATTCTCAATGGACGCCGTGAGGACAAACATTTTATATTTATCAAAAACGCTTTACTAGAACGTGGGCACACCCTCTTCTCTTCTTTTATCATCAAAGATGATGTGGCACTGATTCGTTCGATTTACACCCTCGTCAAAAACGATCCCGATGGTGTAATGTTTAGCTTCGGAGGCATCGGTTCCACTCCCGATGACCTGACACGTTCGATTGCAGCAGACATCTTTGATGATGGAGAACTCGTTGCCCATCCAAAATTTTTCAATGACATCCTGGAGCGTTTTGGAGAGGAAGCCTATCCTCATCGTATCAATATGGCGAATTTACCTAAACAATCAAAACTGCTGCACAATCCGATTAATAACATGTCAGGATTTTATCTCGAAGATCGTTATTTCTTTATGCCCGGTTTTCCGGAGATGTCTCACCCTATGACCCTCGAAGCTCTGGAGCTTTTTTATCCGAATGCACCTGTGATCTATCGAAAAACATTGATTGCGAAAACCAGTGAAAACAATCTCATGAATGTTATGGTAAAGCTTGATCCTACAGTCGATTTCTCATCCCTGCCTATGTTAAATAATGGCTCACCCACCGTAGAAATTTCTATTGCATCGGTGGATCAGACATTATGTGAGAAAAATTTTGAACTTTTTCTTTTGGATTTAACCGAAAAAGCAATCTCATTTGAGGTAATATAATTTAAGATTATTCTACAATAGGACGATATATTCCCTAAGTTATACAAAGTGGGGAAACCATGATTGAAGTTTTAATCGTTACTCTTGTTTTCATGATCATTGCTTATGCCTTTTATAGGCATTATTTTTTTCATAAAGCGCCCTCTATTCATGCCGACAAGCCACATTTTACTCTAAAGATCGATCACGATTGATACCTTAGCTGTAGTGCCGATCGTAAAGCTTGTGCGGTTCATCTTCTCGAAGATTGATTTTTAACGCTTCCAGACGTTCCAATCTTTGTTCCGTGGTCGGATGGGTACGAAACAAATTTGAAAAACTAAAGCTTTTTCCGTCAAAAGGGCTTATAATGAACATGTGCGCATTTTCAGGCGTAGCCCCCTGCACTTCTCCTCGTCTATTATAATTGGACAATTTCATCAAAGCACTTTGCAGCCATTCAGGATGGCCGCTCAGACGAGCTGCCCCCTCATCTGCCATAAATTCACGTGATCGGCTGATGGTCATTTGAATCACTGACGCTGCTATGGGAAGCAATATTGCCATGGCAATCATCAAAATCGGATTGCTGTTTCGATTATTTCGTCCAAACATTGCTCCAAACTGCAACATATTGGCGATAAAAGCAATCGCTCCGGCAATCGTCGCCGCAACCGTTGCGATAAGGATATCACGGTGAGAAACGTGTGAAAGCTCATGTGCCATGACCGCCTCAACTTCTTCTTCGTTTAACAGCTCAAGCAGTCCCGTTGTAATGGCAACAGCAGCATGTTGAGGGTTGCGCCCCGTCGCAAAGGCATTGGGAATATGGTCATGAATAATATACACTTTCGGCATCGGCAGATTCGCACGCTCCACAAGCCTCTCCACCACACGATACACCATGGGCGCTTCTCTTGGATCCACTTCCACTGCATTATAATGGCTCAGAATAGCCGTATCAGAAAAATAATAGGCATAAAAATTCATACCACCAGCTATTAGAAGGGCAATCAACATTCCCATTTGCCCGCCTAAAAAACCGCCGATAAAAACCAGCACCACACTCAGGCTTCCCAATAATAAAAAGGTCTTAAGCTGTTCCATCTTTTACCCCTTGCAATAAGGCCAAAATTGATTTTTTATGCATTTTACGGGCAAAATCAATCGCACCGAATCCATGCCCATCCCGCGCATTAACATCCACTCCCATATCCAAAAGTTTTTGGATCACTTCAACACGACCGTAACATACAGCACCCATTAAAGGGGTGAACCCGCTGCGTCTTGTTGAGGAGTTAACATCAAATCCTTCATCAAGCAGTCGTTCGATTAAAGGTAAATTATTATACGTGACTGCAACATCAAATACACTGACCCCTTCATTGTCACTGTGCAGTATATCCGCTCCCTGCTCTATCAGTAAATCAAGAATTTCGCTGTCACAATGGTAACGTAGGGCAAAACAAAGAACCGATTCGCCATTTTCCTCTTCCTCATTTGGATTTCCGCCATTTTTCAAATACTGCTTAATTCCTAAATAATTGTTTGCTTTTAAAAGTTCAATCCATTGTTGCATAATTCATCCAAGTAATAATATACCTAAGTATAACACGACATCTTCAACCCAGACGTAGAGAGTTGTGCTAAAATTCGGAATTAAATTTTATACAAGAGAGTTTTAATGAATACAATAGAAACCGAAAGCGCCTTCAAAGAGTGCGTAGCTGAGATACAAAACAGCCAAGGATATAAAAATCCTCTCGCATTTGGAATCTGCCGTGTAGACTTTGGCCAACTAAACAGTGATAAAATTCTTCAAGCAACCTATCCACATATCAACTGGAATGAAAATTTTGGAAGTGCCGCTATTTTTATCAAAAATGCTCAAGAGCTTGGTTTTGAGATTGATTTTACCGCGGATGAGGCTATTGTTCCGGTATCGCTCAAATTTTTAGAAGGATGTCTCAATGCGTTTACCCCTTATGCGGATGAAGCGTATGGCGATGCCCATAAAAATATTCAAGTCATTTCGGCACTTTATAATCAAATCAGTGAAAATGGTATGCGTGAAGGCGAATTCCGTCTCGTGATTTTATTTAATGATAGTGCTTGCAAGAGCGTTGAGGGAACCTATCTCAAGCTATATGCGCTGTCAACCTCCAAAGCACCTCTTCGCTCTCTTAATCTCAATGGAGCCTTTGGAGCGCTGCACAATGTGGCATGGTCCGATGGCCAGCCCATCGAACTCGAATGGCTGCGGGAAAACGAAATTGAGCTAAAATTTGCCAACGAATACCCGAAAATTGATTTTGTCGATAAATTCCCACGTTATCTTCAGCATATCATACCGGCAAACAATACTCGTGTTCTTGATGATTCAAGAGTACGTTTTGGGGCACAGCTTCATGCGGGGACGACGATTATGCCAGGCGCCAGCTACGTCAACTTCAATGCAGGGACAACCGGAGTTAGTATGGTCGAGGGACGTATTTCAAGCTCTGCTGTCGTGGGTGACGGTTCCGATGTAGGAGGCGGAGCCTCTATTCTTGGTGTATTAAGCGGAACCGATGGTAACCCAATCACCATCGGAAAAAACTCTCTTCTAGGTGCCAACAGTGTATGCGGTATTCCATTGGGAGATGGGTGCATCATCGATGCAGGAATCGCTATATTGGCGGGAACAAAAATTCTTATTTCCTCGGATCAACTTGCCCTTATTCGTACGGCAAATCCCAATACATCCATTAAGGAAGCAACGGTATTCAAAGGCTCTGAACTCGCAAGCCTTAATGGAATACATTTCCGTCAAGATTCCCAAAACGGTGCACTCATTGCCAGACGCTCCACACGTGAAGTAAAACTAAATGCAGATTTGCATTAATCATTAATCTTTTATACACAGCCACATATTAAGGTGGCTCGTTTTATACTTTTAATATATTTTAAAGAAGGAGCTTTTTATGATAAGCTCAAATGTTTCATCCATCATGTCGAATCAAACCTACATGAACAACAATGCCAACAATATAGCCAATGCGAATACGGATGGATTTGTTCCGCGAAATACGGTTATAAAAGAGAGTGGAAAAGATTCTACGGAAACGGTTACCTCTCGTGCGACTGATAACAAAAGTGAAAAATCTCAAACCAACCTTACCAAAGAGATCACAGATCAGATCTCTATCGAAAAGGTAACTGAAGCTAACGTCGTTGCGATTCGAGCACAAAACGAGATGATGGGATCACTTCTGGATATTAAAGCTTAGAGAGTTTCTTTTCGCTTTTTTCTGAACCAGTGAAACTGAAGGTTTTGTAAAGATATTCATGCTTGAAAGGGTACTCAAAAGCATATTACTTGGATCAAAATTTTCAACTTCACTGCCAAGTTCCAAGGTACTGATAACCGCTTTTCCTATCACGACTCTTCCCTTTACTCCCTCTTTGTCTTTTGTTCGAATTCCCCAAATATTATGCATCACCATGACCTTGTCATCATACGTTCCTATATACAAAAGAACATGCCCTTTTTTATACAAGATTGTCTCGAATGGGATCCCCTTTTCTTTAATCAGCGCAATTTTCTGAGTGTCATTTAAATCAGCCAAAGCAATAACTTCTCCCTTTTTTGCCTGTTGCGCCGAATTTCTGGGCAACCAAATACCAAATGGAGTAAGATAGTCACGAATCATGGAAGAGCAGTCTCGCTCTTCAAACATGCCACCCCATCCATAGGTATTTCGCAACAGATGACTCCCCAGCTTGCTCAACATCTCTTTATTAATAAATCCGATACCAAGATGAGCAGCATCTTTTGGAAAATGCAATTCTTTGATTCTTCCGCTACTGTCAACACTCAAAGCTCTATACTCATCTGCCGTTTCAGCACTGTAGGAAAGAACCATTCCGATACGTGAATACGATACAAATTGATTGTTTTCATCTTTTAGAGGGACCCTGTCTTGAGTAATAAAAAGTTTATCTTTCTTTTTTAACAACTCGGTTTGTTCAGGTGAGAGGAGGACAATATTATTGGATTCCACCCATCCTGAGGCATTATTGGTAAAGATATAGGCCCAAGCACCATCGAGAGAGTAATGAGAAAGGAAAATAGGTTCATTGAATGCGACGCTGCTGTTTTGCAACAAATCAAAAGGGTATCCGTCACCTGGCTTGGTCGGGTTTTTATAGAGCGGTTTTATGGTTGGTAAAACTCGTAGATTCATCCATTTTGTCGTTATTGCATTTTTATTGAGGGTTGAAAAAGCATTAAAATTGCTTTGAATCTCCATTTCACGAAACCATGATGGATCATGCGGTTTTAAGTTACTCCCATAGCCACCCTTAAATGCTCCAATAGGCCATGCAGCTTCTTTGGCACAAATTGGGGCAACTGTATAAGACCATGGACGATAATAGTGCCCTTCAAATTGTTTTTGAATCTCATAAATGGTTTCTTGATCGTTTGCATTTTTATTAACATAAATAGAAATATCTTGAGGGAATTTTTCGAGATCATTGATTCTTTTTCCATATTGCACAATCTCATTTTCCATCTCTTGAGAAAGAGGCAGTTCCTCCTGTACAACAGAACGATTCTCATCATTGCACACCAATGGAGGTGGTGAAGGAAGTGGAATTTGTATTATTTTTGGTGACTTTGTAGCAGTACATCCGCTCAACACAATCACAGTAAAAAGGAGCAAAATCTTAAAAACCATACGCATACTCATTTCGTTTTAATCTATACTGCCAAAACGACCGACAACACGGCCGATAACCTCAACTTCATCCCGTGTAGCGATTGAAATGGGATAATCTTTATTGTCCGAAATAATATCTAGTTTGCCATCAATTCTTACTTGTATACGCTTTATAAACAAGCCGTGCTCGGTTCGTATTGTAAAAATTCCCCCACGTCCAACATCCGTTTTGGAACGGTTTATAAAAACAATATCGTTATAGCTAAACGAGGGTTCCATGGAATCACCTGATACGTTAATGGCCTCAATATGGCGCAACTCTCTCTCACCGCCTAACGATGCCACAAAATTTTCCCCTATCATCAATGGCTCACTCTCAAACTCATCATTAAGTGAACCGCCGCCGGCTGAAGCGCTTATCGATGAAAAATAGCGAACCATATAAAATCGATTGGTAGGTTCTATTAGGCTTTCGGGGGACTGATTGTAGAGAAGCCAATTAATGGCGATCGATCGCTTGGCACAAAAATCCAATAATTCGTTAAAAGGTATCTTGTTGCGCTTTTTCATCGTAGCAAAATTCATTTGTGAGATATTGAGCAATTGAGCAACATCTTTATCAAAAACTTTTTTATCGGCAAATTCGCCTGAAATAACATCTTTAATGGTTTCAACAATGTCAAAAAAACATTTCATACTACGGTACCTCCACCTTTGATAAAAATATTATGCCATATTTTTAGAGATTATATGTCAATTTGCAATATTTTTTAGTGAAAATTGTAGAATATCCTACTATTTGTCAATTAAATACCCACTAGGAGTTTTAAATGTCAAAAGTAATTATAAAAGCAAATGGATTTATGAATCGTTTTGAAGCAAAAATGGGTGAATGGGCACAGAGAATATTTTAATCTCCATCCCCATCATTGGCAGAGTTGATATCATCATTGTCATATTTTGATAAATGATATCCTCGAAAAATAGTCACTAAAAATAAAACAAATAAGATGATGATAAAGGTATCAAGGATTTGAAATCCCACTACATCCCCTCTTGGTACAAATCAAAATTTTGTTTGATTGCTTCATACAAAATAATTCCGGTACTGATAGCAAGATTCAAACTTCGACCTTCTTTCGTCATGGGTATTGTCATACATTGACTTTGAAATTTATCGAGAATCGCTGAGGGTATACCCGTTGTTTCACTTCCGAAAAAAAGATAGTCTCCCGATTGAAACGTGTGATTAAAATAAGGTAGTGTCGTTTTAGTGGTTGCAAAAAAGAAATGGTCGCTTAGAGGGTGATGCGCAAAAAATTCTTCTATGTTTTCCCATACATGCAAATCTAATTTGTGCCAGTAGTCTAAACCCGCACGTCGAACCGCTTTTTCGTCAATATCAAATCCAAGAGGTTTAATCAGATGAAGAGCAGAGCCCGTATTGACACACAGTCGACCTATTGCACCTGTATTATTAGGAATTTGCGGTGTTACTAATACGATATTAAACATGATAAACAACCTTGCGTACTTTTAACTCTCAAAAAACTTGTTTTTTGTAGCGTTTCAAGGAAACATCCCTACGGGAGCGCTTCGCTTGTTTTGGGGATTGCAAAGGACTTTGGTCCTTGCCACTAAAACGGATACATCCATTTTAGTTTATAACATTAGTCTCTAAAAAATAACCGTTCGATTATTATGGACAAAAATGCGATCGTCTAGCGCAAGCTTAAGTGCTTTTGAAAGAACAATTTTTTCACTGTCACGGCCTGAGCGCTGCATATCTTCCCAGCCAAGTGCATGATTAACATGCAGTACATCTTGAGCGATGATGGGACCTTCATCCAGATGGTTATTGACAAAATGTGCTGTTGCCCCAATAATTTTAACTCCACGCTCGTATGCTTGCTTGTACGGATTCGCACCCACAAAAGCAGGCAAGAAAGAGTGATGGATATTGATAATTTTATCGTTGTAGGTTTCTACAAAATTGGGGGTTAGAATACGCATGTATTTAGCTAAAACGATGTAATCCAAATCTCCAAATTGACTCATGCACTCCAAAACTTTCTTTTCATGCGTTTCCCTGTCTAGTCCTTCATGAGACACCGTGTAAAAAGGGATATTAAATTTTGAAACTAACGGCTCTAATGTATCATAATTGGATACAACTCCCATAATGACAGCGTCCAATTCTCCGGCTTCATAGCGAATCAAGATATCACCAAGCGCATGAGACTCTTTGGTCGCCATCAAAACAATTCGTTTTTTACGCGGAGCAATAACGTCTAAATGAACGTCTTTGGGAAGCACCGCTTTTAATTCGCTTCTCAAAGCATCCATATCGGCTTCACCGCTTACGACACTGCGCATAAAAAATTTATTGTGCGTTCTGTCTACAAACTCATTATTGGATAGTATATTTAAATTTCGATTGAAAAAAATACTGGATACTTTATACACCAGCCCTTTTTCATCGTTACATTGAATTAAAATGCGATATTGTTCTGTCATGTGAATATCATTTCTCTTTTATGGTTTCAAGCCGACTGTCAATGGTGGCCAGAAGGTACTCTAAAAAATTTAAGGTTAAATCAACTTTTGCTTCTATTTGAACATTATTGGGAGACTGAAAACCTTCAAATAAGACCAAAAGACGTTCTCGTATCCCATCAAGGATTCTCGCCTCATCATCCCGTACTACAGGTATTTCTTCTGTTTTTTGTGTAAAAAATTCCTGTACTTTTACTGCTGTTTCGACCATTGTCACTTCTGGAGCAGCTGGCTCTTGAATAACCGAAAGTTCTTCGATTTCTGCCAGGGTTGATAAAATTACATCTTTTAATTCCATGCTCGCAACAACCACCTTTCAAACTGGATAAATTCAGCCTCTTCGTCCATTTGAACAAAGAAGGACTTCATTTCATTATTAACGCCTAAAAACTTTTTACGCATCCCTGAGAGCCTGCGAATTGCAATTTTTGCATCCGCATTAGAGGGTTCTTTTTTTAAAATTTCTTTGTAAATTTCAAGAGCCTCTTCTTTAAGCCCCTGAAGTTCATAGATATTCCCTAAGGTTAGAGTTTGCATTTCGCCGCTAAATTTGCGATGATGGAGCCCATCTCAGAGGTGGTACAAATCTCTTTTGCATCAAATGCCGCTATATCTTTCGTTCGGTACCCTTGCGCCAACGCTTGTTTGATCCCATAATCAATACGGTCTGCAGCGGCATTTTCACCCAATGCGTAACGCAGCATCATCGCAGCACTGGCAATAGTCGCAATAGGGTTGGCAATTCCTTGACCTGCGATATCAGGAGCAGAACCATGAATTGGTTCATAAACACCGATAGCCGCGCCAACCGAAGCGGATGGAAGCAAACCAATAGAACCTGAAAGCATGCTTGCCTCATCACTTAAAATATCACCAAAAATATTGCCGGTCAAAATAACATCAAACTGTTTGGGATCACGGATAAGCTGCATCGCTGCATTATCGACATACATATGACTAAGCTGAACTTCCGGATATTCTTTCGCTACTTCGATGACCACTTCACGCCAAAGCTGACTGACATCCAATACGTTGGCTTTGTCAACCGAACACACTTTTTTGGAGCGTTCCATCGCTATTTTAAACGCGACATGGGCGATACGGATGACTTCATCACGGGTATACACCATGGTATTCCACCCCTTATTCTCATCGCGTCCTTTTGGTTCGCCAAAATAGATGCCTCCGATAAGCTCACGCACGACCATCAAATCAACCCCTTTGACGATCTCAGGCTTCAGAGAACTGGCATTGACGAGTTCATCATACACATTCGCAGGACGAAGATTGGCAAAAACACCCAATTCTTTACGAAAACGCAACAATCCGCTCTCTGGACGCTTTTCTCTTGGAAGGTTATCCCATTTCTCACCGCCAATAGCGCCAAAAAGTACGGCATCACTCTTCAGCGCTACATCGATTGTCTCTTGGGGAAGCGGATCACCTGTGGCATCGTACGCACATCCACCCATCAATACTTCTTCATAATTGAATTCGATATCTTCGCATGCCGCAACGGCATCAAGAACTTTGGTCGCTTCGTCGATGATCTCGGGACCGATTCCGTCCCCTTTAATAAGGGCTATGTTGTATTTTTTCATAAATTAGTTTCCTTGCGCTGCTATTTCATTTTGTGCAAAATTCATCAATCCGCCTGCGCTGATAAGCTCTTGCATAAACGGAGGGATAGGGATAAAGCTATAAACTTTTCCATTCGTCGTATTCGTAATCGTTCCGGCATCCATGTCAATCCTCACAGACTCACCCTCTTTGATTTCCAAACTTTCCGGAAGTTCAAAAATCGGTAATCCCATATTAAAGGCATTTCGATAAAAAATACGGGCAAATGTCGGAGCGATAATAGCGGCAACACCAGCTGCCTTGAGTGCAATTGGAGCGTGTTCACGAGAGGACCCACACCCAAAGTTCTCATCCGCTACAATAATATCCCCCGGTGTCATTTTGCCTACAAATGTAGGATCAGCATCTTCCATAACATGTTTTGCAAGTTCTTGCGGATTGGACGTATTAAGATAACGAGCGGCGATAATCAAGTCGGTATCAATATCTTTACCAAAATTCCAAACTTTACCTTCAATTTTTTGCATTGCATTATCCTATAAAATATAATTAATTAAGGCGATTATAGCCAACAAGTGTTGAAAGAGTTTTAAAGCTCCTCAAGATAAGGCAGCTTATTGTTTTGGCCGAAAGGCCTTGATCACCTCTTCATTGCACTCCAAATACGCTCCTCCGATCAAATCAATGCAATAAGGGACAGCAGGAAATACGGCATCCAAACATTCACGTATGGATTTTGGTTTTCCGGGAAGATTGATAATAAGGCTAGAGCCGCGTATCCCTGCTGTTTGACGGGATAAAATAGCGGTAGGAACATACTTAAGGCTCACTTGACGCATCAGTTCTCCAAACCCAGGCATCATTTTTTCACACACATTTTCAGTGGCTTCTGGGGTTACGTCACGCAATGCAGGACCAGTTCCCCCTGTGGTCACCACCAAGCAGCACCCTTCATTGTCGCACAACTCAACCAATGTCTCTTCTATTGTACTTTGGACATCCGGAATACAGCGATAGACAATCTCATGTTCCGATTTCAAATAATCTTTCATAGTATTTTGGATCGCGACGCCTGAAATATCCTCATATATCCCTGCACTCGCACGATCAGATGCAGTAATAACACCTATTTTAATCATAAAATTTCTCCTGTAAAAAATGATTTCCTTGTCGTATGGATGTCACGGTCGCATAGGGAAGAAAAAAATTGCGGGCCGATTGCGCATCGATAATGCGATCTTCCAATCCCAAATAAACTTCAATTCTTACCCCTTTATCGATGATGGAACGCATTAGATTTTCATCCCAAACATAGTGCAATAGTTCATCGAGTTCTTCGCTGGTACCTGTTTTTACCTCAACTTTCTGTGCCTCATA
>JBBQNL010000022.1:0-25126 GCA_038329855.1 Campylobacterales bacterium
CTGGACCCTGCTATGCCGTGGCATATCAGTGCTTTTCATCCGATGTACAAAATGCAAGATGTCCCCAGAACCCCTCCCGCAACACTGCGCCGCGCCTATGATATCGGCAAAGATGCGGGCCTAAAGTATGTCTATGTCGGAAATATCGATGATGAGGCAAGAGAATCCACCTACTGTCCGGGATGCGGTACGTTGGTTATTGACCGGCATGGGCATATCGGACAATATGTCACGAATCATTTAACCCAAAAATGCCATTGCCCCTCATGCGGCTATACACTTCATGGGATTTGGCAGTAATATCTAACCAAAAAAGGAATAAAAATGCATGCACGTCATGATTTAAATCTCAATTATTTTGAAAATAAACTCACAGAAGAAAAAAAGAAAATCTCTCAAAATATCGAATCTCTAAAAGCCGAAGTCAACGCCCTGGGAGTTGAAGATGAAATCGACGATATCGAAGATATGGCAGAACTGCACATCGATAACCGTACCGATCAGACGCTTCTTCAAAAACTTGAAATCGAATACTCAGAAGTTGATGCCGCATTAGAGCGTATCAAAGCCGGGGTGTACGGTATCTGTGAAAAAACGGGACACAAAATACCGATGGATCGATTGTTGGCAAATCCATCGGCAAGAACCGTTGTAGACGCTTAAATAATGAACAGCCACGCGGAGCTTATCGATCATCTTATCACTTCTGGTGTTCTTTATTCCCCTTACCTGATCGAAGCTTTTCGAAAATGCGATCGCATTCTTTTTATCCCTGAGGAGATGCATACCGGTACCTACTGCGATTATCCCCTATCCATCGGGATGGGACAAACTATTTCTCAGCCTACGACCGTTGCCATTATGCTGGAGCTTTTGCATCCACATGCAGGGGATAAAGTCTTAGATATTGGTTCCGGTTCGGGATGGACAACAGCACTTTTGGCAACAACGGTTGGAAAAGAGGGGTTTGTAGAGGGAGTTGAGCGAATCTCTTCACTTGTGGAGTATGGGAGAAGCAGTTTAAAGAGGGCTCATATACAAAATGCTTCGATCGAGCTGGCAGACCCTAGCGTTCTTGGAAAACCGGGGAACCTGTATGACTGCATTCTCGTCTCTGCAAGTGCATCGCATATGCCAATGAGCCTATTGGATCAGCTTAAACCCAAAGGAACACTAGTCATTCCTATTTTAGAGAGTATCTGGCGTATCACAAAAGATGAGAATGGAGAATTAAATGGGTATGAATTGCCTGGATTTCGTTTTGTTCCCCTTATCACTTCTGACTCAAAAATCTGACGGTTACCCTGATACTGTCATAGAAGATCAGTATCGCTTGTCGATTGCTAGTATCACTTGATTTAATTCATCGATCAAATGGGGAATCATCTCTTTTTGCACATTCTCATCATCGCTTTCATTCATTGCTTTGACAATATCATAGACTGTCATCGCCGATATATTCCCGCTCACCCCTATGAGAGTGTGAATCAGTCCTTTATACGTCTCACTCCCGACAGGAGCACTCATAATCCTGAGAGAAAAATCTCGATGCTCATTCGCGAAAAGCTGTAAAAACCGTTTTATGTTTTCAGGCTGACTCAGTTTTTTAGACAGCTCTGTCATATTGATTCCATAAACCTCATCGGTATTTTGCAAAACGGTATCTTCCGCTATCCATCCGCTTTTAAGGTGAAGCTCTAGCAGACGCTGTAATTCATCCACATTGATCGGTTTAGCGAGATGATCGTTCATTCCTGCCGCGATTGTGAGCTCTTTATCATGTTCCATCACTGCCGCACTCAACGCGAAAATAGGGATATCTCGATTGAATTCACGAATTTTACGGGTCGCCTCAAATCCGTCCATGATGGGCATCTGCAGATCCATCAGTATTAAATCATAGGATTCGCTTTTTACCTTTTGGACCGCTTCTTTTCCATTATCAGCCATGCTTACATCCAACCCGAACGATTCAAGCAAATCACGTGCGACCAGCTGATTGATCTCGTTATCCTCGACAACAAGAACCTTCCCCCCTGCGAAAAAGCACTTCTCATCCGTGCTTCTTTCAAGCTTGTCAATCATATCTGTATCTGTGATAGATTTAAACAATACGGAGGGTGAAACAGGCTTATGAAGAATTTCATCCAGCTTCACATTCCGCATCACAGCCTCATTTAGAAGTTTTTCTTTATTATAGGCCGTTACCATGATCACTTTAGGAAATGTGGATTTCAGCTTTTTTTCCTGAAGAATTTTGATCACGTCAATACCATCAATGCCCGGCATTTTCCAATCGGTAATCAAATAGTCAAACGGCTGCTCTTCCGCAAGACGAATAGCTTCCTGTCCATTTTCGCACAGTGTTGGACATGCCCCCCATGATGACAAGATAGTGCCGATAAGCTCACGTTCAAGCTGATTATCATCGACGACCAAAAAGCGCAGATTTCGAAAATAATGGGGATTAAGAAGGGAATTTACTTCAAATTCATCCTTTCGAAGCTGTACCGTAAAATAAAAAATCGAACCTTTTGATTTAACGCTCTCTTGCCATATCTGTCCGGACATAAGTTCAACCAATTGGCTGCAAATGGTAAGACCAAGACCCGTTCCGCCATATTTACGAGTATTGGAAGTGTCGGTTTGAGAAAATGCTTGGAACAGTTTGGCTTGTTCTTGCTCACTCATTCCGATACCCGTATCACTGACTGAGCACTGGAGCTGGACGTGCGTTTCGGTCTGAGATAGAGGCTCAACACGGATCGTGATATCCCCTGTTTCAGTAAACTTGACGGCATTTCCGACAAGATTATTAAACACTTGCCCCAGCCGAAGAGAATCACCTCTGAGTACTTGCGGCGTATCCGGATGGATATCGATATGTATCTCGAGTGATTTTTTCATGATAGCATATTCAAATAAATCAGAAACATTCCGCAATACGGTCTCTATCGAAAAAGCTTTCTCCTCGAATTCCAACTTGCCCGCTTCGATTTTTGAATAATCCAAAATATCATTAATGACACTGAGCAATGCATTGGACGACTGCTGTGATTTCATCATGTAATCTTGCTGCAAAGGGGTTAAAGACGTTTTTAGCATCAAATTATTCAACCCGATAATACCGTTTAGAGGCGTCCGTATTTCATGGCTCATATTGGCTAAAAAATCCGATTTTGCTTTTGCCGCTTGCTCAGCTGCTTTTTTAGCTTGGGCCAACCGATCTTCGATAGCCCTGCGTTCAGTGATGTTCTCGAAGGCCAGAAGAAGGATCTTCTCTTTACCTCTGGCTTGTTCGATTTGACGGGCATTCAAAAGCATGATACGTCTGCCAATGGTCGCAAAATCGTGCTCAACCTCATAGTCATCAAAGGTGGTCTGCTTAGGAAGGACGGTTTCCAAAAGCTCCCTCAGTTTGGGAATATCCCACTGCTTATTTCCCAAATCATAGATAAGCTGTCCCATGGTCTCCTCAGGCTTGACCTTGAAAAACTCATAGAAAGAGCGGCTGACGGAAACCACTCTGAGATCTTGATCCAAAACGATTAAGGGTTCACGTACGGTGTTGATAATGCTCTCTGAGTATTCCATTTATTTTACGTTTCCTTACTTTTTGAGGTATCTGTCAATCGGATCATATGTCGAATACTACTAAAGCTTATCTTTTATTGATATTTAGGGTTATGACAAAACATGCACCTTCAGGCTTGTTATACCAGGTTAATGTTCCGCTAAAATATTTTTCAATAATCGTTTGAGAGATATACAGCCCCAATCCCGTACCCATAAGTCCTTTAGTTGTAAAATACGGCTGACCGATTTTATCCACAATATTCTTAGGGATCCCTCCCCCATTATCACCTATCGTGACAACCAGCGATTGTTGAATCTCATCAATAGTTATCGTAATAGCA
Source organism: Campylobacterales bacterium (assembly GCA_038329855.1). Classification (GTDB taxonomy): domain Bacteria; phylum Campylobacterota; class Campylobacteria; order Campylobacterales; family Sulfurimonadaceae; genus Sulfuricurvum. The sequence continues at coordinate 3,918 of JBBQNL010000022.1, forward strand.
GCCGGGTTCACAGAATTAGCTTCAAGGGCATTTTTGGCATTATTTAAAATATTAAGGAAGACTTGCACTAATGAGTTTTTGTGAATCAGGCAGGGAGTCTGGCTATTATTTTGGATAACTATTTTAATATTTTGATTGTTAAAACATTGACCGAGGATGTTCAATGCACTGCTTAATACGTCCGCTATTGTTACCCACTCCTCTGGTTGATCCGGCATAAAAAAATTCCTAAAATCATCGATCGTTTTAGACATAAACTGCAAAATCCCATCAATTTTTTCATGGGAATTATAGATACTCAGATCATCCAATTTACCCAATTCCAATTTGATATACGTATCCTGATTAATAAGAGCCAGATTATTTAGTGGCTGTCTCCATTGATGGGCAATCATAGATATCAGCTCTCCCATAGACGCTTTTTGTGATTGTGCAAGCATAATATTCTCATTGAGTCTTAGCGTCTCTTTCATGCTGACATGCTTAGTAATATTACTCACAATGAGATGGTATTCGGAAATATGGTTAGAATTTTGCCTACCGGTAGCTTCAAGATGTGCCCAAAACTCTATCCCGTCATTGCGTACCATCCGCAACTCGCATAATTCTGTTTTATCGGATTGACTGAACTGTTTATGGTAAAGATAGTACGCACCCTGATTCTCTTTGGTAATAAAACGGGTAATTGGCTGGTTAATCAGCTCACTTTGACTTACCCCAAACAGTGTGGCGGCTGTAAAGTTGGCTTGTAAGATCAGTCCCTGCTCGCTAAGGGTACAATAGCCCACCGGTGCCATATTATAAAGATCAAAATAACGTTCTCGTTCGGCGTCCAGTTCTATTTGTATTCGGCGAAGCTCTTCGTTTTGCATCTCAAATTCAATTTGATACACTTGTAATTCATGAAAGATTCGTTGCGTTTCTACAGGAGATAATGTCCCAAAATTCTGTTGTGAAAGGGTAGATATTCTTGAAACAATTTCTTCTGCTCTGAGACGGCGAATCTTACTAGGACTTCCCGATGCAATTTTATTCGCGACTTGCCTATTATTGTCGACCATGGTAAACCTTTTTTTTCTTGCTGGCATCTTTCACAGTGATTCGGCATACTTTTGAAAGATAAAGCAAAAGGTACAAAAAATACAGGGGCAAGATTTCTTTAGCAACTAAATAAATATCAATAAATTAAATAATATTTTTATATTATACTTATATTAACTGTACAATAGATTAATACGTATCTATATATTAAAACAAATAGTAATAAAAATAAATTATTGCAGTTATTTTAATCCATTTTTTCTGTATAATTTTTCAATATTAATCATTAATCATTAATCATTAATCATTAAAAACTCATTTCAAAAGTTTAGAATTATGTTCTATCAAACATTAAGGAGTTAGTCATGTTGTTAACTAAATTCGATCCGTTCAAAGAAATTGAACGACGTTTTAACGGATATCTTCCAGCAGAGTGGAAAGAAGAGATGAATCTCTCAGGTTTTAGTCCGGCGGTTAATACCCATGAAGATGACAAAGCATATTATATTCATGCTGATTTACCAGGTGTCGATAAAAAAGATATTCATATCGATCTAAAAGACAATATGTTGACGCTTTCAGGCGAACGAAAGCACAAAGAGGAAATAAAAGAAAAAGATTACTACAAGTTGGAAAGTTCTTACGGAAAGTTTCAACGCAGTTTTGCCCTTCCTGATGATGCAGATACGGGTTCTATTGATGCAAAAACCGACAATGGTGTTTTGAATATAACAATCTCTAAAACGGCTCCAAAAGAGACGAAAAAGATTGAAGTCAAATAGCTTTCACATAGATTAGGAGGTACTAAGATGTTTATACACACGGTTATAAAAAATGTATTTCTCTCAAGTTTACTCTTAGGAGTATTGGCGGTATCCTCTACTGCCAATGCTGCGACAGACAAAGAATCTACAATCAATGAATGTGAATGGGGTTGCCATGGGTGGTGGTTTCCCAGCATTGATGAAATATTCAGTCGCTCTATCCCCGTTCATCCTACAATTCACTATCAATCCTCCATGACATTCAAGGAAAATAGTACATCCTATACAGTCAATGTTAAACTGCCTGATATTGAAAAAAAAGACATCTCCATCCATGTCATCAATAATGTACTGGTAATTGCAGCGGAACGCAAAGTGACAGAAAAAACAAAAGATAAAACAAAACAATCGTACAGTTCCTATCATCAAAGCGTAGTCTTGCCCGAAAATGCAGATATTGATAAGATTGATGCAACGTTTAAAAAGGGGTCTGTCATGATTACTATCCCTAAAACAGGAAGAAAGAAGAGTAAATCAATCCCGATTCGATAATTACCATCATAATCTTTGAAGGTTCGCCTGATAGACTTATGCATCCTACACACAAAGATACTGCATGAACCCAAAAATTGACGAGCTCTTTAATGCGATTCGTATTCTCGAAGAGAACCTAAAAGAAGAGATAGCACGTGAAGAAGAGAAGCTTTCCGCTGATTTTCTCGCTGCACAAAAAAAATTCAAAGAAAACCTCATCCTTTATCTCGCCCGCACACCACTTTTGCATATCCTCAGCGCCCCTATTATCTATGCCGGTATCATCCCTGCCTTTATTTTAGAATTTTTCTTATTTATCTATCAAATGATTAATTTTCGGATTTATAAAATAGCTCCCGTTCTTCGTAAAGACTATTTTGCTTTTGATCGTGCAGATTTGGCATTTTTGAATATTATTGAAAAAATAAATTGTTTTTACTGTTCGTACTTTAGCGGTCTTTTGGGCTATACGACCGAAATCATAGGGCGGACAGAGCAGTTTTGGTGTCCGATTCGGCACGCTCGGAAACTCCATTTCCATCATTCGCATTACACGAAGTTCATACCCTACGGAGACGGTGAACGCTACCGAAAAGAGCTGTTGAATCTTCGTAACGACCTGAAAAAAATGGACACCGAAAGCTAAATAGTGCAATGGACAACAAACTCGATATTCATGGATTAAAAACGGTTCAAGCACATAAAAGACTGATTCAATACGGCCGAAATTCCCTTCCTGGGAGTGAGCCGAAGAAACTTATCGAACTGGTCGTCAAAGTCGTCATAGAACCTATGTTTTTGATGCTGCTCGTAGCGGGACTTATCTATTTGGTTCTTGGCGATCGTGCCGAAGCTGCTTTTTTACTGACTTTTGTCTTTGTTGTTATCGGAATCACGTTGGTCCAGGAGCACAAAACACAACGGGCATTGGAATCGCTGCGCGATCTTTCTTCCCCCAGAGCTTTGGTGATACGAGACGGCAAAGAAATTCGCATATCCAGCCAAGAGGTCGTTCCTGGAGATCTGCTGGTACTGCATGAAGGGGATCGAATTTCGGCGGATGCACAGCTCGTGCAAGGGCAATTGTCCGTGGATGAATCCCTGCTTAGCGGCGAATCGGTCAGTGTGACGAAAACAGTCAATTCACCAAATGCGTCATCTCTGTATGCAAGCACCGTAGTGACCAAAGGAGTGGGTCTGGCTATCGTCCAAACCACAGGGATTGATACGGCTGTAGGACATATAGGGCAATCCCTGGCCCGAACCTACGAAACTCCCTCAGGACTGCAATACTCTTCTCGTGCATTGGTTCGTACATTAACACTGATTGCCATTTCTCTTGCATTAGTACTGATGTTGATAAATTGGGCATGGAACAACCATTCGATATTGGAAAGTATTCTCTCAGGGATTGCCCTATCCATGGCTGTCTTACCTGAAGAGATTCCCGTTATTCTTACCGTATTTTTGGCATTGGGTGCATGGCGCATCAGCACAATAAAAGTCCTCACACGCAATGTGGCAGCCGTAGAAGCACTTGGGGCTATTACCATTCTGGCCGTCGATAAAACAGGAACGTTGACCCAAAACTGTATGGAGGTAGCCGAACTCTCGGCTCACAATCTTTCTTTCACTCCGCGTGAAGAGAGCGAATTGTCCGAAACGTTTCATACGTTGGTCGAATTTGCGATGTTAGCCACACCCATCGACCCTTTTGATCCCATGGAAAAGGCGATCCAACTCTTTGGTCATACCCATTTAAGCGGTACCGAGCATGTGCATGATGATCGTATTCCGGAGTTTGGGTATGAGCTTTCACCCGATATCTTGGCAATGACCCAGGTATACAGCGATGAAAGCCCATCATTGTATTTGCTGGCAACCAAAGGCTCACCTGAAGCCGTAGCCGATTTATGTCATCTAAACAAGTCAGAGCTTCATGCTATTGAGACCCAAGTGGAAGAGATGGCAAAGCGCGGACTGAGAGTATTGGGGGTGGCCCGAGGTGTATGGCAATCACCGTACAACCAGCCAAATTGGCCTATAAGCCAGCATGATTTTGATTTTACCTTTTTGGGACTGGTAGGATTTATGGACCCTCCTCGGCCCGATGTCTCTGCAGCCATTGCCCAATGCCAAAGCGCCGGTATCCGGATATTGATGATTACCGGAGATCATCCCCAAACAGCTCGCTCCATCGCACAACAAATAGGTCTAAGTGACTATGAAGCACTCCTTACCGGAGATGAAATGGCCTCTCTCGACGATAACACTCTTTTGCATCGTCTAGAGAAAACCCAAGTGTGTGCACGGATGAAGCCCGAACAAAAACTGCGACTTGTTCGGATACTGCAATCAAACAAAAATGTTGTGGCCATGACGGGCGATGGGGTCAATGATGCCCCTGCCCTCAAAGCTGCCGATGTGGGCATTGCCATGGGGGAGCGGGGAACCGATGTCGCCCGGGAATCAGCAGGGCTGGTACTGTTGGATGATCGATTTGAAAGCATTATTGCAGCCATTGCACAAGGGCGACGCATTTATGACAACATCACCAAAGCCACACGCTTTGTTTTCGCCGTACATTTGCCCATTATAGCCTTAACGCTGGTTCCTGCCTTCATGCAATGGCCGGATATATTGCAGCCCGTTCACATTGTTTTACTCCAGCTTTTAATCGATCCCGCCTGTGCCATTGTCTTTGAAGCCGAAGCTGCGGCATCCAATGTGATGAATCGTCCGCCGCGCAGCACCTCATCAAGCCCTTTTTCGATCAACAATGTGAGCTATGCTCTGCTGCAGGGGATGGGAATTGCCCTCATCTTACTAGCGGGATATGCATGGCTGCTTCATAATGGATGGGAAGAGAGAGATCTTCGCATGAGCGTCTTTGCCGCTTTGATTCCGACTCTGTTTTTATTGGTCTTGGCCAATCGGGATTCACCTTTCGTTTTTAAAGGCAATCCTTGGATAGTAATGATGTTTGGAGGGGTCAGTCTGATACTTGCAGCGGTTTTATTCGTCCCGTTTTTACGCGATTTGCTGAGATTTTCTCCTATCTCGCTTCCGCCGATTTTTGCTGCAGTTACAATGTTGATTATCAGCGGAATATGGTTGAAAACTTTGCAAAGTATTCATAAAAATACCCGTTTAAAAAAAAGCGTTTCAGCCCTTTTTGAAAGCTAATTGAGTTATAGTTGTTTTTAGAAAACAAAAAATCCTCAGAAAGATTCCTATGACACCTCTTACCGCCATGCTTATTCCCGCCATTGTCGCCTCATTTGGAGGGATTTTGGCTATTATTTGGAACCCTTCACACAATGCTCGTAGTTTAATCCAACACTTTGCAGCAGGCGTTGTCCTCGCAGCTTTAGCGGTGGAAGTCTTGCCAGAACTCGGCCGCGAACATGCACCGGCATGGGTTTTGATAGGTTCCTTTGCCGTGGGTGGGATACTCATGTATATTATGAAATTGTGGAGTATCAGCCTTGAGAGCAAAGAGAATCATTCAGAGGGCACTACATTTAATTATGGTCTTATTGCCGCAACATTTATTGATGTCGCGGTAGATGGTTTTATCATCGGTGCAGGTTTTGCAGCCGGCGGCAACACCGGTTTGGTTTTAGCATTGGGCTTATCCGTTGAATTACTCTTTTTAGGATTGGCATTGGTTTCGGATACGATCAAAGGGTGGCGCGTTCTCGTCATGACACTCCTATTAGCTGGGGTAGTTTTGACTTGTACGTTGTTGGGGAATTACCTCTTAGCCGGTGCTTCTACGAGTATTATCAGCGCTATATTGGCCTTTGGTGTCGCGGCTTTGTTGTACCTAGTAACCGATGAGTTATTGATTGAAGCGCATGTCGTAGAGGAAAAACCCTCCTCTACCCTTTGGCTGTTTGCTGGATTTTTAATCTTTTGGAGTATTCAACTTTTTAGTGCTGTATAATATTATGAAACTCTAATCCCTTGATGATTGACAAAATGACGAAATTTTCCATCCTCTTTCTCTAAATCCTCACGAGTCCCCTCTTCGAGAATCATCCCATTTTCCAGAACGTAAATGTAATCCGCTTGCGTCACCGTACTGAGACGATGGGCGATGATGATGACGGTTTTTTCTTTTAAGAACTCTTGCAACGCTTCAAACAGGGCACTCTCGGTATGAACATCCAAAGCCGACGTCGATTCATCGAAGATAACAACCTTGGGATTGGCCAGTACCATCCGTGCAATGGAGAGTCGTTGACGCTGACCTCCTGAGAGGCGGATACCGAATTTTCCCACTTGTGTTTCCAGCGCAAGAGGCAATGTTTCAACAAAATCAAAAAGCTGAGCAATGCGCAAGGCATCAAATATTCTCTCATCGCTGATAAAATCACCCATCGTGAGATTAAACCGTAGCGTTTCGTTGAACATCAGCGGCTGTTGCAGCACCACAAAAACTTCATTTCGGATGGTTGCAAATCCGATATCGTTAACATTGATGTCATTGTAAAAAATTTCTCCCGATGTCGGCGGATAAAATCCGACCAGCAATTGAGACAGGGTACTTTTACCGCTGCCGCTGGCTCCGATAACAGCGACTTTGGCTCCTGCTTTTATCGAAAGATTGAGCCCTTTGAGAACAGGCTCGTTTACATCGTATCCAAAGACTAAATCTTTAGTTTGGATAGAGAGTGCCGGAGAGCTTTCGAGAGAAATTGGAAGCGCTGGAGCCCTGGGCTCTGTAGGAAGAGAGAGAAGTTCATTCAGCCGTGCAAGAGCATTTTTCGCGTTGGCAAAACTGTATTGCATCGAGAGTAAATCCTGCACAGGGGTCATCATAAACCACAAATAGCCAAAAATCCCGAACATCAATCCAATAGAGAGGTCCGAATACAAGACCATCACAAGCCCCAGTGCCCGAAAAATCTCAAATCCGCTCAAAAACAAGGTATACGAATACCGCTCCCCAATCAATGCTTTGACGCCATAGAGACTCGCACTTTGCCGAAGCCTTTTGGATTGCTCTATGGCGCTTGCAACAAAACGTTCCTCTTTGTTGCTTGCCCGTATTTGTCCGAAAAGATCGCACATTTGTGTCAGAGTATCCGAGAGTTCTCCGATAGTACGATTTTGCTCTTTTTTCAGCAGCCCCACTCTGCCTGAAATCTTACGGGTTACGATCATAATCATAGGTTGAAAAATGATAATCAAAACCCCAAAAAGGGGATTAATCCAGATCAAAATAACACCCACCCCAATAAGAGTAGCAACAGAGACGATAAACTTGGAGAGGGCATTGCCCAAAAACTGCTCGATGGTATCTATGTCGGTAATGAGATGGGTAATCACCTTTCCGCTTCCCAGCCGTTCGTAGGCGCTCATGGATACGTGCTTTAAGTGTTCCAGCGCTTGAGAACGGATGGTAAAACTCAGCTCTTGTGAGAGAGTGATGAAAAAACGCTGCGAGGCAACACTGAGGAGAAAAAAGATAAATCGAAGGGTGATCGTGACAAACAAAACAACCCCGATATAGAGCAAAGGTTCGTGTATAGCGGTGAAAAAATCAATAACATTGACAATCGTTCCCCCTTTTTTGAGCAGCACCTCATCAACCATAATAGGGATCAGCAAGGGGATGGGGATAGAGACGAGCGTTGCGATCAGCGCAATAAGATTGCCCCACAACAAAGAGCGTTTGTAGCGAAACATCATGGCAAAAAGGGTTTTAAAGGTAATCATTACTGTTCCAAAATTTTAGTGAGGTGATTATAGCCTATCTGACGCTAGGGGTTCCTAATGCAATTTTTATTCAAAAAAAATCCTTTATATCCCTGCACTAACTCGTGAAGACTCATTATGATTAAACTTTGTGTGTTACAATTGCCCTACTTTAAAAAATAACAGAAGGAAATACCATGCTCGTAACCAAACCCGCTCCAGATTTTTCAGCAACAACTGTTTTAGCCGATGGCACCATCGTAGATAATTTCAAATTATCCGAAAATTTCGGGAAAAAAGGGACAGTTTTGTTCTTTTATCCTCTTGACTTTACATTCGTATGTCCATCTGAGATTATCGCATTCTCACACCGAATCGAAGATTTCGAAATCCGTGGAGTAAACGTTATCGGTGTTTCTGTTGACAGCCAATTTAGCCACTTCGCATGGAGAGAAACTCCAATCGAAAAAGGGGGAATCGGTCGCGTTAAATTCCCACTGGTAGCAGATTTGAGCAAACAAATTTCTAAAGACTACGATGTCCTTTTCGGTGAATCCGTAGCCCTTCGCGGTTCATTCTTGATCGACGCAAAAGGAATTATCCGTCATGCAGTTATCAACGATCTTCCATTGGGCCGTAACATCGATGAGATGATCCGCATGGTTGACACGATGCAATTTACCGATGAGCATGGCGAAGTTTGTCCTGCTGGCTGGGTAAAAGGCGATGCGGGTATGAAAGCTAGCACTGCTGGTGTTGCTGAGTATCTTGCGGCTCACGCTGACGAGTTATAATCTTTAGCTTCTGCCTCTTTCGAGGCAGATTTTTTCTTTACCTCTTTCAATTAATTCACTTCTAATTCTTCAGATTTTTTCAACAATCGATATCTTCATTATGTTAAATTATTTTTAATCTATTTCAAAGCCGTATTCATGTATTCTAGTTTTATATAATTATATTTTGTATTTAAAATCATAAATACAATGTGAAATTAAATTTTCTAACAAAAGGATCAAAGATGCTCGAAACAATTGCCTTTATACTCATTATCTTTTGGATATTAGGTTTGGTTACGTCGTATACTATAGGTGGATTTATTCATATTCTTTTAGTCATCGCAATCGTGGTAATTTTAGTAAGAATTATTCAAGGTCGTCGAGTGTTATGATCCAAAATTCGTTTCTGTCATGGAAAATGAAAATCGAATATTGTTAATATTTAAATAAATGGAGAAAGTATGAATGCACTTAGAATCCCAGCAATTTTGCTGATTATAGTCGGTGTTCTTGGATTAGTCTACGGAGGCTTTACCTATACCAAGGAAACCCATAATTCCGATATTGGACCCGTCAATATATCGGTAAAAGAAAAAGAAACCTTCAATATTCCCGTTTGGGCAGGGGCAGGAGCGATAGCTTTTGGCAGCTTAATACTCCTTTTTGGCAACAAGAGGGATTAGTCTTTTTCTTCTTCCCTTTTTTGGGGAAGGGTTTTTTAATTCAAAACTGCTTATCCTTTCTCTAAAAATAGGCAATCATGCATTACTCCTTCTTAGCTTCCTATGCTCTTATAATTTTTGCTCTGTGGTATTCTCGCCGTGAACATTTCGGTCTCGAAAAACAAATTCTTAGCAGCTCAATTTTAGCGATGGTCCAACTGGGACTTCTTGGGTATGCATTGGTTTATCTTTTTAAAATTGAACATCCGTCGCTTTTATTTTTCATCCTCCTAGGGATGGTGACCTTCGGAGCCTATACCGCCAAAAAACGCTCGCCACTAGGAGATCAGAGTTTTCGCATTGCATTTTACACACTGGGAGCCTCCTCGGGAATTGTGTTTGTCTCGATGATGGCATTTGGAGTCATCCATTTAGTACCCAACGAGATGATTCCTATCGGTGGGATGATTATCGGCAATGCTCTCAATGTATATACCCAAAGTGTAGAGCGATTCAAAGGGGAGGTGAAAAATACACAAGAGACAATCGAAGGGATGATTGCCTTGGGAGCACCTCTTAAAGAGGCCCTATCGTTTGCGTCCAAAGCTTCGGTCAAAGCAGCCATGATTCCGACCCTTAATATGCTTCAAACAGTCGGAATCATCCATATCCCAGGAATCACAACCGGAATGCTCCTAGCGGGAGCAGATCCGCTCACAGCAGTCTCTTACCAATTAGCAGTGATGTATATGATGGTAGCAGTGTCGCTGCTTGCTGCGGTATTTAGTGTGATCTTCTCGTATAAGTCAATTTTTGGAGCACTCAACAATGATTAGGAAGCCAAAGATATGAAGTCGGGACGCGTTATCCTACAATAATATCGGCATCCATTTTAGCAACGACGTGCGCGACGATAACAGCAGGTATCCCTTCATTTAAACAACGCTCCACCATTTTTAAAGCATTGTGCGGTGATGCAGAGATCAAAAGTCCCCCTGACGTTTGCGCATCAAAGAGGACCATTTCTAAATCAGAGCTAATATCGCGCTTGAAATGAACCTTTGACTCCAAATATTTTCGATTGGCATAGGAACCCGCAGGGATAATACCCATCGCGGCCATTCCAAGTGCTTCCGGTATAAAAGGGACAGAACATGCATCCACCTCAATGGTTTTGACCCCGGCACTCATCTCTCGCAAATGTCCTAAAAATCCAAAACCCGTCACATCCGTACACGCATGAGCATCAAATTCTCGTGCGATAAGGGAAGCTTTATAGTTTAGGGTTCGCATAGTATCGGCCACTTTCATCATTGTTGCATCATCGAGTAAATCGGCCTTGATCGCGGTGGTGAGTATTCCCAATCCCAGCGGTTTGGTGAGGAGAATCACATCCCCTTCTTGAATCGTGTTGTTACGCAAAATTTTATCCGGATGGACAAATCCCGTACAGGAAAGTCCGTAGATCATCTCAGGCGTTTCGATCGTGTGGCCCCCTACGATAGTGGCGCCGCATTCTTGAGCCTTATCCATCCCGCCGCGCAAGATTTCGGTTAAGATTTCCGTACGATGGTTTTTACCGTCAAACCCAACGAGATTAAGAGCTGTTTTCGCATCGCCCCCCATTGCAAACACATCGCTTAGAGAATTGGCCGCCGCGATTTGTCCGTAAATAAATGGATCATCCACAACAGGAGTGATAAAATCGACCGTCTGCACCATCGCCAAATGGTCATTGATTCGGTACACCCCGGCATCTTCATTTCCCTCAAATCCGACCAACAGATCTTTATGAAATGATTTGAGATGACATGTGACATTTTCCAGTGATCCGGGAGAGAGTTTCGCAGCGCACCCAGAAGCTCGAACAAACTTGGTTAATTTAGCACTGGTGTTCACGTTGAATTTCCTTTAACATTTCAATTGTTTTGGCATGGTCATCGTTACAAATCGTAATATCGGGCTTGCTCGTGACTTTGTACACTTTATCATAATAGCGTGTTAATAAAATTTCTGAAACCGTTGCAAGATCTCCATTTTCAAAAGCAGTAACCGTCAAATCTTTATCTTCACGGCTGATGTAGGGAGAAATCCGCTCCATACGTGTTCTAAAAAAACTTTCGTCCATCTGGTCATACATCCGCATAATTCTGACCACTCTTTGCTCTATAGGTGCGGTAATTTCGATTCGCAACCCTTGCTCCATCTGATTGTGCAGGGTATTTGGCAGCATGATCTTTCCGATTCGTTTGCTTTCAGCCTCAACAAAAGCCCCCTGCTCTGTATCCAATGCCAAAATGGCATGTACCAGACGATTTTGAAACTCTTTTTGAGTGGGCTGGACACCATTGACATCCCCAAATACCGAGCCGTAATGATTGGCCATTTTTTCCAAATCGATGACATTGGTTAAATCTTGTAAAAGATCGCTTTTTCCGCAGCCGGTATGTCCCATTAACGTCAAAAAATGGATGGGTGGAAGATTTTCAAGATAGTGTGTCACAAAAGTTCGGTACGATTTATACCCACCGATGACCCGTTCAATAGGATACCCGATACTGGAAAAGATCGTCCCAAGAGATGAGGAACGCATTCCGCCACGGGCACAATAAATAGCTATTTTTGACCCTGGATTGTATGCGGGATAAAGCTCTTGTATATGGCGTGCCGCATTAAGACACACAAACGATGCCCCTTTGAGGCGTGCCTCGAAAGAGGATATTTGCTTGTAGATGGTTCCCACTTGCGCGTGCTCCTCATCACTGAGAGCATACAAATTTGTGGCATTGGGTACATGAGATTCGCCATACTCTTTAGGGCTTCTCGCATCGATAATGAGATCGTAAGCACTCATATTTTTAAAAAAAGTTTCGATAGGTATTGTTTGCATCATTATTGAAATTTTATCACGGGAAGGCTAAGGGGGGAATTAGCTTTAAAGGCTCAATTATAAGAGAGCTTTGTCTATTTCAAATCGAAAATTCCAATTCGATAGCTTTTGCATGACTTCGGGCAAACAACACATACTCATTCGGAAGAAGTGGTTTACTGTAGTAATACCCTTGCACTTCATTGCAGCCTAGTTGGAATAGATATTCTCGCTGCTGTACTGTTTCTACCCCTTCAGCAATGGTTTGTAGCCCAAGATTGTGAGCCATACTAATAATAGCACTTACAATCGCTTTATCATCCGGATCGGTTGTAATATCATCGACAAAGGATTTATCAATTTTTAGCTTATAGACCTTGAATTTTTTGAGGTAAGCCAGAGAGGAATAACCCGTACCGAAATCATCAATCGACATACGAATTCCCCGCTCGTGCAGATTTTTCATAATAGCAATAGCACTTTGCGGATCATGCATTGCCATCCCTTCGGTAAGCTCAATTTCGAGATATTCTGGCAACAGACCCTCTTCATCAAGAATCTGTGTCACTAAATCTGGAAGATTGGGATGACGAAACTGCACGGCAGAGAGATTAACGGCCACAACTATCGGTGGCAAACCGCTCTTCTGCCATATTTTTGCTTGCCTCACAGCGGTACGTAATACCCATTCTCCAATGGACAAGATCAGACCATTATCTTCCGCAATCGGGATGAACTCGTTCGGAGATATCGTTCCAAGTTCAGGATGTTCCCACCGCAACAATGCTTCTGCTCCGAGGATGCATTCGTCTACGATAGAGACTTGCGGCTGATACACAACGTAAAGTTGATGACGTTCCAATGCATGATGCAATGCATTGGCCAGTTGAAGAGTACGTGTTAAATGGACTTGAATTTCTTCGGTAAAGAAAGCGTATGTGTTGCGCCCTTCTTGCTTCGCGCGATACATCGCAGTATCAGCATTTTTAGAGAGCGTTTCGTGATCGCTACCATCCATTGGATAGACGGAAATACCTATCGATGCGGTCACAATTAACTCGTTTTGCTCAATGTCAAAAGGCTGAACGATACTGTTTAAAAGTTTTTGAGCGACAATCTCAGCCGCTTTTGCATCCGTTTGAGGCAATACGAAAATGAATTCATCTCCTCCTGTTCTGGAAACGGTATCCTCCTCGCGTAAAACAGAGTTAAATCGTTCGGCTAATTTTACTAATAAAATATCTCCGATTCTATGACCAAGGGTATCGTTAATATTTTTGAAGTGATCAAGATCCAAGAACATGACGCTCAACTCTTGATGATGCCGTTTCGCCAAACTGATGGAACATGTGATACGATCTTCCAGCTGGATACGGTTGGGAAGCCCGGTAAGGAGATCAAAATTGGCCAGATACTCAATGCGCTCTTCTGCCGCTTTCTTATCGGTAATCTCCAAATGGACACCTGCCATCAAAAGAGGCTTCCCCCCACGGTCACGAGAAATGACCCTGCCGCGCGCATGAATCCATACCCAGTGCCCCTCTTTATGATGCATTCTGAAATCACCCTCATAATAGTCAAGCTCACCGCTAAAATGGCGCGGTAAATCTTCACGCACCTTTGCCAAATCATCAGGATGGCATAACGATTCGAAGGTTGTGTAGGTCACGGGAGAGAGTTCCTCAAGCGTATATCCCAACATCTGTGCCCATACATCATTGACCCGATTTTCACCGGTTTGAATGTTCCATTCCCAAGCACCTGCACCGGTACCCCAAAGAATGTTTAACAAATGGTGTTGTTCGTTCTCTAGATGCTTGACGAGAGTCTCATTTTCTTGGTGAAGCGTCTCATTTATCCGTCGGAGATTGGATGTCAGAAAAGGGAGACTAACCGCTAGGACGATAAGAAGGCGAGCCAAAAGAAAGAGAGTTTCCTCTTTTAATGCCTTGTTGATTTCACTGATTTCAATATCGGCTGCGATGACATAGAGATGTCCGTCAGGGCTTTTAAGCGGGACAAAAACGCTTCGGAAGCTCCCCCATTTATCCGTATATTCATCAAAAGTTATCCGGTGGGTCAAAAAAACAGTTTTCAACGCATCACTGGCATCATCATAATGATCAAAGTAGCGCGTTAGATTTTTGCCGGTTCTTCGTTCCTCGTCCGTAGCACTTGAGGCGGTAAAATAGATTTTGTTATTTTTTTGAACCATCGTATAGAGGTAGGCTACTTGCAAACTCTTTGCAAATTCACTTAAGCGGTCGATATTTCGATTATATTCATTTTGCGTTATCGATGAACTATTCAGGGCGCGATTATGAAAATCAGGGCTTAGAAGAAGATTTGCCCCCGTAGCCGAGGCGATAAGTTTCTCATCGATGTGTTGATAAAATGCCGTTTTGTGTTTTTGATATTCATAATAGCTAAAAAGTGAAACCCCTAAAAGAAAGAAAATAAAAGTGCCAAACAGTAAAATTTTATCGGATTTGTTTTTTAGCATCAGTTTATTTTGACCAGATTTTGGATTTTTATGTATCAATCATTATAACGATTTTTTATTAAGGGAAGCGTTAGATGCGCTATAATATTCCAACGTTAAAAGAGTGCCTAAAAGAAGGACTATCGTGCAAAAAATCAAATTATTTTTTATAAGTATTTTGGTGATTTTGTTGAATTCAGGATGTGACGGAATCAATGAATCGCAAGCAGTATATCATCCAACAGGCGTATATCAAACGAGCACCCGATACGTTATCGGGGTTAATGCTTATTTGAGCAGCAAAGAGATGTTTATCGCCTATCGTCCGATTGTTGATTATTTGGAACGTCATATGAACGGTGTTAAATTTGAATTGGCAACGTCTAAAAATTTTATCGAATACGAAAAACGGTTAAATAAGAGCGAGTTTCATTTTGCCCTCTCCAACCCCTATCAGAGTCTGGTCAGTTTCGATCACCACTACTATCCGATTGCTAAAATGAAAAATGATGAGGAGTTTCGGGGCTTGTTCATTGCTAGAAAAGATTCTCATTTGCGGCACTATGATCAGCTTAATGGCAAAGTAGTCAGCTTTGCCGCTCCAACCGCATTTGCAGGGACGATTATGCCAAAATATTATCTGTGGGAACACGGAATCGATGTTCGGCATGACATGATCGTACGTTATGTCGGATCCCATTTTTCTGCGATCATGAATGTCTATAGCGGGGATTCATTTGTTGCAGGTACATGGCCGCTTGCATGGAAACAGTGGAAAAAAGACAATCCGGACAAAGCCTCAGCAATGGAAGTAATCTGGGCTACGAAACCATTGATGAATAATGCTCTCGTAGCACGATCCGATGTTCCTGTAGCTGTGGTGCAAAAAACAACCCAACTCCTAGTACAGTTGGATAAAACCAAAGAAGGGAAAGAATTGCTTAAGCGAGCCGGATTTGAAGGTTTCGAGACGGCTAACCGTCAAACTTTTACTCCAGTAGAACAATTTATGAAGCGCTATACCGATACTCTTGGGAAAATACAATGAATTTTTTTCGAACCATTAAAGGGAGACTGTTACTGAGTATTTTGGTAATTCATTCATTGCTCATGGGATTGGTCATACATGATCTGATTGATCGGCAGCACGATTTTATGGCTCAACAGCTCTCACGCAAAGCAACCTCTTTTGCTTCATTGCTGAGTTCAAATGCCGCTATGCCAATGCAAAACAATGATTTGACAGCACTGGGCGATCTCTTAGAAGATGTAGGTTCTCTTCCTGATGTATCGATGATTTTTCTTATGGATACAGATGGACGGGTACGGGCTTCTTATCCTGCTGGATATTTTAATCAAACATTAACCGACACAGTAAGCGTCAAGTTACTTCATGGCCTGGAATCAAGTAAAAAAGATTACTACGAGAGTGAGCATGACGGTCTTACAGACGTAATTCGTTCCATCAAAATCGAAGGGCAGCCCATCGGTTATTGCCGTGTCATCATGAACAATGCCCAAATGGTAGGTGAATTGACTCTTTTAACGCGTCAAGGGATATTTTATATCATCGCTGCAATCGTGCTAGGGGTTTTTCTGGCATGGCTTGTGGTTCGACAGATGACATCTCGTATCACGATGCTTTCAGAAGCTACGGCACAATTAACAGAGAAAAATTTTGATGTGGAAGTCCCTGAATTTATAGGGGAGGACGAAGTCTCAAAGATGGGGAAAGCATTTCAGTTGATGGTTGAATCACTAAGAATGTATGTCAATAAATTGGCTTACAGAGCTGATCATGATGAACTCACTGAACTGCCTAACCGAAGACTTTTTTTAGATCGTTTGGATCAGGCGATCAAGCATGCCGAACGCTCAGGACGTCATGTAGCCGTTTTATTTATCGATCTTGACCATTTCAAAGAGATTAATGACTCTTTGGGTCATCTTATTGGGGATCAGGTATTGATCCATGTTGCCCGTGTAATAAAAACGAATATGCGCGATATCGATACCCTTGCCCGATTGGGTGGAGATGAATTTAGTTTGATTATTGACTCTTTGGATGGCATTGAGAGCATTAGCGCCATCGCTGAAAAACTGGTAACGCTGTTACAACATCCTATTTGCATCGATAAACGTGAATTGTATGTGACCAGCAGTATCGGTATCAACATCTATCCAAATGACGGAGAGCTTTCCGAAAACTTGCTTCGAAATGCTGATTCTGCTATGTACAAAGCTAAAAATGAAGGGCGCAACAGCTATCAGTTTTATACAGAGGATATGACAGAAAAAGCATTTGAACGTGTAGCTCTTGAAGCCGAATTGCGCAGAGCGTTAGAGCGAGAAGAGTTTCGTGTTTATTATCAACCTCAGGTAAATGGAGTAAGCGGACAACTAATAGGAATGGAAGCGCTGATACGATGGGAGCATCCAGATTTAGGACTCGTATCACCGATGAAGTTTATCCCTCTGGCCGTGGAGACAGGATTAATTATTCTAATCGATCGCTTTGTCATGCATACGGGAATGATACAGCTAAAACAATGGTACGATGAGGGGTTAAATCCAGGTGTTTTGGCATTAAATCTAACCATCAAACAGTTAAAGCAGGATGATTTCATTTCCATGCTTGAAGAGATGATGAAGGATACAGGATGTTCCCCAGAATGGCTTGAACTTGAGGTAACCGAAGGTGAAGTGATGAAAAATCCTGAGCAAGCGATTCGAGTTCTAAAGCAGGTCACTGAATTGGGTATTAAGCTTGCGATTGATGATTTCGGAACGGGATACTCGTCATTGGCCTATCTAAAACGGCTGCCGGTGGATAAGCTCAAGATTGACCAATCTTTTGTTCGCGATATCCCCGGTGATGAAGAAGATGTCGCGATTGTAGAGGCGATCATCGCCTTATCAAAAAGTCTTCATTTGGATATTATTGCAGAAGGGGTGGAAACACAGGAGCAAAAAGAGTTTTTAACGGCAAATGGCTGCGAACAAATTCAAGGATATTTATATGGCCGACCGATGAAAGTAGAGATGATGGATCAGATGTTACGGGAAAAAATCCTTTGGCTTACGACAGCATAATCAGTGCCGTAACCGTAAAAGCTCCCACTGAAATAAGATAGTAGATAAAGACAAAACGAAACAGCTCGATTTTGCCCAAAAAGAAAACCAATCCCATCTTTGCGAGTGTATTAGATAAGATTGCGATCAAAATCGCATAGTGTGCTGTCGCTGGATTTAATCCGTTTTTTGCTAAAGAAGAGAGGGAGAGAACAATCGCATCGACATCAGCAATTCCAGATACAGATGCAACCGCATAAACTCCAGCTTCTCCAATATAACGATTTGCCAAGGCAATTAAGGCAAGTGTAGCGCCAAAAATCAATCCCATAACAAGGGCCTCTTTAAGATCAAACGGGTTTTTAAACTCCATAGTCTGGGGAATATTTTCACGCTTCGAGGTGAGATACAGCATTCCAATGTATCCATACCCAACAAGCGAGCCGATGATGATGGGAAGAATAAGCGGGCCGATTAACTTAGGATTAATGACCCATATCTCCAAACCTGCACGAATAAGCATCATAGAAGAAGCAAGACTAATTCCAATCGCCAGATTTTTGGCCAAAAACCCATTTTCATGTACCCGTCGTGCCATACTCATAGCAACAGCAGTCGAGGAAACAAGACCGCCAAAGAGTCCAGCGACACCGATTCCGCGTGTCGCCCCCAAAAGCCGGATCGCGATGTAGCCAAAAAATGAAATTCCTGCGACAAGAACGACCATGATCCAAATTCGATGAAGATTGATCAATTCCATGGGATCAATCGCCCGGTCAGGGAGAATAGGAAGGATAACAAACGTCATGACCAAAAATAAAATCGCTGCCGCTAAATCTTGCTTGGTAATCGTCTGTTCATATTCTTTCACTGTGTCTTTGAGATTGAGGACAAACAAGACAATAATAGCAATAAATACAGGAAAAATAGGTAGGGTAAAATTAAGCATTCCCCCAATAACAAACGTTACAAGGGCTGCAAATTCGGTAGTGGAACCTTTTTCAGATATGTTAATACTGTTGACAATATATGCGGCAATAAGTAATAGTCCCATAACGACTAATGCCACGAGAAAGAAATAGGGGGAAAAAGTGCTGATCCATGAGGATAAAAATCCGAAAAGTGCGATCATGGAAAAAGTTCGACTTCCTCCAAAATCTTGAGTTTTATGAGAATAGATCGTATGCATTTCGCGTTGTAAACCGATCAAAAATCCTAATACAAGTGAGAGAATACTGTTTTGAATAAATAGTTGATCCATATTACACACTCCCCCTGTACGATTCAAATAAAATTATTATAACGCATTATCCCCTCTCTAGAGGGTTAAAGATTTGGGAGAATCAAGGAATAGATAAATTATGTACGATACACGGATACTTGTTCGGTAAGCTGTTCTGTCATTTGATGCAAATGTTCTGCTGCCGATGCAATCCCCTCAACGCTTCGCGCATTGGATTCAGAAAGCTCGTGTATTTTGGAAATTTTGATAATAATAGCATCGGTTGTTTCGGCATTTGCAGTAGTATCATTTGCCAATTTTTCAATTGAGCAAACCGTTTCTTCAAGTGCATTTACCGCCGTTTCAGTATGATTATCAACCTCTGCTGAGGCATTCACAAGCTGTTCGATACGACTGGTATTGTGATTCATCTGCTCGGTGATATCATTGATGGATTGGACGATGACATTGACGGTAGCATTGGTCTCCACCAAACTTTTCTGTGTCCGTTCGGCAAGTTTACGTACTTCATCGGCGACAACAGCAAATCCTCTCCCATGCTCACCCGCACGCGCTGCTTCGATGGCAGCATTTAGTGCCAACAGATTAGTTTGATCGGCAATATCAGCAATGACCGTCAGAACTTGTTTTACTTGTGACGCTTCATGAGAAAGTGAGTTCAACCGCTGATTAATCTCCCCCTCCATCTCAACTGTTATAGACAGCTGCGTAATCGTATCATGAAGCGCTTTTTGTGCTTCTTGAAGATTATTACGTGCTCCAATCGCTTGTTCACGAACCGCTTGCGCTTCTCTCGATGAAGCTTGCATTGCCATTTTCATTTGATCGGATTCACGAGTAGTTTCCAAAACAATGCGCGCTTCTTCTTCCGCTGCTTTTTCAATCGACAGGGTAGCGGCTGATAATTCAGCAGAAACAGCAAGATTATTATTTGATGCAGAGAGAATCGCACTGAACGATTGACGCAGCATTCCAACAAGTTCATTGAGCTTTCTTCCCATTTCAGATAGTTCATCATTCCCCTCAACCACACTGTCTTGTGTAAAATCTCTGTTGTGTGCAATCGATTTAATCGTATTTTCAAGACGGACAATTGAATGAGAAATATTCCTAACAATAAGAGAAAAAACACCTATCATAATCGAAGCACTGATCAAAATAATAATCCCCATCGTTGTCGCATTGGAATCGAGTGTCTTAATATTTTTATCTTTCATTGACGATAGCAACGATTGCTCTTTTTCTAGTAATTCCAGATAACTTTTTGCTGCATCTTTAGTGCTTTGCCCAAGTATTTTTCCCTCTGGAGTTGATCCAAATTCAAAACTGTGTATCTCATTTTCATTTTCACTGATAATTTTAATACGAGGTTCATTAAGCTTGATCCATTCTTGATGATGAACGGCAATTTCAGAAAGCCGTTTTTTGTTTTCTTCAGACCGCGTTATTGAAGAAAGAGCCTCAATAGCTTTATTGAGTTTTTTGTTGTTTTCATGATAACGCTCCAAAAACTCTTCAGAATATAAAAGCTGATAGCCACGAAGCTCCATCATAGATCCATTGGTATAACTTTTAATCTCACCCAATAAAAGCATTCTTTCGGCGGTTTTTTTAGCATCTTTATTATTTGAATAAGACAAATATCCCAAAATCGCGAATATGGTAAAACTGAGTATAATAAGGGAAATAAGCTTCCCTCGAATAGTGGCAATATTAATCAAGAAATTCTCCAATACTAAAGTGATAGATTGTATTGTAGCTTAAAATCTTAAAAATAATTGTGATTTAGTAGTAAAGAAGCTGGCTCGTTATCATAAAAGGAGTTTGACAGTAATTTACAAAGAAGAAAGAATTGTAAAACTTGTATTGGCGAAAGAAATGTTTGTGATTATTTTCAAGAGTGATTATTGATTGTAAAAGAAGATGTGATTGTAATTGAAGAATGAATATCCGAGGCCAGGCGGCGACCTACGTTTCCACACCTGAAAGATGCAGTATTATGAGCGATGAGGGTCTTAGCTTCCGGGTTCGGAATGGGACCGGGCGTTTCCCCCTCTCTA
>JBBQNL010000023.1:0-22249 GCA_038329855.1 Campylobacterales bacterium
GGGACCAATCTCTTCTATACTGGCGTATATAGCGGCGGATCTATTGGCATATCGGGTACTTTGACTCTTGATGCACAGGGCAACCCTGATGCGACCTTTGTTTTCAAATCAGGTTCAAGTCTCACAACGGCTGCTAATACTCATATAGTGTTAGAAGGCGGTGCTAAAGCATCAAATGTTTATTGGCAAGTTGGATCTTCTGCCACACTCGGTACGAATACTATTTGGAATGGTAACATCCTTTCATATGCCAGTATTACAATGGTAACCGGTGCAACCTCATGCGGTAGATTATTTGCTGGTGCTTTTACAGATGGTGCATTTGTGTTTGATTCTAATCTTGTTGCAGTACCTGGAAACACAAATGTGTTTGCAGGATGTGAGTAAAAAAGCATAGGCAGTAGATACAAACCTGAAGAATACTTTCTGACGGTTTGTATCAAGATATATCAATAAAAATTTAACACTTTATAGGGGGAAAAAATGAAACCTACACTTATAAGAGCTTCCAAAATAGCTAGTTTTTTACTGTTGTCTACCTTTGCCAATCCATTAATGGCAGAAAGTATGACCGATTACAGTTCACGTTGGTATGTGGGTGGTAACATCGGTATGTCAACTGCCAATATAGATAAAGATAGAATTACTCAAAATCTCACAAACCCGTCATACACAGATGACGAGAGAGACCTTGGTTACAAGCTTTTTGGAGGCTACCAGTTTAACAAATATTTTGCCCTCGAGGGCGGTTATTTTAATCTTGGAAAATTTGATTACGCTCTATCCACAGGGTCAGGAGCAGCAGAGGGTAATATCAAAATCATGGGAATAAACCTTGATGCAGTTGCTACTTTACCTATCACAGAAAAATTTTCAGTATTTGGTAGAGTAGGAGCAAATTATGCTCGAGCAAAAGACTCTTTTAGCAGCGCAGGAAATATCTCTTTTGCTGATACTAATCCTAAAGAGAATGATTTAAACTATAAGTTTGGAGCTGGGCTTCAATACGCAATAACGGATGCAGTAGGCATACGCCTAGAAGCAGAACGCTACCGTATTAACGATGCAGTCGGTAATCATGGCGATATCGATCTTTTCTCAGTTGGTCTTACGTATAGATTTGGTGTAACAAAAGAAGTTGCTCCTGTTGCAAAAGAAAAAGAGGCAATCGCTCCTATTGCAAAACAAAAAGAGACAGTTGCTCCTACTCCAAAAGAAGAAGAAGTACTGGTTCCTCTATGCGCAGTGGAAGCACAGCAGAAGATAAGCGACTGCATGACACAAAAGAAAACTGTTGTTCTTGTATTTGAAGACATCCACTTTGAGTTTGATAAGTCTACCCTCAATCAAGAGGCAAAAACTGCACTGAAAAAGAATCTCGCTCAACTAGAGAACAATCCTAACATTACAATGCTCGTATCAGGGTATACATCTCAAAGCGGTACAGAAGAGTACAACCAAGCCTTGAGTGAAAGAAGATCACAAGCTGTTAAAGACTTTCTAGTTCAAGAAAAGCTTTTCCCGGCAGATAAAATCTCTACTATTGGTTATGGAGAGACAAAACCTGCTCTGCAAGAGGAAAATCCAACGGATATTAATTCAAAAGCGGCAAAAGCCAATATGAGAGTATTGCTTAAAATAACTCACAAATAGTCAATATAGTGAGGGTAATAATATACCCTCACCGAGGAATAACCCCCAAATTCGTTAATTTTGTCGATTATAATCGATATGGAATACGATTAGGAGAAGTAAATACCACAGTGTATTATTATCCAAACAAGCAAGTCGATTTCAAATTTTGGTTTTGATTCCCATGGCATAAAGTAATATTTTACGAACGACTAAGACAATACCATATAAAGTTTTAGTGATAATAGAATTGGATTGAAATATTTTATGTAACAACCTGACTATCCCTTTGTTGTCGATCAGTTTGTTGAGCAGCATAAGACCGTCAACTCCTTGAAAACATTTATCTTGATATACGATTATAAATCCATTATTTATGTTCATATGAGGGCATAACAAAGCAAGCTCTGCTTGAGCGTCTCGAGCAGTTTTCAACACCAATGTATATTTTTCTTTGAGTTGAATGTAGTGCACATACGCATCACAAAACGGACACTCTTGATCGTAGTATATGACTAGAATCTCTTTCATGTTCGAGTCCATTTCGGATTATAAGCTGTGATTTCTATACTCTCACAAAAAATTGATGCTCCCTTGATAATTTAGATGCATTTGAAAAGAGTCACCCTGCACTAAAGGCAATAACATGATCAATACTCTCATAGTAAAACTTATCGCTCATGTTGAGCTATCCTTTTTTATTTTCATCGATTCATATGGGAACGGGATATTTGATTAGTATTATAAGGTACAATCCGATTAACACTTATTATTTATCTCAAATGATTCACTCCAAAAGGATTATTCCATGCCATTGACACCACAACAACGTCTTATTATCCAAGAATCAAGTGCACTGTATGCACAAGAGGTTGCACGCATAAGCGATTTAATCGAAAATGAGAGCGATGATAGTCGGTGTGATAAACTCTATTTACTACGTGCTATTGCTACTATTGAGCATACCCAGCGTATTGGCCTTCTAAACAATGATGAAATGACGGATATCGATCTTGAAGCAGTCACGCAAGAAGTAAACCGCTCTTTCCCAAACAAAGATGACTCAGAATTATTTGATGACATAGCTATCTTGGAAGATGATGTCAAAGCCAGATTTTTCAACAATCCAGCCAAAGAAAAACAAACTCTTTTGGCGGCATTAGGTATAACGATTTAAAGGGACTTCTAGTAGTAAGGTCATATATGATAAAAACTCCCTTTCTCGCAGTAGATGGTATTGTAGAAATCTATCGTGATGATACTTTTCAAGGAATAGTCCTTATTGAGAGACTTAACAACCCGATTGGCTTGGCTATTCCCGGCGGATTTGTCGATATCGGTGAAACGGTAGAAACGGCTGTTGTACGTGAAATGAAAGAAGAGATCTCTCTCGATGTTACGATTAAATCGTTATTGGGAGTCTATTCCGATCCAAAGCGCGACTCCCGGTTTCACTGTGTCTCGATTGTATACGTTTGTGAAGCTTTTGGAGTACCCCTAGGTGCTGATGATGCCAAAGAAGCATTCGTATATGCGCTTGATGACATTCCCTATGACAAGCTTGTATTTGACCATGCCCAGATGATCAAAGATTATTGCGCAAGAAAGCTGGATTTCTAGCCATGCTCAACAAAAATACCCTCAAATATCTTTATCAAGACTTGGATGAACTCATTACCCAATACAGGGAAAATAAAATCGATCGATTCTCCTTTGTATCGGAAGTTGAACGATTAAAGCAGGCAAATGAAGTGATTCTTTCTGAAAATGAAGACTTCGCTGAACTGGTGGAAAATGCCCTGCTTGAAAAAGAATATGAGACAATAGGACAAATGACCAAAGCAGCGTTACAAAATATCAAACCACCACCCTCCCCTAAAAAGGTCCTCATCTTAAGCGGTGCAGGGATCAGTGCCGAAAGCGGTGTACGTACATTCAGAGACAGTAACGGTCTATGGGAAGAATACGACGTTATCGAGGTGTGTTCCGTTGAAGGGTTTGAACGTAATCCAAAATTAGTGGCTGATTTCTATGATGCCAGACGACGTGATTTAGAAAGCAAACAGCCCAATCGCGCACATGAAATGGTTGCACATCTCAAACGCAAATATCCTGCACAGATCGATGTCCTAACCCAAAACGTCGATGATCTGTTTGAACGTGCCGGATGTACAGAGGTTATTCATCTCCACGGGACACTGACTCAGCTTCGATGTGAAGTATGTAAAACAGTATTTGAGATCGGATACAAGAGCCAAGTGGGTGCAATGTGCCCTGCATGCCAAAGCAGCAATCTTCGCCATAACGTCGTAATGTTTGGTGAAGAAGCGCCGATGTATCAAAAGCTTCAACAATCCATCGATGAATGCGATGCGTTTGTTGTCATCGGGACAAGTGGAAATGTCATCAATGTTGCGTGGTATGCACAATGGTTCGAATATTCCTTGCTCAACAACCTTGATCCAGATGACAAGCTTGACCCGTATTTCAAAGTTGTTTATCATGAGAAGGCCACGGTAGCAGCGGAGAAAATTGAAGCGTATATTGAGAAGTTTTTATCTGATTGAAGAGTATGTTTTCTTTCACAAAAAATAGTTTAACATTTGAATTAAATCGATAATATAAGGCCATAAATTGGATTATAATGAATAATCCAATCGAATAAGAAAGATTATACTATCGATTAATAGCTCCCTTCACCTACAGCAATCACATAGTTATCATCCACTTCAATAGCCGTAAATGAATGCTGTCCGCAGAAGCTTTCATTCATCTCCTGTGCCCATGCTCGCGCGATACGCATGGCGTTTTCTTTGTCATCCAATGTTTTTATTTGAGGCATTTGTTTACGTATTGCGCATTTGCATAATTTCTCAACAACTACATGATGTTCCATCATTCATCCTTTTCTGCCTTCAATAAGGCTAGCTTTAGTGCCATAGCGGCGAGCGTAGCCAAAGGGATATATTCCTTTGGCGTTCAAATTAATGGCTACAGCCACAGCCGCCGCCGACCATACCGATTACAAAATTGTCATCCACTTCGACGAGCTGAAAAGCATGCTTGCCGCAAAAACTTCCGTTCATGTAGGCCAGTTGAGTCTCAGCTGCTTCAAAAGCTGCATCTTTAGCCTCATAAGTAGCAATTTGAGACAATCCCTCTTTTTTTGCACAGCTGCACAGTTTTTCGATGACTACGTGATGTTCCATAATCTTTCTCCAATGGTAATTTGAAGAATTAATGCATAAGATGTTCTATACCACTAGTTTTTACTTACCCTTCTCTTTTATCATTACCTGATTACGGCCCATTTCTTTGGCTCTGTAAAGCTGCGTATCCGCCTCTTTGTAAAGCTCTTCATGTGTCATTGCCGATTGGGGGTAATAGACAACAATTCCCATTGATATCGTAACATAGGCTGATACATCATTTTTTTCATGTACGATAGCGAGTGCTTCTACTGCGTTTCGTATGCGATGCCCAAGGTAGAGATACTCTCCATCACTCATATCGGATATCAACAGTGCAAACTCTTCACCGCCAAGTCTAAATGCATATTCACCACTGCGGGAAGTATATAGTTTTAAAATTTCAGCAATGTGTATTAAAACATCATCACCCGCTTGATGACCGTATGTATCGTTATAGCGTTTGAAATAGTCAACGTCTAACATCATCAATGCCATACTGGAGTTATGTCGCTTAGCGCGATTCATCTCTTCTTGAATGATGACTATGTAATGTCGTCGATTATACAGACATGTCATAGGATCGGTAATCGCCAATTCTTCAATCCTTTTTTTATCGGTTATATCATGACGTATCGCGGTATATCCTATAATTTTCCCCTCTTCAATATTAGGAGATATTGCCGTATCAACCCAATAGTAACTGCCGTCTGATTTTTTATTTTTGATTTCACCAGACCATGTTTTTCCGTCACTTATGGTTGCCCAAAGATTTTTGAAAAGTTCATCCGGCATATCGGGGTGACGAATAATCCGGTGATTTTGACCGACCAATTGCTCTTTCGAATACCCACTTATTTGACAAAAGGCTTTAGATGCGTAGGTAATAATTCCATACTCGTTCGTTTGAGACGTTATTATATTTTCATCAACAATAGCAATATATTCTTGAAGGCTATGCGTTTTAGCTTCAATTCGTGCTTCCAATGTACGGTTGAAATCTTCAATCTCACTTTTTTGGGCAGTTAAGACACTATTGGTTTCCTTTAACTTAAACATTTGTTTTTTGATCTCAAGCGCCATTTGTTGAAAAGCATCGGTAAGCAATTGCCATTCGTGATCATACTGGCTACTGTTGATCTCACTATCATAGTTGCCGTTTGACATCAATATAGCATTATGAGTCAACTCTTGAATCGGTTTCGCAAAAGAGCGTAATGCAACAATAAGCATACTAAAAACGACAACACCACCAAAGAAAAACAACAACAGCAGCGATGTGGTTTGCTTGTACCACTCATGTAAGAGTTCATTTTCATCGATTTTAACTATCATACCGCAGCGAAGATCCTTTTGATACCCCCATGCAACGACGGTATTGTCCCCCGTTTGATCAATGATGTATTTTCCCCCCTCTCCACCAGCAAGTGCTTCATGGATCGGATAATCACGAGATAATTTCAAAAATGTATACGGTGCTATCTTGGTATGACGAGTAGCAAACATACTCATAGGCTTTGCATTTCGTAAAACAAAAGTCAGTACTTCACCGGTTTCCCCCAGTTCACTGATATCATTTACAACGGCTTGAATCGCTTTATTATCAATTTGGACAGCGATAATACCGATTATTTTTCCATTATGAACAATCGGTTCGGCGATAAAAGCAGCATGATCATGACTAGGTTCATAATAATTAAAATCGGAAAGATATGGCTTCGAATTTTTAAGAGCATCCCTAAAAACACGAGCCAGTTGGGTATCACGATACGGTCCGCTCAAAAGATTCGTGTGAAGATCCTTTTCATGTTTGACCGTTAATGCAATATCACCATTCGTCATTATCAAAAAAATGTCGTAAAAATGGTTATTGTGTGCAAAAGTCTCTAAATTCCCATCCAAATCATTCGATACCTTGGTCCAAGCGGTATCTTCATCCATATTTTGATATTGCGGAGCAAATGAAATGAGTTGCGTCAAATTATTGAGAGCAGCATACCGCCCATCTACATACATACCAATCGTATTAATCTTATGATGAAGAATATTTTGAATATGGAATAATCCGTGATCACGAATCGTTCCTCGTACTTGCCATACCGTCCAAATGAGTAAAAAAAATGATACAAAAGATATAACGCTTAACCAAAGCAGTGTTCGTTTTAAGAGCGTCATTTTTTTCATTAGAACCATCACAATCTCCTTATTTCATAATATTGTATATGTTTTAACATAGTTTAATGACAAAGAAATGAGTAATGTTAATAATTTAAAATATTAAGATTCTTTTGAATGACTATTTAAGAGAGCGGTGTGGTTTTAAAAACGAAATAAAGCTCGTCCTTGAGGATATTGAGGTGTTTGATGACATTATCACGACGGGTTTCATCGAGAATAAAATGCTGCTCAATCGAATCATAAATACGATCAATATTTGCATACGCTTCTTGGAGCAGTTCGGCTTTGATTTTATCTTGAACAGACATTGTGAAATCTTTCTGTGAAGGTATCTCCCAAAAAAGGGAGAAGAAAACCTTAGCGGATAAGGTCGAAGAAGTAGTCGGTGGTTGCGATACCTTTGGTATCTTCATCCAACTGGTCAAGAACTTTGTTCGTGATCCAAGTAAGAAGGTTCAACGCACCGTCGTATCCACTGATAGAGTAACGGTGTAGGTGGTGACGGTCAAAAATCGGGAATCCGATGTAGATCAACGGAGTACCGGTGTCGCGCATCAACTCTTTACCATAGCTGTTACCGATCATGAAATCGACAGGCTCAGTAAAGAGAAGTGAACGCATTGCCCACAAATCTTTTTCAGCCCATACATTCAAACTGTCTTTAGCCGGAGAGGTATCAAGCAATGCTCTCATCTCTTCTTCCCACCCTTTTGGGGCATTGTGGCAAAGAACGTGAGTAGGCTCAGCACCCATCTCTAACAAGAAGGATACAAGACCGATTAGGAAATCAGGATCACCCCAGATAGCGAATTTCTTACCGTGCATGTACGGATAGCTGTCTTGCATCGCATCAACCAAACGGCCGCGCTCGATTTTAAGTTTTGACGGAACTTCGGTTCCTGTCAATTCTGCGAGCTTCATTACGAACTCATCGGTACCTTTTAGTCCGATTGGGTTAGAGAATCCACCTGCATGTTTCCAACGTTTTTCGACCATTTTCATGGTTTTAACGGTAGCGTATTTTTGCAATGAGATCGTTGCGCTTGAGTTGATACAATCTTTTGCATCCTCGATCTTTGTTCCGCCTTGGAACATTTCGTATTGACCCGCTGGCATATCCCATTGATCCGAGTGGTCACCTAACATGATATAGTCAGTACCGAATGCTTCTACGATCGTTTTTACTGAACGGAGGCTTCCGATATACGTTTCAAAACCAGGGATGATGTTGATACGCTGTTTCGTTTCACCTTTGTTTCCTTCAGTAAGCTGAGACATGATACCGTGCATCATGTTGTCATATCCAGTGATATGACTGCCGACGAACGATGGTGTGTGTGCAAAAGGGATCGGATATTCTTCCGGCAAATACTGTCCGCCGTCTTCTTCTTTTGCCGCAATAATAAACGCCAAAAGGTCATCCCCGATAACTTCCGCCATACAGGTAGTTGAAACGGCGATCATTTTAGGCTTATAGACTGCTGCACAGTTTTTAAGACCCTCTTTCATGTTTACCAATCCACCAAATACCGCTGAATCTTCCGTCATAGAATCCGATACACAAGGTGTCGGCTCTTTGAAGTGACGAGTGAAATAGCTGCGGAAATAAGCAACACATCCATGAGAACCATGAACGTATGGCATAGTACCTTCAAATCCAAGCGCAACCATGACAGCCCCAAGAGGCTGACATGCTTTTGCAGGATTGACGGTGATCGCTTCGCGGGCCAAGTTTTTCTCACGGTAATCCCATGATTTTGTCCACTCTGCAATCTCATCTACTTTTGCAGGGTTAACTGCGAGCATAGAAGATTCGAATTGTTTTTTGTTTTTGAGCACATCTTGGTACTCAGGGCGTTTAAACAGGTCTTTCCCGTTTACAATTTTTTCTATTTCTTGCATGACCTCAACCTTCCTTTTCCCATGGTGCTTTTGAGTGCGCCCATACTGGTGAATTAATCGCTAAATCCATATCTTGTGCGAAAATCGCAAATCCGTCGTATCCATGGTATGGACCGCTGTAATCCCATGAGTGCATCTGACGATACGGAAGACCCATCTTTTGGAATACATACTTCTCTTTGATCCCTGATGCGACAAGGTCAGGCTGAAGTTTTTTGACGAACGCTTCAAGTTCATACTCGTTGACGTCATCGTAGATAACGGTTGAGCGGAAAATCTCTTCTTTGGTACGTTTGTAGTCATCATCGTGAGCGAACTCATAACCTGTACCGATTACTTCCATACCAAGATCTTCATAAGCACCGATAACGTGACGAGGACGAAGACCACCGACGAACAACATAACCGTTTTACCTTCAAGACGTGGTTTGAATTTTGCGATAACCGCATCGATCATTGGTTGATACTTCGCGATAACTTCTTCACACTTAGCCTGTACACTTTCGTCAAAGAACGCCGCAATTTTACGGAGAGATTTGATCGTTTGTGACGGTCCGAAGAAGTTGTACTCGATCCAAGGAATCCCGTACTCTTTTTCCATGTGACGGCTGATGTAGTTCATTGAACGATAGCAGTGAAGCAGGTTCAATTTTACTTTTGGTGTCAATGCCATCTCTTTAAGTGTTGCATCTCCTGACCATTGTGCTACAACACGAAGGCCCATTTCTTCCAAAAGGATACGGCTTGACCAAGCATCACCACCGATGTTATAGTCACCGATGATGGCTACGTCATAATCCGTTACTTCAACATCACTGGTATTTACGTTTACTTTACCGTCAAAGATATAGTCACGAACGGTATCATTTGCAATGTGGTGTCCGAGTGATTGAGAAACTCCACGAAAACCTTCACAGTTGACCGGAACGATTACTTTGTCAATCTCTTTAGCTTTTACACGTGAGACCGCACCGATATCATCTCCGATCAAACCGATCGGACACTCGGACTGAACCGTGATACCGTTATTAAGTGGAAAAAGTGCTTCGATTTCATCGATACATTTGCCCAGTTTTTTGTCTCCACCGAAAACGATGTTGTTCTCTTGGAAATCCGAGCTAAAGTTCATCGTAACGAACGTATCAACACCGGTTACCCCGATATAGTAGTTACGACGGCCTGCACGGCTGTATTGACCGCATCCGATAGGTCCGTGGCTGATGTGGATCATGTCTTTGACCGGACCCCATACAACCCCTTTTGACCCGGCATATGCACAACCGCGTTGGCTCATAACACCTGGAACGGTTTTTTTGTTTGAGCGGACATCACCGCAGGTTTTTTGTGTTTCATCATCTGGAGATCCAACACCCAAGTGTTTTTCACGGTTTTTAGCCGCTTTTTCCGGATACGCTTTTAAGATCTCTTCAATGGCCGCTTTTTGTTTAGCCTCTAGTGTTTCTGGTCCCATAATACACCTCTTCCTTACGCGACTTCGATACGGAATTGTTCCATCGAATCTAAGTTATGACACAATTTCATTGTCTCATCATCTGCTGCATCCACACGCTTTGAGATTGCTGATATTTGGTAACGATTCATGTAGATCATGTACTTTTGAAGATTTTCTGGATTCTCTTCTTTGAAATAATGGATCAATGCACGGAACATAAATGTCTCTTTGTTCGTGTAGCTCAACCACTCTTTATCTCGATCTTTTGTACCCATCAAAAGTTTGATCTCTTTGACATCACTGATATCAACATTGGCAATTTTTTCTGCAACTAACTCGTCTGGAATTTGATTCCCCATTGAAGCTGGGAAGTGAAAACCTAATACAAACATCTAATCTCCTTTTTCTGTTGTTTTCTTTTCATTATTAACAAGATGTTATTTGTCATTTACATGACGGCCATTGAAGATTCCTCAAAAGAGGAACCATCGTTTTATTTACGCCTCTGCCGCTTTACCGACTTGGCTTTCATCAATCTCTTCTTCAAGACCGAATGCAAGAAGCAAGTCTTCAAGCTCATCCATCGTGATTGGAGTTGGGATAACTTTCATATCGTTATAAACGATTTTGCGAGCAAGCTCTTTGTATTCGCGAGCCTGGTCTGAATATGGGCTGTACTCAACAACCGTCATACGACGAAGTTCAGCGTGCTGAACGATATTGTTACGTGGTACGAAGTGGATCAATTGTGTACCCAAGCGTTGTGCAAGTTCGAGTGCCAAATCGTATTCACGGTCTGTCATACGAGCGTTACAAATCAAACCAGCAAGACGAACTCCACCGGTGTTTGCGTACTTCAAAATCCCTTTAGAGATGTTGTTAGCCGCGTACATCGCCATCATTTCACCTGACATTACGATGTAAATCTCTTGTGCTTTACCTTCACGAATCGGCATTGCAAATCCGCCGCAAACAACGTCACCAAGAACGTCATACGATACGAAATCTAAACCTTCTTCATCGTATGCACCCTCTTCTTCAAGAAAGTTAATCGCTGTAATTACACCGCGACCTGCACAACCAACTCCTGGCTCTGGTCCGCCTGACTCTGCACAGTTGATCCAACCGCCTGGAGTTTTTTGATCAAAAAGACCTTTACCCCAAAGGCGCGCTTGCTCCATCTCGACGTCCTCAATGGTGCCGTATTCTGCTGCAAGAGAAAGAATAGTATCTTGTGCTTTCTCATGCAAAATCAAACGAGTTGAATCCGCTTTCGGATCACATCCAACAATCATAATATTTTTTTCGAAATAGTGTGACATTGCTGCCAATGTATTTTGAGATGTGGTAGATTTACCGATCCCACCTTTTCCGTAGAACGCGATTTGTCGCAAGCTAGGTGCTCCAGCCATGTTATCCCCTTATTTTTGAACTTCACCGAGATAGATGCAAAGGGCGTTCTAAGGTTTTTTGGACATTTACCTAGACATAAGTGACAAAAGAAGACGTTACGAACAAATTTGTAGGAATAGGTATTGCAGGGGTGAACAACCGACAGAGAATGACATTTTATACATCCCAGAAAAGAACATGCACCTCTTGTATCCATATATATAAGTAAATAAATGATAAAATTATATAGTTATCATTTAAATAAAAGTTTTTGCTAAAGGAGAAATAAACATTGCACTTCATTGACTATATCTATTTTTTCTATGGCCTTGCATTTTTTTTATTTGGCTTTACTATCCTTCACTATCCGAAGGAAAATTCCATTTTTAAATTTGCACGTGAGTTAAAATATTTGGGATACTTTGGTATTCTTCACGGAAGTTCCGAATGGCTGGTGATGTTCAAATTGATGGAAACAGGACAAACCAAAGAGTTCCTTAACGCAGCTGATTTTATTGTTATGAGCCTCTCTTATGCAGTACTCCTTTATTTTGCATTGCGTATTATATGGGATCGCACTCTTGCAACGAAAATACTTGCCCTCCTTATCGTCGGATCCCTTATCGTTATGTATACCTTTAATCTTTTCACATTAGAAAGTGCCAATATTTTGGTTCGCTACATTCTAGGTGCACCGGGAATTTTCTTGACCGCTTATATATTTTTTCATCCAGCCTACCTCATCCAAGGGTCATCGTATGACTCCATAAAACGATGCACTTATACCCTGGCGATCGCCTTTTTCATTTATGGCATCCTTGCAGGGCTTATTGTCCCAGCCGGAGCTTTTTTCCCAGCATCCGTTCTCAATGCTGATGCTTTTCAATCTTTGACCGGACTTCCCGTTCAACTCTTTAGAGCCTTATGCGCCATTGTAGCAAGCTATTCAATTAGCAAAATTCTTCAACTTTTCAAGCATGAAACCGACTTCCACCTTTTAAAACTTTCCAAAGCTCTAGAAGAGAGCGGAGATACCGTCGTGATTACCGATACTGAGGGAAAAATCGAATATGTCAACCGTGCCTTTGAACAGCAGTCAGGGTTTTCGGCAGAAGAAGCCATCAATAAAAACCCTAATATACTTCGTTCCGGAGAACATCAAAATCCCTTTTATGAGCACCTATGGCAGACGATCATAGGAGGAGAAACCTATCGGGGTGTCCTTACCAACAAACGAAAAGATGGAACATTTTATCATGAATTCAAAACCATCGTTCCGTTAAAAAACAAACGTGGGATACTCAGCAATTTCATCTCTACAGGCAAAGACATTACCTCTCGAGTTCTCTTTGAGCACGAGCTGGAAAAAGCTGCCGTTACGGATCCTCTGACCGGAGCTGCAAACCGGTTGCAGTGCGACAAATGGCTCAAATCAGCAACCGAGCAGGCTCGGGTCTTTAATACACCGATTTCCCTTATCCTCTTTGATATCGACGACTTCAAAAAAGTGAATGATACCTTTGGGCATAACGCAGGAGATAATGTACTGATCCAAATCGCCGAAATCGTTCGCAGTATGGTACGAAACAGTGATATATTCGCACGATGGGGTGGAGAAGAATTTGTCATTTTACAAATGGGCACCCCATTTGAGGGAACAATCACCTTCGCACAGCGACTCAGAAAAGAGATTGAAAGTTCGACATTTAAAGATATCGGTCAAATAACAATCAGTCTGGGTGTAGCTCAGTACGATGGGACAGGCAGTATCGAAGCGTTTATCAAAAAAGCGGATGATGCGATGTATGAAGCGAAAAAACAGGGAAAAAACAGGGTTGTGGTTAACAGAGAATAATAGATTGATTACATCATTTTGTAGATCAATCCCATATGGCTCGTCACAAATCCAAACCTCCGATAAAAAGAAAGTGCCGAACCATTACGTTTATCGGCTCCCAATGCGAGACGTGGATAGTCTAAACGTTTTGACTCCTCAATCATAAATCCAAGCAATAATCTTCCTATCCCTTGACGGCGAAAATCGGCAGTAACAATCATATCTTCTATTATTCCCACATACTCACCCATTGCCGTAGAAACAAGAGACTGCATCGAGATCATACCGACCACACGGTCGCAAGTCTCAGCTACTAGTATCATCGAATCGGACTTTTGAAGCAGCAGTTCTAACCCACGAATCTGTTTATCCGTATCGATAATAAAATCATCTTCGATGACAAAAAGTTCAGCAAGTAGTCCTGCCATAACGAGGAGATCATTATTATTAGCTTTACGGATAATGACCTTAGCGTCCACTTTTCATTCTCTCTAAAATTTCTCCCAACTTATCATAGCGAAGCTGTATCAACCGCTCGATCTCATCGTAATCAAAATTGCCATAATAAGCCATGTCAAAAAGTCTGGTAATAGCTGCACGACAACAGCTCTTATCACACTCGGTTACAAGCTTTTTGGCTTTTTTGTAAGGGAGTGAAGTTTCTTGGAAAATTTTAATCGCTTCCGCTACACTTTTACCACCGCATTCACAAATTTCTAAGGCTAAGACTTCTTCTTTGGTAGGCATAAGAGCCTCCTTTACAGAGAGTGCTCTGCTTTGTATGCATTCGCTTTTTCGACTGCAATATAGAGTTTTTCAGCCAAATCAGGCATTTTAACATGATTCGTCCAAACCGTATCCTCGACAATGTCATGTATCTCAGAGGCGATTTCAATCGCCAATCGTTTGAGTTTTGCCAACTCTTTTTTGTGTTCTGCTTCGGTCATATCTGACATAATCAATCCTTTTGTATTAGTTTAGGCAACACGTATTTCAATACTTCGGGCCTGTTCTTTTCTCAGTGCAATCAATCGCTGACCGACTTGAACCTGTACACTGCTTTTAAACAAACCATAGCGTTTAATACACACTGTAGCATTAGGACATAATCCCATACTGCAAAGATGTTGCTTTAGGTCATCATTCAAATCTATAGAAAGGACTTTGCATTTTTCATTCACGCAGCTCTCAAGCAGATTCATAGTTGCATCTCCATCATAGTGAAAACGCATAAATATTTTCAAATTTAATAGGATGCAGATCTCCATACGACATATGGATAAATGTTCCTTTTTGCTGAAAGTGGTACTTTTCATACAATTTGACTGCATTTTCATTCCCCATCGGAACATCAGCAAGGACTTTTTTTAACCCTCGAAAATAAAGAACCCCCTGCATCATTTTCTCTGCTTCCTCTTCAAACCCCTCACGGCATTGCCACGGGCCCAGATATACTCCGCGCGCATTGATGACACTGGAGTGTTGAAACGAATTTTGGAGGGCAAATTTGAGAGAACTGTTGCGTTCCATCTCATCCATCATAAAGCCCATCCGATCTTCACCGAATGTTTCAAAATCAATTTTGCGGATCATCGCGTCGAAGTTTCCGCCGTCAAGTTCCTTCGCCTGAGCATTGGTAAAGCTAAACGGAGGGACTTTTCCGACATTGAGAAAGCGCCCTACTTCCAGAACCGCTTTAAAACCGCTTTGTTCGAAAAAAGTTTGCAGATGCGGATTGGCGTGTAGATAGAGAGAGGGATGTTCCTCTTTTAAAACACCAAAGAGTGTATTGAATAAACGCCGTCCAATCCCCTGCTTTTGATGGGTAGGTTTGACCATGAAATATTTTATCATGGCCGAAGTTTCAAACTCAATAGCCATAACAGCTCCAACCAACACACCCTCATCATAGGCACCGTAGCACAAATGGGGAGCGTGCATCATCATAAGTTTGACATGGTAGCCATCCAATAGCCAACCTGTCTCTTCGGAAATTTTAATCAGTTCAGGAACATCGACAAACTTCAGCCACCCTATATACATGCCGCATCCTGATAGAGAGATTTTAGTTCAAACACATCCAACACCCGTTTGCGGGAGGTGACGATTTCACGAATTTTTGGGAGGAGATCGCTAAGAATTCCATTATCTGCCATAATTCCCATCCGTTTAAGATGGTAGCGAATTGTTGCGCTTCCGGAGTGCTTACCGATAGGATAGGAGCTTTCCAGTCCGACTTCACACGGTTCATACGGTTCATACGCATGAGAATCTTTCATCATACCGCTTGCATGAATGCCACTCTCGTGGGCAAAGATATGTTCACCCACGATAGGGGCATTGGTGGCAAGCGTCATGTTAGCGGCACTCGCTACCGTTGCAACCAAATTTCGAATCAAGAGAGGATCGATGGGGCGTGCCTCACCGTACAGATGTTTCAATGCCATGAGAATCTGTTCAAATGAAGCATTACCCGCCCTCTCACCTAATCCTATGACTGTCGTGTTCATGCTGATTGCCCCAGCATCGATGCCGCTGAGGGCATTGGCATTTGCAAGTCCAAAATCGTTGTGAGTGTGCATTTCAATCGGGAGGAGATTTAAGTCGCACAGAGATTTTATAGTATAGAAAGTTTGGGTTGGTGTCATAATACCGATCGTATCACAGTAGCGGAAACGCTGTGCTCCGCATTCGTGTGAGAGTTCCATTACATCACGGATAAACTCATGAGAGCCTCGGGAACTGTCTTCTCCGCCGATACAGACAAACAGCCCTTCACGAGTGGCAGCAGTGACGACGCGTTCAAGTTCTTGCAAAACTTTGAGTTTACTTCCGCCGAATTTGACACCGATCAAAAGATCTGAAATAGGAATAGAGAGATCAACCGCTTTTACACCGCAGGAAAGCGATGCGTCAAGGTCTTCCATCTTCATCCGATTCCACGTCATCATTCGCGCTCTCAACCCTAAGTCAAGAAGTATTTTTATATCGTCACGCTCTTTGACACCCATTGCCGCAATACCGATTTCGAGTTCATCCGCTCCGCACGCATCCAACAATGTTGCGATACGGATTTTTTCATCGGTATTGAATGCGACGTAAGCAGCTTGCTCTCCGTCGCGCAAAGTAGTATCATTTATAAGAGCCACGATTTTCCCCTTCTGCCCCAAAGGGCTAGCTTCAGTGCCTTAGCGGCTAGCGAAAGCGATTTGGGCTTTGCTCAAATCGCGACAAATCAACTAGTTTACTTCCGCGTTTTCATCCACACCGAAATATTTGCGTGATGCTTTGAGTACCGAAATCTCGATCGGTTCATACGCATAGCTTTGATCCGCAACAATTCCCGCCGCTTTAAGATCATCTTGTGGACATCCGCCTATTTTTGCGGTCAGAACCATCTGTACGTCTTTGAGTTTTTCCAAAATCGGAGCGAGCGGATTGGTACCGTCAGGTCCCGCACAATACTCTGCATCTACTTTACGGTGATGGATAAATCGGATACCCTTATCCCCTGCTTCGTAAATCAGAAACTCTTTGACGCTTCCAAAGTGCATGTTAATCATCCCCTCACCCGCAGTCGTTACCGCAACGAGGATCGTCACACCGTTGGAGCTGAGTTCTTCTTTTTCTTTTCTGACACGGTCGTTTGCACGGTCTAGGAAGAATCGAAACTCTTCAATCTTAGCCTGAGCTTCTTGACGCGCTTCAAGATCGTATTTGATTTGCAGCTCATCGAAACTAAGCCCTGCAAAGGTGTCTTTGGTAAACTCTCCGCCACGGTCTTCACCGATAAGTCCTACGGCATCGGCACGGCATTGACGACAGTGCTGCATGAGTTTCATATCATGTCCGCACGCTTCTTGTGCTGCCATTTGCTCTTGATCGGTCGCACTTGGGACTCCAGCTAGGGCAAACGCCGTTCCAAATTCCGGTTCAGAGAGAATTGGCATAATATTGTGCAAAAATACCCCGATTTCTTTGAGCTTTCGTGATACTTCCGGTAAATGCTGATCGTTAATGCCGGGGATCAAAACTGAATTAGCTTTGATTAAAATCCCTTTTTCGACACATTTACGCATCCCCTCGAGCTGGTTTTCGAGGAGAATTTTTGCTGCCTCTTTTCCATAGATACGTTTGTTGTTATGGAAAATCCACGGATAGATCAAACTGCCGATCTCACCCGTCTCATCTACGCTGTTAATGGTAACGGTAATGTGATCGATGTTGTATTCCACCATCTCATCGATAAAGTTCGGCAATTCCAAACCATTGGTTGAGAGGCACAGTTTTAGATCAGGTGCAAACTCACGCACCATACCAAATGTCTCAAATGTCTTTTTCGGATTTGCCAATGCATCTCCCGGACCTGCAATCCCCAGTACACTCATACGCTGTACTTCTCCGCCCACAAACATGACCTTCTTCGCCGCTTCTTCAGGTGTTAGACGCTCAGATGTTACACCTGGGCGTGACTCATTTGAACAGTCGTATTTGCGGTTACAGTAATTGCATTGAATATTGCACGCAGGTGCAACGGCTACGTGAATACGGGCATAGTGGTGGTGGGCACCCTCAGAATAGCATGGATGATTGTGGATCTTTTCCTTGATATCATCGGGCATAAAAGCTTCAGTTCCAGTTGATGAACAGCTCATAGTATCTCCTTGTTATTATCATTTTTCAATGATCTTGCCTCATCCGGTGCCAATCATTATCTAAAATCCAGTTATGCAAATGGTGTTCTTATCGATTATGGACAATTCTAGCTTCAATCGTGACAATTTTGTATTTAAAAGAACAATTCGGTTGTTTCATTTACCTAAGCCCATAAAGGTTAGAAAGCAAGAATAAAAGTTGCATTAATCAATTTAATACAAGGAGCTGACAATGATCGTTGCGATACCGATAGACGCATTAAACCGTGTCTACCACTACAATCCCTGTAGCGCAACGATGTTCGCACTGTACGAGTTTACGGGAGATCGCAACGATATTCGCTATCGACATTTAGAGTCCAAACTCAATCCTTGGAAGAAATGTGACGGAGAGATGGTGTGTGATCCAAAGATGAAAGAAAGCAACTGTGATAAAGAAAAGAGCCAAGATCCTCACCATATCAGTGAACACTACGCCCTTCTCGAAGTCATCGGTAAATGCGATTATCTCATCACAGGTCAATACTGTCTTAATACGTTTTATGCGATGCGCAATGTGGGGATCAAAATTCACAAAATTCCTCCTTTTATGAAAACGACAAACGAAGCGATGAACCATTTTATTATAGGAGCCGAAATTGCAGATAATCTACAACACATCCACGCTGACTCTTGAAGATATGCCACTCGATGTCGGCTACGCTTCGGAAAAAGTGAGCCTTAAAAATCATTCCGACGAGACCTTTACCATCGGAGGACAAAACGGCGCAACACAGCTCCTAATTAGCACACCTTTTATTAATGAGGCACTCATTACTCAGCTACATGAAATTGATTCCCTCCTCTCTCTCAACGCTCTGGGAGGAATGACAAAAGCACTCATCGTCTCAAACGACAAACATGAGTTACCTGAACTCGAAAAGTGGTTAAGCGGATATGATTATGATGAAGCATACGGGGATTATTATGGAGTTCGACTTTCTAACAAAGAACTCGCAAAAACCCTCTTTATCATTTCAAAAGATGGCGCAGTGTTTTACCATGAAATTCTTAGTGATCTAAACGCTCCATTTAGTATCGATAAAGCACTTGCTAAGATCGTCGCTGCCAATAGCTGTTACACCGGACATGGCTGTCATGGGTAACTCAAGGTTACAATTTGTATAATCCATCCTAAAAAAATTAGGAATACGATTATATGACCCTTTTCCCTCTTGAAAAAATCAAACTCTTACGCAAAGAACTCGCTACACATCCAGTTTATGCAGCTGTTTCAAACATGGAAGATCTGACGGTTTTCATGCAGCACCACGCCTATTCTGTTTGGGATTTTATGTCTCTTGTCAAATATCTTCAAAACCAGTTTGCTCCTGCTCGAACCCCTTGGCTTCCTCATGGCGATGTCAAGGTGAGACGGTTTATAAACGAAATTGTTTTGGAAGAAGAATCGGACGAAGCTCTTCCAGCAGAAGACGGCAGTGTAGTTTACAGCAGCCACTTTGAACTCTATTGCACCGCAATGGAAGAGGTACTCAAAGGCAGCAGTAGCGATATCAGAGCTTTCGTTGATCTTGTCGCAACCGATTCGTTAGAAACGGCTATGCGAGATTTTATCATTCCACAACCGGCTAAAGAATTTATGGCAACGACGTTTGGTTTTATTAAAAGCGAAAAACCCCACGTCATTGCCGCTGCTTTTGCATTGGGGAGAGAACATATTATTCCAGAAATGTTCCGTGCACTGCTGGATACAATGAATATTACCAAAGATCAGGCAGCGGTTTTCCATTACTATTTAGAGCGCCATATTCACCTAGACGCTGATCAGCATGGACCTATGTCGCTTCGTATGCTTGAAATTCTGTGTGACAATGATCCTATCAAAATTGCGGAGGCCGAAGAAGCTGCTCTCAACGCAATCCAAGCCCGGATTCATTTCTGGGATGGCGTTTTATCCGCAATACAAAAGTAGTTGTATAAGATTAAATTCTATGCTTAGACATTTTTGTCTTACTTCTCCTCCCTCTTCCAAAAATCAGACAAAATAGGATAATTTTTATCCTATTTCTTACAAGAACGCAAAATGCAATATTCCATTCAAAGTTCCAAAAGGGATCACAATGGATACACAAATCGAAACAATCAAAAAAGAGCTACGCAATCAGACCACTATCCCCTACTTCGGTTTGGGCGTATTTGAGGGGAGCATGACAAAAGAGGGAGAAGCGGTTCCCCATGACAGCGACTCGCTCATTTTGGCGATGAACGGTGGACGGGCAATGGCTCCACGGCTGATGTTTGAATATTCACGCGCTGCGATGCACTTGGAACAGCGTCGCGGTGTAGAATACATGACACAGCTCCTAAACCATATCTATACCAAACCTTTTGACCCTACACCCCTGCACAAAGCGATTATTGACATGATGCCGCGCTACATCGTCGATACCAATCGTGACACGAAATTTCAAGAATTGCTGGCTTTTACGCCACACTGTCTTATTATCGGAAAGTCACGTATTATGGGTGATCTAAACCGCTATGAAACGTATGAATACGATGTTGAAAATAAAAAGTATTTTCAAGTAGACGATGAAGTGCTTGAAACGGCCGAAAAAATTCTCTTCAAACCGATGGGCTCACCATTGCCCAATCCGACGTTTGTCATTTCCGATGCAGACTACGTCGATTGGCTCACAGAGGCCATGAGTGGGTTTGCGGTGCCAAAAGTACTAAAAACCTACCGTAAAGCGAAAAAATATCTCTTTTTA
This sequence comes from Campylobacterales bacterium, assembly GCA_038329855.1. Classification (GTDB taxonomy): domain Bacteria; phylum Campylobacterota; class Campylobacteria; order Campylobacterales; family Sulfurimonadaceae; genus Sulfuricurvum. Next base: position 21,009 of record JBBQNL010000023.1, read on the forward strand.
GGAACATCCTTCGGTCACGATACCGATCGGATGGTTGCTAACGAGTTGAGTCTCGATTTAGAGGGGGGATACGTCATCACTGATCAAGAGCTAGGGAAAAAAGAGAAGAAGTTCGTTGATAAACATAATATTGAAGTGATCCCTATGTCACTTTCCGATTTTATTCAATCATTTGTGTAAGGAGCCAAAATGCCATATCTACCTACCGTTAAAGATGTTTCACCTCGAGGAGAGCGTTATTTCGATTTGTTTTCCAAACTCTTAGGCGATCGCGTCATCGTTATCACCGAAGCGATCGATGATCACATGATGGGGATTATCGTTTCTCAACTGCTGTATCTGGAAGCTATGGATTCAGAAGAGCCAATTCATATCTACATCAGTTCACCGGGTGGTTCGGTCATGAGCGGATTAGCCATATTAGATACTATGAACTTAATCAATGCCCCTGTTCATACCTATGCTATGGGCCTTGTCGCTTCCATGGCAGCCGTAATTTTCACCTGCGGAGAAAAAGGGCATCGTTATATGCTCCCCAATGCGGAAGTGATGATTCATCAGCCATTAGGCGGCTATTCAGGTCAGGCAAGCGACATCGAGATTCATACGAAACATATTCTCAATCTCAAACGCCGTTTATATGCCATCTTAGCCGATGCAACGGGTAAAAATGCCAAAATCATCGAAAAAGAGTCCGACCGTGACAACTACATGGAAGCCAAAGAGGCAATCGAATTTGGTTTGGCGGATGAAATTCTCACTAAATTCAGTGCAAAGGATGTCTAATGAGTACAATTGAGAAAATCTGTTCATTTTGCGGCCGTAAACAAAGTGAAGTAAAAAAAATGTTCTCCTCGGAAACAACCCATATTTGTAACGAGTGTATCACGACCTGTTCAGCGATACTCCAAAAAGAGGTACGCTACGAGCAACGCTCCGCCATGCAGCAGCAGCTCCCGACACCCGAAAAGATTGTCGAGTTTTTGGACAAATACATCATCGGTCAAGTCGATGCAAAAAAAGTCCTTGCCGTTGCGTTGTACAACCACTACAAACGTATCGAAAACCCGATTTACAACAACGTTGAGCTGGAAAAAAGCAATATTCTCCTCGTAGGACCTACGGGGAGCGGAAAAACCCTCCTCGCCAAATCACTCTCTAAAATCATGCAAGTGCCGTTTGCCGTTGCCGATGCGACTGCTCTCACGGAAGCCGGATATGTAGGAGAAGACGTCGAAAGT
>JBBQNL010000024.1:0-21537 GCA_038329855.1 Campylobacterales bacterium
TGGCACCCGGCCCCCGCGCCGCGTTTCAGCCGCACACCGGGCAGCGTTCGCTCAAGCGCGGATGATGGCGCGGCTGTCGTCGCGCGCTGGGGGAGCCAAGCCTGATGGCGGGCAAGTTCTTCGGCGAATGGGCCATCGGTGTGCGGATCGAGCACGATATCCGCCGCAGCGTGACCGTGTCGGACAATCTGGTGTTGTCGGTCATTACCGACTATCAGCAGCCGCTAAATCTGGATGTCGCTCTGTCTTCGCAAACCGTGTCTGAGTTAAATCAAACCCCAACTTGGATGGCCCAATCGGCTAAAGCATTGATTTCGTATGAGAGTGCGTTTTGGAGAGAGGATGGCTTGAGTGGGTTTGCGATAAGCCATCAGGGAATACTCGGAGAAATCCATGATGCTTCGCAAGCCGATCATCCGGCACTTTTTGGTTTCTTTCATGCCCATCGGTCGGTTGAAGATTCCAAGAGTGCTATTATCGATCAGCTTACACGTCTTTTTGGACCTTATGCGGCTCACCCACTGTGTATTGATCTCAAAGACTGGAAAATCGATCAGTGCTGCTCAACACTACAGGATCAAATGCCCTTGCGTGACCATCCCGACTACGGATTGGACATCAGTACGTTTGATGGTCGATTTAGTTGTATCGGGACAGAGACCTCGTACATTGAAGGGGGCTATTTAGAAGGGGCACTGCAAAGTGCTTTAAAGATCTCCAAACAGCTTCTTAGTATATGATCACAGTAGCAACCAGATCAATCTAATGTCTCATTTACCTTTATGAAAAAAATCTTTTATCGTCTCCACATACCGCTCAATCCCGATAAAACTGTGATTTCCACCCTCTTCAACGATCTTTTGTGCCTCAGGAAGCTTTTCAAGCACTTCTGTGTAATCGAGCACCTCATCCCCTTTTTGCAAAAGCAGCAGATAGTTGTTTGGATTTGGATAGTGGACTTCGAAATTTTTGAGTATCTTCAAATGAGTTTCACGCCATTCAAAACTACTTAGATCATAATAATTAGGGACATGGCCCAAAGCTTTTTCCAGCGTGTTGTACGGGTAGATAGCCGGATTGACAAGTACTGCGGGAATATTATATTTTTCAGACAGATAGAGACAATAGTATCCGCCAAGCGATGAGCCTATTAGATACACTTGATCGTATTTTTGAAAGGCTTCAATCAATTCACACAGAGTACTGATTGCCAAATCCGGAACAATCGAAAGTGATGGGGCGATAAAGTTTTCATCTTTTAACAGTGAACGAAGCAGTGTCGCCTTGCTCCCCTGTCCGCTGCTACCAAATCCGTGTACATAAAGTATCATTTCGTACTCCTAATCCCATTAATGATTCTAACACTTTTTTTCGTTAAAATGGCCCTATGAAAACCTTTTTTCCCTTTATTGTCACCCTTTTTTTTGCTATGGTTCACTATTTGGCCTATACCCGTGTTGTCCATCGGATGCATATCAAAATACGGACAAAAAAAATCATAAAATACCTATTAATCTTGAACGTTCTGGTTATCATCGGTTACCTTACAAGCCGCTATACGCTCAGCCCTCCTAAATTTCTCTACTTTTTGCTCTCACTGGGAATTGGCGTCGGATTTGTCCTTTTTATCGGGACGATTATGTATGAAGTGCTTCATCTTCTGCAACAGTACGCTCCCTTTAGCGAGGAAAAACGGACCTTTTTTAAACGGACAACCGACATTGGATTTCTAACCCTAGGAAGTGCCTATATCGGTGCTGCTACGATGGAAGGCTCCAAAGATCCCGTTGTCACATGTGTCGATGTCAAACAAAATCGCTTTAACGGTAAAACCTACACCATCGCCCAAATCAGTGATATGCATATCGGAGGACTTGTCGATCAAGAATTTGTTGCCAAAAGCGTTAAAATGATCAATGAACTTAATCCTGATATTATCGTTATAACGGGCGATTTATCCGATGCCCATATCAATGTTATCAAAGAAGCAATCGATGAACTGCGCCATCTGAAAAGCCGTTACGGAACCTTTTACATTGTGGGAAACCATGAATACTTTCATTCGCTGGAGCAGACTATTGCCCATCTAAAAACATTGAATATTCATGTACTGGAAAACAGTTCCGTTAAGATCGAGGATTTTTACATTGCGGGAGTCTATGATCTTTTTGGATACCGATTCGGATCACACCTGCCTGATATCAGACAAGCTATGAAAGACATCCCCCATGATGCCCACACACTCCTCTTAGCCCATCAGCCCAAATACGTAGAATATCTGGAAGAATTCACCCCCTCTTTGATCCTCAGCGGTCATACCCACGGCGGGCAGATTTGGCCGTTTGAATATCTGGTCCGATTGGCACAACCTTACATTAAGGGGCTCTATCCTCTAGGTTCCAATCGCCATATTTATGTCAACAGCGGTATCGGATTCTGGGGTCCTCCCATGCGTCTTGGCTCCCAAGCGGAAATCACCTTCATTTCATGGTCATGACTTAAATAGGAGTACCTATCTTTTATTGGCCGTCAGTAAAAAGATTGGATAGTTTTGTGTCTCTTTTTCTATCGTATACGCATGATGAAAGCGCACATTAACGAAACCGGCTTTTTCAACCGTATCCCTAAGTTTAGCACGATCAAAGCCGTGATGATAAACTCCTTCGCCTCCATCCGCGTGAAATGTCCCGTCTTCGGTTTCCAAATCAGCAATGGCAATAAAGCCGTCTCTTTTTAAATGGGTATGAAATGTCTTAAATAATGAGGCTGTATCTTCCACATGATGCATCGCCATTGAACTTACAATCCCATGGAATTGTTTATCAAGTGGGGTTGCCATGATATCTTGGCATACCGGAATCACCTGCACGGTATCACTGTTTTTTACCGATATTTGCTCTAGCATTTTAGTCGATACATCAACCCCGCAAACGAAATGCACCAATGGAGCAATTTTAAAGCTAAGCAATCCAGTCCCTGCCCCAAAGTCCATAATATCCATGCTCTTTAATAAAGCAATACGGCTATTTAGCGTTTGGAAGACTGCCGAAGCGATATTTTGTCTTGTATCACCTTTGTCCCACTGTGCGGCAGCATTATCGAAATGTGTTGTCATCCTATTTTCTTACATTAAAAAGAGAAATACATAAATACTGCATCCCATAACGGAGGTTAACGTAAGAGATGCGAACGTCCACTTACCCATTTTACGATGTTTAATCATCCCTGCTTTCCCCTCTCGCTGGTACGTTTTATACGACGTAATTATCAAGTAAATCCACCCCGAAACAGCCAAAAATGCTACCAAAATATGAATAATCAAAAATAAAACTAAAAAGTCATACGATACAGGCGACAGTTTTACATATTCAATAAACCCTCCGCTGATACGGACACCGATTTCAAAAATCAACACCATCACAATCGTTAAAAGTAAAATAACCATTTGTGATTTGTAGTGAAGGGATATCTTGCCTATAACCGCTTGTCGTATGGAAAAAGCCAATAAAAATGGCAAAATGGCAAAATAAAGTGTGACTAAGTCCATATAAAATGCTGCGCGTGTTCCTAGAAATCCCGGTTCAAAAAGCATACTCATCCATTCGTGTAAATTTTCCGTATTATAAACTACCAAAACTATATTTCATACTGTTATGCTATAATTTCGAAAAAATAAAGGCAATACTATGCTAACCGATCGCGTTAATACCCTATCAGAATCGATTACTATTGCTATTTCAACCTTAGCACAAGAGTTAAAAGCACAAGGGAAAGATATTATCAGTTTTTCAGCAGGCGAGCCTGATTTTGATACGCCGCAAGTGATCAAAGATGCAGCGATTCGTGCGATCAACGAAGGCTTCACCAAGTACACTGCGGTGGATGGTATCCCTGCTCTTAAAAGTGCTATTGCGCTTAAACTTAAACGCGACAATGGACTTGAGTATCAGCCAAACCAAATAATTGCCAATAATGGTGCAAAACACTCTCTGTATAATCTTTTTGCCTGTACGATCCAAGCGGGGGATGAAGTCATTATTCCTGCGCCGTATTGGGTTACCTATCCTGAGCTGGTCATGTACTGTGGCGGTACGGTTGTAGAAATCATGACTGATGATGCAAGCGGATTTAAAATCACGCCCCAGCAGCTCAAAGCGGCATTGACGCCCAATACCAAAATGCTAATATTAACTTCACCTTCTAACCCAACAGGTGCTGTGTATACACGCGAAGAGCTTACTGCGCTAGGTAAAGTCCTTGAGGGGACCAATGTGCTTGTAGCAAGTGATGAGATGTATGAAAAGCTTATTTACGATGGAGAGTTTGTCTCATCGGCGTCGGTCAGCGATGACATGTTTGAGCGAACCATTACAATTAACGGATTGAGTAAATCAGTGGCTATGACAGGATGGCGTTTTGGGTATATGGCTGCTGCCAAGACTGAAATTATCCAAGCAACGAAAAAATTGCAAAGCCAAAGCACATCAAACATTAATTCCATTACACAAAAAGCGGCAATCGTTGGATTAAATGGAGAAGCGGATACCGATATCGAATCGATGCGTCAAGCGTTTAAAGCGCGTCGAGATGAAGCGGTACGCCTTTTCAACGAGATTGACGGCCTTTCTGTTCTCTCACCTAATGGTGCATTTTATCTTTTTGTGAACATCAAAAAAATCAGCAACGACTCAATGACTTTTTGTAAGGAGTTACTTGAAGAGCAAGGGGTTGCAGTTGTACCGGGGATCGGCTTTGGAAGCGAAGGTTATTTTCGATTCAGTTTTGCAACCGATATCGACAGTATTCGTACCGGAATCAAACGTATTGCTAGCTTTGTAGCCAGTAAAAAGTAGTTTTCTCAACCGTTATACCATACAAAGTACGGTATAACGAACTTATTTTACGCTTTGTAATGCAGCAATCACTTCATCAATATTCCCAAGAGGAAGATGAACTTTCCACTCAGGATTTTTTGCATCACCCGAAAGGGATATCCCGATACTTGCCACACTGTCACTGCCCTCACCGTATGGCGCATCAATTTTACTCACAGCGATGACCCCTTTTTTGGTTCCATATAATGGTATTTCTTTAATAATAGCTGCTGACGAACTCATAAAATCTCCTACTAAATTGATATAACTAAGAGTGTATCGGGATTTTTGCTAAAGAGAGCTTAAAGAGGAATTATTGTTCCGCACTTGCAACTTTTGGTGAATTTCCATAAATAAATGCATACATTTTTCGGTAATAACGCTCATTGCGTGTTCGATCGCTGGCGCTGAAATGATGATAGCGACCCAGTGTTTCCCAGGAATATCCAAAACTTTTCACCAAACTCATCATAATACTATTAGCATGCTCACGCTCGCTTGCATCGACAAAATAATCTTTTAAAATGGGATTAGGGTGGTATTTATAATTGATTTGATAAGGCCCGAGATCTAAATTCGTGATTCCGCCATTAATCAACGCTTGCGTTTGTGCAACACACTCTTCAGTAGAGTTACATCGAATAATATGACCATTAATGGCAAAACCGGCCGATGAAGCTCTTCGCGCATCTTCGATAGCATTAATACGTATAACATTAGGGTTACAGGTTCCATCCGATTCTTTTAAGCATTCACAGTGCTTAATCGCATCGAGGACAATATCAGGCATTCTAGCACTTGAAGTATCCACATCAGCACCCATAAGCTGTGCTGTAATCAATGTCAATACGGCTAAATTTCTCATATCTGTCCTAAAACTTAAGATTGCACTATTTTAGCTAATTTTGCTTGAAGTTTCAGCCATAGCTTATGTTCCATAAGGGGGAAGCCGCTGTAAACGCCACCTTTCGTGATACTTTTTGTAACACCTGAGCGTGCTGCTAAGGTAGTAAAAGGAGCAACCGTGAGATGCCCTGCCGTAGCACTTTGACCCCCCATCACCACGTTTCGGCCTAGGGTTGTTGAGCCAGCAAGACCTGATTGGGACACCATAATACAATGTTCACCGACTATGCAGTTATGACCTATTTGGATAAGATTATCGATTTTACTACCTGATTTGATACGTGTGGAGCCAAAAACACCACAATCAATGGTTGTATTTGCCCCTATTTCAACATCATCTTCAATAACTACATTGCCATTTTGGTAGAGTTTTACATGCTCTCCCATCTTCGTATGGGCATACCCGAAGCCATCGCTACCCACAACACTGCCAGCGTGAATCATGACATTATTTCCAAGTATACAATCTCGATAGATAGCCACATTGGGATAAAGGATCACATTATCACCAATCACAACATCCGTACCGATATAAACACCGCTCATAATCGTACAATTGGCTCCGATACGCGCACCGTTCTCAATATGTGCAGTAGGATAAACTATACTATTTGTACCAATTATTGGTGCGATATTACTACTTTGAATCGGTTTGGCAAAGTATTTCGAGAGCTTGGCAACCATAAGATAAGGCTCATCACTGTATAGCGCTATGACATTTTTTGGTAGCAAATGGGCTTTTGAAGCGGGTAAAATGACACACGAGGCACGTGTTGATTCCAAATCTTTTTCATATTTGGAATCCGACAAAAAAGAGATTTCTCCTTCTACTGCATCTTTTAGTGTGTTCATTCCCGTAATAACGTAATTATTTTCTACAGGTACATCAAAGTTAAGGAGTCTAACAATTTCCTGCAGATTCATTTAGCGTTCCAATGCAACGGAACCGCTTCGAACGATCTCTTTTGGATGGAAACGTTTAATCGCTTCCAAAAAATGCCCTACTCTCATGGGTTCATCTGTCACCATAACAATAAGAGTATCACTTCCGACATTTACAATACCGCCATGATACGCATGGGCAAGAGCTTCGATATCCCCTAAGGATTCGCTCAATGGAATCTTAACCATTACCATTTCTCGCTCGACCAAATCAGCATGCTCATACACTTTTAGAACAGGAATGAGCTTATGAAGCTGTTTGGTGATCTGCTCAACTACCTTGATAGAACCTGCCGTGACGATGGTAATGCGGGAATATTTTGATTCCGGTATGGGGGCTACTGTCAGCGATTCAATATTGTACCCGCGGCCTGAAAAAAGACCGGCAATACGTGAGAGGACACTTGCCTCATTCAAAACGATAACGGAAAGTACGCGTCGTGCTTGTTCCATTATTTATCCTTATATTCTAGCATCATATTAAAGAGCGATCCACCTGCGGGAACCATCGTTAATACATTTTCAAAGCGGGCAATCGCAACGTCGATCAGCGCCACTACATTTTTTTCAACGGCATCTTTAAGAGCGGCATCAAATTCTTCTTTGGTATGAACCCGATAGCCGACACCGCCAAAACTCTCAGCAAGTTTCACAAAATCAGGCTGAATCGATAAGTCTGTTTGAGAATGACGTTTATCGTAAAACATCGTTTGCCATTGGCGTACCATCCCTAAAAAGTTATTATTCAAAATAACATTAATTACGGGAAGATTATACTCTACCGCAGTCATCAATTCTTGGATATTCATAAGAATCGAACCATCACCCGTAATGTTAATACTGACCCGATCCATATCCGCTCGTTTTACCCCGATGGCAGCTGGAAAACCATACCCCATCGTCCCTAATCCACCGGAACTGTTCCATTGACGAGGGCGGCTGAAAGGATAAAACTGGGCCGTCCACATTTGATGCTGACCCACATCCGTTGAAATATTTGCATCATCCCCCAAAAGCTGACCAATACGCTCAACAACCCACTGTGGTTTGAGTCGATCTCCCTCTTCTTTATACGAAAGCGGATGAAGTTTATTGAAATTAGCAATCGTATTGTGCCATGGCCCATAACGTAATGGATCAACTTGTTCTTTTGCCAAGGTCATCATAGATTCGACGACATTTTTAACATCACCGACGATGGGGAAATGGGCATTTACCAGCTTTGAAATACTCGCCGGATCAATATCGACGTGAATAATTTGTGCATTTTTAGCAAATTCAGACAGTTTCCCCGTAACACGATCATCAAAACGAGCCCCTAGACCAATGACCAAATCGGTCTCAGACATTGCCATATTGGCTGCATACGAACCGTGCATTCCCAGCATGGAGATAAGTAACGGATCGCTATGATGCAAGGTCCCGCGTGCCATAAAGGTCTCAACAGCAGGAATTTGCGTCATCTGGGCAAATTCTCTCACCAGTTCAGCCGCACCGGAACTGACAACACCACCACCCAAATACAATAAAGGGCGCTTGGCATTGGCAATCGCTTCAACCGCTTTTTTAATCTGGCGAATATTCCCTTTTACGGTTGGTTTGTAGGTTTCGAGTTCTACTTCTTTGGAATAATCAAATTTGGCAATTTGCGCTGTGACGTCTTTGGGAATATCGACGTGAACAGGTCCTGGACGGCCTGTGCGGGCCAAATAAAATGCTTCTTTTAGAACACGTGCCAAATCTTTGGCATCGGTTACGAGATAATTGTGTTTGGTACACGGACGGCTGATCCCTACGGCATCAATTTCCTGAAACGCATCAGTACCGATCAGTGACATCGGAACTTGCCCGCTTATAACAACCAGAGGGATAGAATCCATATAAGCATCAGCAATTCCTGTGATCGCATTCGTAAAGCCAGGGCCTGACGTAATCATCGCCACTCCCACTTTTCCAGAGGCTTTAGCGTACCCTTCTGCTGCGTGAACCGCTGCTTGTTCGTGACGTGTTAAGACGTGCTGAAATGAGCTTTGTTGATAAATTGCATCATACACGTTCATGATAGCACCGCCCGGATAGCCAAATATTACTTCAACTTCCTCAGCAATAAGCGCTTCGATGACCATTTGTGCACCGCTGATTTGCATGTCGTCTCCTTTGCGTAAAATAGGGTAAATAGGTTTAAAAAATTTGGCTATTATAAAAGATATTAACTATGAGTTACGTTAAATTGGGGATTTGATTCTGAAAATAATAATTCAGTGCAACACCCTCCCGCAATCCGTCATCGATTACAATGGCCTCTTTTAGAGTAAAAGCATCAAAAATCATCCCTATAATCTCTATACCTACCACGATCAACTGTTCTCTCCCTACCCCAACAAATCGCGCGCGACTAGTCTCATCCATCGCAAGCAATTCAGACAATACCCGTTCACAATCTTCTCGTGTCAACATCGTGCCGTTAATCTTGCTTGCATCATATGTCTCATAGTCCATGCCCAACAAATACGCAGCAATGGTTGTAGGTGTTCCCGCTGTCAAGACAATCGTTTTGGGTATGTTTAAAAAACCAAGCGACGAAATATAAGTGACAATAATAGCCTTCCACTCGTCCAATGCTTCCATTAAAGCGTCCGCTGTTTGTGTTTTTTCACTGAGCGTCACGATCCCCATAGGAAAACTCTTCGATTCTGTATGGCCGTCTGAAACGACTATTACTTCGGTAGATCCACCACCAATATCAACTAATATTAATTCCGAATTCGGTTGATGTAAAAGATGAAGACGATTTTGTACCGCCATCAACGTTAACATCGCCTCTTGATCTCCATCAATTATGGTAAATGAAATACCCGTTTGCTCTTCTATTTGATGTAAAGATTCGATTGAATTGTCAGCCATTCTCATTGCAGCAGTAGTAATAGCAACAACTTTTTGATTCGTAAAATCAATATATTCTTTTGCCTCATTGAGAGCACTAACTATACGTTCTAACGCTAAAGGGCTTATGTTACCGGTATCGTTTAAACCTTGCGCGGTACGAACAATTTTTTCAAAGCACTTACCCCAATGTTTTCCATCATACTCAATTATACGAAGGGTATTGGAACCCAAATCGATCGCGATCATTAGGATTTAGAGCTTATATCACACAAAAGCATTGAGGGTGTCCACAACTCTAGAGAACCTTGTCTTAGCATCTTAAGATCTGTCTTTGTGTCATATTCATGCTTATATAAATTAAAAAAGTAAAGTATGTAATCATCCGTACCAAACATCGAAACATAATTGCGAATCCCATTTTCAAGTTCGGATGACGATACACGCTCACGCAGTTTTTTCTCCAACTGAACGGAATAACACTGAGCGAAAATACTGCCCATCGCTGAATATTTTGCCCCAATAGGGAGATAAAATTCAAATTGTTTACGTAATCCTTCGATATCACCTTTTAACGCATAACGAAGTGAAAGGTCAACAACTTTATTCCAATGCCCCTCCAATTTTTTTGCTTCAGATGTTTCATAAAGAAGCGGATAGGAAGCAAGATAAGCGAACGCATTAATATAATTTTCCGACATAATTGCATCATAGAGAAGGTGTTTTACCTTAATTGTCTCCAATAATTCGTTCGCTTCGTGGGAATAATCCGGAAAAAAGACCAATACTTCACACGCATTCTTGGTCGTCACTAGATCCCCTTCCGAATAGCTCTTTGTCGCTTGGAAATAAAGTTTATCAGCGTATTCCATAACATTGTTATACTCTGAAAATTCTTTTAGAAACGGATGATTCTTAATCAAATCAAAAAATTTGAAAAAATTACGGGAAACAATGACTCTTTTAAAATACTCATACAAGCGCTGTTCGGCAAAAAGCTGCTGAATCAGAGAGGTCTTCTCAGTGATTCCACGATAAGGAGCCATCAATGTTCTAGCTTTTTCCTCTCCCCCTGCTTCCAAAATCAATTCTTGCGCTTTAGAAAACATTTTTTTCCAGCGCTCTTCCATTTTTCGATAGGACTCTGAATCTTGAAATGCCACATACTGTTTTGCTAATGAGTATGCCATAGGAAATCTTCCCGCTTCTACACTGGCTTGAAACTGTGCATATTGGGCGTAATCACGCAATATCTGAGTGATAAAAGTATTTTTTTTGGGAATACCGGAAAAAAGGTCAAGAAGTCCTTTGGCTTTGCTCTTATCCCCTTGCTCCAAAAAGCGTCGTGCTTTGGTTACTACATCACTCCAAATCTTCTCTACCAATTCATAGGGTTTTGAATGAAGCAGGATAGGATTTTCTTCTAAAATAGAATAAAAATCTTTATATTTACGTTCTCGTAACAAGTCCATATAAGATTTTTGATCTCCAAACAGGGAATAAAACCGGATGTTCCCTTGCGTTGTCCCGATTGCAAGACGAAAATCATTTTCAATAAAGCTCATGGAGCTAATTTCTTCGCTCTCTTTAATATAGCGCTGTTTGACCAGCTCCATCGATTGCATGTCATACAATCCGACATATCCTAATTTGGTTCCAATAAATACAAATCGTTTATCACTGCTAATACACATAGCCGTAATCGTATCATTCATTTTTTCTAATCGTTTCAAGACTCGTCCTGTACGAATATCCCAAATAATGAGTCCACCCTCTTTTTCCGCGGATAAAAGACGGATATCAGGTAAAAATATCATACTGACGACCACACCGCTGTGCCCAATGAGTTTAAGAGGCTGTTTCATGGTTGAGAGATTGAGAACATTGATCGTTCGATCAAAACTCCCCGTTGCAAGCCATTGTCCGCTATCATTAAAAGCAACGGAAGTCACAAAATCGGCATGAGGAGGCATTGAGTATACTAATCTAGCTGTTTTTAGAGCCCAGATGAATACCTTTCCGTCTTGTCCGCTCGTTACGCAATATCGGCTGTTTGGGTCAATCGCGACACTCTCTACTTCACCTTGATGACGCCCGACTTTGTATAATAATTCTTTTTTTTCAACGCTAAAAAGTGCTGCTTTATTGGTTTTAGGAATAACCGTTATAAAATAATCTCCCTGTACTGCAACATCAGAAATAAATCCTGAGAGCCGTTCATGCTGGACATTGCTTTTAAAACCGCCAATGACTTTATAATCATCCATGGAGAGAATACGCAAGGTTGTTTGAGCATCGACAATAGCCAACGCTCCACTGTTTAATGTTTTGATTTGAAGGATGGGAGATTTAATATTAATTAATTTTAATACTTCCATTCGTAAACTCTTTAATTATCTTCGCTGCTGAGATAATGATGTTCATTCAATGATGTACGAATTTGATCTTGATGAATACGTCCTTTGGTCTCAAGGTGAATCGTCACATTTGCATCACCATAGGCTAACGAGGTAGAAGTGCGATCATACTCGATATGGACGATATTGGCATTCAGATCTTGCAGCATGCGAGTAAGCTGCATGAGAGTACCTGGTTTATCAATCAACGTGACGGTCAGTTTCATCTTGCGACCCGATTTTATCAATCCCTTTTCAATAATGATCGAAAGAAGCGTCACATCCATATTCCCGCCGCTAAGAACAACGCCCACTTTTTTATCTTGTAAATGTTCCAGCTTATGGTGAAGCAATGCAGCCACACCCGCAGCTCCAGCCCCTTCGACAACCAGTTTTTGCCGCTCAAGCAAAAATAATATGGCATTGGCGATCTCTTCATCATCGACACTGACGAACTCATCAACCGTTTCGAGGATATGTGCAAGAGTTATAGGAGAAGTATCCCTAACCGCTATGCCATCGGCAATGGTCCGTACGGCCAAACTGTCAACCGCTTTTTTAGCCTCAAACGAATCTTTCATAGCGGGAGCACCTGCAGCCCCTACTCCAATCACACGTATATGTGGTGAAAGTGCTTTAATCGCCGATGCCATCCCTGAAATCAATCCGCCTCCACCGACTGGGATAATGATAGCATCCAAGTCATCCATCTCTTCCATCATCTCTAACGCGATCGTCCCCTGCCCTGCCATTACCGCTTCATCGGCGAACGGATGAACAAATACCATTTTATGCTCTTGCCCGTATGCCCAAGCATAAGCATAGGCTTCATCGTAGTTTCCCCCCGCCAAAATAACTTCTGCACCGTAATAGCTGACACCGTTAATTTTCGTCAGAGGTGTTGATTCAGGCATCACGATCAATGCCTTTGTCCCGAACATCTGAGCGGCCATCGCTACCCCTTGCGCATGGTTTCCTGCACTTGCCGCAATAACTCCGCACGAGCGCTCAGCATCACTTAATGAAGCTATTTTGTTATACGCCCCGCGTATTTTAAAGGCACCCGTTACTTGGAGGTTTTCTTTTTTAAGATACACATCGCATCCCGATTCTTGGCTGAGTCTGGGTGCATGCGAAAAGGGTGTATTGACGACAACCTCATTGATCCGTGAATGCGCCTCGTATATCGTTTGTAAATCGATCAAACTTTCCCTTTATCCGTGAATGAGACGATGCTCAACCATACTGCAATGATTTTGAACCACTTTCATCCCTGCATCCTGAGCACAGGAAGCTGCTTCATTGTTGACTATACCTTTTTGCGCCCAAAATACTTTCACATCTCCTCGTGCGATACACGCATCTGCCACTGCATTTAATGCATCAGGTTTTCGAAAAATATTGACCATATCTACCGCAAAAGGAATTTCTTCTAACGAACGATAAACTTTTTCACCTAAAATGGTCTCTTCTTTGGGATAAACGGGGATAATGGTATACCCAACTTTTTGTAAATACTCTGCCACACGATAACTGTCTTTGGTACTATCGGGCGACAACCCTAAAATGGCAATGGTCTTGACCTCATTTAAAATAGTTTTAATTTCATCATTGTTGGCATTGATCGTAGGAAATTCACATTCCATAAAAGTCTCCTAAAAAGTCTAAATAAAAGTTATTATACCCTAAGAACTCCCTAAAATATGAAAAATCAAACAGTTTTATTTTTTTCACCGATATAGCATTGCCGTGGCCGTGCAATTTTCATTTCGGGATCATTTTTAAGCTCTATCCATTGGGTAATCCACCCCACACAGCGCCCGATAACAAAAATAATCGTAAACATTGATTTTGGTATTTTTAAAGCGGTTAAAATCAGTCCCGAATAAAAATCGATGTTCGGATACAGTTTTCGCTCGATAAAATAGGGATCATTCAGAGCAATTGCTTCTATTTTTTGCGCAATATGGAGTAAATTGCTGTCAATTCCCAAATCATCTTTGAGTTCATCGAGAAGCTTTTTCAAAATCAGGGAACGAGGATCGAAGTTTTTATACACACGATGCCCAAATCCCATCAGCTTAAACTCGTCATTTGGATCTTTGGCCCGTGCGATAAACGCATCAACATTATCAATACTTCCGATCATCTCAAGCTGAGCGATAACCGACTCATTTGCTCCCCCATGAGCTCTTCCCCACAACGCATCAATCCCTGCTGAAATGGCCGCATACGGATGTGCACCGGTTGAAGCAACGGCACGTACGGTCGAGGTCGATGCATTTTGTTCGTGATCCGCATGAAGGGTAAAAATAGTATCCAGCGCCCGTATCTCTACATCACGAATTTCAAGATTTTCTCCCGGATACGCTCTCATCATATAGAGAAAGTTTTCGGTAAAAGAACGCTCGATATCGGGATAAACATAAGGGATTCCTAGAGAGCGCCGATATGCGAACGCAGCCAATGTCGGAATCTTCGCGATAATACGACGAGCCATCACTTGCGCTTCTTGCTGCGTCGTAACATTCAGATGCTCGAAATAAAACGTAGATAAAGCTGCAACAGCAGATGACATCATTGCCATGGGATGTGCACGATCCGGAAAAGCGTTAAAGAGACCCTTCAGCCCTTCATGAATAAAGGCGCGCTTTCGCAATTCATTGTCAAATGCGGCTCGCTCACTTTCAGAGGGAAGCTTAGAGGTCAAAAGGAGATGACACACGTCTAAGTAGGTTTTTTTGGTCGCCAAATCACTAATATCATACCCGCGATATCGCAGCTCCCCCTGATCTCCGTCAATGTACGTAATAGCAGAGCTGCAACTCGCCGTCGACGTGAATCCAGGATCGTACATAAACATCCCTGTCTCTTTGTACAGTGCTCGAACATCAATAACATCGGGACCCAGAGTTGGATTCAAAATCGGAAATTCGTAACTCTTTCCTGTTCGATTATCGATAAGAGTTATACTGTTCACGTCACACCTCTTTTATAAATAAATATTACTTATACTAGTACCATCTAGCTTAAGTAATCTATAAAGTGTAAAAACTATTGAGCCACATTCTTCTTAATCTGTTTCTTTTCCATTTATGACACTTTTTGTCTTAACTCGCAAATCCGCTTTTAAAACTCTCTTTTTGAACGACTATTTGCTTTTGCTTCTCTTTTCGCGCAGTATCTTTTTCGACAAAGATTTTTTCACGGGTTTTTGGGTCCATCTCGGTGTAGTACATCACTGCTGAATAGGTACCCGGCGTGGGAGTAAATACCTGTGCCTGTTCCGGATTCATTTTGAGTTCTTCGCTCGTAAAACGCTTCAAATCGTGCATGTCTTTTTCGGTACATCCCGGATGCGCAGCGATAAGATAGTAGGTCAAAAACTGCTTTTTACCCTCTTCACGGTTGAGTTGATCGTAGAGTTTTTTGAAATCAACAAGTGTTTGTTTTCCCGGCTTGTTCATCAGATGAAGAACATGATCGGACGTGTGTTCGGGAGCTACTTTCATCTGTCCGGAAATGTGATGCTTGACCATTTCTTTGAGATACTCATACCCTTGGCGTTTGTCTTCGTTGATAAGATCATAGCGCACCCCTGAAGCGACAAACGCTTTTTTAACGCCTCTCACTTCACGCAAACGCCGCAGAAGATTGATAATACGGGTATGATCGACTTTCATTGATTTGCACAAATGGGTATCATCGACGCACCGCTGATGGGCGCACGTACCGTGTTTGAGCTTTTTATTACACTCATAACCGTACATATTCGCCGTAGGGCCGCCGACATCGCTGATAATCCCTTTGAAATCTTTATACTCGGTGAACTGCGTCGCCTCAGCGAGGATAGATTCTTCACTTCGCGTGCGAATGGTACGTCCCTGATGTACCCCGATCGCACAAAAATTACACTCTCCCCAACATCCCTGGTGTGTCATAATTGAAAATTTGATTGTTTCCAAACATTTTACTTCGCCTTGCGGTTTATGATAGGGATGTAGTTCACGGGTAAAAGGGAGTGCGGAAACGGCATCCATCTCATTTTCATCGAGATAATCCGCCGGTGGATTTTGAATACTGTAGCGTCCATCAACCTCTTGACACAATCCCATGGCACTTATTGGGTCATTATGATCGTAAAACGCATCAAAAAGGTCAATGTATTTTTCTTTGTCCTCCAAGCACTCTTTGTGGGATGGCAACGTCAGGTATCCCTCTTTGGGTTCTTTGGAGATATAGCAGACACCTCGAATGTCCTGCGGTGATTTCCCCTCTTCAAGGGCTTTGGGTAAAGCGATTATGGCCCCCTCCCCCATGCCGTAGATCAAGAAATCGGCTTTGGCATCAAAAAGGATAGGTTTACGCAGTTTATTTGTCCAGTAATCATAATGGGTCACACGGCGCAAGCTCGCTTCTATCCCACCCAATACAATCGGAACAGTACTCTTATAGTACTGACGGATAAGATTGGTGTAGACAAGAACTGCCCGATCGGGGCGCTTGTTGTTGACACCCCCTGGGGTGTAATCATCGTTATTGCGGAACTTTTTGGTCGCGGTATAGTTGGAGACCATCGAGTCAACGCTTCCGCCGCTCACTCCCCAAAAAAGACGCGGCTCACCAAGGCGTTTGATATCAACATCACTCGTAACATCAGGCTGTCCGATGATACCGACACGATATCCTTCACGTTCCAATATTCGTCCTACGGCTGCTACACCGATAAAAGGGGAATCGATATAGGCATCGCCATTGACCAAAATAACATCGCATTGATCCCAGCCTCGTTCATCCATTTCTGCACGGGTTGTAGGGAGGAATCGGAAAGTTTTAGGTGGTTGTGTTTTCATAAGGCGTATTGTACGGTTAAACCTCTTACGATGGACTATAAGATACGCTATAATAAAAAAACAATAAGATAAAGGAATTTTACATGGATGAGCAAGGAAATCTTTTTATACTGCTAGCCGTCATGGTCGCTTTTGGATTAATACTCACCCGCAAAAAAGAGTGAGTGCTATTTGAGCATCGCGACGGGCGCAATAAATGATCCTTGGAACCGCTCAATCCCCAACGTCTGAAGATTTTCGAGCTCATGAGCTTCTTCAATATTTATCGCAATAATCGAAATACCCAAACTGCGAATTAAATTATTGAAACTCTCCTTACTTTTTCCTGTATCGCTATCGACCATCATATCCTGCAAATATCTGCCATTGGACTTGACGTAATCGGGACGGATGACTTGGAGATACTGGGCACCTGCTTCTGGGATTGTAAAATGGTCGATTCCAAAACGGCATCCAAACATTTTGACGATTACACTGATCGTAGCAACCGCTTGGAGCTCATTCAATGCGATTACATTACTCACTTCGAACCACAAAATCAAATTACTTTCTCGTCGGAATACTTCCAATTGTTCTTTAAGCCACTGAATATTAGTATATTTCTTCACAAAATCGCAACTCAAATTAAGGGCTAATGGAGTCACATGAGTGTACGCTTTAATATGGTTGAATACTTTTTCTATCATATAGCGGTCTAACGTATCGGCCATTCCAAGACTTGTAGCTACAGGAATAAAGTACCCAGCACTATGGAGGGTTCCCTCCTTATCCAGTAGTCGTAAAAAAATCTCTTCATGCGACGTATTCAAATTACCCTGCCGATATTCTATCACACTTTGAAATGCCAACACCAAACGCGATTCCTGAATACTTTCAAGTAACTCGTAACGCCACTCTTCTCGCCCCATAACAAGAGTTTCTTCCTCCCGATGATTCGCTTGGATCGTAAAATTTCCTTTGTCTTTTGCTTCTAATACCGCATGATCTGCACGTGACAAGAGTGATTTAAGGGTGTCATATTCACTATAGGTTCCCATTGCACACCCTAAAATAACATAAGAGGTAATCGAATCAATCTCCTCCATTGTTTCACGCATACGATTCATCAAATGTTCAATTAAAGGTCGTATTGATGAAATATCACTCTCCGGAATAATCGCAAAAAAATCGCTTTCATTAAGCCGTGCGATAAACGTATTGTGTAACCCTCCTAGCTTAGATCTAAATTCATCCGCTAAAGCATTAAGCAGCAAACTGTCCTGTTCATACCCCTGTTCCCGTTTCAAACGATCCATTCCATCCAAACTCAGCATAACATAAATACCTGCCGATAAAGAAGTATGCGACTGCAGATAGTCGGGCAGCTTCGCGGTGAGATAGCGACGATTATAGAGCTTCGTATCAGGATCTTTGTAGAGAAGTTCCTGATAACGGCGCAATGTTTCATTTTCTCGTTCAAAAATATCTTTGACTTTTGTCACCATCGCATTCATTGCGACCGTGACGGAACGAAATTCGGTCGTAAAGGGGATTTTTTTCTCAATTATAAACTCATTGTCGATGATAGCAACAGCCTGTTCTCGCATCCGTTTAAGTGATTTTAAACTGACAGAGAGGAGCAGATAGAGGAAAGTAAAAACCACCGCTGTGATCATCAAAAACGTTTTGCATAAATCAATCAGTGTTATGTACAATTGTCGATAGGCATGTCCCGTATGGCCACTCACTTCGAGAGAGCCGAAGCGATTCCATCCGATCATAATATCACTTTTAACGGTTGCGTTACGAATAGCCACCTGCTGGATAAACCACTCCGGAACATCATGTACAATGAGATTGTTTTCACGTACATAGATCACTTTCCCATCGATATCGACAAGCCTGATCTTCTCGTAATATCCGCTGTCAAAAATTGCATTGATCATCGTTTCCATACTCGAAACATCACTCGGATCAGCCACTTTTGAAAGTGATAGCCCTAGAGAGTGCGCCGTATTTTTTGCATCGGTATAGAGCTGATTTTGGACAAATTCGGTCGCGCTCTTGAAGTTGAGCACCATCACTAAAGCCAATATTACCCCTAAAAAGAGGCTCAACATAATCGCCATTTGTTTAAATAAACTCATCTCTAATCCTTTTGTCGTGTAATAATCAGCTCGTCCCAAGGTCGTGTTTGCCGCGTTGCCGCAGGAACCATTTTCCCGATTTGAGCCTGTTTGGCATTAAAAAGTTCATCCCCGCTGAAGCTGTAAATCGGAACAAGATCATCACGAGTGGAGGCGGGGAGGATTTTATAATTGTAGTTATCGAGTACCAGCGGAGTCGATTTAGGGGTTTCGTAGTACGTTAATACCAGATGTGACGTTTTGTAGCGCAATGACTTCGCATATGTCATAAAAAGCTTCGAGGGGGGAACGCCTAGCTCTTTGAGGGTGAAATATTTCGCGATAACGTAATCCTCACAATCCGCTCTATCTTTGCCAATAAACTCCAGCCGTGTCGCCCAATAATCACTCACACCCCATGTTGTTCTATCTGAGGCGTATGGCGTTTGGTTAAAAAAATCATTTACCTTTTCAAGCTTCTCCATTTCACTCAAATCCTTTGCCTCGTTCATCATCTGCACAAGTAAAAGCGCCCGCCGCTTGGCAAATATTCCGTACTCTTTTTCGATTTTATCAATAAAAATTTTGGCAATAGAAAATTCAGGAGAACTTACAAGGATGACGGCCGAAACCGCCATAGTGAAGAAAAGAAAGAGCGTCTTTTTCATGCTCTTATGATAGCATATTTTTAGATGATAGGGTCAATCGTAGACTCAATTCTTAGCGTTACCGTAGGATCTGTAGCAGTATCCGTGTAAATATCAAATCCGCCAGCGGATCCACTACTATGCCATGCAGAGTCAATTGTAACTGTATCAGCACCATCACCTAAAATAGTCAATGTATTGCCACCTCCTGTAATGTCAATAACATCCTGCACACTAAGATTGGTCAGATTATGATTTCCATTTTGAGAGAGATCAATCACTTCAATATTGGAAATCGGGTTATCTGTGCTGTCCAATACACCGAAATTGATATTGGATCCTGTCGTCAAGATGATGGTATCGACACCAGCACCACCGTCTAAAACGATATCATTTCCGTCAAAAGTAAGTGTATCATCGTCACTTCCGCCGAATAAATATCCTTGACTTGAATCTCCTACCAATGTGTCATCTCCGGCACCCCCGATCAAGATCCCGCTAGCACTGAGGGTATCATTACCGGAGTCTCCCCCTTGGTCGGGATTTGCATCAATATTAACACCGATATACGAGGTTGCACTATCACCATCACTATCGGTTCCTATTGCCGAGAAAACAAAGTTGGCATCGTTAGGTAATTCAGTTTCTGTAACACTGATACCTGCAGAAAACATACGGTAATTTTCTCCTGATTCAGCTCCAAAAATAACACGATCAAACCCATTTTCTAGTGTTCCCGTCTCAACACTCTCACTTAGTACTATTGTCGTAGAGACACTATCATTTGTAGCCATAGTGCCATCACTTCCACTAGCCACCTCAGTGTATAATCCCGTCAATGCATTATAAGAATAAGCTTTCCAAAGCAAGGTTTCAATTCCAGAGAACTTATCAACATTCACAGAGAGATTAGAAGCAGTTCTTGAGAAGTCAAAATAAAGCTGCTCTCCACCATCTACTTGCCCATCATTAATCCCAATCCCTTGATTAGACGGATTTAACTCTCCACCAGTATTTGGAGTAATCGTCAATGTTAACGGATCACCATTTGGCAGTGTTACCGGTACTGTAATACCAACATTTGGAGCTCCAGGATCCACAAGATCAGTCAGAGGCTGTTCAACCGTCGTTATTGTCGGGTCAAGTGCTTTCAGTACCGTAAAGGTGTACTGACCACTACCACTATTTAGCACAAATTTTGCCGATGCGTTAGTGATATCGGTACCTGTTGGCATGGTATCACCCGGCGCCCAAAGATAGACATCACCACTCACTGTTTTTGAATTCCAGCCCGCAGGGGCACTCGATACACTTAAGCTATACGGAGAAGAGGCTGCGCCGTCTGCACCGAAAATAATTTCAGCCGGACCGGATACGGATGCACCAATTGTATTAGCAACAATTCCAGAATCAGCATCTCCGCGTGGTGAATCATCGATCACTCCGATGGAAATTGTCGCCGGATCACTACTACTGCCCCCGCCATCGGTTACAATAACACTGATACTGTCAGAAACAGCACCGCCACTATGATCCTGCACCGATGTCAATGTATAGTCATAAGAAACAATTCCTGTATTACTGTCATACCCCGTTATTTTCATTTCCCCCATGCCCGTGTCGATTGTTGAGTTAATAAGATTTGACATTAAAATTGTCTTGTCTTCATTGTTTGTATTGATTGTGATACTGGCAAGATTACCCAATCCATCACTGTCACTGAGGGTAAAGCTGCCTTGTCTAAATTCGCTTGATGATCCAGGCATCGTACCTGTCGATAAAGCAGCTTCATTCACCTGATCATCGCTTGTATTAAGTGTAATGATAGGTTGATCATTGACCGTGCTCATGCTCAATGTCAGCGTCGATGTGTCGACGTCCGCCCCGTCGGTCACGGTATACGTAACTACCGGTATTGCCCCCGCGTAGTT
>JBBQNL010000025.1:0-21292 GCA_038329855.1 Campylobacterales bacterium
CATCGATGGTTGAACCGGATCCCAACGAAGAACCCGCTTTGAGTATCATATCTCCAGAGGTGGTAATAGCCTCTGCCGTAATGGTAATCGTTTCACCAAGGACAGTACCTTTTGCCATTTCACTACCAGAAACCAATACACTACCCGCTTTTAGTACCATGTCAGCATCGAGAGTGGTATCACTTGAAACTGTTACGTCCAAACCAAGAACAGAACCCGCAGCCAAAACAGAAGAACTGCCGATAGTTGCGTTTGCAGTACCTGCTAGGTCAACAAACATCACCATATCTTTGGTAAGCGTAACAGAAGCTGTCAACGTAAGATCAGTACCCAATACTGTACCCGCTTTATAGGTTTGACCAGAGCTGATAATATCTTGGGTCAATACCGTACCGGCATCAAGTATCGTTCCTGTCGTTAAAACTGATCCAGCTGCCACTAACATATCTGAACTTAGTGTAATGGCTGCAGCACCATCTACTGCAATATCTGTAGAAAGCTCAGTCCCATCATTAAGTTTACTACCTGACATAATCTTAGAATCTTCACCCAACGTCATATCTGCCGATGAAGAACCAACAACAAATGACATACCCGTAGTGGCAGTAATAAGGGTACCCAACTCAGTGCCATCAATTAAAATACTTCCTGTTCCGATAACAGAAGTTTTTTCCAATACAGAATCTTCTATAACAGACATTGTGCCTGTAAGATTAATGTCTGCACCAGCAACTGTAGCTTTAAAGTTTGCCCCCTCAATTTGGAACGTTGATGAACCTGCTTGTACCACTTCGAGATGCCCGATCGTACTCATAGCATCCGCCGATGTTCCCATCACGCTTGCCATATCCCCGCTCACGCTGATCGCACGTCCATCTGCTGAGTTTAGGGTGATTTTACCGTCTTCCGTCTTCGTTGCCGATACACCTGTTTGAGTAGTTTTTGCATTGATGGCGTTCATCAATGTCCCCTCACTGTCATTAGCACTTACAACGATCGCACCGATATTAATCCCGTTGATCGCAAAATCGGTTCCGGTTGTACCTGCTTGAATAGTAGATGCGGTGGTCGTAGTGACGATCGCTTTAGCACTAATTCCCGTCTCACCGCTGAATCGGTTGATCTGATCCGCAACTGCGCCCATACCGTTGGCAGGATTGTTGTTCGATTGGAGATTGATCGACTCAAGCGTCAGTGTTTTACCGGTGATGGCGCTTTTGAGAGTCAATTGGTTTTCACCCATTTGACCAATATCAAGTTGTGCACGGCTGGTTTGACCAATCTGGCTCGTCTCGGCAGATGCGATAGAGGCTTTAACTGTCTCATTCGCGTTTGCACCCATCTGGAACTCTTTGTTCGTAAATGTACCTGAAAGAAGTTTTTGACCATTGAACGATGTGGTTTTTGCAATTGTGTTCAACTCTTCCATCAAACGACCGATGTCTTTTTGGATCGCTTGGCGAGATGCCGTGTTCTGTCCATCAGACGCTGCTTGAACCGATTTGGTTTTAATCGTGTCAAGAATTTTTGAGTACTCATTGAGTGCTCCATCTGCGGTTTGGATCAATCCGATCGCGTCGTTACCGTTCGCAACCGCTTGGCCCAAAGAGTTTGCCTGATTACGAAGAGAGTTGGCAATAACCATCCCTGATGCATCGTCTGCTGCTTTATTAATACGAAGCCCTGAACTCAATTTAGAGAGTGCATCATCCAAGTTACGATTGTTCATCGTACTGTTTGTGTGTGCGTTCATAGCCGCGATGTTGGTGTTAATTCTGAAACCCATGATAAATCCTTTTATGGTCGAGCTTTCGCTCTGAAGTTATTCAGCATCCTTGCTGTTACAGACTATATCGGGATATAAAAAAAATACTTTAGCCGTTTTGCAACTTTTTTTGTTACACTTTCGTTATTCATCCATATATATAGGATTACTTTGAAATTAATTATCGTAGAGTCACCGGCAAAAGCCAAGACTATAAAAAACTTCCTCTCCAATGATTATGAGGTTATCGCTTCCAAAGGGCATATTCGGGATTTGCCCAAAGCGCGTTTTGGGATAAAAATCGACAATGAGACCATTATTCCTGATTATAAGATCAGTGAAGACAGTACAGCCATCGTCAAACAGATCCAAGAGTTGGCCAAAAAAGCGGATACCGTGTACCTCGCGACCGACGAAGACCGTGAGGGAGAAGCAATCGGTTGGCATATCGCCCATGCAATAGGAAAAGATCCTGAAGCACTGCCCCGCATCGTGTTTCACGAGATCACGAAAAACGCCATCATTCACGCTCTCGAAACACCGCGCAAAATCGACATGGATCGTGTCAATGCACAACAAGCACGCCGCTTACTCGATCGTATCGTAGGTTACAAACTCTCACCCCTTTTGGCAAGCAAAATCCAAAAAGGGCTATCGGCAGGACGGGTTCAGTCCTCAACCCTTAAAATCGTCATAGACCGTGAGCGGGAAATCCGTGCCTTTATTCCCGAAGAGTACTGGACAATCGATACCTTCTTTAAACCCGATATTGAAGCCACATTGGTCAGCTATGAAAACGAAAAAATGGACAAACTCACGATCAAAACAGGCGATGATGCCAAAAAGATCGTCGAAACCCTCAAAAAAGAGGCGTACAAAGTAGGAGAAATCGAGACCAAAGAGCGTAAATCTTCGACTCCACCGCCGTTTATGACTTCTACGATTCAGCAAACTGCCTCTTCACAGCTGGGATTTTCTCCAAAGAAAACGATGATGGTCGCCCAAGCTCTGTACGAAGGGGTTAAAACGCCTGAGGGAACCTCCGGGGTCATCACCTATATGCGTACCGACTCCCTCAATCTTGCAACTGAAGCCGTCGAGTCCGCACGTGAGCTTATTCTCAATCGTTACGGCAAGGCTTATTTACCGGAAAATCCAAAAGTCTACACGAAAAAATCCAAAGGGGCGCAAGAGGCGCACGAAGCAATTCGTCCAACGATGCTTGCCTTCACTCCCGAGATTGCGGCAACGTATCTCAAGCCTGATGAGATCAAACTCTATAAGCTCATCTACAACCGCTTTATCGCGTGTCAGATGAACGATGCACGATTTGAACAGCAAAGCATCACATTCGAAAGCCCAAAATCGCAGTTTCGTGCGACAGGACGCAAGCTCTTATTTGATGGTTTTTACCGTGTTGTGGGAACGGATGATAAAGACAAACTTCTCCCTACTCTCACAACAGGCGATGCTATCGATATTCAAAGCATCTCCACTGAGCAGCATTTCACCGAGCCACCATCACGCTACTCCGAAGCCAGCCTCATCAAAAAACTGGAATCTGAAGGAATTGGGCGACCATCGACCTATGCACCTACAGTCTCTACGCTGCAAGCGCGTAACTACATCGAAATCGAAAAACGAGCCATTACCCCGACTGAAATCGCCTTTACGGTGACCGAACTGCTCGAAAAACATTTCGAAGAAATCGTCGATGCCTCTTTTACCGCCAATATGGAAGAGACGCTGGATGAAATCGGCGAAGAGGGGAAATCGTGGCATAAAATAATCTTGGATTTTTACCATCCGTTTATGGCCAAAATCGAGACAGGGAAAGCCGAAATCGTCAGTCTGAAAGTCGCGACTCCGCTGGGACGTCCGTGTCCTCAATGCGGAAGCGAGTTATTGCTGCGTTCAGGACGTTTTGGAGAGTTTATCGCGTGCAGCGGTTTTCCTAAATGCAAATACACCGAGCAAACCGAAGAGAGCCAAAAAGCCAATCCGGCACCGGCCGACGGTGAGAGCAGCGAAGTATGCGAAAAATGCGGAAGCGCCATGGTGGTCAAAAGCGGCCGCAACGGTCAGTTTCTCGCATGCAGTGCCTACCCTGAATGCAAAAACACCAAGACTCTCAATCAAGAGGTTAAATTTTCCGAAGTCCCCTGCCCCGATTGCGGTGGAAAACTGATGTGGAGACAATCACGCCGTGGAGCGTTTTGGGGATGTGAATCGTATCCGAAATGCAAATTTATCAGCAAATTCGAGCCAAGTCTGCACAAATGTGAAGTGGAAGGATGCGGGGGAGCACTGGCTCCTCGGACCTACCGTAACAAAGAAGTGTTTGAGTGTACCAAATGCAAAAACCGAACACCAAATGAGACACCAAATGAGACAGCAAGTGAGAGTAGCAATGAGTAGCTCTGCTTCCGTTCATGGTGAGCATGTCGAACCATGGATACAACACCCTTCGACTAGCTCAGGGCGAACGGCATGAAAATTGGTCTTTTGTCGGATACCCATTCTAAAGTCGGGCGTTCTCAAAAAGTAATCAACCATCTAAAAAGTAATGGTGCAGAATTTCTCATCCATGGGGGCGATATTGTCAAGCCTGAGATTCTGGAACAGCTTAAAAACAGCGGTTTAAAATACATGGCCGTTTACGGAAACAACGATGCAGGATTGGTCGATTATCACGATAAATACAATCTCGTCCAAGAGCCCCACTATTTTACCCTCGCAGGGACAAAATGCAAACTGATGCATTTGCCCTTTTACATGAATGCCGATACCGAAGTGGTCCTTTTTGGGCATACCCATGTCTTTGAATGCGATTTTAAACACCGTACTCTTTTTCTCAATCCGGGAGAAGCGTGCGCTCGCGATGAACCGGTCTCCTCTTGTGCCATGCTCGAAATTACCGATCTAGAGTTCAAAGTCACCCAGTATGCCCGTCCTATCGGGGAAGAGACCTTTGAAGAACATCACTATACGTTTGAAAGATTCAAAAAATGAAAAAAATATTCCTCTGCTCCATTTGCAACATCAACAGCGGTACTTGTAATGAAGATTGCAAATTTTGCTCTCAGAGCGTCAAATACAAAGCCGACATTGAGCGCTACAAGCAAAAACCGATGGATCAGATTCTAGAAGAAGCACGCCGTCTCGAATCACTTGGGGCATTGGGCTTTTGTCTTGTCACTGCACAAAAAGGGCTG
Source organism: Campylobacterales bacterium (assembly GCA_038329855.1). Lineage (GTDB taxonomy): Bacteria > Campylobacterota > Campylobacteria > Campylobacterales > Sulfurimonadaceae > Sulfuricurvum. The sequence continues at coordinate 4,981 of JBBQNL010000025.1, forward strand.
GACGATAAAACCCTCGATTTCGTTTGCAATATCGCCAAAACCCTTACCAAAGAAGTCCCCCGTCTTCGCCTCATCGCCTGCAACGGAACAGCATCGATCGACCAATTGCGCGAGCTGCAAAAATCGGGGATAACCGCCTACAACCACAACCTGGAAACCAGCCGTGAGTTTTATCCCTCAATCTGCACCACCCATCCGTGGGATGAGCGGTATGAGACGTGTGAAAATGTCAATACCGTAGGATTAAAGCTCATCAGCGGAGGGATTTTCGGGATGGGGGAAACGCAAGAGGATCGTATCAGTATGCTCCATTCACTCAAAACTCTCAACCCCGTTTCCGTGCCGCTGAACTTTTATCATCACAATCCTGCCCTTCCCCTCAATCCAAGCCCCCTGAGCATCGATGAGTCTTTGGACCTCATCCGTCTTTCACGTTCTATTTTGGATAAAGCGGATCGGATTATGATTGCAGGGGGGCGTGAGATTACCTTTCGTGAACGACAAGCAGAGATTTTCGAAGCAGGAGCCAACAGTATCGTTTTGGGTAACTACCTCACCACCGCAGGACGAGAAGCCCATACCGATCTTGAAATGCTTCAAAAAATGGGATTTGAAGTCGCTTTAACGCCGGAGGATAGATAATTTCAGGCGTCATCCTCGTGCTTGACACGGGGATCAATCCAAAAGCTGGATTCCCGCCTTCGCGGGAATGACGAAGAGTCTATCTATTTATAATATAATTTGCAATCGCATACCCATGATTGAGTCCAAGCGCAATCGACCCTCCGGACTCTTGGGTAATATCTCCTGCGACAAAAATTCCCTGAATATTGGTCTCATAATGTTCATTATGAACGGGCTTCCCCTCTTCTTCTCGTATACCGCTGCTTTGCAAAAATCCGCTTGGCGTTGTCCCTCCGATAGCATAAACAAGGCGATCAAATACCTCTGAGGTACCGTCGCTAAAAAGAACCTTTACCTTCCCCTCCTCGCTCTCGATCCCACTTATCTCGGTATTGAGTAATGCCCGAACCAACCTATTGTCAACTGCCTTTTGGATATCCGATTGATTGGTCGGATTGGCTCTGCGAAAGGTTCCGCGCCGATAGCAGATACTCACATCATTTTTATCGCATAACTCAACCGCATACTCGATCGCCGAATCTCCTCCGCCGATGACCATGATTTTTTCTCCTGACCCGCACGCATCAAGGGTAAAATGGACTTGATTTTTGATGCTTAGGGGAATTTTATAATCCGGTTTGTTCGGTTTGCCCATCCGCCCAATCGTCACCACCACGTAACGAGCAAAAATACTTCCCCCTGCAATAAAAATCTCAAACCCATCCTCACGTTTCACTATTTTTTGCACCTCACAATGGGTACGAAGCTCCATAGCCTCATTGTCTAAAAGCTGATCAAAAAAATCTAAAGTGCTCTCTTTGGTTCCGTCCATGAAATAGATGGTTCCGTCAAGCTCCACCTTTTGCCCTTTCCAATCGACATCGACACGTTTATTCTCTTTGTAAAACTTTCGAATGGTGGCATTGTGGTTTTCATCTTTTTCAAGCAAGACAATTCCTCGCATCCCTAATGCATAGCTCTCTATGGCCGTGGCGATGCCTGCAGGCCCAGCTCCAATGATTGCTAGCGTATATTCATCTCTCATGCTATCCTCCCTAATACTTATTTTTTAGCTTAACTGTCTAACAGCAAAAGATCGCATCAATATAATTTAATTCGTTTTAATTCGTTTTATGCTACAATCTTTTTATATATTATACCTGTCGTAAGGAGACATTACTATGAAAAAAATCGCTCTTTCAGCAATGCTTGCCGCTACTTTAGTTAGCGCATCTGATTTTAACTATGAAATTACACCGGTTGCCGGCTACCTATGGAACTCAACTGCAAATGAAGGTGGAGCTCAAGAAGACGGCGCTATGGGCGGCGTTGAAAACCACGCTGTTTACGGTCTTGAAATGCAGATGAATAATGTTTCTGACCTCATTAAGCCAGAACTTTCAGTTCTTTATGGACGTGACACTATATACGGTGAAAAATTTACCGGTGTTTTGACAACCATGATCAATGGTGTGTATGAAATGGATACCGGTACTGCTATCACCCCTTTTGCAAAAGCAGGTATGGGGTATGAGTGGTATACCAATACACATTCAAATGATTACGATGGTATCGTTCTAGATGCTGGAATGGGTCTTAAAGCCGATTTGACCAAACACGTTGCTCTCAAACTTGAGGGATTATACATGTACAAAATGAACCGAAATGGTGCTGATAATGGCAGTAACGGTGAAGTTCACAATGTTGCGGCATTGGCAGGTTTGACATTTAGTTTTGATGAAAAAGAAGCTCCTGTTGTTGCAGCTGCTCCTGTTGCGGCCGCGGTTGTAGCCGAAGAGCCAAAACCTGCACCAGCGCCTGAGCCAAAACCTGAACCAACTCCGGTTATCGCAGCTCCAGTTGCACCTACTTGTCCTGTTGATAGCGACAAAGATGGTATCTTTGATCCTCAAGACAAATGTCCTAATACGCCTGCTGGGTTCAAAGTAGATGCTCAAGGTTGCCCACTAACAGCAACGCTTCACGTCAATTTCAAAACAGACTCTAATAAAATTCTGTTGAATGGTGACAGAGAAGTCGACGCATTTGCAGAGTTTTTGAAAGAAAACCCTGTATACAATGCAACTATTGTGGGTCACACAGATGCGACTGGATCCGATGCATACAATCAAAAACTTTCTGAAAGACGTGCAAATGCAGTAAAAGACGTTTTGGTAAAAGACGGTGTTGCTTCAGATCGTTTAATAACATCGGGTAAAGGTGAAAAAAGCCCAATCGCAACTAACAAAACAAAAGAAGGTCGTGCTTTAAATCGTCGTATTGAAGCAGAGCTTACTACTAAATAATACCTCTTATATCATCCTGAACTCGTTTCAGGATATCAAGATTGCGGATTTTTTCCGCAATGATAAAACTAGCTTCTAACTATTCTTCACTTTATCCCCAAACTTTTTCATAAACTTATCTATTTTGGGCGCGATCACTGCATAGCAATATCCTTGCGTTGGATGCTCATTATAATAGTTTTGATGATATTCTTCCGCTTCAAAAAAATCCGGAGCACTGGAAAGCTCAGTCACAATTTTATCCTCGAACTTTTTTTGTATAGTCTCAATAGATTTTAATGCTTTTGCTTTTTGCTCATCATTACTATAATAAATAACCGAACGATACTGCGTCCCCTTGTCTGCTCCTTGAGCATTCAACGTAGTAGGATTGTGTATTTCCCAAAAAATATCTAAAATATCTTCGTAGTTTATAATCTCAGAATCAAACGTCACCTCTACTACCTCAGCATGTCCCGTTGCACCCGTGCATATTTGCTCATAGCTTGGATTTTTTCGTGCACCGCCTGCATAACCGCTTATAGCACTTTGTACCCCGTTAACACGGTTGTACACCGCCTCAATACACCAAAAACATCCCCCGCCTAAGATCGCTTTTTCCAATGTTGCCATAACTGACCCTTTAGTCTCAAATGACTGTAACAATAGCGTAATCATCCCCACCTATACTTTTAAAAATTATACAAGGAGGAAATTAATATGAAAAAAATAAGTTCATTGGAAAAAATGATGCTTAAAAAGCTGCGTAAATCACCCCGCGCTTCATGGATGGCTGATTAATCCGTTTTTTTACCTCGTCCTTCAATTGCGTCCTCTGCATGATTGAGCCGTATCTCAAAACACGCGCCATCTTGAGTATTGTGAACGCTTAGCTTGCCTAAAAAATGCTTTTCGATAATCATCTTCGCCATATACAATCCAATTCCGGTCCCCTGAGATTCAAATTTTGTTGTGAAATAGGGATCAAATATTTTGTCAATAATATGCAGCGGAACCCCGCCTCCCGTATCTTCGATCGAGATGGTATAAAAGCGCTCATTGTGTTCGCATTTAATCGTTATTTTTTTTTCTTTTTTTCGGCTTTGTTCAATGGCTTCACGGGCATTATTGACAATATTAATCAATACTTGCTTAAGCTCATTGGGGTAAATAAGTGCTGTGATCGAGGGATCGATATCACGAACAAGGGTGATCTTTTTACTCATCAACAGGGGACCTAACAACGTCTCCACTTCTTCCATGATGTGTGAAATTTTTACCCTGCTTGAAATATGATCTTGTTTGAAAAAATTTCTAAAATCATCAATCGTTTGCGACATATACTGTATCTGCTGTTCTACGACTTCAATCGTACTTCCCATATCTTCTGCCGTACCCAAACCATAGCTAATATTTAACTTCGTCATCGAGAGTCCCAAAATATTCAACGGTTGGCGCCATTGGTGCGCAATCGACTCCACCATCGACCCTATCTCTGCCATTTTCGCTTGCTGCATCAAAAGCTTCTCTTGCGTACGGTTTTTTTCAACCGCTTTGGTGATCTCCTCTTGAAGCCGCTGATTAAACGTTTCCAATTCAGCCGTACGCAGCCGGACCAGCTCATCCAAGCGTCTGTACTTGTAGGTCAATCCTGCCGTAACCACAATCGCAACCACCGCAGCAAGAAGCCAAAAATCAATATCACTTTTATCCTGCAATACAACTGCTTCTTGGGACCACGAATACTGAACAAAAATAATGACCCAAAACAGCGCTTTTTTCATAATAGGGAGTGTAGCTGAACAATTATATTGACTCCCTTATGCCTCTTTGGGTTGCGATACGATAAAATCGCGACCATATTACCTTAAGGCTCCGTCATGTCCGTCAAACAACAGCTTCTTGAAATCCTCTCTCGTCGTCCTCTCATCATCGATGGAGCGATGGGAACGCAGCTTCAAGAGCGTGACGCGATGATTCCCAAAAGTGCATGGGAAGGCAACGAAGGGTGCAATGAACTTCTAAACGTTACCTGCCCTGAAGTAATGAGCGATATTTTTCACGCTTACCTTACTGCCGGTGCCGATTTACTCACGACCAATACCTTTGGCGCATTTAGCTGGGTTTTGGATGAATACCAGATAGGACACAGAGCCTATGAACTTGCCCGTGCCGGGGCGCAAGTGTGTAAAGATGAATGCGATAAATTCTCCACGCCACAACATCCCCGTTTTGTTCTAGCCTCTATCGGACCAGGAACCAAACTCCCCTCACTGGGACATATCCACTACGATGAAATGCTCGCAGGGTACACAGAGTGTTGTTTAGGACTCATTGACGGTGGAGCCGATATCTTTCTCCTGGAAACGTGTCAAGATCCGTTGCAAATTAAAGCAGCGCTCCACGCTTGCCAAGCAGCCAATCAAGAGCGGAAAACTGATTTACCGATCATGGTTTCCGTTACCATTGAACTCGCAGGAAGTATGCTCATAGGAACCGACGCCCAAACCATTGCCACCATCATGGAGCCTTTTGACATCCTCAGCCTTGGATTCAACTGCGGTACAGGTCCTGAGCAATACGGTAAACATGTCAAGACTCTCTCTCAAGTGTGGGGAAAACCGATTTCCGTTCACGCCAATGCAGGATTGCCGCAAAATCGTGGCGGTTATTCGTACTATCCGATGGGACCCGATGAATTTGCACAGCGTCAACATGACTTTTTAGCCTATGACGGAGTGAGTTTCTTGGGCGGATGCTGCGGGACAACTCCTCAGCACATCCGTGCACTGGTGGATAAGGTTTCTTCAATAACTCCTAAAAAACCAAGCGGAAGCCAAGCTCCCTCTATCGCCTCACTGTTTAATACCGTCGAACTTATCCAACAACCCGCACCCCTGCTCATAGGAGAGCGCTCCAACTCTACGGGGTCCAAAGCATTTCGTGAGCTTATCATTGCCAGCGATTATGAGGGGACGCTCAGCGTCGGACAAGCCCAGGTTCGTGATGGGGCACACTGTCTGGACGTCAATGTCGAATTCGCCGGTCGTGACGGTGCAGTCGATATGGCAGCGGTTATGAAACTGTACAATCAAAAAATACCCCTTCCTCTTATGCCTGATGCCACACGGGTCAATACGATGGAAGAGGCGCTCAAATGCATCGGCGGCAAACCCATCATCAACTCCGTCAATCTCGAAGACGGGGAAGAGAGACTGGATGCCATTTGTACCTTGGCCAAGAAATTTGGAACCGCATTGGTGTGTCTGGTGATCGATGAGAAAGGGATGGCAAAAACCACCGAAGACAAAATGCGTATTGCAGACCGGATTTACGATTTGTGCGTCAATCGCCACCATATTGATCCGCGTAATTTGATGTTTGATATGCTTACCTTTACCGTGGGAAGCGGAGACGTGGAGTATCGCGATGCGGCAATCCAAACCCTTGAGGCGATTCGCCAGTTACACGCCAAATATCCTGATGTCGGTTCAACCCTTGGCCTTTCCAATATCTCCTTTGGTTTGAGTGCCAGCTCCCGTGTCTATCTCAACAGCGTCTTTTTGCACCACTGTATCCAAGCCGGCATGACCTCGGTCATCATCAACGTTAAACACATCGTCCCTCTGTCAAAAATGTCCGATCAAGAGCGAGAGCTGTGTGAAGAGCTTTTGTTTACCCCTAACGACCAATCGCTGTTCAACTTCATCAACCATTTCAGCGACGTCACGATTGACAATAGTAAAAATGACGAAGAGTACGAAGCACTCAATGATGAAGAGAAAATAGCCAAGCTCCTCATCGACGGAGACAAAGAGCGGATGATTCCCTTAGTGGATAAAGCCCGTCTAAGTATCAAGCCTGACGTCATCGTGAACGAAATCCTCATTGATGCGATGAAAGTGGTGGGAGAACTGTTTGGAAGCGGGAAAATGCAATTGCCGTTTGTACTGCAAAGTGCCGAGACGATGAAAACTACCGTCGATTATCTCAACCCCTATCTCACCAAACAAGAAAAAGACACCGATACAACGCTGGTCATCGGAACGGTCAAGGGAGATGTCCATGACGTGGGTAAAAATCTCGTAGACATCATCCTCTCTAACAATGGCTTCAAAGTCATCAACGTAGGGATCAAAACCGAGCTTGATGAATATTTGGAGGTGATGAAAACCAATGCCATACATGCCATCGGGATGTCAGGACTGTTGGTCAAATCAACCCAAGTGATGAAAGACAATCTCGAAACCATGGCCTCCATGGGAATAACCATCCCTGTATTACTAGGCGGTGCGGCACTCACTCGTAGTTTTGTCGATGATTTTTGTCGACCTATCTATCAGGGCCCGATCTTTTATTGTCGTGATGCCTTTGATGGGGTCATCGCTATGAGCCGCATCGAAAAGTACAACGAAAATCCGGAGGTTGGACTGGATACCCGTCTTGGCGGTGACATGGTTGAACGTCAGACCAAAGAGGTCAAAGAAGTCATTATCCCTCCATTCTCTGAGCTAAAAATGCCCTCTCGTGAGGTAAAGATTCCTACCCCTCCGTTTTGGGGCCGCAGAGTGTTGCGCAAAGAGCAGCTTGATTTTGACATGGTATGCGAGTGGGTCAACAAGCGAAGTTTATTCAAAATGCACTGGGGATACAAGCGCGCGGGAATGGAGGTCAATGAGTATAAAAAGCTCATGGAGACCAAAGTCTACCCGGCCTACGAGCGAATTAAGCGAGAAATCGTCAAACGCGGTTTGTTTGACCCCACTGTAATCTATGGCTATTATCCAGTACGCAGTAACGATCGAGAACTATTAATCTTTGATGAAAGTTACGGATGGAATGTGGATGAAAATGCCAATCGTATGCCACTGGATGATGTACTAGGCAATGCCAAATATGTCTTTGATTTTCCGCGCCAACGCAAAAATCCGCACCGCGCACTCAGTGACTTTTTTACCCACACGCGCGATGATGTATTGCCACTAACGTGTGTTAGTGTTGGGGATAAATTCAGCGCCTACGAGCAAGAGTTATACGCTAACAATGAATACCTTGAGTATAACATGGTGCATGGTTTTGGAGTGGAGCTTGCGGAAGCTCTTGCTGAAGTGGCGCACAAGCAAATCCGTTTGGATTTGGGGATCGTCAGTGAGGATGAGGGGAACAGTTTACGCGATGTGAGGATGAACCGATACCCAGGAGCACGTTACAGTTTTGGTTATCCCGCGTGTCCCGATTTGGAGCAAAGCCGCATCATCTTCGATTTGTTACGTCCTGAGGAGTTTGGCATTGTTCTCTCAGAGACCTTTCAAATCCATCCTGAACAAAGCACCACAGCACTGGTGGTTCATCACAAAGAAGCGACGTATTACAGCGTCTAGGGAATTTATTTTCCCCACACCTTTTCCATCCACTCTCCCATCTTCGCTTCATAACCGCTGTTTTTGTATTCCACAAACTTTAGAGGTTTTGCGAGGTACTGCTGCTGTACCCATCCCCCAAAATCATGCGGGTAAAGGTAGTTTGATCCTCGCGGACGTATTGCATCGGGAATCTCCAAAATCACCCCGTTTTTAACCGCTTCAAGCGCTGAGTTAATCGCATTGTACGCCGTATTGGATTTAGGTGAAGCGCACAGATAAATGACCGCTTGCGCCAAAATAATACGGGACTCCGGATACCCGATTTGTTTGACACTCATCATGGCGGAGGTGCATAGCGTCAGAGCTTGGGGATTGGCATTGCCCACATCTTCGCTCGAGAGTATCACCAAACGTCGTGCGATAAACTCAGGCGGTTCACCCCCCTCGATAAGTCGAGCCAGATAATAGATCGCCGCATCCGCATCACTTCCTCGGATACTTTTGATAAGTGCTGATGCCAAATCATAATGAACTCCCGCTTCAGAACTGCCTTGTGCTTGTGCGGTGGGGCGAAGTGATTTGAGCAATCCTAGCGTGATAGGTTTATTCAGCGCCGTTGCCACCTCTAAGAGCTTGAGCATCGCCCTGGCATCACCGCCGGAACTGGCAATCAAATACTCTTTCGCTTCATCGTCCATCACAGCTTTCGTTCGCACTAACAAATCCTCTAACGCCTCAACACCAATCGTTTGCAGTTCAAACAACAAGGACCGAGAACGCATCGCCGCAGTCAAGCTGAAATAGGGGTTTTCTGTCGATGCACCGATGACTAACGCGCTGTTTTTTTCCATAACCGGCAATAACACCTCTTGCTGGTTTTTAGCCAATCGGTGTACTTCATCAATGAAAATAAGCGGTTTTGTCAGAGAGTTTTCGTATTGGTCAAATATTTTGCGCAAGTTTTCGATTTTAAGAGAGGTCGCATTGAATTCATAAAAAGGGAGCTCCATCACAGAAGCGATAATACGCGCCAATGTCGTTTTGCCGCAACCGGGCGGTCCGTAAAAAAAAGAGTGGGTCAGATTTCCGCTCTCACACAAAGAGCGTAGCGGTGCATCAAATGCGCATAAATGGGATTGCCCCACCACCTCATCAAAGGTTTTAGGGCGAAGAAGATACGTGAAATCCGCCATTATTTTTTAAACTTATTATCACTTTTCGGTTTGTACTTATTGGTTCCAAATACTTCTTCGACAGGTTTGGTTTTTTTATCTTTGACAAACTCTCGCTTGGTTACTTTTTTCACTTCAGGCAATGGCTTACGCTCGGGCTTGCCCAAAACTTTTGCCTTGCCCTTCATATCTTTTTGTTTCATTATCTGCGCTTTTTCGGCTGTTTCTAAAAAGTCACGCAATGAGGCATACTCATTTCGCTCCAAAAAGCGCACTTTACCCGTAGGAAGATTATTAAGCTCGATTCCGCCGAAACTAAGGCGTTTCAAATCGACAATTTCCGCACCGAAGTGGGCGAAAAAACGGCGTAATTCACGATTTTGTCCCTCTCCGATGGCTACTTTTAAAATTGAATAGTCCCCTTGGTCTTTTTGGACTTGATAGGCGTAAAACGGGGCAAAACTCATCGGCCCTTCTTCGGCGTACTCGTGCGCACCGGCACTGGCATCCTCAAGTTCCAGCCCCTCACCCATAGCGATTTTCATCCCCTCGGTAACAGGACCTTTGATTTTAATCTTGTACACACGTTCCATCTTGGAGGTCATCAGTGCCGTCGCAACACGTGAAGCATCGGTGAGGAGCAACAACCCTTCCGAAGCATAGTCAAGTCGTCCGACCGGGATAAAGTGTTTGTAGTTTTTTGAAAGAGAATCGTAAATCGTTTTACGCTTTTGGGGATCTTTTTTAGTCACAAGCTCCCCGCGCGGTTTGTTGTATACAATCACCGTAAACTGATCCGTTGCCGTGATTTTATTACCGCTTACGCTGACATTAGCACTTCGCTCATCAACCGATACGGCTGGGTTTTTTTCGATCTCTCCGTCGATACGGACATATCCGTCCAAAATTGCCTGATCCGCTTCACGGCGAGAATAGGTCGAATAGTGGGCTATAAATTTGTTAAGTCTCATCATGAGATACCTGCTTCCACGAGTGTATGAAGGTGCAATGCACCTAGAATTTTGCCCTCACCATCGGTGACGACTAACAATTGAATTTTTTTATTTTCGATTAGAACTAACGCATCGGAGGCCAGCATGGAACCATCACGTATCACCAATGGATTTTTCGTAGCATACTCTTTAGCATCCGCTTCGAGTGAAAAATTATCCGACAACAATGCACGTCGAATGTCTCCATCACTTAAAAGCCCTGAGAGTTTCCCCTCATTGTCGGTCAGCATTACCGTTCCCAACCGCCCTTCGCTTAAGACTAAAATCGCCTCTTTAAGAGGGGTATTTTCATCCACCATCGGAAGATTTTCGGTACGCATCAAATCACTGACTTTGACAAACAGCTTTTTACCCAGTGCACCGCCGGGGTGAAACGAGGCAAAATCCTCTTTTTTAAATTCGCGCGCTTCCATCAAGCATACAGCCAAAGCATCGCCCATAGCAAGGGTCAGCGTCGTTGAAGAAGTTGGAGCAATATTGAGAGGACACGCTTCAACAGCGACATTGATCTTAATGACCTCATCGCTAAAACGTCCCAAGGTCGATTCCCCATTGCGCGTCATCCCAATCAGTGGAATGTCAAACCGCTTAATATGAGGCAAAATAGCGCTGAGTTCAGGGCTCTCACCGCTGTAACTGATGGCAATGACGACATCCTCTTTACCAATCATCCCCAAATCGCCGTGCAGTGCTTCCGTCGGATGGAGAAAAAAACTGGGGGTTCCAGTCGATGCGAATGTTGCCGCCATTTTGGCCCCGATAAGTCCCGATTTTCCGACTCCGGTAATGATCAGTTTGCCCCGACACCCGAGAATGATCTCCACACATCTTGGAATCTCGTCCCCGATGGTTTTCATCGCATCACGCAGTGTTTGCGCTTCGATTTCAAGTGTCTTGCAGGCTATTGCGATATAATCGTTGTTCATAAACTAATTATAGCTAAAATTGACTTTAAACAGGTGCAAATGCCATGCAAAACCTCTTTGTAGAAGTATCATCGCTAGATAGTCGTGCCACCGAAAAATTTGGTTTAAGCTCCGAAGTTATGATGGAGCACGCCGCCATCGCACTCAACCGTACCATCCGTGAAAAATTTGCTCTTGGTTCCTCCGTCTTAATTGTTTGCGGAAGTGGGAACAATGGTGCCGACGGCTTAGCATTGGCGCGCTTGCTTGACGGTGCGTATGATGTGATCGTCCATCTCCCCTGCGATCCAACCTCATCTTTGGGCAAACTTCAGCTAAAACGACTGGAAAAAATAGGGATTAAGCGCGAGAGACTTCCCAAGCATGCCGATGTAATTGTCGATGCCTTTTTTGGAAGCGGGTTAAATCGTCCTCTTGATGAATCCACCAATACAGTTTTAGAAACTCTTAACAGCATGAACGGTTTCAAAATTGCCTGCGATCTCCCAAGCGGTCTATTTGCCGATGGGACACTCAATGTGCAAACCTTCAAAGCCAATCTTACTGTGACCATGGGGGCCTTAAAGCGATGCATGTTTAGCGATGCGGCCAAAGAGGTGATCGGCGAAATCATTGTTGCAGACTTGGGTATTCACCACTCCCACTATGAAATTCCTTCACAGTGGCATCTCCTTGAGCCTGATGACTTGCGTCTCCCTATTCGCACAATATCAACAGCCCATAAAGGGAGCTATGGACATTTAGCGGTAGTATGCGGTGAAAAAATTGGCGCATCGGTTATTGCAGGATCAGCTGCTTTGCGATTTGGAGCAGGATTGGTGAGCCTTATCAGCAATGAAAATGTCACCCTCCCCTACGAACTTATGCAAAGCCATTCTCTTCCAACAAGCACTACAGCTATCGCATTAGGGATGGGATTAGGGGCAGAATTTTGCGATAATGAACTCTCAACACTTCTGGATAATATCCATCCTCTCGTTTTGGACGCTGATATTTTTGCTCACTCTCTGTTCTTGGAACTCTTAAAACGTCCCAATATCGTCCTCACTCCCCACCCCAAAGAGTTTATACAAATATTGCGAGTCTGCGAGTTAGCCGATATCGATACGCAAACGCTTCAGAACGACCGTTTTACCTATGCTCAAGCGTTTTGCAGCACTTTTCCTAACGCCGTGTTAGTTCTAAAAGGTGCTAATGTTATCATCGGTCGAAACCAGGATTTTTTCATCAACCCTCACGGCACGGTCGCTCTGGCTAAAGGGGGAAGCGGTGATGTATTATCAGGGCTCATCGGCGCACTGCTCGCGCAAGGATACGATCCGCTCAAATCCGCGCTTCAAGGCTCACTCGCCCACGCTATTGCGTCTCAAAAAATCAGTAAAAATAACTATGCCATGACCCCATTTGATCTCATCGAAAGCATCACAACTCTATGAAAAAAATCGTACTTCTTTTTAGCGGCGAAGGGTCTAATCTCGCCAACTTAATCAATAAAATTCACTGTAAGCATGGTGTTATAGTTTGTGCTATCACTAACAATCCAAACGCAGGGGGGATTGCCAAAGCTAAAGCGGCAAATATACCCGTAAAAGTCTGTGACCACACCCTCTATGATTCGAGAGAAACCTATGATGCAGCATTGGTCGAATCAATACGTGAGTATGCTCCCGATCTCGTTGTCTTATGCGGATTTATGCGGATACTAACGCCCGTCTTTACCTCACAAATACGTGCCATCAATCTTCATCCTTCCCTCCTTCCTGCCTTCAAAGGCTCTCGTGCCATAGAACGAAGTTTCGAAAGTGATGAGACACTCTGCGGTGTAAGTGTCCACTGGGTGAGTGATGAGCTTGATGGGGGAACAATAATCTTACAAAAAAGTTTTACGAAAAATCCTAATGATACGTTAGAGGAATTTACCGCTAAAATTCGTGAAATTGAATATGAAATCCTGCCTCAAAGTATTATTAAAATTCTCGAAAGTTAACCGAAAAAAGGACAATAATGCACACATTGCAAATCGGAAAATATACATTAGGAAGCCGCCTCATCGTAGGAAGCGGCAAATACGACTCGTTTGAAACAACCAAGGCGGCAACACTGGCAAGCGGTTCAGAACTTATCACTGTGGCCGTTCGCCGTCTCAATATCACCAATCCCAATGAGGCAAATTTGCGCGATACCTTCGCAGGAACCAATGTGAAGTTTTTACCCAACTCAGCAGGATGCACCACCGCAGAAGAAGCGATCACCCTCTTTCGCCTCACTCGTGAAGCTCCCGGAATCGATCTCATCAAACTCGAAGTGATCGGCGATACCCAAAAGACCCTCTATCCTGATGTACTAGAGACGATCAAGGCGTGTGAAGTGTTAGCAAAAGACGGCTTTACGATTATGGCCTACACCAGCGATGATCCGATTATGGCACGCCGCCTTGAGGATGCCGGTGCTCATGCCATCATGCCTCTTGCGGCACCTATTGGCAGCGGTCTTGGAGTTCAAAACCGTTATAACATCGTGTTTGTGCGTGAAGCGGTCAAAGTGCCTATTATCGTCGATGCAGGGATTGGATGTGCCAGTGATGCGGCGTTAGCCATGGAGCTTGGGGCAGATGGTATTTTGACCAATACCGCCATTGCTCAAGCAAAAAATCCGATGATGATGGCAGAAGCTATGAAAAATGCGGTGATCGCAGGACGATTGAGCTATTTGGCCGGACGTATTCCGAAACGCCCATACGCAACAGCAAGCTCACCGATAGATGGGATGATACAATTCTGATTTTAACGCCTACGGAGCAAAGCCCCGCTAGGCTACGATAACTCTGCGTTTACTTCAGCAGTAAGCTCACATAAGTATTTAAAACTCTATAACTCCAGTCAAATTTAACATAACAAAAAACAGCGCAACGGGCGAAATATATCGGACACTAAAACGCCAAACGGGATAAAACCATCCCATTTGCTCTTTTAGCACCGAAGCTACCCGTTCTTTTTCGATGACATGTCCGACAAAGATCGCCATTACAAGCCCTGCAAACGGTAAAAATACATTGGAGGTCATATAATCCGCCCAATCAAAAAAGCTTCTCCCGCCCCAGGTTAAATACTCTGACCACTCGCTGCTCAATGAACCAATCGCCACAAGACCAAATACGTAAAAGAAAAGCCCCATCGATACCGCGGCTTTCGTACGGCTCATATTCCAACGATCGATTAGATATTGTACCATCGGCTCAACAAGAGAAACCGCAGACGTAAGTCCCGCAAATGCCAATGCCACAAAAAAGAGGACGGCCAAAATATTCCCCACCATTCCCATTGCATGAAAAACTGCAGGCAGAGAGATAAAAACAAGACCAGGCCCTTTTGCAGGCTGTGCCCCGTATTGAAACAAAAAGGTAAAAAGGACAAGCCCAGCCGAAAGGGCGATGAGCGTATCGGTAACAATAACAAAAATCGATGCACGCACCAGATTGCTCTCTTTTGGCAACGATGCCGAATAAATCATGATCGCACCCATCCCCAGCGAAAGGGTAAAAAAGGCATGCCCCACCGCAACAGCAAACGCTTCAGAGGTAAGTTTGCTCCAATCGGGATTAAACATATAAGCCACCGCTTTTGGAAAAGCATCCAGATTCATCGCATACACCAACATTCCACCGATGATAAGCATCAACGAAGGCATCAAGACAAGATTAAATTTCTCAATCCCCCCTTTGATTCCTCGAATAAGTACGGCTGTAGTGATCATAAATGCTAACGTATGAAAAAAGATCTGTGTTCCTATCCCCTGTGTCATCAGCGTATTGTAAATCCCTTCCGCCTCAGGGATTGTGGCGGGCAGTGTTCCGAAGCTGAGAGTAATGTAGTAAAAAATCCATCCGATTACGACCGAATAATAAAACATGACCAAAGTGCCCGAAAGTCCCATGAATCCTGCATATTTCCATTTCTCTTTGTGCCGAGGTGCTAAATCTTCAAATGCTCCAACCCCGTCTCTTTGCCCTAAATATCCTATAAGCATTTCTGCGATCATTACCGAAAAACCGACCAAAACTACCGTCAAAAGATAGACAAGAACAAATGCCCCACCACCGTATTCACCCGTGATATAAGGGAATTTCCAAATATTACCCAATCCTACTGCTGAACCAGCCGCCGCCATTAAAAATCCCCATCGACTAAACTTTGCAATTTTCATTTAACTCTTTTTCCCCTCTGACCTTTTCGCTTTTGTAGCAAAATTAGTTCCCAATTATAGCAAACTCAAAAAAGGTATTGACATTCAAGTCATTTTGAACTATAATTTCGCCTCACTAAATTCGGTTTAACACCTTTTTAGCTGATAGGTCGGGGCGTAGCTCAGTATGGTTAGAGTACTTGCTTTGGGAGCAAGGGGCCGGAGGTTCGAGTCCTCTCGCCCCGACCATGTTTTTTGATATTTCGATGTTTTAAATAGAAACTTTTTATGGTGGAATTAGCTCAGTTGGTTAGAGCACTGGTTTGTGGTGCCGGGGGTCACGGGTTCGAGCCCCGTATTCCACCCCATATTTAGTTTATTTAATGCGCTTTTGACATTTCGATGTTTTAGAAGGACTTTGTGCGTTCGTAGCTCAATTGGATAGAGTAACGGACTTCGGATCCGTAGGTTATAGGTTCGAACCCTATCGGGCGCACCAATATATAACTCGCGTCCTTAGCTCAGTTGGATAGAGCAATGCCCTTCTAAGGCATCGGTCAGAGGTTCGAATCCTCTAGGGCGTACCACCTTAGATTTTTTATGTGCGGATGTGGTGAAATGGTAGACACGCCAGACTTAGGATCTGGTGCCAGCGCGGTGGCGGCGATCCCCGGCCTGGATGCGGGCAGCGCCTATATCAGCAGCGGAACCTGGAGCCTGGTCGGCGTCGAGATTGCGCAGCCGATC
>JBBQNL010000026.1:0-20989 GCA_038329855.1 Campylobacterales bacterium
GTGCGGATGTGGTGAAATGGTAGACACGCCAGACTTAGGATCTGGTGCCGCAAGGTGTGAAAGTTCAAGTCTTTTCATCCGCACCACCACTTTATAAACGCCTATTTCAGGCACTTCTTCAAGCAACTTTTTCCATTGTGACCAAAGTTTTTTTCTAAAAACCCTGCTCTCTTTTTATCTTTACGTTTTATATACCTTGCATAACGTTCTAATGTCATCCGCCAATTCAAGTAGTAAGTGCAACACACGGTTATGCTACAGAATAAGATTTCGTAATTGTATCAAAGAACACCTCGACCAATGGTACGTTCAATATTAATCTCTCTATTTTCGAAATCAATATCACTCCATTTAAGTCCAATAATCTCACCTGTACGCATTCCAGTAAAAAAACCAACAGCATAAAAGTTACGAAACTTCACATCTGCAACAGAAAATATATTTTGTATCTCTTCCATTGAAAAGGCTTCTATTTTACCAAGCTGACTTTTGGGCAATGTGGTTGCCAAGTGTGTCGGATTACGAGTAATAATCTCATCCTTATACGCATCTTCAAATATCACCGCCAAAATAGTCCGTAAGTTCCTGATACAACAATTGGACAAAGGCCATCTCATTTTTCAGCGCCTTTTGCAAATCATGCAATTCGCTGACGTCGTAGAGAGTGATCATTACTTTTTTTCATTATAGCTACAGGGAGAAATAGCAACATTCAAATGCATGTATTCCGCTGACCTATCGTTCACTTTGAAGCGCTTCAGCTGCATAAACGGTTTAGTGCTTGAGCTATCATAAAACGATGTGGAACCCAAATAGAGTGCGGTATTGATTTTTTGCTTCAAAGTTTTATAACAATATTACAAAATGTGAGACAAAATAAGTTTAATCTAAATAGTTTAAACTATAATTATAAACTTATGTATTTACAATATAATGTATATTAATAAAAATTGGATATTAGAATGAAAAGTTCGGATATGAAAAAACAAAGAATTCTTATTGTTGAAGATAGCAAGCTCATCATTACGCTTTATAAGCAGCTGTTTCAGCTAGAACCTTTCGAACTTATTACCCATAGATCATATGAAAGTGCCAAAGCCTTTATGGAGAGTACGCATGAACCTATTTTCGCGGCGATTGTCGATTTGAATCTCCCTGACAGTCAAAACGGTGAGGTTGTTGATTTGATATTGGCACATCAGATCCCTACGATTGTCCTCTCTGGAAGTGAAAATACGCAGCTTCTCGAG
This sequence comes from Campylobacterales bacterium, assembly GCA_038329855.1. Taxonomy (GTDB): domain Bacteria; phylum Campylobacterota; class Campylobacteria; order Campylobacterales; family Sulfurimonadaceae; genus Sulfuricurvum. Next base: position 1,251 of record JBBQNL010000026.1, read on the forward strand.
AAAATACAGCAAAAACCGATTGTCGATTACATTTATAAGAAAGATAAAAAGGATTTCGAAGCTGTCGTAGCGCTTATCCATCGCCTCGCCCTAAATCAGCAGATGAAAATTCTCATCGTAGATGACTCATCAACGTATCTTGCCCTCTATGCTGATCTGCTTCATCGTCAGCTGTTCAATGTCGTAAAAGCAAATGATGGCCTCGAAGCGCTAGGAGTGCTCGCTCAGAATCCCGATATAAAACTAATCATCAGCGATTATGAAATGCCTAAAAAAAACGGACTCCAGTTAGTTGAAGCAATCAGAGAGCATTTCACCAAAGAAGAGCTCCCAATTATTATCGTCTCTGCTGTAAACGACCATACAATCAATGGACAATGTCTTAAAGCGGGAGCCAACGATTTCATCTATAAACCGTTTAAACACGAAGAGTTTTACAGCAGAATCTATCTCAATATCAATTTCATCGAATATCTCGATGAGATTGAAAAAAATCAAAGATTGCTCAAACAATACAAATTTGCCGTTGATGAGAGTAACATTGTCTCCAAGGCCAATATCCATGGGGAAATCACCTATGTGAATGACGCATTTTGTACGGTAACCGGTTATACAAGAGAGGAGCTTATCGGACAGAACCATAACATTGTCCGTAATTTAGATACTCCGACTGATACCTATCGAGAGCTATGGTCAACGATTTTGGATAAAAAAGTGTGGCACGGGGTTATTAAGAATCGGAAAAAAAACAGGGACTATTATTACGTAGATACGACGATTATTCCCATCCTGAATAAAGTAGGCGATATTGAAGAGTTTATTTCAATCCGTCATGATGTCACCAAATTGATTGAACAGCAGGTTATCATACATAAACAGACAACCGATGAATTGACGGGACTGTTTAACAGACAAAAGCTTTTGGAAGATCTGGAAGGGACGGAAGAGAAGACTCTGATTTTATTAAACATTGACAGTTTCAAAGAGATTAATGATTTTTACGGATTTGAGATCGCCGATGAACTTTTGGCCATGACTGCGGTAAAAATAGAAGCATTAGTTCAAGGATCGCTCAAACTTTACAAGTTTCCTGCGGATGAATTTGTCTTGATGTGCGAAGATAGCTCAAGCGATCTAAAAGAGATTGAAATATTTGTTGAGCATCTGATTGAAACGCTTCAATCCACTCATTGGCATATCAATGATCAGGAAATGGCACTTAACTGGTCTGCCGGGATTGCCCATGGAAATGATAAGCTTCTGATAAAAGCCGATTTTGCGTTACAGCATGCAAAAAATCAGAAAATGAACCATTACGTTTATAGTGAAGCCAACATGGATTTTGAACAATACGGTAACAATCTCAAGTGGATTAAAAAAATCAAAACCGGTTTGCTGGAAAATAAATTTGTTGCCTATTTTCAGCCGATTGTGGATAATAAAACCTTGGAAGTTGTCAAGTTTGAATCCCTGATCCGTTTGATGGACAATGATAATAAACCGATCTCCCCCTACTTTTTCCTCGATATCGCCAAAAAAACAAAATTGTATTCAAGTTTGACTCGTGCTGTTATGACCCATGCCTGTGAATTTATTAAAGAGCGTTCGGAAACTATTTCCGTCAATCTTTCGCTTGCAGACATTGTCAGTGACGAGATGGTGACATTTCTCGAAAAAACGATTCTTGATAACGGTCTGCAAAACAAAATCATCTTTGAAATCGTTGAGTCTGAAGGGATTGAAGAGAAGAGCCAGGTTGTTGCTTTTATCAAAAGAATGAAAGCACACGGATGCCAATTTGCCATTGATGATTTCGGCACAGGATATTCAAATTTCGAATATCTGATTAAGCTCGATGTCGATTTTATCAAAATAGACGGCTCCATCATCAAAAAGATCTGCAATGACTCTAATGCCGCAGTCGTTGCGGCAACCATTGTCGATTTCGCCTCAAAGCTCGGGATTAAAACCATTGCGGAGTTTGTCGAAAATGAAGCAATTTTTAACAAATGCGTTAAACTCGGAATCGATTATTCCCAAGGATATTATTTTTCTCAGCCTCTTTCCCAAGAAGAGCTGAAAAAATAAATTTTTATTAGATAGAATATTATGCTTCAATTTTAAAGAGAGTATTCAAATAGTCTTGTAAAAGGTGGGGGCTCATTGACTTAATTTCAAAAAAGTCTGCTCCTGATTGAAAGGCTTCAGTTTTATCTATCACTTGAATGCTCGTCACAATAATAGGACTTTTCTTATCTCGCCCATTCAACCCTCAAATGCAGCACACAGTTATGCTACAGAATTTAGTTGCTATAAATTTCAACCCTATTTCTACCATTCTTTTTTGCTTCGTATAGCGCTTCATCTGCTTTTTGAAAAAGTGTACTTTTATTGTCTTCACTGGAAAACTGAGCGATCCCAAAGCTCAAGGTAATCTCATCTTCGACATAATTAAAGGCATGTGACTGTACGATCTTTCTTAGATTTTCTGCCAAAATAGCCGCTCCCGAAATTTCTGTCGAGGGAGTTAAAATGACAAACTCTTCTCCGCCCCATCGTGCGAAAATATCCCCTTTTTTAATGTTGTTTGCAATAAGATTCACCAAGTCTATTAATATGATATCGCCTGCTTGGTGCCCATAGGTATCATTTATAAGTTTAAAATGGTCAATATCCAAAATGATTAAACTTAATGCTAAATTATTTTGCCGGGCATTGGTGATCTCTGTACTAAAGATTTCTTCAAAGTTTTCTCTATTATTTATCCCCGTAAGATTGTCTTTGTACGCTTTTTGCTCTAATGCATTGGTCATAGAATACAGTTCATCGACCTTATATTTCATCGCTTTGTTGATATTTCTTAACTGCTGTTTGGTTTCTTCCATCTCTGTAATATCGTGTCGAATGGCGATATACTCCACGACATCTCCATCCACATCCAATATTGGAATGACCGTGGTGTCGACGATGTATTGACCCCCGTCTTTTTTCATATTAGTGACAATACCGTTCCAACTTTTTTTTGCTTTGATCGTGTCCCATAACTCTTTAAACGCCTCTCTAGGCATTTCAGGATGTCTAATGATATTGTGAGGTTTTCCTATGAGTTCTTCACGTGTGTAGCCGGATATCTCGCAAAATTTATCATTTATGTACGTTATGACCCCTTTTGGATTCGTTTTTGAGACGATATTGCTTAAGTCAACTGCTTTTTTGTATTCGGATAAAAGATTGGAATTTTCACTTTTATAATTAGCGTTACTGCTTATCATCCCCTCAAAATTAGAGGCCAAATCGTTTCCCATTTGCAAAGTGCGAGAATCAATTTCGCTTAGCAGGGAAAAGGATAGGTTCCCATTTTCATAAATGATCTGCTCTATCGCATTTTTTAGTTTTATAATCAACGTAAAAAGGTCTGCCGTTGTGACATTGTAGTTATTTAAGAGTTGTAAAAAATCTATTTTTATCTGACACTCTGAGATGGTTGAACGCCATTCTATAACATTAATGTAGCAGTCACAAAACTGGTAAAACAGATGCGTGTTTTTTTCAATAACAGGTAAAGAGTGTCGGTGCAGTACATTGAGCACCTCACTTTGATTCATCCATCGTTTGATGATTTCATTTCGATTGATACGTAAAAAGTAGGAAAACTCTTCACTGTTGATAATCTTAATCATATTAACTTACCTTTTTGAATCGTTCTGAAGAGATGCTGTATTATAACAGCAATTATTCATTTACCCCAACTCATCCATAATATTCTCCAGCACCGCAAGCGCTTGATTGGTTTCAAACTGGTCAATGTGCCTTTTTAACTCCTCCATTCTCTTTTTCAAAGGGCTATCGGTATAGCCAACAAATAATCCTGTCGCATCCGTATCGATAAAGGCACCGCTTTGTATCTCTTGTTTGAGTGCCTGGAGCTTTATGGCGGTAGTTAGGGGGTCAAATGCTTTTTGTCTTACTGCGGGTTCTGGGACTTTTTCAAGATGTGCTTCTAAAAGATCGAGCGTTGCAGCTAGCGTCTCCTCACACTGAGGATATTCTCCTTCCAGCATGACAATATCTTGATTGGTGGCGGCTTCTTCGAGTCTTTTTGTAATGGCTTGAAGCTTGTGAGCTCCGACGTTTCCGGAGGAACCTTTGAGCGAGTGGGCATACAGCTGTGTATCTGAAAAGTTTTTAGTTTCAATGGCTGCCTTGAGCATCCCTAATGTTTTTTGACCGTCCAAAATAAAGGAGTGTATAATCTTATTGAGCAGTTCGGTGTTCCCACCCATACGGGAAAGGGCCTCCTCTTTGGCCCATAGTACGTGTTCTGTAGAACTTTGAGTAGTTTGATATGCTTTTTCTTCTTGCTTCAAAATCCATTTTATAAGGGCCAATTTCAAAATATCAAGGCTGATCGGTTTAGCGATATAATCGTCCATCCCTGCGGCTAAACATTTCTCTCGATCACCACGCATCGCATTGGCAGTCATCGCGACAATCGGAATCGTTTTGTTGCTCGCACCCGCTTCCCCTGAACGAATCGCCCGCGAGGCATCGTATCCATCCATCTCCGGCATCTGACAATCCATCAAGATAATGGTATAGGGTAGCGTATCTGTGGCCCTTTGGATCGACGATATCGCTTCCAGTCCATTTGCCGCAATGTCTGCACTAAGCCCCATCGTCTCAAGCATCCCTTGCGCTACAATCTGATTAGTCGGATTGTCTTCGACCAAAAGGATCCGCGTTTGGAGAGGCCAAACAATATTCATAGAAGTGACGTCTTGGTATTGTGACGAGTTCACCAATAATTTTTTTCGATTATGGAGATCTCTTTCATCTCCCAACATCACATCCATATCAATACTAAATACACTTCCCTCGCTTGGCGAACTCACCGCGCTAATCGTACCGTTCATCAGTTCACACAGACGTTTTACAATTGATAGCCCCAGACCTGTCCCCCCGTATTTTCGTGTCGTAGAGCCGTCTGCTTGGGTAAATGCTTCAAAGAGGGTGTTAATCTTTTCAGGGGCAATACCGATTCCGCTGTCGATGATATCAATATGCAAGCGGCCGTGGCCTTCATCGCTTACACGCAATGAGACGTCGATCATAATTTGCCCTTGATGGGTAAATTTAATGGCATTTCCTACCAGATTCATCAACACCTGACGCAAACGTCCCGGATCCGTAATAATATTGCGGTGTTCGATTTTGGCCGTGTCGAGAATAATTTTCAGCCCTTTTTCTTGAGCTTTATACGTACTCAGTTCGACAAACTCTTCCAGCTCTTCTTGCAAGTTGAACTCAAGCATCTCCAAATCCATTTTGCCTGCTTCAATCTTGGAAAAATCGAGGATATCGTTAATCAGCCCCAGTAAAGATGCCGCACTGTTTTGAGCCACATGAACCTGATGGTGCTGTGTCGCATCCAAATTGGAACGCTCTAAAAGACCAAGCATCCCTAATACCCCATTCATCGGGGTTCGTATTTCATGACTCATCGCCGCTAAAAATTCTGATTTTGCACGCGCTGAGCCCTCTGCTGCCTCTTTGGCAAGAACCAGCTGATTTTGCGCCTCTATACGCTGGGTCACATCAAAAAATGTTGCAACTGCCCCTACAAATTTTCCCTCTTCCAAAATAGGATAAGACCAGTATTCTACAGGGACACTGCTCCCATCCTTGCACCAAAATACCTCATCATCGACGTGGGAGGGCTGATGGGTTAGATTGGCTTTGTACATCTTGCATTCGTGGCTAGGATACGACGAACCGTCTTTGCGTGAGTGATGGATCAATTCATGTATATGCTTACCCAGAATTTCATCTTCATGTTCAAACTTGAGAATCCGTAAAAAAGAACGGTTAATAAACGTACAATAGCCGTTCACATCCACTCCATAAATCCCCTCAGCTACCGAATCAAGGAGAGTTTGAAGCGATCCCTCCTTCTCCGCCAAAAGAACCTCAGACTTTTTACGTTCGGTAATATCGTGAACCGTCCCCATCATTTTGATAGGATTTTGGTGCTCATCGCGCTCTACAAATCCCTCCTCCAAGACATAACATACAGTTCCGTCCAGCAAAACAATCCGGTGCATGCAATGATAGGGTATATTTTGGGTGAGAGACACATTGACAGCCTCTTGGAGCATTTCTCTGTCATCGGGATGAACTTGCTGTAAAAATGCTTCGTAGGTTGGTTGAAACGCTTGCGGTTCCAATCCAAAAATACGAAAAATTTCGTCTGACCACCACAGAGAACCTTCTTTAATATCCCATTCCCAATTCCCTAAATGGGCAATGCTTTGTGCCCTGTTGAGACTTTGTGTTAACTTTTGCAATGCTTGTTCACGATTTCGCAATTGACGTGTGTAATAAACCAAAATACCCAAGATGATAAAAAATATACTGCTGATATAAATAATCCGATCCCAGCTGATGGGCTGCGAATGGGATGGTTTGCTTTTAGCATGAGCCATCGATTCTCGCTCTTGTTGCGCCAACTCAAGCCGTGACGTCTGAGCATCACGATAGATGTATTGACCCAAAGGAACGGTTGTGTGAATAAGCCCATGACGTAACAGCATTTTTTGCATGTAGATCAACCGACCCGAATCAAGCGTCCCCACAGGAGTCAGTGATGGAGAAATGGACGCGATGATCCCGTCCGCTTCATACAAAAGCTGATCGGTTGTTTTCTCGTTATTGTATTTGGTTTGAATGAGACGGACAATCTCTTCTTTGTGGGCTATCGCATATTCCCATCCCTTGATCGTCGCGCGTTTCATTGCCTCTATACGCTTTGGATGATAATCCCACTCCTCTTGCGTCGTAAAAAGGATATCCCCGTAAAAATCGACACCAAAGTTTTGTGGGTGGATAATGTTGACATCAAACCCCTGCTGTCGAAACAAATAGGGCTCATTGGTGGCATAGCCATGAATCGCATCGGCCTTGTTCTCCGTCAGTTCATTGATATCAAAATGAGTTTCAATACGCTTAAATCCCTCCTTGGTCACCCCCGTCTCATGCAGCATCGCAAAAAGAGGGAGTCCATCGGCATCATTAGGGTACAAAGATATCCGTTTTCCCACGAGCTTATACGGGCTGTCAATACCGCTGGATTTAAGGGTAATGAGGACATTAGGAGAGTGCTGAAAAATAGGGGCAACCATTACAATAGGCTTTTTTTGCGCCTGATACAAAAGCAACACCGAATCGGCTATCCCGTACTGGGCTTCTTTTTTAAGTACCTGTTCAACGTTGTTTTTTGTAGGATCGCGATCAATAATCGTGACATCCAATCCCTCTTCACGATAATACCCTTGTTCCAGTGCGGCATAATAGCCTGCAAACTGAAACTGATGGTGCCATTTGAGCTGAAGCGATACTTGTTCCAACCCAAAGAGGGGCAACGAAAAAAAGATAATAAAAAGACTCCATAGGATGCGCATTAATCGTTCCTCATACGGCGTGGACAACCACACGATTTCGACCTTCTTCTTTGGCAATATACAAGGCTTTGTCCGCATTTTTAAGAAGATCTTCGCCTTTTTCAATGCTCGCATCCAACTGTGCCACTCCGAAACTGACCGTAACCGATATCCCCTCGGGATGAAGCTGCTCAATTTTTTCTCTAAGGATTTGAGCTTTTGTCAGTGCATCGGCAGCCGTACAGTTGTCCAAAACGAGGACAAATTCTTCGCCTCCAAAACGGGCCGCGATGTCTTCCTTTCGGGCACCCTCTTGGATCACTTTTGCCACCGCCTGCAAAATGATATCGCCCGTCAAATGACCAAAGGTATCATTGATATTTTTAAAGTGATCAATGTCGGCAATAATCACCGAAAATACCTCATTATGACGTTTGGCTTTGGATATTTGTTTACTCAATGCATCACTCAAATAATGGCGATTGTGCAATTTAGTGAGCTGGTCGCGCGTTGCCATTTCGGTCAGCATCTTATACTGCTGCTTGAGGGTAATATGCGTTTTGACCCGCGCTTTAACGATTGAGGGGCGAATAGGTTTGACGATATAGTCGACTGCACCCAATAAAAGTCCATGCTCTTCCTCGTCAACCGAATCTTTTCCGGTTACAAAAATGATCGGTATTTGTGCCGTATCACTGTTTTCTTTGAGAAGATTGAGAACATCATACCCGTCCATCTCCGGCATCTGAACGTCTAGAAGGATCAAATCCGGTATTGGCTCTTGTCCTGCCAATTCCAATGCTCTGCTCCCGCTGGTTGCCACTTTGAGCGTATAGTCGTCTTTGAGCAATAGAGCCAAGGCCTGAACATTTGTTGGAACATCATCTACGATCAGTATAACGGCTTTGTTTTCCATTTTCTACTCCAATTCTGCTGTCATGGTTTCCAAAAGCGCAAGGGCTTCTGAGGTATTAAATCGATCGATATGATTTTTGAGATGCTTCATTTGCGCGCTAAAGAGTTCATTGTCATAGTCACCAAAGAGTTTAGACGTATCCGTATCAATAAAACTCCCCTGCTCTATCTCTCTTTTGAGATTTTGCAGTTTGATCGCCATTTGCAGCGGATCAAGCCGTTTTTTTCTCACAACACTCTTGGATTCTTGGGTGAGTTCTTTTTCAAACAGCGCGCATACTTCCTGCATCGCTTTTTCCAAATTCACATATCCCTCTTTGAGAACGCTCTTATCTCCGTTTTTCGCTGCATACTCCATCATTTTTGCCAATGCCTGAAGCTGCTGCGCAGAGACATTACTCGCTGAACCTTTGATGGAGTGGGCATGCAACTGTATGGAGGGGAGATCATGCTGGACAATCGCCTCATACAGCTCCTTGATGAGTTTGGAGCTCTCATCCCTAAATGATTGCATAATTTTTTGCAAAAGCTCTTTTTTGCCTCCCAACCGCTTTAGTGCATCGGCCTCATCCCAAACCTTGAGCTTGTGCACCTCTTCCTCGTTTTTGGCACTATTACGGCTGGATTTCGGTGCAGGCGCACTCGCTGGGATTCCTCCATCTATCCATTTTATCAACATTGACTTAAGCGTAGAAAGACTAATGGGCTTGCTCACATAATCGCTCATCCCGGAAATAAGGCATTTTTCACGGTCACCCGCCATTGCATTGGCCGTCATCGCAACAATCGGAATATTTATGTATTCTTCTCCCGCACGTCCTTCACGAATGGCTGTTGACGCAGCATATCCATCCATTTCCGGCATTTGACAATCCATCAAGATGAGGGTATAAGGTACGGTTTCCAAAGCCAGCTGCATCTCCTCAAGTGCTTCAAGACCGTTGTTCGCGACATCCGCATTAAGACCGATCATCTCCAGCATCCCCTGTGCCACGATCTGATTGGTCGGATTGTCCTCCACAAGCAGCAAGCGCGTATGGGATGGCCATTGCACCTGCGCACTCTCGTCTGCCAGCGTTCCCAGATAGTCTTTGGTCACCAGCGGATTGGCCCCCTCCAGTGCCTCACCCTCATCAAAAAGAACTTTGAGCGCATTGAGCAAATCTTTGGTCGTGGTCGGTTTGGCGAAAAAGGCATCAAACCCGATTTGGGCAAACCGTCCGGCATCGTTTCGTGAGCCCAATGACGTCATCATCACCATTTTCATCGCATCACACTGTGGAATATTACGTATTTCCACCCCAAGATCTGCTCCGTCCATGTTGGGCATCTGCATATCCAGCAACGCCACATCATACGGAGGAACAACCCCTTTTGCAATGCGGATTTGACACATATCAAACCCGATGATCGGATCTTCCGCCTCATACACCTCCATCCCCCAAAGCTCCAGCTGTGCACGGACAACGGCTCGGTTCGTTTCATTATCATCGACCACCAGCACCGATTTGCCTTCTACCGAGATATTCGGAATCGCCATGCTTGACATAGCTCCAAGCCCCACGCCGATGTCCACGTGGAATGTACTTCCCTTATGCTCGACGCTCGTAATCCACACCCTTCCGTTCATCAGCTCACACAGTTTTTTGACGATTGCCAGACCCAGTCCGGTTCCGCCGTATTTTCGGGTGGTGGAGTTATCAGCCTGAGAAAAGGATTCAAAGAGGGTGTCAATCTTATCCGCCGCGATTCCGATCCCGCTGTCGCGCACGTCAATCAGCAAACGTCCATGATGCTCATCTAACGCCTCTAGCCTGACGGTGATGAGAACTTCCCCTCTGTGGGTAAATTTCACCGCATTTCCGACGAGATTGGTCAATATCTGACGCAAACGTCCCGGATCGGTAATGACCGAGGTACGCCCCAGACGAGTTGTATCCAATATCAGCTCCAACCCCTTCTCCTGCGCTTTAAAGGAAATCGCTTCGATAAATTCACCCAGCTCGTCACGAAGATTGAATTCGATCAGCTCCAGCTCCATCTTGCCCGCTTCGACTTTGGAAAAATCGAGAATATCGTTGATGAGCCCCAAGAGTGAATTTGCGCTGTTGGAAGCAACCCGGAGCTGGTGGCGTTGCGTTTCATCCAAATTGGAATACGACAACAGCCCCAGCATCCCAAGTACCCCATTCATCGGCGTGCGTATCTCATGACTCATGGTGGCTAAAAATTCTGATTTGACCCGCACAGAAGATTCGGCTAACTCTTTGGCTTCTATGAGCTGGGCCTCAATCTTCTTTCGTTCCGTAATATCCGTCCGTATCGCAATATAGCTTTGCGGTTTTTCATTCTTTCCCATAAAAGGGACGATCGTGGTATCAACCCAGTAAACTTCACCTTTTTTATTGAGATTGCACACTTCCTCATGCCAAATTTCACCATGGCTCACCTTGTGATACATCTCCTTCCAAAACGCTATCTCATGCACTCCTGAGTTGAGAATACGATGGTTTTTCCCTAAAAGCTCATCGCTCTTATATCCACTTATCTCTTCAAATTTGGAGTTTACAAACGTAATCGTCCCCTTTACATCGGTAATCGCAACAATCGCATGTGCATCTAGGGCGTATTTTTGTTCTTTAAGCTCATCAAGTGTTTTTTGTGTTTTTTGCGTCAAATAACTCAACTGCTTTTCATCAAATTCTTGTTTCTCCATCAGAGCGTTAAATACGGATCCAAATTCTCCGATCTCATCTTCTGCACTGAGATCAACATGAACACCTTTCTCTCCATTCATGTAGTTCAAACTCGCATCCGAAAGCTTACGAATGGGTTTGGTAATACGGCGTGCGATCATGATTGCCGCCATAATAATCAACACGGCCGCAAGGAGGGTAAACAATGCGATGGTTTTCGCCAATGCATAAGGCTCCCTCATCAGCTGTGCTTCATCGACTTCACTGATATAAGCCCATTTTATCCCCATCAGCTCAATGTGATGATGCTCCCCCAGCACTTTGTCGCCATCGGGTCCGACATACAACGTCGCCCCCTCTTCCGTGTCGTCTGGGAATGTTTGGCTTGCGACGTGTTCATCATGCCAGTTCCAAAATACGCGGGTGTTGATCCGCCGCTTCAGTACCTCATTTGGATTAGTCCGTTTACTTCGCAGCAATCCGTCTTCACCCACCAAATAGCCGTAAAATCCATTATAATTTTCGGTAACACCCGCTAAAAAACGATTCATGTTCAGCTGCAATGCCATCACCCCGATCATCTCTCCCGAGGGTCCATACATGGGTGCTGTCATAAATCCGACAATGGTCTCTTTTGAGGGGCTATAGTGTTCGATATCAGAAAAATGAACTTGACCGTCATCGAGTGTCGCTCTAAAAGCTCTGGCGAAGCGAGTCGATGCCAAAAGACCGCTTTGCAGATTGGTTCCCATGTCGGCCTCTTTCCCCGCCGTATAGAGAATATTTCCCTCTGCATCAATCAAAAATATATCGTAAATGTTCTCATAGTATACTCTCAACTTATCAATACGTAACGCCGGTGCACTTTTATCCAATTTTTGATAATCCGCACTTCGGGTAAAGAGTTCAGCGCTCTGGTTACCCCGAGCACTCATAAGCTGACGTAAAAAATCCTGCCGATCGGGAGATTGCGCCCAGTAGCCTAAATCTTTTTTAATTTCTGCAAAATGTTCTTCTATTCGTTTGGTTTCAGTTTCGGCTCGCTCTTCGAGCTTAACCTCTTGCATTTTCATTACACTTTTAAAGGTTTGATCGTACACATACCACGAAACGCTCAACAGAGGAATAAGAGATAACGCTAAAAACCAACGCAGTAAAACCGATCCGATTGAACGAAAATTTCGTCGCAGCTTCATGGGATGAGTTCTTGCGTAGGGAAATGGCTCTTTTCGAGCTGCTGCAACATCTTAGCACTCAGTTTATGATCATCCGTCCATTGGATATTGTGAATCATTTGGGTAAATTCATCATAGCTCACACCGCCAAGATAACCATTGACCGTTTCATAAAAAGCTTTTGGATTGCCATGGTACGCCTTTACGCCTCGAGCAAACACATCCCGCAAAGCCTTTGTCTGCACCGTATGTTCAGCGGCCATTTCACGAGAGATATAAAAACCGTCTACCACGAGGTAATAGTCATTTTTAGAACTCGTAATCTCAGTAAAACCCTGCTTTTTTAGCACTGAGTCATACGGACTGTACGTAATAGCAATCACAGGTTTGCTAGATTTTGAAGGATTAAGTTTTGCGATTTCGTTTTGTGTTCGATCATAGAAGACGAACTGCTCTTTTGAAAAGTTATGATCCGCCAAAAAATAATTCAGCATCTCTTCATTCACGGTATTGTTCTCTAGGTAAAGGTCGATCTTCTGTTTTGATTCACGAATTTGAAGCAGTGTTTTATTGGAAAGAATGACATCACCGCCATATGAGCGATCATAGACGATAATCGGGATAAGATCGGAATGTTTTTGTTTGAGCATGTGATATTCGTGTACGGTCCCCGTTACGATGTCCGCAGCCCCGCTATTATAACGTTCCAAATTTTCATTGATCGAATCCGACTGAAGCATTTCGATATTGGCTTCTCTAAGCCATCCCTTGGCATGGGCATAATACAAAGGGGCTGCCCCGATCCACGTATCGGTAGAAATCACCAAAGGGGGCTTTTCCTGAACATCAGAACACGAAGAGAGTAGAATTACTGCTAAGAGGCCAGCTATCCATACTCTCATCTGCACTCCCTCTTATCCGACGGATCTAGGCTGTATGGTGATCGTATAGTTTCCCGCGATGCTTATTAACACAAACCGGTGCTTTTTACAATAATTTTTTTCCATCCGCGCCAAAAGGAGCTCGGCTTCTTCTTTTGCATCGACCGTAGAGTCAAAGCTTTGAATCTCCACTCCTCCATCACGCATGAAACAGCTGCATGGATTTTTCACTTCCAATTTATACGGCATAATAAACTCCTAAAAATCAAATATATCGTCGAGATTTTCTTCTGCACCGTCCGAAGCCAAATCATCCATCGTCAACATACTTTCAATAGTCTGTGCATTGGCAATAATGGTATCGTCCATGTAGTTAACACTGACGGCCCCCTCATCAAATATAAGCCGAATCCAGCTGCTAAGATCACGCCCAAATGCGCCGCACATCGGTGCCAAATCGTATGATTTAGCCATAAAAAGCTCAATATGATTCGTAATCGCATTCCCCATACCGGCAAGCGCTTGACCTATTTTATAGCTGTCCGTATATCCGGTTGCGATAGTGCTGATCCGCTGCAAATTGGCACTGATCTCTTCCACCTCATCGTGTTCGATTTCACCGCCCACGACCAGCATAAGGGTATTGAGTTTTCCCACATATTCCCTCAAGTCCAACAGATCTTCCGGATCCATATAGTCATACACTTGCACGACCTCTTGAACTGCCGTATAGGCTGCGACCGGTGCGTTGTAGATTGTATCTTGTGTTGCATGTGTTGCAGTGGCCTCTTGTTGAGCCACCGCGAGAGGGATCGCTTCTTTTTTTTCAAGACGGGGAAGTCGAATCGTCAACTTGCTCTCGCCTATTTTGTAATCGCTCATATCAGAGTTTTTCAAAAGGATCAGCTTCAGGATCTTTTCTCCGATTTGATCGATTCCGGTGATCGTCATATACCGGATAGTGTCCGATTCCTCTACTATTATCTGGGTTTTTAGACCCATTTTCAGCCCTGTAGATCCCAATGCATAGAGGGTACGAACGCCGCTGCTGAGTGCTTCACATCCACCCTCTTGACCCAACAGATAATACTCCCAAAACTCAGAGAGATCATCTTCATTTTGAACATAAAAAAGAAGTTTCCGGCTAAAAATATCGTTACTTATCACATTGGCGGCACTGGGATTAAACCGATGTTTATGGGTATCGCGAGAATCGATCAATGAAAAATAATTGCTCAAACGGGTGTTAAAAATATCCACATTGATCGGCTTGGAGATATAGTCTTCGGCCCCATTGCTGAGTATTTGACTCTGACGCTCACCGTCATCGACCGCGGATACGGCTACAATCATCGTCTTTGAATCCACCGAGCGTATTTGTTTGGTGGCTTCGATACCATCCATATTGGGCATCATAATATCCATAAATATCAGACCGAAATGGTTGGCTTTGGCCATCAGCGAACCTTCCAGTCCATCAACTGCTTCATGAATACTGACTTCTACATCATTGTCTTCACAATAATCTTCGACAAGAGCCCGAATGAGCATCCGGTTGTTTTGATTGTCGTCGACGATGAGAATTCTTTTCATGTTAAATACCAATTTTTTATTTATTATATCCTATTTAGCAGCTCTTCAACGAAACGCTGATAATCCTTTATCCCACGTGAGCGGCCGGAATTTTCGATCATCGGATTTCCCCCCTCAAACTGGTTCGAAAGCTTCACATCAATTCCGATAGGGGACAGAAATTTCTCCTCACCAAACTGGATTTTTACCTTTGCGATGGCCTCACGATGCTCTGGGATGTGAGCGTTGACCATGACCGGTAAAATACCGATATGAGGGGTAACCTGCCCGCTAAACGATGCATTTTGGTAGATGGCACGCACCATCTGTCCCACTGCGACAACGCCCAAGTGATGCGGCACAAAAGGGATGACTACGGCATCGGCCACTTCAAGGGCATTTTTCAAAAGGGCATCAAAGGTCGGGGGGGTATCAATCACCACATAATCAAAAAACTCATGGATCATCTCATTTGTGAAACGATCCCGCAACACCCCTCGTAAATTACCGTTTTCGTAGACATCGAAAAACTCGTTCGCAGGGGAAAGGGTAAGCTGTTCAAAGACAGTGGGAACAAAAGTCTCGCTCAAGGTTCGTCCAAAAAAAATCGAGTGAACCCCGTTATCCAGTGATCCCGAAGCACCTACACCCATCGATGCATGGGCTTGGGTGTCAAAATCGATAAGGAGCACGGAACCGCGATGAGCAAGTTCGCATGCGAGATTGACCGCCGTTGTCGTCTTTGCCGAGCCGCCTTTGCGGTTGGATACCACGATGGTCTTCATACCACCTCTTCGTCTGGAAGCACAACGGATTCGATCACAACGACCAGCGATTTTTTGTACTCCGCTACCCCTTTGGTATGCAAGCAATCCCCCACTTTGACATGATGAGAGTACGGCTTTATCTCTTCCTCTTCCAACGCGATAATGTCCTTTATCCCATCCACTTTGATCGCGAATAGTCCCCCGTTTGACCGATAAATAAGAAGTTTTTGAGAACTCAAAAGGGGTTCATCGCTGCGGTCGTTCGTCATTTTCCGAAAATTTACCACTTTAATCGTATGCTCTTGATAACTCATCAACCCCTCGATAAAGGGATGAGCATTGGGAACAGGGGTGAGCTTGGGAATCTGATCGATACGATCGATTTTATTCACCTCAAGCGCATAATCACTCCCGGCAATACTAAAAATTATATAATCTGACACCCTAAAATCCTTTTCTTATAACGCCATTCGGTATACACCCGTACTTATAAAGTCTTATGCGCAATGTTCTTCGGTGGATTCAAACCCTTCGCACACTTTTTGATACAGTTTTTCGTCTGCGCCAAAACGGTATTGGGCGCGGTACAATTTTTTGTACGCCAACACAAGCTGTAAAACGGCCAAATGTACGTCATCACATTCGCTAAAATCAAAAAGAACCTCAGAAGGGGAAGAAAGCTGTAAAAAATCGCGCAGCGCCACAATCTCATCTTCGTACGTCACACCCGAAAACGTAACCGTGTTGTTTTCCATCATCATCGACATTATGCTACCTCCTTAGTTGGCATGGAAACCGATTTAACCACATTGACCAGTCGCTCGCCCATCTCTACTACACCGCTTAGTTCTAAAAATATTCCCGCACTGTTGGCAGAATCTACTGGTTTAATCATGGATGGCTCAATTCGCGCCATATCATCGATTCCGTCCACTTTGATCGCAAAAAAGCTCTCACCTGTTTGATAAATCAAGAGCTTTTGCATATGCCCTGAAATGGATTCAGACATCTCTCCCATTTTAGAAATTTGCCCAAGCGTCGTCGAAAAAATAGAGATGATTTCACGACGTGCCTGCTCCAACGCTTCAGCAGGATTGGTTTCACGAAGAGCCAAAATATCGCGTCCTCTGTCATGCAGTGAGGCATGTGCCGGACGAAGTACTTTGAGAACCGCCAACACATCCTGATCATGGGTACTGTACCCATCCAGCCATTTTCCCAAACGACAGGCATGAGGATCGGTCGTCAAGGCAAAGCCTGTATTGTTCTCCATTGCTGTCATAAACGTATCGACCCACGTCTGGTGATCGGAAGCTACACGTTTAAAGAGAGCAGAAATCTCCTCCTCATGTGCATCCATCGCTGTCATTTTACGAAAATTAATCACTTTGGTAATCCGTTTTTCATACGACATCATCCCATCCACAAAAGGGTGCGCATTGGGGATTGCTGTCACGCTTGGCATCTGGATGATCCGCTCCACGTTCGCCACATTCAGCGCATAATAATTTGTTCCTACGGTAAATACGATATAGTCTTCCACCTAAAATCCTTTAACTTGCATGCTGTAGATCCGATTGAAGAGAGTGAGAGATTTGCAACAATCCCATCGGATCGATAGCCATAATAATCTGCCCATTTCCAAGCAATGCCGTACCGCTGAAGATCGGATGATTTTCCATAATACCCTCAAGCGGTTTTTGGACGACTTCCAGCTGTCCCAAGAGATCGTTGACCACCACGGCAAGTAAATGGCCCTTGATATTAAGAACCACCACCGGAAGGGTTTTGTTTTCCAGAGCTTTTTCGTTAAGCATCCCTTTGGCGAAAAGAAGAGGAATGACTTCACCTCGTAAATAGATAAACGGTTCATTTTGTAGATATTCGATAGAGCTTCGATCGATTTTAACCGTTTCAGAAACGCTGTCCATGGGGAATCCGTAGTGAACCCCGCTTAAAGTCACGTGCAATAGCGAAGTGACAGCAAGGGACATCGGAATCGTGAGATAAATGGTGGTCCCTTGATTGGGAACCGTTTTTATCCGTATGTTCCCGCCGAATGCCTCGATCGATTTGCGTACGACGTCCATACCGACACCCCGTCCGCTGTACTCCGTGATCGATTCTGCCGTGGAAAGTCCCGGAAGCATGACCAACGCTGCTTTTTCATCATCATTCATTGCATCGATTTGATCCAGCGTCAGGAGTTCTTTTTCCAACACTTTTTGAATCACACGGTCGATGTTGATTCCTGCACCGTCATCTCGGATTTCAACAACGATTTTATCGCTTTGCGCATACGCATTGAGGCTTATTTGCCCTTCAGGATTTTTACCCTTTTGTGCACGGATATCGGGCAGTTCTATACCGTGATCCAGTGAATTTCGCATAATATGGATCATCGGATCGGCGAGCATTTCAATCATATTTTTATCGAGTTTCGTTTCGCCCCCCTCCATCGTCAAATTCACCCGTTTGTTGAGATTTTTCGAAATATCACGCACGAGTTTTGGATAACGGTCAAATACGTAGGAGATAGGGAGCATCCGCATCGACATAATCAAATCCTGAAGTTGCTCCGTCAGACGGTTGATAAAGGTGTATTTTTCCATAATCGCCCGCTTGGTTCCCTCATGAGTCATCGTATGAACCCCATCGGCAAGATACGGAAGCGAGTTTTTAGCCACCAATAATTCACCCACAACATTCATCAAGTGATCGATCGATTCTTGATCGATTTTGACCGTTTTACCGATCACCCCTTTTTTACCGCCGGCCGTTTTCTCATCACTCTCAGGTTTATCGATGTGAAGATCTGGCACAGGAGCCGCTTTGACTTCTACAGCATACGTTGCGACTGGTACAACAACCTCCGGCATGGTCGCTTGCGCTGCTGGAGCCGTTTTAACCTCTGCACTTATGGTCCTCTCATGGGCAACTTCAGATACATTCTCTTGAATCGGAACTGGTTCAGATGCTGCAGTTTCCATACTCACTTCGCGAGGCTGGTGTCCTAGTTCTTGACGTAACCAGCTCATCAATGTTTCTCGAGTCTCAAAACTGCTGGATGCAGCGCTTAGATAATCCCCGAGGAAATGTGTCAGCATCTCACGGACCCGTTCAAATGCTTCAGGATCTTCGACACTCTCCAGAGTTTGAAGCTGCTGAGTCAGTATCGCCTTCAATCGTTCCATCGCTGCGTCATCGAGTATCGCTTTTTCGCTCGCGACTGCAGGAACTTCCTCTTCAATCCCCTCAGCGATTTCTATGGATTCTCCCTCTACAAATACCTTCCCGTAAGGCAATTGAGAAATATACCCTTTAAGGTTCGGCAAATCCTCCGTATCGGTACATCCAAGAAGATCAAGGAGGCGATTGAGTTGATGATATTGGATCGTATTTCGTCCAATCAGCGGCAAGGTGTTGCTAATGTTGCGAGCCATCTCATCAAGGTCCAAAGAGGCACTTTTGCCAAGCTCTTTGAGGACATCCAAGACGTGGCCGCTTTCTCCCTCATTCACTTGCAGTAAGGTGATAATATCCAAAGGAAGATAGGTTAATTCATCGCTGAAATTAAACAGCGCATCGTTAATCTCTTCGTATGTAGCATAAACAAACGCAACCATAGAGAGTTTCAACAGCAATCCGTCCGGATCATCAAATCCGCTCAGTGCGGACGTCGCAGCATCGGTACTCATGCACGAATGGATCCCAAGCACTTTATCTCCAATCAGCGACAGGGTATAAATAGGGTCATTTCCATACACCATGCACGACTCGTCGATATCAAAAACAACGGCATACAATTGCTCTCGGGCACAAAATTCTTCATCGATTTCTTGAGGCGAAAAGGGGAGAACGTGCTTAAACGAGCGTAAAAATGGCATGGGCAAGTTCACGATTTGACTCATGTCGTTTACGCTTCGATACGGGCACGACCATACGACGGCTTCGATCGTTTTGCCCATCAATCCGCTAAGCTCCTGCGCGATTTCTTCGATTCGGGCCTCATCCGCTTCGACAATATCTCCGCTCTCTTCCGCTGCTTCGACTAGATTGACCACCTCATCAAATGCGTTATACAGCGATTCCACCATCCGCTCTTGAAAATCAATCTTACCGGATCTAAGCATATCCAGCAAATCTTCAGCATGGTGAGTGATCCGCTTAACGGCTTCAAATCCGACAATCCCTGATCCCCCTTTGAGCGTATGAGCCGCTCGAAAAACCGAGTTAAGCAGTTCGGGATCATCACCGCCGATTTTGTCGATATTTTGGTCGATGAAAGCGAGATTCT
>JBBQNL010000027.1:0-19321 GCA_038329855.1 Campylobacterales bacterium
GGAGGATTAACCCCGGCAAAGTGCTGCTTGACCCAATAGGCGTTCAAACGATTTTTATCCATCCCCAATACAGCCGATTCAAATGCACTTCGGCCATCAGCTTGCCCTACTATATTGATTGGAATGATTTTTTGATCCCCAATTGTATGTCTTTTTAGTAAAAACACATCCCGAATGTCTTGAGAACCGATTTTTGAAAAAGAAAGTTTTTTGGAAACAATTACACTGTAATCCGCTCCGAATGAGATGACGGAAAGTCCCAGAAAAAAGATTAAGAACTTCATCAGAACAGTACCGAAAATGAAAATAGAAGAGCATTTTCATCATTCATTGAATGCCACTGATATTCACCCTTTAATGACACAGGATACCAAGGGCGATAACTGTACCCTATAACCGCGATATTATCTTCATAGTTGGTATGATTATTATTGTAATATTCGTACCGGCCGACAAAAGCATGTTCAAGGCTATAACGATACATCCCTTGCACATAGCCTGATAGCGTCGATGAGTGGACGTTAGAAGCAAACTCATTGCCAGCTAACATCACTTCACTCATCACTTGCCACTGCGTATCGTCATATTTAACATTGGCTTGAATAAATCGGGTACGCTGATCGGTAAGAGTCATATATTCCCCGATACTCCCACCCCCGGTCCAATCCATTGAAAACTCTTTTTCAACCGATAAACCGAAAAAATGAGTATTAGGAATATTAATGTAGTGTTCATCCAAATCACGATTATTTTGGGCAAAAAGATGATAATGAGTACTATCCATCCCTGGAATATAGCCGTTAAGATCAATACCGGTTAAAAATTTAGGAAAAAGGAGTTTACTGTAAAGAGGATTTGAGCTGGTATCGCGCAAAACGTTGATGGGTTCCGTATTCCAATACCCGATAGGGGTAATCATTTTACCAAATCGGAGGTTGTAAGCATCAGAGAGCCAAAGATCGCCATAAAGACGTTCTACATGAAATTTCTGGCTTCCGCTCTCTTCGCCCGTTGAAAGATTTTTATGATAAAAACCAACCGCTTCCATTTCTGCCAAATAAGAGAACATAGGGTTGATTTCACCGTATGCCATGACGGCTACATCATCGAGTGTTAAGGTTTCATCGCTATTTTTTGATTCAAATTCACTGGAAAAATAGCCTCCGATATTGAGTATCGGATTAATATGCAGCCCTTGCCCCAATGTATAGGGCTCAGCCTGCAATGAAATGGCAATAACGACCAACGTACTTATTCTCTTTAACATCATTTCTTCTACTTTTACGCGGATATTGTGCTATTTTTTTTATAATACCATAGATTGATTTAGAAAAGTGCATCTCTTTACTCGTGATGATGACAATTTCTATTATGATGTTTTAATTTCCTATCGATTATAATACCTTGAATGAAAATACTTATGATTGATCACAGCGGTTTGCAAGTGCAGACACGTAAAATGTTTATCGAAGAAGCAATCGAATGTTTCATAGATGTTGCTCTTAATCACGAAGAGGTCCAAAATCTATTTAGAAAAGAGAGCCATGATTTTGTCATTCTCGATCACACGACTTCAGCATGCCAAGAATCGGCCGAATATATTCTACATCTCAATCCCATGCAGTCTATCTTGGTCGTCAGTGATGCCGTTAAATGTATTATTCCACGATGTGAAGATTGTGTCAACCATCATAATGCAAAACGCCTTAGCAATCCTACGTCGATTAATAATATCATTCGTATGATACGTGAATTTGATGAGACTTATTGCAATCATTACGATCCGGAAACCAACACGATACTTCCTTAAAATCAGAAGAAGCGTCACTCCTGTGCAAAATCAACCATTATTGCTTTTTTTAATGTCAGATTGAATATAATCTTTTCATGAAAATACTAATGATTGATCATACGGGTTTGCAGCTGCAAACCCGAAAAATGTTTATCGAAGAGGCAATTAGCGGTTCAAGTGTTGAAACAGCCAATACCCTCGGTGAAGTTTTTATCGCTTATAAAAAAGATCTTTTTCATATGGTTGTTCTCGATCACACCATTGAGAATGGACTCAAATGTTTCGAATACATCTTAGAAATCGATCCTCAACAAAAGATTTTAATCGTCAGCGATGCCATAAGATGTGTCATCACCCGCTGTGAGGATTGCGTTAATAACCATAATATTCGCCGCCTAAGCAATCCAACATCGATCCGAAACATCACCCGTATGATTAGTGGCTTCAATGGCTATACATGCGATCATTATGATCCGGAAACGAATCTCATCCCTCCCTCAAACTAAGAGAGACCTTCCCTTTTTCATGATCCACTTCCAATACACGGATATAGCCTAACTGCTGATTGACACTCAAAATTTCCAGCGGATGGGCTATTCGTTTTTCGGACATCTGAGAGATATGGATCAGCCCATCATTTTTAAGACCGATATCAACAAATGCTCCAAAATCGGCGATGTTTCGAACTACCCCTGAAACAATAGAACCCTCTTTAAGCTCTTTGATATCGGTAAGCCCCTCACGAAACATTATCGGCGGCAACGTCTCACGAGGATCAAATCCCGGTTTTTGAAGCTCTGCAATGATATCTTGAAGGGTTATTTCTCCGATTCCGAGTTCTTGCGCAATAGTTGGAATTTGATCTTTGTTCAAAGTAGCGATATCGTACCGTTTTGCAAGCTCTGACGCAACGCCATAACTCTCTGGATGGACCCCTGTATTGTCAAGAATACTTTTTCCCTCCCGTATGCGAAAAAATCCTGCACATTGTTCATAGACACGTGCCCCAAGCCCTTTGACTTTTAGGAGTTCGCTTTTGCTTGTAAACGGTCCTTTGGTTTCACGGTGCTCCACCATCGCACGAGCCAGTTTGGCACCGACACCGGCAACATACGACAGCAGCGATACCGAAGCACTGTTGGGATCGACACCGATACGATTAACAAGATCTTCCGTCACTTCCCCTAGTTTTTTCTCTAACAGTTTTTGATCGACGTCGTGCTGATACTGCCCTATTCCAAGTGATTTCGGATCTATTTTTACCAGTGCCGCCATCGGATCGCGCAAACGCTGAGCAATCGAAATGGCCCCTCGAATCGTCACGTCCAAATTGGGATACTCCTCTTGCGCGATTTTGGAAGCGGAATAGACCGATGCCCCCGCTTCTGATACAACCGTATACGAAAGATTCAGCCCCTCCTCTTTGTTAACCCGCGCAAAAAATTCCTGCGTTTCCCGTGAACCCGTACCGTTTCCGATGGCGACACCTGAAATGTTGTATTTTTGTGCCAACGCTTTGATCACTTTTGCCGAAGCCGTATAATCACTGACGGGAGGTGTCGGATAGATTACCGCATGAGCAAGATAGGTTCCGTTCTCATCGACTACAGCGAGCTTACACCCCGTACGATACGCCGGGTCGACCCCTAAAACCACCCGCTTGGTGACAGGAGGAGTGTTAAGAAGCTGCGATAGATTTTTACCGAATGTTGAAATCGCCTGAATATCTGAACGCTCTTTAATAATGCTATGAATTTCACGCTCCAACGAGGGAAATAACAGCCGTTTAAATCCATCGAGATAAGCTTCCAATAATAGTTCACAACTGCTCAAACCATTTTTAGGAATACGATATTGCTTGATAGAGCTTTCAACCCGCTGCATATCAACAGAGATTTTCACGCTCAGCTCTTTTTCACTCACACCCCGCATAATCGCTAAATAACGGTGTGAGGGGATAGAACTGATTTTCTCTGCTTTTCCCGCCAATTTGGCAAACAAACCATCCTCTTTAAGCGTTTTAGAGCCTTTAATCTCAAACGAGGAGTATTCAAAAAGCTGTTTTCTCCAATGCTCCCGTTCCCTGGGGTCATCGCTGTACCGCTCGGCTACAATGTCCTGCGCCCCTTTAATCGCTTCCTCAATTGTTTTAATCGAGCCTTTTACAAATACCTTTGCTCTCGTTTTAAATTCCGTCAAGTCCAATCGACCGCTTTGCAAACTATCCGCCAACGGTTCCAATCCTGCCGCAATAGCCGATGCGGCGCGGGTGTTTTTCTTCTCTTTGAACGGTCGGTAAATATCCTCGAGCAGTTGGAGAGTTTGGGCCTCTTCGATTTGTATCCGAAGCTCAGGGCTCAATATCCCCCGCTCTTGTATCAGCCGTGAAATTTCCTCTTTACGCTCCAATAATTTTTTCGAATAGCCATAAATAGTCTCGAACTCCCGCAGCTGTTCATCCGTAGCACCCCCCGTCATCTCTTTGCGATAGCGGGCGATAAAAGGGATGGTAGACCCCTCTTCAAGGAGTTTTAAAATAGATTCAATGTTGTTTTTAGAAATACCTGTTTTTTGGACAAGAAGATTGATGAGTGGGGTCATAATGATTCCGTATTGATGTTATTTTTCGAGAATATAAAGGTTATTGCTGGGATGGCAATCGGCACTAAATCGTTCTTTGAGTTCGCGGTCAAACGTCATCAGGTAGACATTGCTGTTTTGAAGACGAAGAGCGTTGAAATGTTTCAACAGCACATCATCTGCCACATTTTTTCCGTGATCGCATTTGGTAAAATTAAATGAATTGAGCGATTTTTTGTAATCGTACAGCTCCGCTTCCCATTCGGCTTTAAAAAGATAAAGTGAATCGGGATTGGCAGCGACGTAAATACGATCATCTGCAACGTCGAATTTTTCGATCACATCGTTAAACATGGAGCCAATGTTCGAAAAGTTTTCAATATCCCAAAACAAATAACCCTGTGTCGCGGGAGATTTCTCTTTTTTATTGTAAAGGGTGAGGCGTTTGGAAATATTATAGTGATTGTGGGCGATATCGTTGGTAAGTTCGATCGAGTTTTTGAGTTTGACGGCATCCGTTGTATCAAATCGCAAGAGTTTGCCCAGCTCAAGATAAAGCTCGATATCTTCGAGCTCTTGTCTGGCTCCCCCTTTTTGGTAACTGCTTAAAGCCTTCATTTTATACGAAGGGAAAAGTATGCCGATTTCCATTGTTTTTCCGGCTCCAAAAGCACTTTTTACTTTTGAAAAAACGCGTTTTGCCTCTTCGCTATCAGCTAATTCGATCGAACCGTAAAATTTTTGATTAATAATGATTTTTTGCACGCTTGACCTTTGAACTTATGGTCGCATTTTATCATTACCATCTTATCTTACACTTCAAAATCAATTCAAGTATTTTTTATTATTCTACCCGATCGCGCCCATGTTCTTTTGCTGCATACAGTTTGGTATCGGCACAGGCGATGTAGTGATCGATACTCTCTTGTGTAATGGGGGTAGAAGGATCATACGAGATCGAATACACACCAGCACTTATAGTATACGTAATACTATCCTTTTCATAAACAACATTTTGTGCTCTTGTAGCCGTGCACAGTGTTTGCGCTAGTGTAAAGACGACCTTTTCACCTGTAGCCGGGAGGACAATGAGAAACTCTTCTCCTCCAAAACGAAACAGATAATCGGATTGACGGAAGGTATGACGCAGCAGATGTGCAAAATTTTGCAATACTGCATCTCCGGCAAGATGTCCATATTTGTCATTGATGAGTTTGAAATGATCCAAATCACACATGATAAGGGAAAGTTCTTGTCCCGTCGCTTGAGAGATTTCCAGTTGCTTAGTAAGTACTATATTGAGCAAACGCCTGGAAAGCAGTTCAGTAAGCGGATCTTTGGAACTGACCTCTATTTCATTTAAAATCGCAATCTCATTGCCCATTTCCAAAGAGGTATAGTCGATTTGCTGTATAAAGTGAATAAGTATGGAGGACCGAGTATTTGCTTTGTGCGCGTAATTCACAAGATCAGCTGCCAAATTATGCAAGTTGGCGTGTAAATTTTCGATTGACTTAAAATGAGAAGTCGAAACAAGATAAGTAAAGGTTGTATCGTGCAGCCACTTGCCAAATTGACAATGCGTATGGCGTAATTCAGGACATCCAGCCCCTTCAATATGTTGGATAAAATCGATAAGCTTTATTAGCCATTTGAGATGATTTTCATAGTGAATCATCAGCTTCTTCTCAGAAAGCCTAGAAATGTGAGAAAGGCGTAATAGGTAGATTTTACGAAGCTGATCTAAATAGCTCGTTAAAAAGAGTGTTTCAATGGATTTTTCGTGTATTGTGAAGTAATTATTAATCAAAGCCAGATCATCAAAGTTTTCTTCTTTTATAAGACTACTAAGCGTTTGTCGTATAATTGTGATCAGCTCACTGTATACAAATAAGTAGGGTATGTTATGCTCAATACTATGAGCTATCATACGATTAACATTACTCTCTATCTCTGCTTCAGACGCAGAAAACAGTAGCGCTAAAAAAAGCTTTTTATGTTCAGCCATACTATCTCTATGGAGATTATGCTGCGAATCAGCTAAGGGATAATGTTCAATATTGATACAAAATTTCTCAAAACATTCTTGAATAACTGGAAAAAAATGATCAATTGAATGCATCTTGACTCGACCATCCCTTTGGATGAAATTTATTATTTCTATTATATCAAAAAATATTATAATGTTTTTACTGAATATACCATCACTGCGAAGTTTTGAACTTCAATTATATTAAAAATTTTCAAACAAATTCATCCAAATATAGTATAATTATAAAAATATGAGCACAATCGAGGACGTTTACATGGATCAACCAATTTTGGAAAGTGTTCGATTGTTAGAAATCCTCGAATATTCTCCTGATGGAATGTTCACGATTGATACCAATATGCATATCCAATATGTCAATCCGGCATTTTGCAAACTGCTGGGCTATACGGCAAATGAACTATACGGTACATCGATCACCCAACATCTAGGGGACATCAGTATTTTGGGAAGCTGTATGGAAAGTGTCCAGAGCACGGGGCACTGCAATGATCAAGAAACCATTTTTAATCGTAAAGACGGATCCGTCGTTCACATTTCAAAAAATGTTCAAGCGTTATACGATAATGATGGAAATATGCACAGTATTTTGGTAAGTATCCGGGATATGAGTGCATTGCATCAGCTCAACAAAGAGCTGTTGGAATCCAAATACGACGCCCTCACCAAACTCCCAAATCGAACAAAACTGCTAAGTGATATTGACGATATCCACTCTTCTTTTAACATTATTTTGCTCAATATAGACAGTTTTAAAGAGGTTAACACCTTTTATGGCCACAAAATTGCCGATGGACTTCTCTTTTCGTTTGCGAATGAATTGGTCAGTTATGCCAAAACCATGACCAATGCAACCGTCTACAAGCTCCCGGTTGATGAATATGTTATCCTCATCGAAAGTTCGTGCAGCGATGATGAGATAGCGGAGTGTATTTCCGATCTTTCTCTCACGCTTAATAAAAAGATTTTTTCTGTAGCAGATCAAGAGATCAGCCTGAATGTCACTATTGGAATTGCCGGATTTAAGCCTGAAAACAGCGATTCGGAAACCAAAAAAGATGTCATGGCACACTCCGATATGGCATTGAAACTGGCTAAAAAAACACGTAAAAATTATCTCTACTATAATGAATCATTTCATATTAAAGAGGATTACCAGAACAATTTGTCCTGGATCAAACGGCTTCGAGATGCCATTGATGAAGACAGAGTCATCCCCTTTTATCAACCCATTGTCAATGCACAAACACTTGAAACCAACAAATACGAGGCATTGGTTCGGATCATCGAAAAAGATGGAACGGTGATTCCCCCCATCCAATTTTTGGAAATTTCTAAAAAAGTTCGCCTTTATCCTCAAATCACCATGATTATGCTAGATAAAGTGATTAAAGAGCTGCTTCATCACCCGCTGATACAATGTTCGGTCAATCTCTCCATCGAAGATATTAACGATAACGTTATGAGCTCTTACATCATCAATAAAGTCAAAGATTGCCCTTATGCCGATCGGATTATTTTAGAAATTCTCGAATCCGAAGGGATCGAAAACTATGAAACGATCAATGCCTTTATCACCGAAGTAAAAAAATACGGTGTCAAAATTGCCATCGACGATTTTGGTGCGGGATATTCCAACTTTGTCTACATAACCAAGCTGGACATTGACTACATCAAGATTGACGGCTCTATCATCCGTAATATCGATACTGATACTACCTCCCAAATCATTACTAAAACAATTGTCGATTTTGCCACCACACTCAATATCCAAACCGTTGCCGAGTTTGTTCACTGCGAAAGTATCCATAATTATCTAAAAGATCTTCCCATTAGTCACTTGCAAGGGTATTATTTCGGCGAACCAACCGTTTCAATGGCTTAAAAATCTCTCACACAATGTTTGCCTGAGGCATTGATTAATTTATAATCATACGCCCTCTTTGGTTTAGACTATAATTTTCTATTCATTTCAATGAAAAAGGAGAGAAACCATGCAAGACTTGGTCCGAAGCTATGCAGCCAATGCTGGATTGATACAAAAATTCATCCTTTCAACATTGGGAAATGTGAGCCTTAAAACTCTCAATGTACAACTCATTGAACGCCTTTACAAAACGTTTCCCTCACTCGAACTTCTTTATATGTGCGACGAAGGATTTGTCCAAAACTCACCCAATATCTATGTTAATCGCGAAGAGCATCATCACATCGGTGTTGATAGAGCCTATCTCGTCAATGAAACAGAGATTCAAAAAGGGTACTACATCAGTGAACCTTACATCTCAACCGCAACCGGTTTTTTGTGCATCACGGTTATTTACGCGGCGGGAGACGGGTATCTCTTTTTGGATTTCAGACTACGTAAGCTCTTAGAACGATTTGATCTGATCGAAAAAAATGATTTTTTTAAGTTCCTAAACCGTACCTCATACGCCCTTATCGGTGGCGGACTACTCTTTTTTGGGGTGTTCGTTGTCCTGTACGGATTTTATACGTTTGGAGGGTATTTGTTTGGAACCGAGCAGCTCTCTATCGATGCCGTCTTTAAACCGATCATTGCCCTCACGCTGGGACTGGCCGTTTACGATTTGGGAAAAACCATCGTGGAACAAGAAGTACTGCCAAAAACACAGCACGTCAGCGATGTTTTTAATCCTAAAACATTACTAAATTTTTCGGTCTCGATCATCATCGCGTTGTTGATCGAAGCGCTCTTGGTCGTCTTTAAAATTTCGCTTCACAACTATAAAGACCTTCCTTATGCTTCGACATTGGTTGCGGCACTCTCATTTTTATTGCTTGTTTTTGCCGTGTTTGTCTATATTATCCGAAAAACAGAAAAAGAGTGATGTGTTCTCTTAAGCGCACCAAGAGGCGATCTATACTGTTTCTGCCTCTATAATCACATATATTTACTAACGGTTTACTAATTCAGACCATAATAAAACGTTCAGTTACAAGACAATTGCAGGTCTTAGAACGAAATTTTCATCACACCTCCCTAATATTTCAACTCCATTTTTTGTATTTATTGAAAAAATGGAGTCCACTAATAAAAAATATTGCAATAATATTGAGCAGTTTGTAAGCCAAAAATAGGAATTATACTTGTAAGAATTAATGGATTATAACTGTCACATTATTATTCTGTGTCCTTATTTTTAGCCAATCCTCTATTTGTGAATATTCTTGTTTGCTAAGATGTTTGAGCGTTTTGGCATTTAAGATAAGATGCGGTTTTTCGGTGGTATTTTGATCGATTTTTTCAGAGAGTATCGCATCTTTCACTTTTGGGAAAAGGGCTTTGAGTTCCATCGAAAGGGTTCTGAGCTGTTCACGGCTTTTTTCATTTTTAGCTATTTTTTTCTGCAACGCCTGAATCTCTTTTTCTTTGGTTTGGAGAACGATTTGACTGCTTTGGTAAAGATCCGTAATAATATCGGCTTTGAGCATAGAGACATCTACTTCTTTATTACTCCCATTTTGGTAGACCGTTAACACTGCTTTTTTGAGTCCTTTTTCAGGCAGTTCAGAGCGTATTTCATCCAGTTTTAATTGTGGAATATGCTCACCAATAACAAAAACTTTGATCTCTTTGGTTTTAGGATCGATGTAGACTTGTGCAACATTGGAGGTTTTAAAACTGAAGTTTTCGGTCACAAAATGAGATGCTTTGGCTTTAAAAACTTCTTGCGTCACCAGCTGATAAGCCAAATAGGAACTGGGAAGCAAGGTCAAAAGAACAGCAATAGCAATGTAACGCTGGGCGCGCACGGCAAGGGCAGGGTCTACATATTTTTTTTCGGAAATATTGTAGAGTCGGACGATCAAAAAGGAAGCCAGAGCGATAAAAACAAAATTAATCGTATAAAGATAAAACGCGCCAAAAAAGAACTCCCAGTTTCCGCTGGCCAAACCAAAACCGGCCGTACACAACGGGGGCATTAATGCGGTCGCAATCGCAACACCGGGGATTACATTGCTTTTTTCTTTACGAGTCAGGGCAACAATTCCTGCCAATCCTCCAAAAAGACCGATCAAGACATCCCATAAAGTAGGCGTCGTACGGGCTAACAATTCTGACTGTGCCGTATCCAGCGGTGAGATTAAAAAATAGAGGGTTGAGGTTAAGAGCGCCACGAAGGTCGCGAACATCAAACTGTAAAAAGAGCGGCGAATCAGTGAAAAATCATTGATACCGGCACCGTAACCGATCCCCATAATCGGCCCCATCAAAGGTGAAATCAGCATCGCTCCGATAATGACAGCCGTTGAGTTTACATTAAGACCGATGGAAGCTATAAAGATAGCAAATATCAAAACCCAGAGATTGGTCCCCCGCATTTCGACATCACCGCGTATGCGTTCATCGATAAGGGCATCATCAGCCTTGTCCTCAGTCAGACTCAAACGATCCCTGATGAGTTCTTTCGCATTGAGCCACAGCCTGTGCTGCTTGATTTCGTCCATATTGTTTCCGTTTTACATTAAGTTATAGCAAATTATAGCGTAGCGAATCATTTAATATTCTCCAGTATAATGGTTTCTTGACTCATATAGGAGATAATTTGAATACCCATCTGCCGGATCAATCCACAGTACCCATCTCCGCATTATCCCGTCAGCTTGAGCGGTTTTTGCATCTCGAAGCGGCAAGCGGTCTTGTTTTACTGCTCTTTACCGTCATTGCGCTGGTATGGGCCAATTCTCCTTTCAGCACGAGCTATTTCGATATGCTGCATCTCACACTTATCGTATCCGTCGGTTCTTTTGGATTTGAGACGACGCTGCTGCACATTGTGAATGATGCCGTTATGTGTGTTTTCTTTTTTATTATCGGTCTAGAACTCAAACGGGAATTTGTAGAGGGGGAACTACGTAATCCCAAAGAGGCGGCACTGCCCGTTATCGCTGCAATCGGCGGAATGGTGATTCCGGCTCTACTTTTTTTATGGGCAAGCGATGATGCATCACGTAGTGGATGGGCAATTCCTGCTGCAACGGATATCGCCTTTGCGGTGGGAATTATGGCACTGCTTTCCAGCCGAATTTCCATTAAGCTTAAAGTTTTTTTACTCACGTTGGCGGTTGCCGATGATATCGGTGCAATTGTCATCATCGCACTCTTTTATTCCCATGGATTCGATCCGGTTGCTTTATTTTCTGCATTGGGGATGTTGGCCATTATGGTTATACTCTATCAAATGGGGGTTCGTCATCTTTTGGTGTTTTTTATCATTGCCGTTGTGAGCTGGTCATTTTTCCTCGCATCGGGCATTCATTCGACCCTGTTAGGGGTTCTTTTGGGGCTGATGGCCCCAAGCACTCCTGATTTGTCCAAACGTGAGCTTTCACAATGGATTGGACAGTTGAAAGGGAAAATTTCCGAACTGCTCAAAAGTGATGATTCCCATGCAAAAACAATCGCTTTGCAAGAGATTTCGCAAACGAGCTATTCTTCGATGTCTATGTTGCAAAAACTGGAACTGTATTTTCACCCGTGGAATATTTTTTATGTCCTTCCGCTGTTTGCGTTGTTCAATGCAGGGTTTGTTTTTGATCTGTCCGCATTCAATACGCCACTTTCTTGGGGAATTATTTTGGGACTTATGGTAGGAAAACCGCTGGGAATTATCGTATTTAGCTATTTGGCCCATTGGGCAGGGATCGTTAAAATTGAATTTACCTTTGCACAAATGGCTGGGGTAGGATTGTTGGCAGGGATTGGATTTACGATGTCTATTTTTATCTCCGTATTGGCATTTGATGATGCCGCACTCAAAGAAACAGCCAAGGGAGCTATTTTTGTAGCATCGCTCCTCTCAGGCATCGCCGGATACAGTGTCCTTCATTTTTTTACGAGTAAAAAGCGCCAAGATTCATAGCGATATTAATCTCTGCGATATCGATATTCCACCCATTTATACCCTTCGGCCAATACAAAGATTCCAGATGACGCCATCAAAACATATCCTAAAATCTCCGCTGTCGGAGGGATAACATGAAACCAATCCGGCACAATATACAAAGCAACACCCTGAAGACAAATCCCCACAGAAATTCCTACCCATATCCATGGATTAATGCTCAAACTCCTACGAATATTTTTAAAAAATGGCTCTGACTCTTTTTGTGACAAAATGGCATTGATCCATTGTGCTGTGACCAATGTGGTAAACGAGGCAGTCAAAGCAGTACCATACGAATAATGAGAGGAAAGTAAGTACAAAAAGAGCCCTAAGACCATCACAGCGGTCACGAACGCAAACCAAACAATCCGATAGACCAAAACAGGATCAAAAAACTGCTGTCCCAAAGGACGAACGCAACGATTCATCACGTCCCCTTCTTCTTTACAGACTGCGAAAGCCTTATCGCAAACACCGTCTGTCACAATATTAACCCATAATATTTGAGTCGGATGGAGAGGAAGAGGAAGGGCCATCAAAATTGCACAGCTAATAATAAGTATTTCTCCAAAACTCGTCGAAAGAAGATAAAAAAGGACCTTGCGCAAATTATCGGCAATCACTCGTCCTTGTCGAATTGCATTGATAATGACCGCAAGATTGTTATCTACGATCACCATCTTGGCAGAGGATTTGGCGGCTTCGCTTCCACTTCCCATTGCTATACCCAAATCGGCTGCTTTAAGGGCCGGTACGTCGTTGACCCCATCTCCGGTAACGGCAACAATATCCCCATTTTTTTGTAAGAGCTGGACGATTCGATATTTATGCTCAGGCATCGCACGGGCAATGACAGAGGTATCCTTGAGCCATTCCAAAAGAATTTCATCGCTCAAAGCATCGATCTCTTTTCCCAAAAGGATCGAATCACCATGATGCATCATTCCAACTTCTTGGGCAATGACGCTTGCGGTAATCGAGTTATCTCCGGTAATCATAATAAGTCGTATACCGGCCTTCTTAGCCATCACAATGGCCTCTTTTACTCCCTCTTTGGCTTTATCGGCAAATCCGATAAGACCTACTATCGTAATTTTCCATTGATAGGGATCTTCCCATTCTCTTTCGCTTACGCCAAAGGCTAACACACGCAAACCTTGCAATGCCATACGATCATGCGCATCATTCAAAACAGTCTGCTCTTCTGCACTGTTTGTACTGTGGGACAAAAGTGCTTCGTATGCCCCCTTGACGTACAGTTTTTCCAAACCATCGATCCTGTTAACAGTCCCCATCATCCGCGACACCGGATCAAAAGGGTGATCAAAAACACGCTCATAATCGGTATTAATAATATCAAAATCTTTTTCAAGCCAACGAGCCAAAGCGACATCGACGCCATCTCCCTGCCCATTAGAAGAATCATTACACAATGCAGAACATCGACGAAGTTCGATACTATCCAGAGAAAAAAGTTCTTTTACCGACAATACCCCCTCGGTTATCGTTCCCGTTTTATCCGTCGCGATAAGCGTAGCACTCCCAAGCGATTCGACGGAAGGGAGATGGCGTACCAGAATCTTATGATGACTCAAACGATACGCCCCAATCGCCAAGATAACCGTGATAACAATCGGAAGCCCTTCAGGAACAGCAGAGACGAGTTGTGCCAGTAAAATCATCACTGTCTCCTCCAAACTGCGTCCCTGAAATAGTGAAACAATCCCTAATCCTAAAAGAATGCTCATAATAATGACCAACAATCTCCTCGACAGCCGACGCATTGCCTGTGTTAGCGGGGAGTGAGGTGAGCGTTGTTGAGCCGCTTGCGCGATGCGAGCCATGACCGTCGACTCCGCTGTTGCAAAAACAACCCCGGTTCCTTTTCCGCGGACAACCGATGTTCCGCAAAAAAGGCAGTTATTTTGCTCATACAGTAACGCCCCTTCCTCCAAAATCGGTTCACTTGATTTATCGTATGCAAGGGATTCTCCGGTCAATATCGCTTCATCAATCTGCAAGGCGAAGGATTGCAGCAGACGCATATCAGCAGGGATAACATCTCCCTCACCCACCATAACAATATCTCCTGGAACAAGTTCTCGTGAGGGAAGAATCGTTTCAATGCCGTTACGTAAAACGCGTGAATGGCTCTCGGTTAGTTGTTGAAGCGATCGGATGGACGTCTCCGCTTTTAACTCCTGGTAAAATCCTAAGACTGCATTGATAATAAGAATGAGAGAGATAATAATGGCATCTTTGGTGTGCTCCATCAAAGCGCTAATAACGGCGGCGGCTACTAAAATAAGGACAATAGGACTGGCAAATTGATTGAAAAAAATTGCTGTTTTGGAACGCTCTTCTTCGGTTAGAGTATTGGGCCCGAACTGTTCATACCGCTTTTTAGCATCGTCAATCTCCAACCCGTTCACTGTCGAATTGAGATCTAAAAGGAGATCATTTACCTTATTAGACCACGGAGATTTAGGAAGTTTCATTATCCTATCCTTGCATCAGAGTAAAACTATTATAGCCAAGCTTAATAAATGGCCCAAAACGACATGTATAGGTACTCGAATACAGCATTATCTAATAAGAGTATGACGCACCCATCCCTTTCTCGCCTCTTCTGCCATCAAGACAATCACCGTAACGGCTAAAACCGCCCACCAATAAATCGGATCAAATGGGGCCGTTGCAAAGAGTTGAGTAAGTGGATCAAAAAAGATAAGCATCCCTAAAACAGTCAATTCTACTGCAACTGCTACCCAATAATAACGGTTACTCCACCAACCGATCGTGAACAATGAGTCATTAACACTTCGACATGAGAGGCCATTTGCGATCTGTGCAAAAACAATCGCTGTAAACGTCAAGGTCGTCGCTTGGAGATATAAAGGATCACTCCACGACAAGAGTCCGCCATTCCAACCGTGCGCATTGAGATAGAACCAAAAAAGTCCCATAGAGAGTGCCGCGGTTAAGAGTCCCAAAAATCCAAAGGCACGTAAATAGACACCCATCGTCAAAATATGCTCTTTACGGCTTCGCGGTTTTTGATTCATCAATCCCTTATGCGGCAATTCTGTTCCCAACGCCATTCCAGGAAGAATATCCGTCCCCAAATCAATCGCCAAGACCAGAGGAACAGGAAGCGCCAAAGGCAAACCGAGCAAAAAGAAAAAGACATACGGAACGGCTTCAGGGAGATTGCTCGCCAACATATAGGTGATAAACCGCCGTATGTTTTCATAGACGGCTCTCCCCTCTTCGATCCCTTTGACAATCGTCGCAAAATGGTCGTCCATCAAAACGGCATCGGCAGATTGTTTCGCGACATCCGTTCCTGATCCCATGGCAATACCGACATCGGCTTTTTTCAAAGCAGGGGCATCATTTACCCCATCACCGGTCACCGCCACCGTCTCTCCCATCTCTTTAAGGAGTGTCACGAGGGTGAGTTTTTGCTCCGGCGAAACACGGGCAAAAACATGATTTTTCCGCAACAAATGCTTGATCGCCGAAGGAGGAAGTTTGTCCAGTAATTCTCCCGTCGTTACCTCCGTTATTGACGGAATAATCCCTGCACTCATCCCGATCGCTCCAGCCGTCAGGGGATGATCACCCGTAATCATCAATAGCCGTATCCCCGCCTTGTGGCACAGTTCAACGGATTCGATAATATCATCTCTCATCGGATCAACCATTGCAATAAAACCGATAAAGATCAATCCGCTTTCAGCTTCCGCGCGTGAGGCTGGCAATGCAGCACAATCTTGTTTAGCAAATGCGATTACCCGATACCCAAGTGCCGCCATACGGTCATGCTTTTCGATCAGTTTTTGGGTTTCATCGGCTGTGATCTCTTTTGCTCCTTCGGACGTAAATACCTTATTACATAACTCCAAAATCACTTCAGGTGCCCCTTTGCAAAAGACGGAGAAACCTTCTTTACCCTTGTGCACGGTACTCATCCGTTTGAGATGATAATCAAAGGTATAATCACTCACAAGCGGATATTCAATGCGCCTTGCTGCAACATCAATATAGCCTGCCGCAAATTTAAAAAGAGCTTGTTCTACCGGATCCCCCGTGGACTCGTCAGCACGATTGCACAAAAGAGCAGCGTCTAGAAGTTGCTGCGAGGGCTCTTGTTTTTCATCCTCCTCCCATGCTGCCACTTCCATCTTGTTTTGGGTAATCGTCCCTGTTTTGTCGGTAGCGATCACCGTTACGGCTCCCAGATTTTCAATGACCGAGAGGCCGTTTACCAAAAAACCTTTGGAGGCCATCCGCTGTGCCCCAAATGCCAAGGAGAGGGTAACAGTAGGTAATAACCCCTCAGGAATCAAAGCAACCAGTACCCCCAGAGAAAATAAAAATGTCTTCCAAAGCTCATTCTCTCCGAAACCTGAAAAAATAATCAAACTTCCGGCAATCACCGTAGATGTCAAAGCAACGACTTTGGAGATATGGGCAATCTCTTGCTGCAAATGGCTTTTTCCCGAATCCACCGTTTGCGTCAATGCGGCAATCGTCCCGTATCGGCTCTCTTTTCCTATAGCAAATACCAAAGCTTTCGCTTCTCCTTTGACAACATACGTTCCCGAATACAAAACGGTTTTAATATGATCCGACCCGATTGCATCTGCCGATACCAGCTCGCTCTCTCCGGTCAAAGAGCTCTCATTTACCCACAAATCAAACGCTTCAATGAGATACATATCCGCAGGGATCTTATCCCCCTCATGCAAAAGTACGATATCCCCCGGGACAAGCTCAGACGCTAATATCGTCTTCTCGATCCCGTCACGATAGACACTCACCTTTAATGGGAGCATGTTGCGCAGTGCCTCCAAACTTTTTTCCGTACGAAACTCCTGATAAAAACCAAAAATACCGTTTAAAACGATCACGATGACAATTGCCCACCCGATGGGAAGCATATTCGAAGAGGGATCAATCCAAGCAATCGCAAAACTGATAATTGCCGCTGCCCACAGTAATAGGGCAAAAAAATGGGTGAATTGTGCAGCTAGTTTCAGATACCAGGATTTTGAAGGAATTTTTTGAAGCGTGTTGAATCCATATCGTAGATGTCTTCGTGCAACCTCATCTTCACTCAGACCTGTGGGCGATGAACCAAATGCTAAAAATAATTCAGGAAGGGTAGTAATATTCATGCAATTATTCTACCCTTATATCACCTAAAAGATTACATTAAAACACGAAAAGCCTCATTGCTATTTTGATAGTTTCAACTACAAAATTATTTCCGTTAAAATATCCTATAATAAATTTTGAAATCATGCCTCAGGGAGATAGAAATGTCAATCCGAAAAGCAACGCCAAAAGATGCCTATCAAGCTGTTCCGCTACTCATGGAGGCAATGGGTGAGCTTGCTTATATGTTTAGCGGTACACCTGATTTGAAAAAGACTGTAGCAGTATTAGAACGATTTTTTGTTGAAGAGACAACCCGCACCAGTCATAAAAATTGTATCGTCTATGAAGAAAACAAAGTCGTACGCGGTGTAATGGTATTTTATGGGGGAGATCAGCGCGAAGCGTTGGACCGAGGCATACTGAATCATCTGCAAAGAACTAAAAATCCCCTCAATTCTCTTGATAGAGAGTGTTTTGAGGATGAGTTTTATATCGATTCTCTAGCCGTTGATGAAGACTTTCGAAATCGTGGTATTGCGACAAAACTTTTCGAGTATGCCATGGATCAAGCAATTACTCAAGGATTTACTAAACTTGCTTTGCTCGTTGATTCGGACAACACCGCGGCTCAACAATATTATAAAAATCTTGGTTTTGTCAAAGATGTTGATTTAGTAGTCAATCATCACCTCTATTATCATCTCATTTTAGCCTGTCAAGGCTAATGCACTTACACTTTTTTTAACGCCACTGCATTCATACAATAGCGTAATCCACTGGGTGCAGGCCCATCGGGAAACACGTGACCCAAATGGGCATCACAAGCGTTACACACCGTTTCTACCCGCGTCATTCCATGAGAGGTATCGGTATGGTACGCAACCGCATTGCTTTGGATCGGCTGAGTAAACGACGGCCATCCCGTCCCCGAATCAAATTTTTCTGACGCATCAAAAAGCAGTGTACCACAACAAGCACATGCATAGATCCCTGGTTCAAAAAGTGTACACATTTGAGAGCTAAAAGGACGTTCTGTCCCTGCTTGACGTGTTACGCGAAACTGCTCGTCCGT
This sequence comes from Campylobacterales bacterium, assembly GCA_038329855.1. Classification (GTDB taxonomy): domain Bacteria; phylum Campylobacterota; class Campylobacteria; order Campylobacterales; family Sulfurimonadaceae; genus Sulfuricurvum. The sequence continues at coordinate 18,573 of JBBQNL010000027.1, forward strand.
GAGAATCTCACGCCACTCTTGAGGTGTTTTTTCAACACGCTTATCGGGTGTTAAATTCCCCTCTGTTCCTAATCGCAATACTTCTTTCCAGTTCAACATAAAAGCTCCTTATTTGATGATACAGTATCCAACTCTTCTTTCTCTTTTTATTAACAACAAAACTTAAAAATATACTTCAATCGATTATTATTTCTAAACATGACTTCTGCTACAATTCGCCTTATGAATAACGAGCCTTTCACCTTCCACATCGATCCGACACCAACCCTTCCATCTCGTAAATGCCGCTTTATGGCACGACTTCTTGGATGGGGTTTGAGCTATGGAAATTACGCTTTGGCCCTTTTAGTATGGTGGCAAAGTGATTGGTTTATCGCGATTGGGATGTTATTGCTTGGATTTATCCTCTTTGGAATAGTGCGCTCTAAAATTCGAAACGACTCGATCCCCTTAACTCAACGCGAATACGAATACAACGATTACGCCATCGCGACATGGTACCTATCACGAAACACCTGTTTTACCATCTCCACACCTACGGAATAATCACATGGCATTAGTCGACCTACTGAATGTAAGCAAACACTACGAAGCGCAAAAAATTTTAGAAAACATCAACTTTCACATCGATGAGGGGGAGCGGGTCGTTATCGTCGGCAAAAACGGAAGCGGTAAATCAACCCTCATGAAAATTGTACACGGCTCTCTCGATGCCGATGAGGGAGAACGTATCACACGTCAGGGCATTG
>JBBQNL010000028.1:0-19273 GCA_038329855.1 Campylobacterales bacterium
ACCACTTGAAGGAATAATTGTTAATGATCTTTTTAGTTTTGTAAGAAATTTACTTTTACACTTTCCTGTATTTGATAATTGGGATGATGTATATATTAGTAAGGATTTAGCTACATGGAATAAAGCAGGAACTATTCATAAATTTTTGAAGGAAAGTAGTAAAATCAAAATTGATGATAAAGGAACTATAAAGTATAGAATATGGGAAGAAAGTAAAAAACAAATGACTCATATATCTATTAATTTTCCTGAAGAATATAATGACAATAAAATATTTTTAAAAGATATAGTTTCTGAAAAAGAAGGTATTAAACTTTGTATATCTTTTATGAAAGAAATCTTAGATGTTCAAGTTGACTCTGATGAAGAGCAAGATATTAAAATAATGTCTCAAGTTTATGTTCCAAAAGTAGGATAGTAAAGAATAGAGGTGTCAGATACCTATAACCTCTCCCAATGTATTTTAAATCCCATCTCCATCGTATTGGGTGTAAATAAATCAGAGATATAGCTTATCGTTGAATATTCAGCTTTTTGCTCTATACTCATCCGTTAGTATGCCACCAAATCCCCAGTTTTCTAACTCCGTTTCTTCTATAACGATATGGGTATGTTCAGGCTTCTTGCCTAAGACACGCACCAATGTATCAGTAATTTCAGCAACTATCTGAGCTTTTTGCTCTCTAGTTGTTCCATCTTTAGTTATTTTTACATTCACAAACGGCATAGACTTTCCTTTTAATTTTTTTTCAAAATTTTGTAAATCAATATGACTTCTTCATATTAAACAAAAGCACCGCCGCAAATGCCAACAGACATCCGATCATAAATAAACATCAGGGTAAATTTTCCCGATAGAGGGTCAATATCCAAATCTGATCTTTTTCGACGGTATAGATAATCGAATAACCCTGATAGACAAGTTTACGCGAACCGCTGATCAGCTCTTCGCAACTCCGCCCTGCATAGGGAAAAGCACTCAATGTAGAGACGATAAATTCGCGAAGACGTTGCAAATACTCTCGCGTGAGTTTTTTGGACTTTGTTTGCTCGTAGATGTATTCGGCGATCATCTCCAATCGCATATGCGCTTTGGGAGAGAAATTAATCCTCATATTTGGCGATCACCCGATCAAACGCTTCATCAATCCCCATATATTCACCCCGCTCGATCTGCTCCATCGCCTCTTTTAGTTCACGTTTGAGCTGTGCATGGGTTCGGTTGTATTCATCCAATGACATAATCACGACACTCTTATCGTTTTTCGTCGTGACAATCACCTCTTCGTTCTTATCACACACCTCATCGATAATCGTTTTGAGAGAGTTACGCGCTGTAGTGTAGTTTAATGCTTGCATAGAAATACCTTTATGACAGCTTTCTGTCATTATAGCATTTTTTAGACTCATTTATCTAAATTATCACTTCCTCATTTTTCTTCGCTTCACGATTGGAAGAACTCAACATCTGCTCCAAAAATCCGATCTCTGCCAGCCCCGATTTTTGCTCATCATTGCGAACGGTTTTAATCTTTTCGAGGATATCTTTGCTCATCAATGCCGTACCCTCCGTTGGCTTGTTTTCCTGCTGCGCTTTTTGTGCTTCCATCAGTTCTTCGAGGAGCTGTTTGCGAAAATCGTTCACCATTTGGTTAATATCCATCGGTTGCTCTGGATTTTTCTCTTTTTCTTTGAGGAGTTTTTTGCGGTACTCTTCGACCAGTGCTTCGATTTTTTCTTCATTCAGATCTTTAAGAAAAACAGCTGCCCCTTTGGTCATCAAATTTTCTTTAAACTGTGTCAATTCACCATCTTCGGCATTGATCTCATCTCTCGTTTTGTAGGGTTCGGCATGATAAAATTGTGCAATAAGCGCCTTGTAATCTTGGTCAATGCTTTCATCTTTGACAACAGCGGACAGGGTACTTGTAGACATATTGGAAACAGAGGATATATTCATAACAAACTCCTATACAATGTTCATACCGTTGACAAGCAAAAAGTATTCTCAAATGTGATAAAATTGCGTTTTAAATTTACCGATCAATTGTCATTCTAAAGGCTCGATTATGACCGCTTCGAATTTCTCCCTCCCTGAGTATCTCAATCGTATCGGCTACGGTGGTGAAGTCCGTTCCGATCTCTCTACTCTAAGCGCACTTATGAGCCATCAACTCCAATCGATACCGTTTGAAAACACAACGGTGCAAGCAGGAAAAATTCCCTCACTCGTCCCCGAAGATATCTACGCAAAAATCGTTATGGAAAATCGAGGCGGATATTGCTATGAAGTCAACGGACTGTTTGCGATGGCTCTTAGCTCTATCGGATTCGAGTGGTACTTTGCGGGGGCGCGTCCGATGTTCTACCCTACTCGCCGGCCTAAGACTCATATGGTCGTTATCGTTACGATAGAGGGAGAAAACTACCTCTGTGATACAGGATTCGGTGGATACAGCCTACGTGAACCGCTCAGGGTTATAAATATGATAGAAACGGAACAAAATGGTGATCGTTTTTCGCTTGAACTTCGAGATGGCGAATATGTTCTCACCTCATTGGTCAATAATGAGTGGACACCACAATACGGCTTTGCCCTGACACCGCAGGAGTGGATCGAGTTTAGCCTCGCCAACTATTTTAATGCCACCCATCCTGATACGATTTTCACCCAAAAGAAGCTCGCCGTCATGCAAACACCCTTGGGACGAAAAATACTCGTGGACAATAGCCTCAAAATCATCGATAAGGGTATAACAACCATAAATGACGTAGAGTATGCCTTTGCGGCATGGGAGCATTTCGGGTTATTGATTTAACTGTGCGATAAGCAGTGCCGTTCTTACGGAGGCTTTAAATGCTTTCATTTTCTCTTGAGTGATGATGGCCATGGCCCTTTCACGCTCTTTTTTAATCTGGGCGAAAAGTGAAGCGGTTGGAGCGTTGCGAGCAGTATGAATCAGGGTATGGATATTCTCATCAAAGAGGTCACTTTTAAAAGGTTCGAGCGCATCGTAGAGAGCCATAAAAACAGCACGTTGTTCCTCATCCATTTTACACGAATCGTCGCTGATTTTCAAAGCGACCGTCACCGCACAATCTCGGGCAAAACCATCAAGACTGGCAGCAACTTTTTCGTAGGGATTCATCATCCCACTTCTTGAAGATCTTCGGGTTCTTCTTGGACGATGTGACCAACACCGCGCATCTCAACTGGTATATCTTTGCGGTATTTTTTCTCTCGAAATGCCGGAGATTTTGGGACACCATTTTTCTCTCCGAGTTTGTACATCTCTGCATTGAGAAAATGGGCATCAAACTCTTTAGTGTAGGGCATATCCCACGTGATGCATCCGATGCTCGGACAAATCGCCGCACATTGCGGATCATCGTACACACCGACACACTCGATGCATTTCTCAGGTTGTACGTAATAACGTTTATTACCCATAGGGCTACTCATATCATCTACGATTGCGTTGACGGGACATTGTTGCAAACACGCATCGCAGGTGATGCAGGTATCATCGATAATTACAGACATAGTTTATTCCTTCTGTTTCAATTTAATACGCCCAAGCTGGCAAAGCCCTCTTAGGCTACGCTAACACTGAGTTTTCTTCGGCAGAAAGCCCATTTTAAGAAGACTGCTCTTTAGATGTATGAACTATACGCAAGAGCCACGGCGGAGGATTGCCCAATAATAATTCTTGAAGTTTTTTAATTGCTTCATCTATGGATTCATTCTCAGCCGAGCGCATCGGATAAATTTTGGCAGCTAACACCATCTTCGATGCCGTCGGACCGATTTGGGAGCAAAACATGATGTCTGCTTCTTTTACCGTTCCAATTTTATAGGCGAGTTTTTCGTGTTCGTCTTCGATCGCGTCTTGGGAGCTGTCGAGTGTTTTGATATACTCGGCACACTCTTGCGTGACGCGATACAGCTCAAAACTCTTCGACCATCCAAAATGTTGATTAACAGAGATTCCATCCGATGAAGCGAACGCGATTAACATGACTTTATACCGCTACCGCTTCACGTGCTTGGCGCTGTTCAATAGAAACATCATCACGGAACGTTTGCGGAGAGATTTCAGGTGACAGCAGTCCACGTTTTTTGCTCGAACTAATCACATAATCAGAACTGTTTACATAGTAATCATTGTAATCCGCCGTGTATGGCATATCCCAAACGATACACTCTTCCGTAGGACACGCTGCCGCGCAAGCAGGTATTGAAGCATGACCGACACACTCGATACATTTTTCAGGTTTGACGTAGGTGTATTCCCAGTCATCACGCGGCGAATCACCCTCGCTAGCGATTGCGCTTACAGGACACTCATCAATACAAGCATCACAATTGATACATAAATCGGTAATCATTACAGCCATAATAGACTCCTTAAGAGATTTGATATAATTTGTCTTTGCATTTTTCATACGAGGTAGAATCCAACACGGGAATCAATTTAATATCGACGGCTTTGAGCAGCAATGTCACCGAACACCCCTCGCACAACTCCATCCGCTCAAACGCATCGGTGGTGATCAGCGAATTCATCATCCCGCATGACGTATCGACACTCACTTCACTAAGAACCAAACCCTTACGAAAATGTTGTAATTCACCAGAGAGATGATTTTCAATGGAAACGCTCCCCTCTTTTGCACCCTTGCAAATAGAGATAGCCGCCTCTTGAATACGGCACTCTACCTCATCACCGATTTGAAGCCATTTGGGTGTTTCGGTTTTAAGAAGCTTAAAGAGGGTATTTTCTATTCGTACGCTAATACAGCTAAAAAATTCATCGCTTTTTATCGACTCAACCCGTGCCACTAAAGTATTCATTGTAAAGCTCCTACCAAAGATAGATAACGATTCTTTTATCGATAACGTTTTCAAACTGCTCTAAAATCATCCCAGCCGTTGAGGTAGGTCCCAGATGACATCCCGAACACGCACCCAAATAGCGCAGCCAGATTTCAGGGGTATCACCACTTAGGTAGTTAACCAACTCTACCCCGCCACCATCGCTTGCGAGGATTGGGCCAAGATTTTCAGTAATTACCATTTCAACTTTAGCACGCTGAGAAGAGGAATCCATCATCCGAAATGCGACATTTATGTCATTGTCATCACTTTTATTACTGACATACGTCAAAAGTGAATGCGCCTGAGCTTCTCCCGCATGAGCTGCTTTTATCATCCATTGCATCGAACTAAGCACGTCATCATTTCGAAGCAAGATACCGAGTTTAAGCTGTGCCGTTGACATACCACCATTGGCTGCCACGGTGTAATGACGAATCGACTCTGCCATATTTGCGGTGACACCGATTCCGTTTTCATACATTCCGCCTAGATAAAATGCTGCCGTTTCATGCCCCAATGATGCCGCACGTTCGAAAAGCTCATACGCTTTATGAATATTCTTAGCCGTCCCGAACCCTTTCACATGCATCGTCCCCAAATTCACCATAGCATCGGAGTTGGAATCACTCAAAGATTCCCATATCGCCTTTGCACTCATAAAATCTTTATTATCGTATGCGTTAATCGCCTGCTGCATCAATGTCTCTTCTTCCATCACATTCCCCTCATTTCGTTTTAAATTTCTGCGTAAATCACTCATCGCTTCATCATAGGTATCTCCATACCCTTTGATATCGGGAAAGTCACAGCTATAAATTTCATAACCGTCCCCCTCTTCGTTACTAAAATAGTGATAATGGGTACGCAATTCATCCATTGTTACTCTTTTTAATGAATACTCTTGCAATTGCCGTTCTAAATGAAAGAATAAAAATTGCATAAGGGAAATTAATCTAATTACACGAAAAGAACCGACATGGAATACATCATAACAGCAGAGATGGAAGAGATACGTCATCTAATCGCCCAAACGGCCGCTAAGAGAAATGCTCTCAAAATTGAGATGGAAGAATGGTATAAGAGCAATACGAAGCGTTTTAATCGTACCAATGAACTTATAATAGTCGATTCTACCCTCTCCGAGCTTGATAGCCATTACAAGCGGTTATGGGACTATCACAACGCTAAGATCATAGCCTCATGAACACTGTTTCCAATACAGCCCGCTTACTGACCGACATTACACAAATCGAGCAATACCGCCGTATTTTGGATAATGACACGATCACAAGCGGTGTACCGCATTGGACCAGTTTGAGTAAAAACACCATTACCTTGTTTCAGGTTTTGATTGATCAGGATTTGACCCATTTAGTGATGGTATTACAGCACTATCCCAAATATGCCGAAGCGGTCTGTGAACATTTTCGTTACGCCTACAGCTACAGTGAGAACAGTGCCGATATCGATGCGGCATCCAAGCTCCTAGAGATAGTGGAGCCTTATTTTACGAAACAGTTTGTCCGAAATGTAATACGTAAACTTCCCAGATTAGAGTGTGATGATCGTGAGGCTTTACAGCTCTTTATTGAACGTGTTAATGCAAGTCAGCACACTTGGCATCCGATTATTACGATGCACTATCGTCATCTAATAGAACAAGTCATTCACGAATCAGCACTTCACCCTCTTCAGAGAATCGTTCTGGAGAAGAGATTTGGCTCAATTCGTGAAGTGAATACGTTTGCTTATGAAACCAGTGATCGAGATTCACACCTCGATATACCTTATATGAATTAAATACAGGAGAAGAAAATGAATGAAAATCTAAAAAGTGAAATACTTAAACAAGCCAAAATAGCCTTTGAGCGCTCGTGTACACTGCGGGACAATGAACGGTTAGAAGTGTATATTTATGATGGTAAAGTAATATTATCCGACGTCTTAACCGATGATCACACCATCATCTACACACCCACCCGAGTTTTGTGCTATCAAGTATGGGGACATGATTACCTAGAGGATGAGATTTGCGCCTGGATCGACCATGCCCGCACAGAAATTAGCCCAAAACCTCTCGAGGAGAGCATCGTCGAAACGCTTGGGAAAATTGCGGCAGATAAAGGGGTTAATCCCGATGAAATAAACTCCTACGAAGTGTTTGCCAACCTTCGTATGGATCAAATCGAGCAGATCGAACATGCTATTATCGAATACTGGTGGGACAACAAAGAGGTTGAAAATGCCAAATCTCTAGCACTTGAACAGATCAAAACAGCATTACAGAGCATGGAGGGATGATACTCACCCTCTCCTCTCCCACCGGAACTCATCATATCGAGATTAATGCAGATCAGTTTGCAAAACTTCGTCATCCTGAGGTGAGCCTAGAGGAGATTAATATAATTGCGGCCAAATGTGAGGTCGACTCTGCTCTCTTAATACAATATGCGGAAGATTTAAAAAAATTCATCCGTGAAACCATCGAGATTGACGGTTCTTGCGATTACAGCGATCATTTTTGATCAAATACCACCAAAGCTCTTCCAAACGGCATTTTAGCTTCTCTTGACAATGCCCACAGCACTTCATAGTTTGGCGGTATGCGTGGAAATGAACCCTCTCCGTCGGTGAAATACAACAACATTGTCGTCATCGGCAAATTCGCCTCGACGTAATCGAACGTCGGTCGGTAGTCGGTTCCCCCTCCCCCTTTGAGTTTAAAATCCATCCGCTCTCCCCCTTGAAACGTATGATGGGCATGGACTTTGGCATCCGCGATGATGAGTTCGATCTTGACCGAGGGGAAGTTTTGCATGATACTTTTAAACTCCTCCATAAATGCCCCCAAGAGCTGATCATCGATAGAGCCTGAGGTATCGATAGCCACACACAAACTGAGGGTATCACTGGTGAGAGAGGGAAGCGCAATACCGCGATGAATGTGTTTTTTGTTAGGAGGCATAAAGGCGTAGTTGTTACGCATGTGGCGATTGACGGCATTGTAGAGTTCGAACCGCCAATCCACGTCGCTTGGCTTGATCTTTTTCCCCAATCGCTCTAATCCCAACGGCATTGCCCCCTTGCGCTGTGCCACCTCTTGAGCGATTGATGCGGCGTATTGCCATTGCAGCTCATCCCCAGTATCAAGCTCATCCGTAATGCCGTCAATGTTACCAAAACTCTGCGAATCATCACCCTCTTGCTCCATCATTGAAGCTTCGGGAGCGGTATCAGCACTCTCACCGAAGGCATCACCGCTATCACCCAGATTCAAATCATTTTTGAGTGCGTCGTAAATCTCTTCGGCATACATCCCCTCGTATTCTTTGTTGTAATTCGCCCCCATTGGGATAGTGAGACCGCTTTTGGAGAGGAGATTGTTAATCGCGTAATCGGTCGCTAACTGCCACAGTTTTCCCCTGCGATTGAGTCGGCGTTGCTGATGGGAGAAGACATGATGCATCACGGCATTCGTGAGGATAAACATCACCTCCTCTACACTGCGCCGTTCTAAAAAATCGGCGTTATAGAGGAATCGTACCCCGTTGCTCGCATAACCACTGAGGGTGTCACTAGGTTCATGTTTGAGACGTGAAGCGAGCATTCCAAAATAGGGATATTTCACGGTCAAGAGGCTTTTGGCTCTTAGTAATAACGTTTCTGCATTCATTAACGTAGCAATGTATTGAACTGACGCATCCACAACGGCCAGCTCTCCAAATGATCGAGCTCGATTTTACGGGCTCGGAGGTCTTGGATGATCATCACTGCGAATTCTCCGGGAAGTTTTAGCGAATAGGTGATGAGATTATTGAGCTTCTTACTCCCCATGTAATCGTTCACCCGCATCGCCAATGCCGTACAGAGGATATGGAGTGCGGAAAGGTCGCTGGGTATATCCATGCATGTCCCCTCCATGATAGCATCCAAATCGGGCAGTTGTGACGCTACCATGCGAAACCCCAGATACGATGCCGCCAACTCTTCACCAATTGCCCCTGATACCATCGGCATGACCAAATCTTCTTCGGGTTGTGATGCCATAATATCATTGACATACGCCCACGTGCGTGGTGTTGCAAACGATCGGCTCTCAGAGTTAAAGACGAAGAGTGCATCAGGGCGATGGGAGATGTAGGCGATGATGGAGGGGTCAATTTCGGAACGTATCGCCCAGTTACGCCAATCCTCCACATTTGCCTCCATCTCCAAATGGACAAATCGGTTTGCCAGCGGTGCCGCCATACGAAATACCACCCCACGATCGCTCTCACGATTCCCTGCAGCGATAATCGCCCATCCGTCAGGAAGTCGGTATTCCCCGATTTTCCGGTCTAATATTAACTGATATGCAGAGGCTTGAACCATTGGTGCTGCAGTGTTTAGCTCATCGAGAAACAATATCCCTCGCTCCTCACGACCATCGGGCAAAAATGCGGGAGGTGCCCAAATCGCCGTGTCATTTTTGGCGTTAAAGAACGGGATACCGCGCAAATCGGTCGGATCGAGAAGCGAAAGACGTAAATCGATAAAGCCAATCCCTTCTTCACGTGCTATTTGGGCGACAATGGAGGATTTACCGATTCCCGGAGGCCCCCATAAAAACACGGGGACTTTGCGCTCACACAGATGAGCAAGGGAGCGTTTAGCACTTTGAGGGTTCATGAGATTCCTTTTACCTATTCTGTAACTCTAAATGCATATTTTGTACGAATGAAGCAAAAAAAGGTAGAACAACAATTGTATTGAGAGTGTTATACAAACCCAAAGGAATCCCCATGTCAATTAAAGACTACATTGCCGAAAATAATCTCGAGTGGATGATCGTTTATAACGATCCGACCAATTCATATAAATACGCTTATCGCGGCTGTCTCGTCGTTATAGAGGGAAAAGTGATCACTGCCGATAAAAGCCTTCCGCCCAAAGAAATCGTAAAACAAGTCCTGATGGCAACCAACAATGATACCATTGACTTCTTGGCATGCGAACTCCAAACCATCAATAATTTTGAGCGATTTTTTGCGAAATACAAAGATTACTTTAGTCCTGACGGAAAATATTTACTCTTCATTTCTGACATCAATAATAAAGGTAAATTCGTTTACGAGGGGATCACTTTTTATGCGTACGCTCTCGATGAGAGTTCCGTATGGAACGATTTAATTGATCTTGCCGATCTTTCTAAAGGAGATTTGAAAAAGATGTCGGACAAAGAAAAAATAGATGCAGTGTGTGATGAGATGAAACGCACCAACCTTCGTATCGCTGACAAAACGTATGAGGAAATCAAATCATTCCAAACAGCGCAGGGTAAACTCTCTTTTGGAGCGGTCTAAATAGGTATATTTTCCCTAACGGGGAAAATGTCTAATTCATTTTGAGTTGCGAGCCACTAGAGATTAGCAATTACAAATAATTTCGCCAACTTTTCATTGCTGTAATCTCTTTTGCACCCTCTACCGCGTAGCTTTCACATAAAAAACCTTTGACAATTTTGCCATCAGTCAGCATAAGACTCCCCAATGCCAGCGGCGAAGGAATCCCGTTGAAAAATGAACCGAACTGTTCTGAAGGGATTTCCCACACTTCAACGTCAATCGACGCTCCTCCCTCATTCACGTGAACAAGACCGGGACGAGGCGGCGTAAAACTTTCCAGTGCAAAAAATCGGTACACGGAAGCGGTGGAAGTTTTTTCCAACAGCTTGGCACCCCTGCTCGTCAATTCATGGTTAAGAGGAAGTCCTGACATATGTGCCCCGCAAACGGCTAATACAACCATTTCAGGTTTAGTTGTTTCAGTAAGCCCGCTTGCGTATCCCAATGCAGAGTGCATCTTCGCACCGACACCCAAAAGCGAATGTTCACTCCATGCAGGTGCAGCCAGTGTGATACCAAACGGTAAACCATCTTGTGTAAATCCTGCAGGGACAGCACATGCTGACAGATCCAGCAAATTCATGAAATTTGTGTAATAACCAAGATTCGTATTTAACTCAAGAGGATTGTTACGAACGTCTTCTCGAGTATAGATCGTTCCTGCCGTTGGAGTGACCAGTAAGTCAATTTTTCCCATAATCTCATCACTCTTGCGTTTGAGTTCTGAGAGACGGTAAAATCCTTCAAAAGCATCCATCGCAGTAGGCTTGGCACCGGAGAGGACAATTCCTCGTGTCACCTCCAGCATCGCATCGCTTTGCGTCATAGCAAACTCTTTAATCCCGCAGTAGCGCTCCGCAATCCACGGCCCATGATAAAGCAATTTTGCTGTTTCCATAAAAGGGGTAAAATCAATCTCTACTCGACTTCCCCCCAAAGTTTCTAATCGCTCAACACTCTCCCAAAAAAGGGTTTTATAGGCACTGTTTCCAAAAAAATCCAACTGGTTTTCGCGTGGCACACCAAAACGAAAACTCTCTCCAAAAACGTTTAAACTGCTTTTTTCACGAGAATAGGAATCTTGATCATCATAATTACTGCACAAATCATAAACACGTTGTGCATCATCACAGGATTGTGCGAAAATGGCGACGCAATCCAAACTTTTACAGGCGGGGACAACACCGCGGATACTAAGCGCCCCCCGTGTCGGTTTCAGTCCTACAATGTTACCGAACGCTGCGGGAACACGCCCCGATCCTGCCGTATCGGTACCCAATGAAAAAGGGACAAGTGCAGCCGTAACCGCCAATGCGGAACCCGAACTCGATCCCCCCGAAATGTACTGGGGATCAAACAGATTAATCCCCTCCCCGTAAGGACTTCGAGTACCAACCAACCCTGAGGCAAACTGATCCATATTGGTCTTTCCGATAGGAATAGCCCCGGCATTGATCAACTGTTGAACAACAAACGCATGCTGTGACGAGACGTAAGAAAATTCTGCGCATCCCGCCGTGGTAGGCAGCCCTGCGACATCAATATTGTCTTTTACCGCAAATGGGACACCATAAAGAGGTAATGAAGCGGGGTCGCATTGTTCCAATCGTAAAAAATAGGGTTCTAAGAATGTCGTATCAGCCTTAGTAATCCAAATATTCTTATCATCAAAAGAGTTTGATAAATCAAGACAATTTTGTACGACTTCTCTTACAGAACAGCCTTCCACTCGATAACTGTGCAAATAATCATTGATTCTTTTTAATGTCTTCATCCTACACCTCCTTGAGAACTGCGCTGGGCCAAATGAAGCCCAATGACCCCAAGCCCGATGAGTCCGATACTCGCCAGTTTGAATCCATTGGAAGATTCACTGAAATACGCGATCCCGATAATGGTCACCATGACCGTTCCCGCACCTGTCCAGATCGCATAGACCGTGCTCATCTCAATTTTCTTCATCACAAACGGCATCAACACAAAAGCCATGGCGTAAAAGACAAAAATCATCACCGTCGGAAAAACTTTCTGCATCCCATCCGAGAGCTTCATCGATGTCGTTCCGGCAACCTCAAGTAATATCGCCAATCCAAGTAAAGCCCAGCTGTTCATCACATACCCTCTGTTTTGAGTATCACAAGGGTATTTCCAGTATGGACGGTGTCCCCTTGAGCGCACAAAATCTGTACCACTTCTCCCTCTACGGGAGATTCAATCATCACTTCGGATTTCATGGCTTCAATCACGACGAGAGTATCACCTTCCTGAACACGATCGCCTACTTTTACGCTAATTTCCCAGACATTCCCGGAGAGGAAGCTCGCAATTGCCTCACATCCGGCAGGAACTTCCGCAAAATCAGACTCATCATTGGTTTCGAGCGTTTCACTGACATAAGCAGAGATACCGGAGGCTTCCCAACGCTTTCGTTCTTCACCAAAAGAGTCTTGCTGAATCTTTTTGAATGCGGCAATGTCTTCGCTGTTGTCTTCAAGAAATCCGAGATATTCTCCCAATGAAAATTCCCCCTCTTCGATTCTCAAAGAAAAAGTCCCGTTAATAAAATCTTTTCGCATCTGAAGCAATTCTTCCTCTGAAACAGGATAAAAACGGATGCGGTCAAAAAACTCCAAAAGCCACGGTTTTCCCGCCTTGAAATCATGGGTCGATTTATAACGATTCCACATCTGTACCGTTCGTCCGACAAACTGATATCCGCCAGGACCTTCCATCCCGTAAACACACATATACGTTCCGCCGATTCCGACCGCATTTTCAGGGGTCCATGTACGTGCCGGATTATATTTGGTCGTAACCAGACGGTGGCGCGGATCGACAGGAACCGCCACGGGAGCTCCCAAATAGACATCCCCCAGTCCCATCACCAGATATTCTGCCTCAAAAAGAATATTTTGAACATCTTGTACACTTTCCAAGCCGTTCATACGTCGAATAAACTCGATATTACTCGGGCACCATGGCGCATCATCACGTACGGATTGCATGTATTTTTCAATCGCTAGCTTCGTTGCTGAGTCATCCCACGACAATGGGAGATACACGGTTCGGCTAGGGACAATAATGTCACGCGTTGCGGGCATTTGGGAGAGTTCGCTCTCGATTTTAGTCAGCAGTTCACTCAGAGGCAACTCTTGACTCTCATAATGGATCTGTAATGACCGAATCCCAGGTGTCATATCGATCAGACGTGGATCATTCGCAACTTTGAGACGGCGCATCAGTTCATGAACCTGAAATCGCAAGGTGAGATCAAGCTCCATAGGGCCAAATTCGATCAATACATAATGATCCCCCGACAAACGTATATTGACGGCATCATGGCAATCATTGGCAGCGATTGTGGCTACGATCGGATTCGTAATGGTTGAAACCGGCAATACAGGCAAAACCCCATTGAGTGTTGCAATCTTCTCCTCCAATTCACGCTCCATGACAACGGCATCGTCATACGTCACGGGGACAAATCGAACTCTGTCTTTGGGTCCCAACTGCCCCATCTTCCATAACTCAGCACCGATAATGGTGACCGGACAGACAAAACCGCCCAGACTCGGCCCATCGGGACCTAAAATCACCGGCATGTCTCCCGTAAAATCGACCGTACCGATAGCATAAGCATTGTCATGCAAATTGGAGGGGTGCAATCCTGCTTCTCCGCCGTCTTCACGTGCCCAAAGCGGTTTAGGACCGATGAGACGGATTCCCGTACGATTGGAGTTGTAGTGTACTTCCCAATCTGTGGCAAAAAAGGTCTCAATATACTCCTCTTTGAAAAAATCAGGTGCGCCATGCGGACCGTAAATCACCCCTATTTCCCACTCTTTTGACATCTGGGGACGCAATTGAGCATCCAATACGGCACAAGACTTATCGGATACGGTTGAAAGAGTCGTCAGCTGATCGCCGATTTGTAAGATTCTCCCTGCATGACCACCAAACTCTCCAAGGGTAAATGTTGCCGTACTTCCCAAATATTCCGGTACATCAAACCCTCCATCGATTAACAAATAGGTACGGGCACCTGAGCCTTCGATAATCCCCATCTTAAGAACATCACCTGCATTTATTTCAATCGTCTCCCAATAAGAGACATCCATCCCATTGATCTGTGCCTTCATCACGGCCCCGGTCAATACGATTCGCGTCGGAAAATGAAATTTCAGTGTCGATCCAGTAACGGTCATTTCCAATCCCGGAGCTTTTTCATCGTTACCTAAAAGGCGATTACCCAATCGAAACGAGAGCGAATCCATAGGACCTGAAGGAGGGACACCGATATCCCAATAGCCGATTCGTCCGGGTGCTGATTGTATCGTGGTATGGGTTCCCGGTTTGATCACTTCGACAATTGAGGGTGCATAGGCTAAAGTCCCCAAATATTTGGTGGTCTGCTCACCTTTTGCAAAGACCTCTTGACCTAAGACATACTGCAAATACCCGAGATTCGTCACAATCCCATACAGCGTTGTTTCCTTGAGTGCACTCAACATTGACTCGATGGCATCATCACGTGTTGATGCATGGACAATGATCTTGGCAATCATCGGATCGTAATAAGGAGAGATCACACTCCCGCGTTCAATCCATGTCTCGCATCGTACCCCATCGGGCCAAATCACCTCACTCAATAGTCCGGAACTGGGTTGGAAATTTTTCAGCGGATCTTCGGCATAAACGCGTACTTGGATCGAGTGACCGTTGCTTGTATACTCTTTTTTCAGCGTCTCACCCAGTTCACCTGAGGCTTCAAGAATCATCCACTCAACCAAATCGACTCCGTAGATCTCTTCGCTTACCCCGTGTTCCACTTGCAACCGTGTATTGACTTCGAGAAAATAAAACTTTTCTTCCAATGTGTCGTAGACAAACTCTACCGTTCCTGCTGATTTGTACGAAGCAGCAGAGGCCAAATGGATCGCAGCACTCTTCAACTGTTCTCGAATTTCCTCCGATAGTCCAGGAGCCGGTGTTTCTTCAATCACCTTTTGATTACGACGCTGAAGCGAACAGTCTCGCTCGCCCAATGCAATAACGTCCCCTTCTCCATCACCGAAGATCTGTACTTCAATATGACGGGCAGAGGCTACAAATTTTTCGAGGTAAATGCCGCCTTGGCTGAAATTGCTCTTGCTGAGACGTCCAACCGATTCATACCCGTTTTGCAGCTCTTGGGCGCTGTAGCACAGCTGCATTCCGATTCCGCCACCGCCTGCGGTACTTTTTAGCATCACCGGATACCCAATCTCTGCAGCAGCTCTCAATGCCTCTTCAACACTTTCAAGAAGTTCAGTACCTGGCAATAGCGGAACTCCATGTGCTTTTGCCATAGAGCGTGCCGTATGTTTGAGACCAAATTCCTCCATGTGCTGCGGTGTTGGACCGATAAAAACGATCCCCTCTTGGGCACATCGGCGGGCGAATGCCGCATTTTCACTCAAAAATCCGTATCCAGGATGAATCGCCTGCGCTCCAGTATCTCTCGCCGCTTGGATAATTTTTTCGATATCCAAATAACTCTCTTTGGCAGGCGGTTCACCCAAACACACGGATTCATCGGCCATCATCACATGAAGTGATCCGGCATCCGCATGCGAATAGACCGCAACGGAGGCGATCTTCATCTTTTTAAGGGTACGAATAATACGGCACGCTATTTCCCCACGGTTAGCTATCAGTACTTTGGCAAACATTTTATTTCCTCACGTGAAAAATTTATAGATTATTAAACAGGTTTATAGATACTTAATCGAACAGGACTAGGGTTAAAGGCATTGCATGGATTATTAAGCTGCGGACAATTGGATATTAAGACCAATGTATCCATCACCGCAAACAGCTCCAAAGTACTTCCCGGAGCCGATATTCCATCGATGATTGCCAGCTTTCCATCCGCTTCTACCGGAACATTCATGAAAAAATTGATATTGCTCACGAGATCACGCTTGTCCATCCCCATTTGCCCCAGTGCCAACAGATAATTATCACGGCACGAATGCATATCGAGTTTGTCCAATGCATAGCGAACGGTATTGCTCTCAGCACTGCACGCACCGCCAAGGGTGTCATGACGCCCACACGTATCACTGATCACTTTCATCATCGTATTTCCCAGATTGGAAACCAACTCGGTTCCCGTCTCGACAAAGATATTTTTTTGACGTACAATGGTTTGGGGAGCACTGTATCGTTCGGTGACATCATTGGCATTGTAAAAAAGGGTATCGACTGCCTGGCACCCTTCCAAATCGACGATACGCAATACCTCTCCCGCTTTTACCACTTTGTACCATGGTTCTCCGGCAGGGATCGTCTCATCGTAAATCATCTCAGACATTTTGCCCTCCTTGTATAAACTGTTTCATATAATTTCGGGTATTTACAAACGCACGCTCGCTACGTTCAGAATCGATCACACACGGATCATCCAATGCCACTTCGTCCCCTTGATAAACGATCAGACTGACAGGCTTTACATCATATGAGGTGTCCGTACTTAAAACGTGTACCGTATTGGAGAGAATCACCAATACGTCCATCTCTGCACGCAGCTCGATAAAGCTTCCCGCAGGCACGCTCTCCTCACGAAAGATCAGTTCTCCGCTCTCACCGATTTTTGTATCGGCAAAAAGGTTTAAACACGGCATGATATCGCGGCGTCCCATCCCGTATTTTCCCAGTTCCACGAGAAAATTATCAAAATCATTTTTGTAATAGCAGTTGCGTTTGGTCTGATAGTTTCCAAGCCCGCAGTGCGCTTGGATATTCGAAGCCATCGTATAGCCGCACACCGTATCGTGCGTTTCGCAGCTGTCCGTTACAATCGACATCAAAATCCGTCCCATATCGGAATAGAGAGAATTGCCTTGTTTAAGATACGCGTTGTACTGTATCTTGACCGTATCGGCCGCGTTGTACCGCTCAGTGCGTTCATGGACATTGTAAAACAGTGCCGAAAGACCGCTTGTTCCTTCGGTATTTACAATCCGAAGAAGCTGCCCTTTTCGGATGATTTTAGACCAGCGTCCCCCTCCTGGCAGAACCTCATCAAAGAGAACTGTTTCAGGCGATAATGGTTTCATTAATATTGACATACTCTTCTCCTTTGTATTTTCGTTTATTTCTATCCAGTTTTATATCATTGACCAGCGTCGCACCGTACGCATTGGGTGCTTGTGGATCATTTCGAACCTTATCAAAGACCAACAGCCGTGTCCCCAATTCAAACGCCTCTTTCACATCATGCGTCACCATAAACACGGTCAGCCCGTACGTTTTCCATAGACCACGTACCAGCACGTGCATATCCGCTCGACTCCCGGGATCAAGTGCCCCAAAAGGCTCATCCAGCAAAAGGATTTTCGGCTTTTTTACCAATGCCTGTGCAATCGAGAGACGCTGCTGCATCCCCCCTGAGAGTTCAGAAGGATATTTTTGGGCGGATTGTTCAAGCCCGACCGACTCCAGCATTGCCATGGCTTCTTCCCTGATTAGACGACGTGCAGAACCAAATGCTTTTCCCAACAAGGGTGAATGTTCCATCTCCAACCCCAGCATCACGTTTTCCAGCGCTTTGAGATGCGGAAAAAGGGTGTATTTTTGAAATACGACCCCCCGATCACTTCCAGGCTCATTGGAGAGAGGTTCACCCTCCAGCAAAATAGTTCCACGTGATGGCGTATCCTGTCCCAAAAGCATCCGTAAAAAAGTACTCTTACCGCATCCGGAAGGTCCGATCAGGGTACAAAACTCCCCCTTATCAATGGAAAAATTGAGTTTTTCTAAAATCACATTGTCAGCGTAAGTTTTCCATACATTACGTATTTGCAGATAACTCATTTTTTCTCCTTTCGGTACCATGGAAACGCTTTACGGATAATCACGGCCAAAATCAAGTCCATCAGAAATGCCAACAGTGTGATCCATGCGACATACGGCAAGATCACATCCATCTCCATGTAACGGCGCATCAAAAAGATTCGGTATCCTAAACCTTCCGACGATGCAATCGCCTCTGCCGTGATCAAGAAAAGCCATGCCGAACCCAGCGAAAGACGCAACGCATCCAAAAGCCGTGGCAACACATGCGGCAATACCACCCGTAAAATAATCTGCCACGTCGATGCCCCAAGTGTTTGTACCTTGATCAGCAGCTCTTCGGAAAGTTCCATAGACCGTTGCTGCGTATCACGAACCAAAAACGGGGCAACACCGATGACGATCAGTGCCACTTTTGCCGATTCTTCCATCCCGAATATCACCAATAATATGGGCAATATCGCAATAGGAGGTATCAACGATACCGCTGAAGAAAACGGGGACAACAGCGTTCTAAAAAGGGGCAAGCTCCCCTGCACGATTCCCAAAATCAGACCAATGGCTGTAGCGATCCCGAGACCTTGTGCAATCCGAGACAAACTGGCAACCGTATCGGTATACAAGATCGCTTCACCCGTCATCTCATCGGGCTCCATCACCATAATCTTGATGGCATCCCCAATGGCTTCAAACGTAGGAAGAAGCTTATCTTCCGGATTCAATGCATGGCGTGCATCCGCAGCAATCCAATAGATCAATCCCAGGATCACAAACGGCAGGATTTTTAAAAGCGGTGAGAACCGTCCTGCATCCAGATTGATCAGGCGCATTTTTTACAGTTTCCCTTCAGCCGCTTGCTTCATGTACTGCGAATCAAATCGAAGCTTCATATTTTTTGGATTTCCGAGCACTTTATTAGCCGGAAATGTCATCCCGATAAAGTTCGCATTTTTCGCTTTGTTCCCTAGCAATCCATGGGCATATGAAAACTTGCTCACTTCTCCCATCGTTGTGATGAGTTTTGCATCTTCCGTAAACTTTTGGGCTTCAGCAGCGGTGTAAAACATCTTGGTTGTTGCGAGCTGTGACTGATACTCTTTGAGCGATGTACCCGATGCTTTTGCCATCATCGTGCGTGCTTCAATCCCTTTAGCATCGTTTTTAGACATAATCC
>JBBQNL010000029.1:0-19148 GCA_038329855.1 Campylobacterales bacterium
GGTATTTTCCATAATTTGCTGGTTATGTTTTGTTTTAAAATCCCCAATTACCTGAAGTTTAATGTCTTTGGTTTCAAATTCAGCCAGCCGTGCTTCCAATACCAGCTATTGAATGATGAATACAACAAATCTGCATGCTCAGGAACGTCATCACCACTAAATGCTTTGAGTATAATAGAGTTTTTCATAGTAATGACCATCTTTTATTTTATTTATAATTTTAATATATAACAATTCTATATAACTAATACTTAAATAATGAACCCTAGATTGTCAATTACGACGAACAGCTGATATGCGATATGCCGGCGATGTCAAAGAAGTGGGAAGGTTTTTCCCGATAGTATTTCTTCTCGATTTCAATGGACTGCTCATCGTAGGGATGTGTCATCACCTCTTGCAGTTCATGTATCAGCGTATAGTCTCCATTTTCGGCCTGCTGATAGGCAGGGACGAGGAACCACTCTCTCAATGTATATTTCGGATTGACCCGTTTCATCTGCGCTGAGAGTTTTGCGCGCACTTCAGGAGTAGCGGCATCGATGAGCGATCTCCATTTTTCCAGCCACTGCGACCATTGTTTAAGAAGCTGTTCGTTGAGCAAAGTCTCATCATAGAAGCTTTTGAGAAGCGGGCTGATCTCAGCAGGTATTGATGAGAGCTCACGGAAAAGAAGCGTATAATCGACATGCGTTTGTACCATCAGCATGAAGAGCTCTCGAAAGAGCGGTTCATTAAAGGTCTCAAGCCCCAATTTTACTGCCCACATCTTTTCCATTTTTTCATCCATTACTTTATCAAAGCCCTGTCGGATAGCATCAAGCTGAGCCGCAACATCCGGGTTTGACTCCACCAGCGGTTTGAGTGCCGAATAAAACATATGGAAATTGCGTTCCGCCGCCTGTGGCTGATTGAGAAATGAGAAGTGGGTTCCGCCGCCCGTCCACGGCTGATATTTGGGATCGAACATATCGATAAATCCAAACGGGCCGTAATCGAGGGTAAATCCACCTATGGCAGTGTTATCGCTGTTGAAATTACCCTGGCAATAGCCTACGCGGATCCAGTTGGCCACCAGCGAGGTCAGACGGTTGCGGAAGTGAATAGCAAGCAAGAGCACTTTTTCTTCCAGTGGTAAATGAGGCTCGATGACGTCGCTGTATTCGCGCTCAATAGCGTGCAGTACGATTTGCTCCAGCTCTTTTAGGGCTTTTGGATGCTCGTTTTTACGGGCACGACGGCCGAAAAGCTCTATCTGACCTACCCGAAGAAATGAGGGGGCGACCCGTGTAGTGATCGCAACGTCCTCTTCGATCATCACTTCAGGGTCTCGGGAATAGGAGTCTTGATTAAACCATGGGCGTTTTACGGTCTCGGATTTCGAGGTGTACAGCGTCAATGAACGTGAAGTCGGTACGCCCAGTGCGTGCATATGCTCCTGTGCCAAAAACTCTCGTATACTTGAACGCAATACCGCACGTCCATCGGCTCCGCGGCAGTAAGGGGTTCTTCCGCCTCCTTTTAGCTGCATTTCCCAGCGTTTTCCGTTGATGTTAGCCTCTAAGATGGAAACGGCACGACCGTCTCCGTAGCCGTTGCCTGTTTGGAAGGGACACTGCTGGTAATATTCGGTGCCGTAGATGGAGAGGGCATAGCCCGTCGCCCAGCCTTGAGTGCGTAAAGGCTTTGGCAGTTGCGAAGTATCGCCTGAAAACATCCGCATGAAATCCTCAGAAGTTGCCAGGGTGTCATCGAAGCCAAGTTCTTTAAAAAAAGTTTGACTGTGGGCTATGTAGTGCGGCTCTTTGATGGGGGTAGGATTTACGGGGACATAGTGACCGGAGAAGACTTGTCGCGGAGAGTGATCGACACCGTCTGCACTTGCCTCAGGATCCGGGGTAAGGGTATCTGTGAGCGAATAATCTGCCAAGCTTGCCAGATCGCTCAGGGTTTTTACAGGTGCAAAAGTGTCATTCATGGCGTTTAACTATCGTCCTTTACGGGTATTCTTGTTCAGTTGAGACGAATTATATATGTGGAAAGTCAAACAAGAGACAGCAAACGAATCTAATTATTTTGTACAAGATTAGGGGCTCAGGTGAATCAGACGATCCAATACCGAACTGGAATTTTCATCCTGATCCGATAGCGTATCAGCGGAAAGACGACCAAAAAGGTCCCGATAGTCATATAGACGGGCAGCAACAGACTCTCCAGCGTATAGTGTTCGATTCCAAAAATGGCGATGAATGATCCCAGAAAAAAGCAGATCCATGCCAGCGGTGCCTCCTCATCGGGAGATGCTATCACAAAGCGCAGTGTCGGTAAGAGGGCGAAAAAATCTGCAGCTATGGCTATAACAGTGGGTAAGACCCCCGAACTGTCTCTGTAGATGAGCCAAACTACAATGGCTGAGAGTCCCACAAGCAGAGAGAACTTTTCCAAAGTGTCAG
This sequence comes from Campylobacterales bacterium, assembly GCA_038329855.1. Classification (GTDB taxonomy): domain Bacteria; phylum Campylobacterota; class Campylobacteria; order Campylobacterales; family Sulfurimonadaceae; genus Sulfuricurvum. The sequence continues at coordinate 2,454 of JBBQNL010000029.1, forward strand.
GTTTGAGGTTCTCTCCTTTAAAGAGGGTTAATACAAAGATCAGTGTCGGATTGATCCAAAAAATGACGGTGAGCATCTTTGTGACATGATCGGCGCTCTCAGGGGTGATCAGCCAAAAGGCAAAACCGATCACACTCCAGATAAACCAGGAAATACGGTTGGGTTTGACGGTACCCCGAAAGATGCTGATTGTATAAGGGAGAATGGAGATAGCTAGAATGAATTGGGCTAATAGACCTAGATAGTAGGGTTCTAGCATCTTAATAGGTATCCTCTGTTGTGTGATACAATGAGTTGTCGATAGCCATGTTCTGATCCTTTACGGCGAATTATATAGGAAAAAGGGGAGATGCCGCTTTTTTTTATTTCCTATATTTTGTATTGCATATTTTTTTGTTTCATAGTAGAATTTTCGTAATATATGTTATTTTGTTAAAATTTGTAAGATGGTTAGCCAAATGATAGTCATAGACTAGTATCGGAGATCGAAAGACTATGTCCAAAGATAAAATATGAATCTCACAACGAAAAAAAGTCAGTGGCTAAATAAAGCGGCTGTCACACAACACCTCAAGTATTCTTTCGCGGCATTCGTACTCGTAAGCGTGGCCGCAGCCTTGAGGGTGTGGCCGCTGCAGGCGTTAGGGTCGGAACTCGCCTGGCTGACATTTTATCCTGCGGTGATAGCAGCCGCACTCTATGCGGGATTTTACACCGGCTTACTGGCAACGGTGCTTGCCTGTCTTGCGGTCATATTTCTGTGGCCGCTATTTGCTATGCACCCTTTTATTGAGAACCGCTTTGACCTTCTGGAAATGGCCATTTTTCTCCTCACTTCCAGTTTTATTGCCTACCTTGTTGAAGTCGTGCAGCGTATGAGTAAGAGACTAAAGGAGACCGAATCGATATTGAAGAGCAGTATCGAACGTGAGCAATTCATTCACTCTATTGTCGATAATGTGCCTAATATGATCGGCTATTGGGACAGGGATTTGCATTGCCGCTATGCTAACAATGCCTACCGTGAGTGGTTCGGTAAGTCGCCTGAAGAGATTGTTGGTATGACGTTTCAGGATCTGGCAGGCGAGCACCTTTTTGCCCTGAACCAACCCCATATTCACCGAGTACTGGCCGGTGAACATCAGCGTTTTGAGCGGACTTTGAATAAAGCCAGTGGAAACGTAGGTCATATCATCGGGCACTATATCCCCGATTTCGATGTCGATGGTACGGTCAAAGGATTTGCAATTCAGTCCAGTGAGGTGACTCTTCTCAAAGAAACCGAGGCGAAACTCGAACTGGCTGCCTGCGTTTTTAAGAACACGCTCGAAGGAGTTTTGATCACCGATACCGATGGGACTATTCTGTCAGTTAACCCTGCTTTCTCCGAGATAACCGGCTATGCGGCTGAGGAGGCGATCGGACGGAACCCCCGCATTTTTAAATCTAACCAGTACGATCGGGCATTTTATACCTCCATGTGGGCGCAGATAACAACTAAGGGTCAATGGAATGGGGAGATATGGAACCGACGTAAAAACGGGGACCTTTATTTGGAACGTATGTCCATCAGTATGGTTCGCGATGTGGATGGTGAACCTATTCGCTATGTATCGGTATTCAGTGACGTTACTGCTTTTTGGCGTAAAGATGAGCATATAAAACACTTGGCTTTTCACGATGCCCTGACCGATTTGCCGAATCGTACCTTGCTGATGGATCGGATAAACCAAAGACTTATCAATTCCAATCGTGAACCGTGCGATCTGGCGCTGATGTTTATCGACCTTGACGGATTCAAACTCGTAAATGATCAGTTTGGTCACAATGTTGGGGACGACCTGTTAAAAGAAGTAGCGAAAAGGCTTCTGGAACTGGTACGAGAGTCCGATACCGTCGCCCGAGTTGGGGGCGACGAGTTCATAGTCGTTCTCAACAATCCAAAAGGAAAAGACGAAATTACGTATATCGCCAACCGTGTTGTCAGCTCAATAAATGAGCCTATTGAGATTCTCGGTGAAGTGCTCCATGTAGGAGCATCCGTTGGCATTGCAATCTTCCCTGCAGACGCAAGTACCTCTCTTGATTTAATCAAGAATGCCGACATGGCAATGTATACCGCCAAAGAGTCGGGCAGGAATAAGATTCATTTTTTCTCGCATGAATAATTTCACAAAGAGGCAGATGTTAACAGAATATGCTCGGTTTGAAAAGTCCGTTTTTACGATACTTCATTTTATGGAAGTAGAGGTCATTGGCAGGATATGATTTTAAAAGTTTCACCGATGCTCCTCAGCATCTGGGTGGATTTGGGGCGAAGATCGTACGTCTTTAAGGAGATACTTTTTTTACTGTTGGTATTGAGTATTCTAAAGTATCTTGTTTCATAGTAAAATATCTGAAAATATATTATTTTATGTTATAATATGATAATTTTATATAAAAAAGGGGTCCTAATGAAACGTTTTTTCATAGCAGCGGTAATTACCGCTGCCACTCTCACTCTCCCAGCACTCGCTGCTGACGTTGGTGTTTCGGTCAGCATCGGCCAGCCTGGATTCTATGGTCAAATTAACATCGGCGATTATCCGCAGCCAAGGGTGCTCTACAGTCAACCGGTAATCGTTGAGCGGGGGATATCGATGCATCGCCAGCCGGTCTATCTGCACGTTCGGCCGGGCCACGCCAGAAATTGGAAGAAACACTGTCGCGAATATCATGCCTGCGGCGAGCGGGTCTTATTTGTGCAGGATGGCTGGTACCAACGCGAATATGTCCCGCGTTATCATGAAAGACACCGTGATCGCGGGCATGACCGCCAGGACAGAGGCAGAGATAATGATCATGGGGACAGAGGCAGAGGTAATGATCATGGGAACAAAGGCCATGGCAGAGACTAAAACATAAGGGTGATAGGCTCTTTTTAGCCTATGCCTCTCGGATGCGCTCTTGCAGGGATGTGATGAAGTGATCATCTATCAGAAGATTTTTCGTTCCCACTTGAAAAGTGGGAATGCAGACTGACGCTATAGACTCCCACTCATGAGAGTGGGAGCGAGAAAAAAAGATATTATAAAAAAAGGAATACTAATGAAACATTTTCTTATATCAGCGGTAATTACCGCTGCCACTCTCACTCTCCCAGCACTCGCTGCTGACGTTGGTGTTTCGGTCAGCATCGGCCAGCCTGGATTCTATGGCCAAATTAACATCGGCGATTTCCCGCAGCCAAGGGTGCTCTACAGTCAACCGGTAATCGTTGAGCGGGAGATATCGATGAATCGCCAGCCGGTCTATCTGCGTGTCCCACCAGGGCATGCCAAAAATTGGAAGAAGCATTGTCACGAGTATCACGCTTGCGGCGAGCGGGTCTTATTTGTGCAGGATGACTGGTACGAACGCGAATATGTCCCACGTTATCAAGAAAAACATCGTGATCGCGGGCATGACCGCCAGGACAGAGGCAGAGATGATGATCATGGGAACAAAGGCAGAGGTAATGATCATGGGAACAAAGGCCATGGCAGAGACTAAAACATAAGGGGGTCAGGCTCCTTTTTTTAGCCTATGCCTCTCCGATGCCCCTCTGCATCTTTAGGGGATTTGGGGCGAAGATTGTACGACTCTAAGAGTGTCCGTCATTTAGCTTTCCGATCGTGGTGAGCCTGTCGAAGGGTGTGCGGATTCATGGTTCGACAAGCTCACCACGAACGAAACACCCGTCGTCATTCTCAATTTGATTGGGAATCCATCCCTTTTTTCCTTGCTAACTTTCTCGTTTCATAGTAAAATCTTTAAAAACATGTTAACTCTTGTTTGTTTAATGCAGATTGGTGCTGTATATTCCTACTCGGGAAAGTCACCACTTGAAAAGTGGGAACTAGAAATGAAGAAGGATAAATAATGGCAAATAATTGGAATATCCCTGCTTTGCTAGAAAAAGAAGTTAGAGAAAGAGATAAAAAGTGCGTTTATTGCGGGATTGAATTTACACCTGCTAAAGTTTCTAAAAAAACTGCTGCGAGCTGGGAACATATAATAAATGATGCCAAAATCATCACGAGAGAAAATATTGCGCTTTGTTGTTGTGGATGCAATGCAAGTAAAGGACAAAAGCAACTTTCGTTATGGCTTCAGTCAACGTATTGTCAAGAACGTGGTATAAATTCTGAAATTGTTTCACCAATAATCAAGCAAGCAATAAAAAATGGACAATAAAAAATGACCCAAACCGACTATAAAACCGCCATAGAACAACTCAAAAAATATTCCTATCACTACTATGTACTTGACGACCCTATCACGACGGATGAAGAGTATGACCGTCTCTATCACATCGTTGTAGCGTATGAGTCAGCATATCCCGATGAAATTATCCCCGATTCACCCACACAGCGTGTAGGGGATCAGCCTCAGGATAAGTTTGACAAAGCACATCATCTCAGCCGTATGTGGAGTTTGGAAGATCTTTTTAACAAAGAAGAGCTGGATAAATGGGTCGAGCGGATCACCAAAGTCTACGGCGATGTGAAGTTTTACAGCGAGCCGAAGTTTGACGGGGCGAGTTTGAATCTGATTTATGACAACGGTGCGCTGATACAAGCCATTACCCGTGGTGATGGGACGATAGGAGAAGATGTTACTCAAAATGCCAAAACGATACAGAGTATTCCTCTGACGATCGACTACCAAGAGCGCATAGAAATACGGGGCGAAGTGGTCATCTTCAAGGAGGATTTTGAGAAGATCAATGAAGAACGGCTCAAAAGCGGGGAGAATCTGTTTGCCAATCCGCGCAATGCAGCAGCTGGGAGTCTGCGACAGCTCGATACCCGTATCACCGCCTCTCGGAGGTTGGTTTTTATGCCGTATGGGATCGGGGCAAATACATTGGATATCTCAAATCTGAGTGAACGGATGGAATGGGTGTATGCGTTGGGATTCCGTAACCCCCACATGACCCATATATGTGTGAGTGCCGATGAGATCGAGACGTTTTATCATGAGATGCGCGTTGAGCGGGATAATTTTGCGATGCTGTTGGACGGGATGGTGATCAAAGTCGATTCCATTGCCGTGCAAGACGAGTTAGGTTACACGGTGAAAAATCCTCGTTGGGCGGCCGCGTACAAATTTCCCGCCATTGAGAAACTCACGACACTCAAAGAGGTAATCTACCAAGTAGGGCGCAGCGGTGTTGTGACTCCCGTTGCCATCGTCGAGCCTGTCGATATCGAGGGGGTGACGGTTGAACGCTCAACGCTGCACAATTTTGACGAGATAGCCCGTAAAGATATCCGCATCGGGGACAAAGTGATCATCTTGCGTAGCGGCGATGTTATTCCTAAGATTATAAAAGTAATTACAGCAGAGCGCAATGGAAGTGAGACGGTGATCGATCGGCCGAAACAGTGTCCCGTCTGTAACAGCGAACTGCTTGATGAGGGGGCATTAATCAAATGCCAAAACTTGGGTTGCGAAGCGAGGGTGGTAAATTCAATCATCTATTTTGCCTCAAAACCGTGTTTGAACATCGACGGGTTGGGAGACAAGATCGTTTTGGCATTGCATGAAGCTGGATTGGTAAAAGAGTTGATCGATCTTTTCAGTTTGACACTGGAACAGCTTCTCAGCCTTGAAGGGTTTAAAGAAAAAAAGAGCCAAAACCTTTTGGACGCGATACAAGCGGCAAAGGGGTGCGATTGCTGGCGCTTTATCAATGCTCTGGGGATTGAACACATCGGGGAAGTCGCTTCCAAAACGTTATGTTCGGCATTTGGAACTGCCTTTGACAAGGCGAATCGAGAAGATATTTTGGTGCTTGAGGGATTCGGCGTAGAGATGGTCGAATCGGTGCTGGAATTTGTCCGTGTCAACGGTGCGAAGATCGACGCCCTGCGAGAAGTATTAGTTCCGATTGAGCCGGTTAAAAAAGTAGCGGTTGAAAATCCTTTCAAAGACAAAACGGTTGTAGTAACGGGGGCTATGAGCGTTTCGAGAGATGTTATCAAAGATATATTGGAAAATTTGGGGGCAAAAGTCGCTTCATCGGTGTCGAAAAAGACCCATTTTGTGATTTACGGCGAAGATGCGGGGAGCAAATACGATAAAGCGGTTGATTTAGGGATTACATTACTCACCGAGAGTGAATTTCGGGAGAAAATTTCTGCCTCGTAGAGGCAAGCTTTAGTGCCATAGTGGCTAGCGTAGAGGAAGGGGCTTTTGCTCCTTCCTCGTTAAAATTATCTCTAACGTCGCTTTCCGATAGCACTTCTTCGGCGCAAGGGGAGAGTGTAGAGGGTAAAAATAGTCTTTTTGATTAAATAGGCGAGATAGCCTTTGACTTTAATCCCGCCTGGGAGAAGTCCCGCACCGTATTCACCGCCAAGGGCGATCATCACCCCTTGATTTTTAAAACGAAACGGCTGTTTTTGTTTCCCTTTTAGGGAGGATAGGATATTTCGTGCTGCGTGTTCACCGCCACGCTCCGCCAACTGTGCGGTAGGGGGGATAAATTTTCCCTCTTCGTTTAACGCTTGGGTTATGTCGCCGATCGCGTAAATGTTATCATAGCTCGGAATGTTGAGATTCTCATCGACAATCAAATGCCCTTTGTTGTTTGTTTCAAATCCGAGATATTTGGTGAGTGTCGATGCGGCGATTCCTCCTGTAAAAATCATAAATTCAAAGTTTAAAATTTGACCATTATCGAGAAGAATTTCTCGCTCTCGTACTTCGCTGATACGGTTATTGTGCCACACATGAACACCCAGTTTGATGAGTCTCTCATAGGCGCTTTCAATCAAAAACGGATCCATTCCAAAAAGGATGCTTTCATACGCATCGATGAGGTAAACATCGATGCCGCGGCATCCAAAATTGCCATTTTGGTAAAAAGAATTGGCATACGCCGCCATCTCTGCTGCAATCTCTACCCCTGAAAGCCCCGCACCGCCGATAACGATATTAAAAGGCTTTACGTCACAGCTTTGGCTTTGGGCTTCGATTCGATCATAGAGTGCTTTTTCAAATTGTTGCTTGAATTCCAACGCAGCGGGGATATTTTTTACCCCGTGTGTATAATTGCGTAGTCCGGGGATAAAATCCGGAAAATAGGTTCGACTTCCGGTTGCAATAATGAGCTGGTCATAGGGTATCGATTGTTTTGATGTGATGATTTGATTGTGGATGGGATCGATGCCACTGACCTCTTCACATAAAAAGCGAACCGTAGCAAAGCTTTTGGATAAGGAGGGGAGATCGATCATCACATGAGACATATCGACTTTATTGGCAATAAAATCATACACCTCGGCTTGCATATAATGGTAGGGATTTTTATCGATTAGGGTTAAGGTGATGTGGGTGTGTTTGGCAAGAGATTCGAGCGCCCGAAGTCCGCCGTATCCGCCGCCGATGATCACTACGTGTGTCAATTTCAATATATTTCCCTATTTTTATGAAATGGTAGCGCAATTTTGATCCATTCACAATTGCTTATGGGTGATAAAAGGTATAATTTTAAATATTTAAAAAGATTGACAGCGATTGATCTTCAAGTGGTTACCTGGTTTTAAAAGGAAAAGAATGCGTTTAGACAGTTATTTAGTAGAAATAGGGCTTACAGAGAGCCGAAATAAGGCACAGCAGCTGATAAAAGATCATGCGGTAAGTGTGGATGGAAAAATCATTGATAAAGTATCGTTCGAAGCCGATGAGACGATGAAGGTCGAGATTTCAGGGGTGGCGCAATACGTGAGCCGTTCAGCGATCAAGCTTAAAGGGTTTTTGCCGTTTACACAATGGGATTTGAGCGGTTTAGATGCGTTAGATATAGGCTCCAGTACGGGCGGATTTACGCAAGTGCTTCTCGAAGAGGGTGTAGCTCATGTGACGTGCGTGGATGTAGGGAGTGATCAGCTCCATCCGTCCATACGCAGTGATGAGAGAGTCACTGTATTTGAAAACACCGATATTCGCAATTTTTCGCCGGAAAAGACGTATGATATCGTGACGTGTGATGTTGCTTTTATCCCCTTGGAATTAATACTCGATTCGATTGACCGAGTCAGCTCTCGTTATATTGTCATTTTATTTAAACCTCAATTTCAAGTAGGACGTGAAGTCAAGCGGGATAAAAACGGTGTTGTCAAAGATAATCAGGCCATCGGTAAAGCGATGATCCGTTTTGAAGATACGTGCGCGTTGATAGGATGGAAGATGATTGCCAAAGAAACAGCGCACATCGCAGGAAAAGAGGGAAATCAGGAGACGTGTTATGGCTTCGTCAAAGGTTGAAGCTATCGCGATCGGCGGATTTGACGGGATGCACATTGGGCATCAGCAGCTATTTGATCAATTGGGAAAGCATGGTGCTATTGTTGCCATTGAAACGGGATATGCCAATTTGACTCCCGGGCGAGAGCGGGAAAAACATACCCATTATCCGGTTTTTTATTATCCGCTGGATGATATCCGCCATTTAGAGGGAGAGGAATTTGTCGCACATCTGATTCGCCAGTTTCCCCGTTTAAAAAAGATTGTCGTTGGGTATGATTTTCATTTTGGGAAAGACCGCCGCTATTCGCATCAGGATTTAACAAGGTTTTTTGGGGGAGAGGTATGTGTTGTTGATCAGGTTACCCTCGATAATGACTCAGTCCATTCGCATAAAATCAGAGCCAAACTTCAAATCGGTGATATCCATGGAGCTAACAGATTCTTAGGTCATAATTATTGCATCAGTGGAAACGTGATTAAAGGGCAGGGGATCGGGAAAAAAGAATTGGTTCCGACGATCAATTTGGAGTGTAAAGGGTTTTTGCTTCCGGAAGAGGGAGTTTATGCAGCATTGACACGCATTGACGATGAAGAGCATTTTAATCCTTCGGTTGTTTTTGTGGGGCATCGTGTCAGTACAGATGGGTCGTATGCGATTGAGAGCCATATTTTAAACAAGATGGTAGAGCCTATGCAGCGTGCAACGATCTGTTTTGTTAAATTTTTGCGTAAAAATCAAAAATATGAGACTCTGGAATTGCTCAAAAAGGCGATTGAAATCGATATTTTACACGCAAAAAAAGAGCTTTGTCATTTAAGTTTATAACAATAGAAGCTTTTGGGTCAAACAATTATTCATTTTTTTCTCATTTCGTTGGACTATAATTTTTTATACCAATTTGGAGGTTTTTAATGAAAGCACGTGGATTACTAATAGCGGGTCTTGCATCTTTATTGATGTCAAATTTTTGTTTTGCCAAAACAAGTGACAAAGTAAGTGATATTTATAAAAATCGATGTGCCAACTGTCATGGGGTTAAAGCCAACGGTATACCAAAACTCAAAGAACAACCGGGTATAACAGCAGAGCAGGCAAAGGCGCTTGGTGTAGCATCCCAAAATAAAGGGGATATCTACGGTCCTCCATTAAACACAATGAACAAAGAAGATTTGCTGCTAAAATTGAAGGATTTGAGAAATAAAGATTTTGATAGCAAGTCGTATCACTCTGTCATGCAAAAAAATCTTAAACACACGGAAGAGCGTGAAGGCAAAGTAAACGACGAAAAAATGGCCGAATACATTTCCACTGCGTTTGGTCCTAAATAGAAAGTACGTTTGCGCCTCTCCCCAGAATTCATAGCTGGGGATGAATTTTATATCCGCTTGATATTTTAAAAATGTTCCTCTAGATTCATCGGTATTGTCAAATTTTATGCAAATTCGGATGTTTAAATCGATGCAATAGCTCAAAAAAGCAATTTTTGGTGATATTTTAAACGTAAACAGACCATTAGATTGATTGAGTTTATAGGAATTTAATCTCAAAAGCGGTAAAATCCCCTAATTAATACCAACCAAAGGAACACACCAAATGGGCGAGTTGTTTACTTTCTTCGGGCTTTTGAGCCACGATCATTCTTTCATTTATCTAACCCACATGCTTCTTGCTGCGGGAATCGTTCTTCTAATCGCTAAAATGGCGACAACCAATATGCGTCTTGTTCCAACAGGATGTCAAAACGTTATGGAAGCGTATTTGAACGGTGTACTCGCAATGGGTGCCGATGTTATGGGTAAAACGGAAGCGCGTCGTTACCTTCCTCTTGTTGCAACGATCGGTCTTTTTGTCGGTATCGCAAACGTTATCGGGGTTATCCCAGGGTTTGAAGCACCGAGTGCCTTTTTGGATTTCACGTTAGCATTGGCTTTGGTTGTTTTCACTTATTATAACTTCGAAGGTATTCGCCGTAACGGTATCGTAACGTATTTCAAACACTTTATGGGTCCTGTTTGGTGGTTGGCATGGTTGATGTTCCCGATCGAAATCGTATCGCACATCTCTCGTATTATCTCTCTTAGCTTCCGATTATTCGGTAACGTCAAAGGGGATGATATGTTCTTGATGGTCATCTTGATGTTGGCTCCATGGTTATTGCCGATGATCCCTTTTGCATTATTGACCTTTATGGCATTCTTGCAAGCGTTTATTTTCATGATGCTTACTTACGTTTACCTTGGCGGTGCCGTACTTCTTAGCGACGACCACTAAGAATATATGAAACGCAATACGCACGATACTCTTTTGAGTTTTTTGGGAGGTGCCTCTTGGGCATTTGCCATCGTGGGGGTATGGGTTACTTTTCAATCCTTTATCTTTCTTGGTTTTATTACCGCTTTACTTTTCTCTTTTCTCTTTTTATTCATCGCGTTTCTCATTATCGTTGTTTTAGATAATCTCTCACTTTCCCGTGATCATTATGATGAATCGCTAAAACAAACGGCACTTCTCGAAGAGATACGAGATGCTCAAAAATTAACCTAAGTCCTTTTTTCTTTGACCGAGTGAAAACCTATCTAATCACCGATCCCTCTTTCTACGGTACAACATCGGATACACTTGTAACGTCGCTTTATCGCGTATTCGCACAATCCATTCCTGATTTCGCCGTATTCAGAGACAAACAAACTCAATGTTATGATGAAAGGGCAAAGGTTTTTATTGATGTATGTCGTAATCATTCTATACCAAACATATTATTGCACGGAGACTATGCCCTTGCGTCAACTTTAGGTGCCCATGGTGTGCATCTTGCCTCGACGCAGTTTGATTCTATCTCTCTGGCAAAAGCATTAGGGCTATATGTCATTATCAGTACCCATACGCATGAAGAAGCGTTACTAGCCCAAGAATTGGGTGCTGATGCGATTACGTACAGCCCGATTTTTGCCTCTCCAAACAAGGGAGAGCCCAAGGGTTTAGAGGATTTAAAAGAAATAGTGGATAAAATAAGAATACCTATTTTTGCGTTGGGCGGGATTACGACCCAAGAGCAGATCAATTCGGTTCAAGAGTGCGGCGCTTACGGCTTTGCCTCTATCCGTTATTTTATATAAATCAAGGAATAAACCACTATGTTTGAAACCATTATCGGTTTGGAAGTTCACGTCCAGCTTAATACTCAGTCTAAACTTTTTTGCTCTTGTCCTACTAGTTTTAATCATGAACAAAATACCAACACCTGTCCGACGTGTTTGGCACTTCCTGGTGCATTGCCGGTACTTAACAAAGAGGCAGTTCGCAAAGCGGGGATGTTTGGTACGGCAGTGGGTGCTGTGATCAACCGTACTTCCTTCTTTGACCGTAAAAGTTATTTCTATCCGGACAGCCCCAGTGCGTATCAAATCACACAGCTCTACACTCCGATCGTTGAACACGGGAAACTCGTTATCGATTTTGAAGATGGAAGTCATAAAACGATCCGTATCAATCGTGCGCATATCGAAGCGGATGCGGGAAAAAATATCCATGAGGGTGCTATCTCCAAAGTGGATTTGAACCGTGCCGGGACACCGTTGCTGGAAATCGTATCCGAACCTGATATGCGTTCAGGTGATGAGGCGATTTTGTATCTTAAAAAGCTCCATTCCATCGTCCGTTATCTGGATATATCCGATGCCAACATGCAAGAGGGGTCATTTCGTGTTGATGTCAACGTTTCTATCCGTCCCAAAGGGGATGAGAAGCTTTATACCCGCGTTGAGATTAAAAACATCAACAGCTTTCGCTTTATCCAAAAAGCGATTGAGCTCGAAGTAGCGCGTCAGCGTGAGGCGTGGGAAGATGGGGTGTATGAGACTGAAATTGTTCAAGAAACACGACTATTCGACCAAGCCAAACAAGAGACCCGTTCTATGCGCGGTAAAGAAGAGGCGGCAGATTATCGTTATTTCCCTGAGCCTGATTTGCTCAAAGTCGTGGTCGATGATGCGATGTATGCCGATGTCATTAACATTCCTGAACTTCCTGATGCAAAAAAAGAGCGGTTGGTTAGCGAGTATGGGCTTCGTGAGTATGATGCGGCTGTTATCACGGCGGATCTTGATACGGCTCATTATTTCGAATCGATGTTGACCTGTGGAATTACCGCTAAAAATGCCGTAACATGGCTTACCGTTGAGCTTCAGGGACGACTAAAAGGCGGTATGGGGGCACATGAGTCGGCGATTACGGCGCAAACCCTCGGTGCTTTGGTTAAGCGTATCGAAGAAAATGTTATCAGCGGCAAAGCGGGTAAAGAAGTGTTAGATTATTTACTTGCAAACGAGACGGATGATATTGACGGTGTAATTGAAAAGTTAGGGCTAAAACAAGTGAGTGATACTGGTGCATTGGAAGCCCTTATCGATGAAGTGCTCAATGCGAATCCTGAAAAACTGGCGGAGTATAAATCGGGTAAAGATAAGCTCTTTGGATTTTTTGTCGGTCAAGCAATGAAAGCGTCTAAAGGATCAGCAAATCCTCAAACTCTTAATGATCTTTTAGTCGCTAAATTAGCGCAGTAGGGGTTAAAGTGTTTAGTAGGTGGGTAGTTAATACCGCTTTTTTTCTTCACACCTACCATCCGTATCAACGAACTAAAATTTTCTTTTATAATCTTCTTGAAAACAGCCATTATCAGCATAAAAAATATTTTGATATCTTTATGATGGGACTCATCTTTTTGAGTGTCTATATTTTGATTCGTTCCGTTAAGCACGAACTCCCTCACGGATGGTTGATTTTTAATAACTATGTTATTTCACTCATTTTTTTTATTGAATACTTATTGCGTTTTTGGATACACAGCGATAATTCAAAAACGATTATTGAACAATATGAAAGCGATCTTTTTCTTCATCGCCCTTTTTCATTTCCAAGTGCATTGAAAACGATTTTTGTCCAAAAAATGGAGTATGTCCTCTCCCCAACCGCTATTATTGATTTACTCGCCATTATGCCGTTTTTCCATGAATTCAGGTTGTTACGTATCTTTATCCTTTTTCGTGTTTTAAAACTCTTTCGCTATGCCAAAAGTTTACGACGCCTTATCTCTATCCTTTCGTCTAAAAAGTTTGAAATTCTGACTCTAATCGTTTTCACGATGATTATGATTATGGTCTCATCGGTGCTCATTTATGTTATGGAGGCGAACAACCCTGACTCCAAAATCAATACCCTTTTTGATGCCGTTTATTGGTCGGTTGTGACTATCTTTACCGTTGGATACGGTGACTTTGTTCCGGTAACGGATGGGGGGCGCGTCGTTGCGATGATGATTATCGTCTCCGGTATCGCAGTTATTTCGTTCGCAACGTCGATCGTTGTATCGGCTTTTACCGAAAAGCTCGATGAGATCAAAGAGGAGAAGATGATTGACAGTGTGAATGGTCTGAAGCATATGTATCTTGTGTGCGGATTCTCTCCGTTGGCGCATGAGGTGATACGAAAGCTACACAAGCGACATATACCGATCGTTGTCCTTGAAAAAGATCCTAAAAAAGTAGCTCAGGCGAGAAATGACGGCTTACTGGTGTTGGAATACGATTCGGGATCGCTGCATACCTACAGTCATCTGAAACTCAATTTTGAGCATCAAGTGGAAGCGGTCATATTACTGCACGAGAGTGATGTCGCCAATATTTATACGGCACTGACGATAAGAGAATTGAGCAAAAATATCACCCTTTATTCGATTTTGCACCATCCTGAAAATCGTAAGAAACTGTTTCTTGCAGGGATGGATCATATTGTCAATACCCATGAACTTGTGGGGATGATGAGCAAGATCATTGCCACTCAGCCGGTTGCATTCGAGGTGATCCATGCCCTTCGCTCCGAGCAAACATCGACAGTGGTGGATGAGATCATATTGGATGCCCAGATGAAAGACCGTTTTTACACCCTTTTGAAAGATCCTCTTTTTTATCAGAGGTTTAGTGTTTTGGGTATCTACAGCACCCATCATAAAGTATTTCATTTTAATCCGGATCCTGACAAGAGTATTGAGCCTGGGGATGTGGCGATTGTTATCGCGAACAGAGGGTTGATTGATGAATTCAGGACCAAACTGCACCGGAGAGTAAAACTATGAAACCACACTCTGCTGCCATCTTCGGATACAATGAATACTCCAAGCAAATTGTCAAGCAAATCAGCGGGGTCTATGAAAATATCGGTGTATTTGTCATAGATGAAGCAGAATTCTTAGAGGCACAAAATGATGGCATTATTGCCGATAGATTTGATTTGAGCGATGATTGGCAATTGATCGAATCGCAGTTTGATGTAAAAGATTTGATCGTTTTTTGCGCTCTAGCCGATGATGCGGAAAATGTTTTTTTGACCATTTCCCTTCGCTCTTCTTTTGAGAAACTGTTTATTATCGCTCTTGCGCAAGACAATGAGAGTATGATGAAAATGAAAAGTGCCGGTGCAGATAAAGTGATGCCTATTTTGCAAATTGCTGCGAATGTCATTAACGATATTTTAAGCAAGCCGATTATGACGCAAGTGCTGCACGATATCTTGTATGAAGACAGTTTGTTAAGGATCATGGAAGTAGAGGTTGGGGATACGTCTCCGCTTAACGGTCAATATTTGCACGATCTTCATTTTAAACGTGATTTTGATCTTATTTTATTGGCGATTGTCGATCAGGAGATGGGAACGACGTTTAGTTTTGCATCAAAAGGACTTAATCATCATATTGATGCCGGAGATATTTTGGTTTTTATGGGATATGCCGAGAAATTAGATGTGATCAAACGATGGAATGACGGGGTGGTAGTATGAAAATAGGGGTTATCGGAGCTGGAAAATGGGGGGAGGCGCTTGCTTTTGCTTTGAGTGAGAAAAATGATGTCATTATTACGTCACGCACCCCTCGTGAATGGAATAATTTTAAATCCTTATCGGAAGTTTTAGCCTGTGACTATCTGGTGATAACGATTCCAGCACAGCAAGCGGCGCAATGGCTTGAGAATAACTTTGCCTATCGCGGGCAAAAAGTGCTGGTTGCGGCCAAGGGGATTGAAGCATCTTCCGGAAAATTTTTAAATGAAATTTACACCCGTTATATTTCAGAAGACAACCTTGCTTTTTTATCGGGACCTTCTTTTGCAAGCGAAGTGATTCGCTCCTTACCTACGGCATTGGTTATTAACTCCCACTCATCCCAAACAGCCAATGAGTTTGCAGCATTGTTTCCAAAATTTATCCGAACGTATATCAGCGATGATGTGATCGGGGCTGAGATTGCGGGTGCGTATAAAAACGTTATTGCCATTGCTGCGGGCATATGTGAGGGGTTGGGACTTGGGCATAATGCAGCGGCTTCGCTCATCTCCAGAGGATTGGTGGAGATGCACCGTTTTGGTAAAGCGTACGGGGCGCACGATGAGACATTTTTGGGTCTTAGCGGTGCTGGGGATTTGTTTTTGACAGCCAGTTCGAACATGTCGCGCAACTATCGTGTGGGGCTTGGATTGGCTCAAGGTAAGAGTAAAGAATCGATATGTGCCCAGATTGGCGAAGTGAGTGAGGGGATCGGAACCGCGTATGCCTTGCATGAGATTGCCAAGCAAAAAGGGATTTATCTTCCGATTGCGGCAGAAGTGCATGCGATACTTGAGGGGAAATCTCCACAACTAAGTTTAAAAGATTTAATAGAAAGGTAGAAGAGACTATGTTGGTACACATCGTAATGTTTCAGTTTAAAGAAGAAAATAAAGAGGGTAATTTAGTGCAGGTTAAAGCAATGCTTGAAGCACTTCCAAGCAAGATTGACACACTCAACAGTATGGAAGTTGGGATTGATATTAGCCAAAGTGAACGTTCCTTTGATTTGGTACTTATTTCAACGTTTGAGAATCAAGATGCATTAAACGCCTATGCCGTTCATCCGGCCCATTTGGAGGTCGTGTCGGTCATTAAAGAGGTAACGACTCTTTCTAAAGTGGTTGATTATTTGTCGTAAAAAGAGCGCTTCATTTTTTTCTCATTTGATTGGACTATAATTTTTTTATACCAATTTGGAGGTTTATCATGAAAATGTTTATCAGCGTATTGTCGGCGTCAGTTGTTTTATCCACTTTTGCATTTGCAGAATCAACAACCAGTGCAACGGTTCAAGCTACCCATCAAGCAATGCAGCAAGAGCAAGTAAAAAACGAAATTCAAAATCGTTTTAAAAATATGAAGACGGACGAGCTGCTGGAGAAACGGGGAACAATGACGTCTCAACAAGAGCGTGAGCAGCTTCACAATGAGCTTAAACTTCGTGAAAAAGAAATGACCCAAGAACAAAAAAATAGATTTAATAAACGTCCCCCTGAAAACCGTACTCCAAAAGGAATGGGACAAGGCGCTGGTAT
>JBBQNL010000030.1:0-18959 GCA_038329855.1 Campylobacterales bacterium
AGAACAAAGGACATTAAATGGAAAGAAGAGATTTTATGGCATTAAGCGCCGCAACCCTAGCAAGTGGCCTAAGTGCCGCAACAACAACTGATACGGCTTTAACACCAACACCTAGAGCCGTTCACGATGAATTACTGGTTCCCAAAGCACTCCCTTTTGATCCAAAAAGTCTTGATGGTCTCTCCGAAAAAATGATTACTTCCCATCATGACAACAATTATGCAGGAGCGATCAAACGTTCACGTGCCATTGAAGAAAAAATTGTAACTCTTAGCAGTTCTGCTAATCCTTTTGAATTGGGAGCGCTCAAACGTGAGCAGATGGTTGCTCTTAACTCCATGATCTTGCATGAATACTATTTCGATGCGCTAGGAGCATCTGGAACTATGGATAGCAAATTAAAAGGGATGATTGAATCTTCTTTTCGTACCGTAGGCGAATGGGAAAATGAGTTTAAAAAATTAGGCCTATCCCTCAGCGGCGGATCAGGCTGGGTATTTTTGGTTTACAATGAGCGACTAAAACGCCTCGAAAACGTTTGGTCATGGGATCATTTGCACGGTCTATGGGATTCAAAAATCATTCTTGCACTCGATATGTACGAGCACTCGTATCAAATGGATTTTGGTGCTAACGCAAAAGGATACATTGAGGCTTTCTTCAAAAATATCAATTGGAATGTACTCAACACCCGTATCAGCGCTCTTTCGTAACAGAGACAAAAAAATCGCGGCAGATTCCGATAATTTTCTCCTGCCGTTCTTTGCCCACGATCTCGGTTTGGCGAATCGTGTGCACACGCTCTATGAGATGATGTACCCCATCGGGGATCAGCTTAGTGAGATGCTGACGTAATGCTGAACTCACCGCAGGAGCTTTTCCCGATGTATTGATTCCAACACATAAATCCCCCTGCACAATCAATGCCGGGAAGATAAAACTGCACAATGCGGGTGAATCTACACAATTAACCGGCGTCTTGGTCTGCATACACGCTTCATAAATCTTCTCCTGCTCTGCCAAATCATCCAGTGCCCCGATAACCAAAAAGCGGTTCTCGCAATCCTCGATCACGTATTCCCGTTCCAAAAGCGTCATTGCATGCTCACCACTCAATACTCGAATTTCTTCATGAATACTGGGAGCGATAACGGTCAGCTTCGGGGAAAACTTGATGAGTTGCTCGATTTTACGCAGTGCCACTTCACCTGCCCCAATGACTACGATATCTTGATCTTGTAAATCTACAAACATGGGGAAAAGTGCCATACATCATCCTATTATCTAAACAATAAAGGTGGTTAAAAATTAATCAGCTTATTGCAATTTGTCCCCTCATTTTACACTATTATTTTCATATAAAAAAGTCTTAAAGGGAAAAACAATGACTGGATCACTGTATTTGATCGGATGCGGACCGGGTGATGCCGATTTACTCACCATTAAAGCCCTCAAGACCATTCAGAGTCTCGATGTTGCCCTCATCGATCATCTCCTCACCCAAGAGATTATCGATTTGATCCCTCTACGTACCAAAGTTGTATTTGTGGGCAAAGAAAAAGGAGCACACAGCTCAACCCAAGACGAGATCAACACCATCATAACCTCGTATGCGCTTCAAGGCTTGCGTGTAGGACGCCTCAAATGCGGTGACCCCTATATCTTCGGTCGCGGAACCGAAGAGGCGATCTATGCCATGGAGCGTGGTATTCACACCGAAGTGATTCCAGGGATTTCATCGGCACTCAGTGGACCGCTTAGTGCAGGTATTGCACCAACAGCACGCGGATATGCCACGGGTATGTCGGTCGTATCGGCACATCTGGCAGGCGATCGTGTGAATCTCGCATGGATACCGCTTTTGGCAATGACTAGCCATACGACCATCGTCCTTATGGGGCTTAGCCGTGCAGAACAAATCAAGACAGAAGCATTACAGCAGGGGATTAGCCCAGCCTTGAGTGTTGCCATCGTTTCCAATGCGACCAGCGCCAACCAAAGTACTATTATCACCACCCTAAACGATCTGACGACTGCCGCGAAAAAAGCGCCTAAACCCGCCATTATGATTTTCGGCGATGTGGTCGCACTTGAATCACAATTACCAAAATACATCCATGAGATCAAGGAGACCACCCATGACATCGCTCTCTCAAGCTAACGAAGCCCGAAGTGCAAAGCGCCACAAAATCGAGACCATCAAAGATACATTCAGTGCCAAAGAAGCATGGGAACGACTCATAGGGTATTCCAAAACAGGCTACGACTCGATCACCGAAGAGGACAAAGATTTTGTTCTCAAAAGTTTCGGCGTCTTTGATCGTCCTGCAACACCTGGGCGATTTATGATCCGTGTTCGTGTACCAGGGGGAATACTGAGCGTTGAACAAGCACGTGTTTTAGCCGATGTGTCAAAACGTTTTGGTCAAGACTACATCGACATCACCACACGCATGCAAATCGAACTGCGCTACGTCACCATAGAAAATATGCCCGAAGCTCTTGCACTGCTTGAGAGCGTGGGACTGACTAGCTACCAAACAGGGGTTGATAATTTTCGAAATATCATTATCGATCCTCTCGATGGCTTGGCGATGGACAATATTATCCCCTGCGTAGCGATCATGAACGATATTCAAGCCGTATTTTTTAAAAATAACGACTGGATCACCACCATGCCGCGTAAATTCAACATCGGAATAAGCGGTTCGCTTTCCAACCGCTGTAACATCTTCGGGCAAGATTTCGCCCTCGCCCTCGCGCAAAAAGACGGGGTATACGGTTTTAACCTTTATCTGGGAGGTCGTGTCGGATTTTTGGCGCAGGATGCCGATATGTTTGTCTCTCCTTCCCAAGCGGTCGAAGTATTTACAGCTGTTGCCAGCCTCTTTAAAACTTATGGATTCCGTGATAACCGCAACAAAAACCGTCTTAAATTTCTCATAGACGCCGTAGGTATGGCAGAGTTTCGCAATGCCATCGAACTGCAACTAGGCTTTGCAATGCAAACCAGCGGTGAAACGCTTTGTGCCGCTGAGGGTGGAGACCATTACGGTAAAATTAGCCTCAAAGACGGCTCTTTTGCTCTGTACGCTGCGGTGCCATCGGGTGTGTTCAGTGGCAGTGATTTGATGGATGCCGCAGACGTTGCCGCATCCCAAAGTGGTGCACTTCGTTTTACCATCGAGCAAAACCTCATCATCACAGGCGTTAAAAACGAGCATAGTGCTCTCGAATCACCGCTGTTTGTAAAATACCCAAATCGCCCCTCACCGTACATGGCAAACCTCATCGCGTGTGCAGGAACACAACACTGTCCATTTGGCGTTATCCCTAACAAACCCGACGCGATAGAGATGGGAGAATATCTAACGCGAGTAGTCCCGATTGCAGATGCTAAAATGCGTCTGTATTGGTCTGCATGTATCAAAGGATGCGGCATACACGGCTCAGGAGATCTTGGATTTGTAGGATGCAAAGTCCCTCATAATGGCAAAACCGTTTTAGGCGTTGACATCTTTATCGGTGGAAGCTTGAGTGGCGAGGGGGGAGAGGGACACCTTCTGCTCAAGGGAATCATCCTCGAAGAAGCACGCGAATACGTGGCCGAGCTGATGTTCCAATATCGCGACCACCGTGTAGGTAAAGAGAGTTTGGAAAAGTTTATCGCACGTCTAAAGGTGCGCTACACCAATCATGCCATCGGTTTTGTCATGCGTTGGAATCGTCTAATGCGTCTTGATAACAATATCGATGCCATGCTTTCGTTTAATCTCAAAAAACAAGGCGGTTCACACCGCGAGAGCGATGAGATTTTTGACTTTGGAAAACAAGTTATTCATGGTGTGACCGGTGAAAACCCGTACGATACCGACGAACCGCTGGCCGAAGATAAAAAAAGCTACCGCCACAAAGGGCCAGAGCTTTTGACGTACGCTTCCATTCTCGAAAAAATGGTAGAACCAAACCCTCATAAGCGCTCGGTGGTCTTTACCGAGATTGTCGTTGAGCTCAAAAAACTCACCAGTGAATAACATCATGGATGGCACCCCTACTCCACTAGAATCCTTTATTGGCTACAAGGCCGATACAGGAATGCAATGCGGTAACTATTCTATTGATGTTCCACCACTGGCGCAGGGCGAACAATACCGATTCCACTTCGATGCGACCAAATGTGTCGGATGCCGCTGTTGTGAAGTAGCGTGTAACGAACAAAACAACAATCCAAGCGACATCAAATGGCGTCGCGTAGGCGAGATGGAGGGTGGCAGTTTTCCCGATACCCTCTTGCTGTTTAACTCCATGAGCTGTAACCACTGTGTGGACCCTGCCTGCCTCATCGGATGCCCTACTAACAGCTACATCAAAATCGACAACGGCATCGTCATTCATGATGATCCCAGCTGTATTGGATGCCAATACTGTACATGGAACTGCCCTTACGGCGTCCCAACCTATCACGAAGAACGCCATATCGTTACCAAGTGCCACATGTGTTACGAGCGTCTAGAAGCCGACCAAAGCCCAGCCTGTGTTCAAGCATGCCCATCAGGTGCTATCGAGATCGAAGCCGTAAACATCGCACAGTGGTTAGCAAAAGAGATCGATGAATCCGGCAACATGCCTCATCTAGCCGATGCACGTCTCACAAACTCCACCACGAGATTCACGTTACCTGACAATATGCCCATAGAGATGCTAAAAGCCGATGAACACCATCTAAAAGCCTCTCACGGGGAACTGCCACTGGTATTTATGACGGTATTGACCCAAATGTCCTTGGGAGCTTTTGGAGCCCTTTTTATCGGTGATATTCTCTCACTGTTTGGATTTTTCAAACCAAACTGGCTGTTAGCTCTGCTCGTCCTCCTTCCTGCTGCTTTGGGATTGCCATTGTCCGCACTGCATCTAGGACGCCCACTCAAAGCGCTAAGTGCGATGAAAAACCTCAAAACGAGTTGGCTGAGCCGTGAAGCTGCCGCATTAGGTGCCTTTGCAGGACTTATGAGCATCAACGTAGCTTTGTACTTTTTTGATATTAACACCCCTGTTCGATTGGCTTTTGAACTGTTTACCCTGATGGTTGGTATCTACGGAATCCATGCACAGGCGATGATTTATCGTATCCCTGCTCGTCCCTCATGGGATCGCACCAGTACGAATCAAAAATTCTTTACCACCGCCTACAGCGGACTGTTTTTAATCTCATTGGCATTGATAATTTCAGGTTCAACCGACTCAGCTACGCCGCTTTTGAGCAGTGCCATGATACTTTCTGTCATTCACGGATTTTTTACGCTTGGCGCCTATAATGAATTAAAATCTTCACCAACACCTCAGTTGCAAAAAACCCTTCGTCTGTACCGTGAACGTTTTGCCAACATTCATCTATTGCGCTGGACTACACTGGGACTTGGTGCCTTGGCTTTACCTTTGTTAGCGACACTTTTTATAGCTTCTGACCTTACACTCGAAGCCATCACAGCATTGGCCATTGGATTTGTGCTGTTAGTATCGAGTGAACTCATGGATCGATTTTTATTCTACACCACGACCGTTCCACTGCAAATGGCAGGCGGATTTTTTGTAGGACCACAAAGGAATTAATATGTTTAGCACCATCAAAAACTTTTTAGGTCTGGACATCAAAACCGCCAAATACGCCCTGAGCGATGACCCTATGTTCGGACGTATCAGTGATGCCAAAAAACCGGACAAATGGGTTTTCTCTACCTGCGGCTATTGCGGTGTCGGATGCGGGTTGTACATCGGGGTAAAAGACGGAAAAGCCGTCTATACCAAGGGCAACGCAGCGCACAGTGTCAACATGGGGACATTATGCCCAAAGGGGTTGAGCGAGCACGAGATGATCACCTCCTCCAATCGTATCCCCTCACCCATGATGCGTCAAAAGGACAAACTGCAAAACACCTCATGGGACAGTGCCTTCACTCACGTTTCAGACAAATTCAAAGAAATCACAAACAAACATGGCGCGTCAGCTATCGGCGTCCTCTCTACGGGACAGCTCCTCACCGAAGAGTTTTACACACTGGGCAAATTCGTCCAACTGGGTTTGCGAACTAACAACTACGATGGCAACACCACGCTTTGTATGGCATCTGCGGCCATGGGGTACAAACAATCCCTTGGTTCCGATGGTCCTACTGGATCGTATGAAGATTTTGAGCATGCTAACGTCATTGTTTTAGTCGGTGCCAATATCTCCGACAATCATCCCATACTAAAGCTCCACATCGAAAAAAATCCAAACAATCCAAAGATCATCGTTATCGATCCGCGCAAATCCAAAACAGCCCAAATGGCGGATATGTTCATCCCCCTAAAACCCCGTACCGATTTGGCATTGTTCAATGGCCTAGCCTACATCATTCTCGAGCAGGGATGGGAAAACAGTGAGTATCTCAAAAACAACACCACAGGATTGGGAGATTTACGCAAACACCTCCAAAACTACCCGCCCCAAGAAGTCGCAAACATCACCGGAATCGACGTCAAAACTCTCTATGAAATCGCGCGCAGTTATGCTTCATCTGATGCTGTTTTGAGTGCATGGACGATGGGGGTCAATCAATCGTATATGGGCACCGATACCGTAAGCGCCATCGTTAATCTGCATCTTCTCACAGGACAGATCGGCAGACCGGGTGCGGCACCGTTTTCTATTACGGGACAGTGCAATGCGATGGGGACACGTGAAACGGGATTCACCTCATCCCTACCGGGATACCGAAACTACGGCGATGAAAAAGCGGCGCAAGAATATGCCGACATCGTAAACGTACCACTCGAACTCATACCAACGCAACGCGGTTACAAATACGGAGAGATCATCGAAGCCATTGAATCGGGCGAGATAAAAGCGCTGTGGGTGGTTGCCACCAATCCATTGGTCAGCTTCGTGGATCAAACACGTCTGCGCAAAGCGCTGGCAAAACTCGAACTCCTCGTTGTCCAAGACGCCTTTATGTCCGATACCGCACAACTAGCAAGCGTCGTATTTGCCGCAGGAACGTGGGGAGAAAAAGAGGGAACCTACACCAACTCCGAGCGCCGATGCAACCGTGCTAACAAAGCAGTCAATCCTCCGGGCATCGCTAAAGCTGATTTTGATATTTTTCTCGAATTTTCCAGCTATTTTGACGGTGTGCGAGAGCTGATTTATCCCAACTGGCAATCCCCCGCCGATGCGTTTGAAGAGTGGAAACGGGTCAGCCGTGGACAGCTGTGCGACTATTCAGGCATGACCTATGAGATGATGGAGCTTCACGGTGGGATACAGTGGCCGTGTAACGAGCAGTTCCCATTAGGCTCCCCTCGCCTCTACACTCCCGATATCGCCTTTCGCACGTATGATGGAAAAGCAAAACTACTCCCACTGGAATGGATACCGTTGCAAGAACCTACGGGAGATAAATTTCCAATCATCCTAAACACTGGACGCACCGTAGAACAGTGGCACACCCGTACCAAAACAGGCGACATCGGCATACTCAATGATCTTGCTCCCGAAGCGTGGGTGGACATAAATCCAGCAGATGCATTGGCGCTGGAGGTTCAAAGCGGCGATCGTCTCGCGATTAGTTCCCCGCGCGGACGTGTGGAAAATATCGTGGTGCGGGTAACACAGACGGTACGTGCTGGCGATGTGTTTGTACCCTTTCATTTCAACACCCAGCTCATCAACACCCTCACCCCAAGCCTCTTTTGCCCAAAATCAGGAGAGCCCAACTACAAACAAACCGCCGTGCAGCTGCACTCCCAAAAAGTGCCTGAGGGGATAGTAATAAAGTCACCGGAAATTAGAGGAGAAATCAGTCATACAAAAAGAATGAATGATAGTTTGCATATGGATATTGAAGAAAAAGTAAAAGCATTCTAATTTTATATTATCTTGGTTATAATAGTTAAATTTTGATATGTGAAGTTTATTATGAACAAAAAAAGAAAAATTTTAATAGTAGATGACAGCGCGACTATTATCAAAGCCATACAATCTTTTATAACTGAAGACTTTTTGTATGAACCGTTTTATGCCTCGTCTTTTTCCGATGCAGAAACACTGATTAAACAGCATAACTTTTTTACCGCTATCTTAGATCTTGAACTCCCAGATGCTGTCTCTGGAGAAATGGTTGATTATGCTATTGCTCACAAAATAAACCCCATTGTCTTGACCGGCACATTCAATGAAACACTGCGAAAACAAATTTTACAAAAACCAATTGTTGATTACATTGTCAAACACTCCATCCAAGACATCAAAGAGGCACTGGTAATCGCTGAAAATCTTATTTTTTTTGATCAAAAAGTAGTGCTGATTGTTGATGATAGTAAATTAGCAAGAATCCAATTACGCCAATTGTTTGAAGTACTCTCTTTTTACGTTATTGAAGCCTCTAGCGGTCAAGAAGCATTAAAAAAACTCTCTGATCTTCCTCAAGTGGATATCATCACTATCGATTATGAAATGCCCGGTATGGATGGTATAGAACTGATTCAGCAGATCCGAAAAATGAACCATTTAGTTCAACCCATGATTTTTGCCATCTCTTCGAGTGCATCCGAACTTGATAAAGCCAAGTTTCTTAAAAATGGCGCCAACGATTACTTCATCAAGCCGGCACAAAAAGAAGAGTTTAACCATAAACTAGGAAACTATCTAAGAATCATCACCCAACGCGAAAATCTTATTAAATCCCAAAAAATCGTAGCTGAATACAATCGAGCCCTCAACATTGGTGGATATGTTTCAAAAACAGATCCCAACGGAACGATAACATTTGTCAGCGATAAATTTCTTGCATTAACAGGCTATGAACGAAACGAACTGATAGGAAAAAACCATAATGTCTTAAAACACCCCAATACCCCTAAAGATATCTACAAAGAGCTCTGGCATACAATCTTAAATAAAGAAATTTGGTCAGGCGTTCTCAAAAATACCAAAAAAAATGGAGACATCTTTTACACACGATCGACTATTATTCCAATTTTAGATCATGAAGACCAAATAACCGAATTTGTCACTTTACGTGATGATGTTACCGAATTGATTACCAGTCAGGAAAAACTGCAAGCCCATTACAAAACAGATGTATTAACCAGTTTAGGAAACAGAATCAAATTTCTTGATGATTTTGAAAAAATAGAAAATCCGTTTATTGCCTTTTTAAACGTTTCACGATTCAAAGAGATCAATGCAGAATTCGGATATCGAACGGGTGATAAGGTCTTAATTAAAGTTGGAGACATTCTGCATACTTTCAGTAAACCGCATTCAATAAGCATATACCGTTTACACAGCGATGAATTCGCTATTTTGATTAACAATACTTCTCTTTTGGATTTCCAAAACTTATGCGTTATAATCCATGATAAGATATCTAGCACCCCCTTCCTCATTGATGAAAATACAATCCCAATAGAGATAAAAATAGGGATTGCTCATGGCAAATTTGACACTCTTTTATATGCCGATATGGCACTCAAAGAGGCCAAAACAAGTTCTGAAAACATTGTCCTATATCATGAAGCAATCAAATCATCCCAAGAGTATAAAAATACAACTTTCTGGAAATCAAAAATCATAAATGGAATTCAAAACGATCTCTTCATCCCCTATTATCAACCAATAATTGATAATCAAACGGGTAAAATTTTTAAATATGAAGCACTCATCCGCCTTAAAGACGATCAGAGCATCATTACCCCAATCCACTTCTTGAACGTAGCGAAAAAAACGCATTATTATTTTGAACTGACCAAACTGATGATACGTAAAACATTTCAAGTATTCTCTGCTAACGATAGTCAGTTTAGTATCAACTTTTCAGTTAATGACATCAACAATCAAGACGTGATCTCTTATTTTAAAAATCAACTGTATGAACACATTGGTATCCAAAAACGTCTTACGATTGAGATTTTGGAATCCGAGGGGATTGAAAACTTCGAAGCTATGACCCTATTTATCCGACAGATGAAAGAACTTGGATGCAAAATCGCCATCGATGATTTTGGAACGGGATACTCAAATTTTGAATACCTTATGAAATTAAATGTTGACTATATTAAAATCGATGGATCATTGATACGCAGTATAAACCAAAATTCAAGTCATTATGATATCGTTGAGAGCATCGTCGGTTTTGCTAAAAAGAATGCCATAAAAGTCATCGCCGAGTTTGTTAGCAATGAAGAGATATATCATGCTGTTTGTAAGCTCGGAATCGATTATTCACAAGGATTTTACTTCGCTGAACCGACAGAACATCTGGCTCTCATCTGATTTGCAATACTAACCTTTCACCTCATACGCATGTCGCAAGATCGCCTCTAGGGCAGGAACATTGATCGGCTTGACTAAATAGTCATTCATCCCTGCTTCCATAAACCGTTCGTAATCTCCTTCTAAAACATGGGCGGTCAATGCAACAATCAAAATATCTGCATCGTATAGCCGTATCAGACCCGTGGCTTCGATACCATCCATTTTCGGCATGTTGATATCCATTAAAATCAGATCATACGGTTTTTGTTGCGCCATTGCAACCGCGTCTTCTCCATCGTTAGCGAAATCAGCTTTAATCCGATACCGCTTGAGATACTCATCGATCAGCATCTGATTGACGTCTTGATCCTCAGCCACCAGTACATTAAGATTCGGTGCTGTAAATACTTCATTGCCCTTTATAGTTTCGGTTAGAGAATTGACAACTGGCGATTTTTTACTACATTTATCCACATCAATTTCAAAATAAAAATAGCTTCCTATCCCTTCTTCACTCTCCACACACAATTTTCCCCCCATCATCTCAACCAAAGCGTAAGAAATGGAGAGTCCTAATCCCGTCCCGCCGAATTTTCGGGTAGTAGACCTGTCTACTTGTGTAAATTTACTAAAAATCATATCATGCTTATCTGAGGGGATACCGATACCGGTGTCACGAACACTAAAACGCAATCGTTGCACTTCAGGAAGGTTTTTTACAACATCGACTTGAATCGTAAGCTTCCCCTTTGAGGGGGTAAACTTAAGCGCATTATTAATAAGGTTCAGCATAACCTGCTTGACATGAAACCAATCGATCGTGATACACTCATTCAGTGCAGTATCTAACGATATTCTATAATCGATCTGCTTGTCTTTGGCTCGAGGCTCAAAGATGATAAATGCCTTTTCAAATTCAGTTACACTCATGATGTCTACGTATTCGATCTCTTTTTTCCCCTCAGTGATCTTCGAAAAATCCAGGATATCGTTGACGATGACCATCAGCGAATCGATGGAACTTTGAATAATCGAAACATACTTGTTTTGATCCGTTGTCAAAGAGGTCTTGGACAATAGATTAACAAATCCAACAATGCCGTTGAGCGGTGTACGGATTTCATGACTCATATTGGCCATAAAATCCGCTTTTATCTGTTCAGTCTCTTGCGCATTTTTTTTCGATGCGTCTAATTCATTATTGATTTTCAGCAAAACTTTATAAGTACGTAAAATCACAAAAAATAAGAATAGACCCGTAAGCACGAGTACAATACGCATCAACGTCGCTATCTTCGCAGCATTTTTTACCGCAAGATTCGTTCGTTCATCCATCATTTGATGCGCTTCCATTATCGGCTTCATAACCGATGCTTTTATTTCATCATACTTATCATTGAAAACTATTTCAGCTGCTTTTTTATGTTGAACTTCCGAAGACAGATCAGATTCCTTTATAGCCATAGCTTCACGTTCAATTACCGCTAAAGCATCCGATTGAGTTTTAGCTTCAGTAAGTTTGGCAATTTCATCCATGGTAAATCCGGTCTGCTTAAGCCTCTCTAAAAATGCTTCTGCCTTATCGGATCGTACCGATAAGCCGTCCGTCTCATTCACAAGTTCCAAAGAAATATTTCCATAACGTCCACGCGAAGGTACTTTCCCTTCCCGTATCTCTAAAATTTCTAAATATTTTTTTTTGTATTTTGAATTACCGTTAATCACGTAACTGCGTGCCATACGCGTCAGATTATCAGATGAAATACGCAGTTCATCCGAAAGTTCATGCGATTTTAGTCGAATCTCATTTTGTTCGTCAATCTCTTTTTCAGAGCGAACATAGATAAAAAATACAATGCTAAAAAGGGTAAAAACCGTTCCAATAATCCATAAGTAGGTATTAAACTTACACTCTTTTTTTGAAAAAAACACAATTATTTCCTTGTCAACCTAATGATTAAGTCATAACAATTGTACAAAAAAAATCTTTGATTCTACTATTTTAAAAACTTATTCTAGCTCTTTCTAATTTTTTGCTGTACAATTGTTATAATTTTGTAACATTAGATTGCCATAAGGATAGTATAAATGCCGCAATTCAAGACAACTTTTTCTTTCGTCTCCAGGTATCTAAAAGTTGTTATCGTAGTTTTTACCCTTCTTATCGCTCTATCATTAGCATGGAACATATCCAACACCCGACAAGAAACAACTAGATTAGCCGAACTCGAAGCTAACACCAATCTCAACAAAGATCGGGCATTCAGACTCTGGGCCACACGACATGGAGGGGCTTATTTCAAAGTAGATAAAGACACTCAGCCCAGTATTTTCTTGTCTCATATCAGTGATCGAGACGTAAAAACTGATTCTGGAAAGGTACTAACCCTCTACAATCCGGCCACAATGCTACGCGATATTATGCATGACTACTCAAAACTCTACGGTGTCAAAACCCGTATCACTGCCGAACTCTATTTGAACCCTGAAAATGCCCCAGATGTGTGGGAAGCTCAAGCCCTCAAAAAGCTAAAAGCTGGAGCAAAAACGGTAAAAGAGATCACCTCAATTAATGGAAAACCCTACTTACGAGTGATGCATCCAATGCCCATGGAACAAGGGTGTCTAAAATGCCATGCTTGGACCAAAATCCCAGTGGGAGGACTCCATGGCGCAACCGATGTAGCCATCGATCTTGACAAATATACATCCATTGCTAATGATCGGATTCTTAAATTGATATTGACCCATTCAATAATCTGGTTAATAGGGATAGGAATTACCCTCTTTTTAGGACGCCGTCTTAGAGACAAAGATGCAATTCTCCAAACCAATAAAACCCAATTGAGTATTCTCTCGGAGGCACTGGAACAAAGTGGGAATGGCGTTATGATCACTGATGCTGAGGGGATAATACAATACATCAATAAAGCCTTCGAAAAAATCAACGGTTTTAAATCTGCCGAACTCATCGGAATGACACCACGTAAGATGAAATCCCATCTTAATCCGATATCTTTGTACGAGAACATGTGGTCAACGATTTCAAAAGGAGAAACATGGAGAGGAGAGTTTAAAAATCGCAAAAAAAATGGAACGGTTTATTGGTGCTATGAGACGATCTCTCCCATTGTCGATGAAGAGGGTAAGGTCACTCATTATGTAGGGATAGTCGAAGATATAGAGGCCCGCAAAATCGCAGAAACCCATATCAAACAATTAGCCAAATTCGATACCCTGACCAATCTTCCAAACAGAAATTTTTTCCATGAAAAGCTGAATGTTCAACTCCTCGAAGCCGCTGAGCAGACCAAACTATTTAGCCTAATTTATATCGATTTGGACCGTTTTAAAATGGTCAATGATTCATTAGGGCACTCTGTCGGGGACATTCTCTTGTCCATGCTATCTGAGCGGCTCATGGACATTAAGGAAAAAAACCTCTTTATTTCCCGTCTAGGTGGAGACGAATTTTCTATTATCACCCCCTTAAGTGATTCCATAACGTCGATAGAGGACGATATACGCACCATTCAACAGTGTATCAATGAACCATTTTTCATCCTAGAAAATGATATTTTCATGACCGCCAGTATCGGTATTGCCGTCTATCCAAAAGACGGTACAGACGCCGAAACGTTAATTAAATCGGCTGATATGGCGATGTATGGTGCTAAAATCCACGGCAAAAACAAACACCTCTTTTTCGAACCTATTCACGGTGATTTTGCGTCTGAGACTATGCTCATTGAAAATGGCCTGCGTAAAGCAATCGCCAATGATGAACTGTTCCTGGTTTATCAGCCAAAATGGGATACACACTCAAACCAATTTTTAGGCTTGGAAGTCTTGGTAAGATGGCAGAGCCCTACCCTTGGCTTTATGAATCCGGGACGATTTATCTCCATTGCCGAAGAAACCGATCTCATCATCGTATTGGGCGAATGGATCCTTCGGCAAGCATTAATAAAAATGGTGGATATATCTCATGTAATTGGGTTCGTACCAAAAATATCGGTCAACGTATCACCGATTCAATTCCGTCACGATGGTTTTAATACCATGGTTAAACAAGCATTGGATGAGACGAATTTTCCTCCCCAAATGTTGGAACTTGAGATTACTGAGGGAGCGCTCGTCCACGATCCTGATATGGCAATCGATAAAATGAACCGTTTATGTAAATACGGAGTTACGTTTTCAATCGATGACTTCGGGACAGGGTATTCATCGATGTCCTATTTGAAAAAATTTCCGGTCTCAACTCTAAAGATCGATAAATCGTTCGTCGACGACATCATCGATGATCCACATGACAGAGCAATTATTCAAGCCATCATCACATTGGCAGATTCTTTTGAGATCAACACGATCGCAGAGGGAGCAGAAACCCAAGAACAAGTGGCGATTTTACAGACTTTAGGATGTTATGCGATTCAGGGATACTGGCACAGTAGGCCACTGGAATATCCGGCATTATTGGATTATTTTAAAAATTAATATTAAGCTTGAATATTTTATTAAAAAAATGTTAAAATTAAATAATGAATATTATAAACGCTTTTAGCCCTTCTGTTCCCTGTGATTATACGGTTGCGCTCATCGATTCGGATGAAGCCCTTAATAACCATATTGCTCATAAACTTCGTGCATTTGGGTGTACCGTATTCCAAGCATACTCATCAGAGGAAATTGCAGATATTATTGCGCAGCCTCTTGATTTTATCCTCATCGACCCAGTGTATGAATCGTGCAACGAATTTCAACTCCGTGCGTATCTGGAACGTACCGATGCCGCTGGGGTTATCGTCTATACATCGGACGACTCTCCCCAACGACGCGAATATCTGTTTGAAAGCGGTATTTTGGAGTATCTTTCCAAAAATGAGCCGTTAGAAGATATCGCAGAGGAACTTATCCGTTTATTTAAAACGATCCGAAATAATGTTAATTATCACGTAACCATGATTGGCGGCAGTGATTTTTCTCAAAAAGAATTCAAGCAACTTGTTTCCCATCGCGGCTATGAGCTGTGTTTTTTAGATACGTGTTCCAAACTTAAGGAAAAATGGAAAGATCATTCCCACGAACTGCCTGATCTGCTCATTCTTGATTTTACGAGTCCGCAACACATAGACGAGGCACTCTCTATGATCCATTTTGTCCGTGTTACCAAACACTCTCAAATACCGATCATTTTACTCCTAAACGAAT
Organism: Campylobacterales bacterium; assembly: GCA_038329855.1. Lineage (GTDB taxonomy): Bacteria > Campylobacterota > Campylobacteria > Campylobacterales > Sulfurimonadaceae > Sulfuricurvum. Next base: position 15,512 of record JBBQNL010000030.1, read on the forward strand.
CCGAAACACGCTACAGCTCGAAATTTTATCGTCTCGGAGCCAACGCCATTTTAGTTCGTCCCTACCCTTACGAAAAACTTCTCCACAAAATCACCCACCATCTCGACTATCAAATCAGCAAACTGTGGCTCCATCATGAGCAAAGCCTCTCAAACCAGCTTAAAGCGATGATTGATAGTAGCTCCATCGTTTCCAAAGCCAATCCAGCAGGAATCATCACCTACGTTAACGATGCGTTTTGTGAGATTACCGGATACACTAGAGAAGAACTTATCGGAGCACCACACAATATCGTCCGCCATCCTGAAAATTATCCCTTGTTTTTTGAGCAGATGTGGGAAACGATTCAGAACAAAAAAACCTTTCGCGGAATCATAAAAAACAGACGAAAAGATGGGAGTAACTACTACGTTGACTCCACCATTTCAGCAATAATGGATGACAATGATCAGATCATCGAGTACATCAGTATCCGTCACGACATCACTTCGCTTATCGAAAAACAACTAGAGATAGAAGAACAGCGCCGCCGTGTCCAAAACGTCCTCGATGCCCAAACAAGTCTCATTTGTATGGTGGATAAAGCCAAAGGAGTCCTCCAATGCAATAGCAGTTTTATGGAGTTTTTAGGGATCAAAAGTCTGAATCCACAAGAATGCGGATTTACGAACCTCAGTGATCTCTTCTTGGATGCAGACGATCTCTTTCACATCGAAAATAATGAGCGTTTGGTCTGCTTGGATCGTTTGTACAATATGCGCAATCAGCTTATAAGAGTGGCAATGAAAGACCGTTTTTTCAACCATCATGTATTTTCCATTCATGTCGAAAAAATACAAGACAATCATTTCACTCTAGGAACATGTTATCTCGTTACCTTTGAAGACATAACCGAACTCAACCGTGCGCTGCGTGAGGCAAAAGCATCCTCAGAAGCAGAAAGCCGATTTTTGGCCACCATGAGTCATGAGATACGCACACCGCTCAACGGTATTTTAGGATTTGCAGAACTGCTTTCTGAGACACCGCTAGACGATCAGCAGAAAAAATACCTCAAAACGATTGAATACAGCGGAGAAACCCTACGTCAAATCATCAACGACATTTTGGACGTGATGAAATTAGACCGTGAAACACTGGAATTGCATCTCGAACCTATCAACATTACCGGTGAACTTGAGTCGATTATTTATCCTTTTTATTCCATTGCCCATAAAAAAGAGGTTGATTTACTCGTATTCATCGATCCAAAACTTCCAACCAGCGTGGATGTTGATTTCTTACGCTTCAAACAAGTACTCATCAATTTGCTCAGCAACGCGATCAAATTTACCCCAAGCGGTAAAAAAGTCTTCGTTCGAATCAAAAATCTTAAAACCGCGGATAATAAAGTAACCATTGGATTGACCGTTGCCGATGAGGGAATCGGGGTGCTCCCACAGTACAAAGCCGATATTTTCAAACCGTTTGTACAAGCGGACAACTCCATCGCACGTGAATTTGGCGGAACAGGATTGGGCCTAAACATCGTAACACGGGTTATTTCCGCGATGAAGGGCAAAATATCGTTCAAAAGTACCTTTGGATTAGGAAGCGTATTCAATGTCCTCTTTGAATTTACCTACGATAAGGACAGACCAATTTACGAGTGCCAAGTACACACAACCCATTTGTATTTGCCGCAAGACAAACCAAGCGCACGATTTTTGCTGACTGAACGGTACCTTAACCGCTTTGCCTGCTGTGACTCTCATGTCTTTCGAAATAGAACTCTCGACTCTCTATCCGATGAAACCCAAAACCACATTATTCTATTCATGGACATGATGAGTCTCACAGAAATACACGACGTGATCCAACGCTTTACGCACGCTAAAATATTCATCATTCCCTCGCATATGAGTACCTCCTCTGGAGAATTTACCGCTCAAAATGTGATCTATGTGGAGGAAGAGATCAGCTGGTCCACCATCGCCCATCGACTCGAAATCGATGATCAGAACATTGTGCTAGATATCCAAGAGACACAAGTCATCACCTTTGATACTCTTCGCATCCTCGTCGCAGAAGACAATGAAGTCAATCAACTCTACATCCAAGAGCTTTTAAATCGGCTCAATATCCAATACGATCTGGCTCACGATGGCTATCAAGCGGTGAAAAAATTTATGACAGGTAGCTACGATCTCGTCCTCATGGACATCAACATGCCCAATATGGATGGGATTACCGCAACCGGACAAATCCTTCAGTATGAAAAGGAAACGGGAGCCAAGCATACCCCCGTCATAGGTCTAAGCGCCGATGCCGTTGCCAAAAATATCACCCATTACCTTGCCCAAGGCTTGGATGGCTATTTGGTTAAACCGTTGCGCAAATCGGAACTGACCCAATTACTTAATGACTATTTCAGTTCTTCTGCCATTACACAATCCATTTCCAATCAGAATACCAACTTCATTTCCCAAAACCATCAAAGTCTGAGTTCTTTTGTTGCTTCAAAGATAGAATTACCCGAGGAAATTGTGTTCAATTTGTTCAAAAAATTCATCGCCAACACTGAAACGATTTTGATCAAATTCACAGAAGAGCATGAAGACCCAGCCGCATTAAAAATGGCGGTTCACTCCCTCAAAGGGATTTCAAGAAATCTTTACCTTGAAGCATTGGGCAACAGGTGTGAATCCTTTGAACAAGATCTTCCAACCCTTACTTCGGATGAAAAAGTAAATCGCCTAGCACAACTGGCAGATGAGACACAAAAAATCATGACACAAATGAAAAGCGAGCTCGCATGATCCACTGCAACAACCCTTTTATTATTGTTAACATTGATGACAACGACATGAATTTGCTATTGATTGAAACCTATTTACAAGAGATCGATGCGACGTTTGTCAACTTCACCGATCCCATGGCTGCGATTGAGTACATGCAAAACAACCCTTTTGACATGGTTCTCGTCGACTATGAGATGCCTTTAATGAACGGTATAGAAGTCACCGCCACTGTCAAAAGCATTGATTCCGATGCCCCCATCATGATGATCACCGCCAGCGAGGCCGAAGATACGGTTCAAATCCAAGCACTTTTAGCAGGGGTTAATGACTTCATCAAAAAACCGATAAACAAAGCAATCCTCCTAAACCGTGTGCGCAATTTCATCAAACTGCGCAGAGCAATCGTACGCTTAAACGACCAAGAAAAGCATCTCCGTATTCAAGTGGACAAAGCCACCGCAAATCTGCGTAAAACCATCGATGAACTGAAAGCATCGTACGTGACCTTGGAACAAAAAGAGCATGAAACGCTCAGAGTCCTCTCCCGTACCGCCGAATACAAAGATGAAGAGACCTCAAATCATGTCAAACGCGTATCAGGCTATGCCGTACTCATAGCAAAACGCCTGAATTTGGATGAAAGTGAGCAAAACATCTTGAATTTTGCT
>JBBQNL010000031.1:0-18052 GCA_038329855.1 Campylobacterales bacterium
TAGCGGGGAAGGGGAGCATTTGGTTTTGCATGTACGAAAAAAAAATCTTTCAACATGGCAGATGGTCGATATTTTCAGTAATCATTTGGGGATTAAAAGTCGCGATATCGGGTATGCAGGTCTAAAAGACAAAAATGCACAAACAAAGCAGTATATCTCTATCCCAAAAAAATATGAACCGATGCTGGAAAATTTCGAGCACGAGGGGATTAAAATCCTCGAAAAGCAGTATCATAATAATAAAATACGAATCGGGCATCTTAAAGGAAACCGTTTTTTTATACGTCTCAAAAAAGTCAATCCGACATCGGCCATGAAAATAACGCAAGCTTTAAAAATGATCAAGAAGAACGGGATGCCCAATTATTTCGGATTTCAGCGCTTTGGAATAGACGGAGAAAATTATAAAAAAGGACAAGCGATTCTTGAGGGAACTCTCAAAGAGAAAAATCGCAAGTTAAACCAGTTTTATATTAATTCATATCAAAGCTATTTGTTTAATTCATGGCTGAGCCGCCGTATACAAATCTCGAAAATGGCAGAAAGTTTCACGGTTGAAGAATTAAGCAGTGTCCTCACTCTTCCCAAAGAAGAACTGGCCCTTATGAAAGCACAAAAACACCCGTTTAAACTGATACATGGTGATGTGATGATGCATTACCCTTATGGGAAATTATTTCATTATGAAAGCGAAGAAGAGATAGAGCGGTTTAACAAACATGATATTTCGGTCAGCGGATTACTCAGCGGGAAACGTGCAACGCGTGCCGAGGGATTGGCGCGAACCATCGAAGAGGAATTTGATACCATCGAGAAGGGGATTGACGGAGCGCGTCGTTATGGATGGATTTATCCCGAAGAGGTCGAAGGGGAATACAAAGAAAACGAGGCATGGTTTGAGCTACATTTTACCCTTCCAAAAGGGTGCTATGCTACGGTATTAATCGAAGAGATTGCCAAGCGTCAAATACAAAACGATGAAAGTCAGGAGGAAGAATGAAGCAACACTTTACATCGTCATTATCAAGAGTATTTGGAAAATTTGCATCCAAGAAACACTCTAAATCGTTTCAAAATTATATCAACCGTACCTACGTATCGATGATGGGGCTGGATATGAGTGACTTTAATCCTCCCGAATCATACGATACCCTTAATGCTCTTTTTACACGACATTTGAACGTTCCAAGAGTTTTTTCAGCTCATCCAAATGATATGATCAGCCCCTGTGATTCATTGGTAACCGATGCCGGTGTAATGGTAGGGAATACGGCCTTACAAATCAAAGGTATGAGTTACAGTGTGGACGATTTTTTAGGGGCCAATATTGCCGATGCGAATAAAAAGAAGCTTTATAACGGTGACTATATTAATTTTTATCTCTCACCGCGTGATTATCATCGATATCATGTTCCTCTGGATATGCAAGTGACGAAAGCCGTTCACATCGCAGGAAAACTCTATCCCGTTAATATTCCCACACTCAAACGAAAACTGGACTTGTTTATCGAAAATGAGCGTGTTGTTCTGGAGTGCATCAGCCATAATGGAAAGCTTTTTTATCTGGTATTGGTGGGTGCTTTAAACGTCGGTAAAATGGAATTAAGTTTTGAGCCTCGTATTCAAACGAATACTGGTTTGGGCGGGATTTATGAGTACGAAAATCTTCATCTTAAAAAAGGGGATGACTTAGGCTGTTTCATGATGGGTTCAACCATTATCTTTTTGACGGAGCCTGGGATGGTAGAATCAAATGTCATCATCGGAGAAAGTGTCCGCTACTCACAAACGATTGCTAAGCTCCTTTAAGAGCTTAGACGTTAAATCGAAAATGCATGATATCACCGTCTTGGACGATGTACTCTTTTCCTTCTAAGCGCATTTTTCCTGCTTCTTTGGATTTGTTTTCTCCGCCGCACGCGACATAGTCATCGTATCCAATAACTTCGGCACGGATAAATCCTTTTTCAAAATCGTTATGAATGGCCGCAGCAGCTTTGGGTGCGGTAGAATTTTTACGTATTGTCCATGCACGCACTTCTTTGACTCCGGCAGTGAAATAGCTCATAAGCCCTAATTTGTCAAATCCTTTACGGATAATCTGCTCTAAACCAGATTCCTCAACGCCCAAATCCCGTAAAAACTCATCTCTCTCATCGTCTTCGAGTTCTACGAGTTCTTCCTCAATCTTAGCGCAAAGCTTAATGACTTCGCATCCCGTTTTTGCCGCATGCTCTTTGAGGGCAATGACAAAAGCGTTATCTTCGGTCAGCCCGTCTTCATCGACGTTTGCACCGTACATGATCTCTTTGGCGCTCAAGAGACGTACTTCACGATTGAGCTGTTCAAACATTTCACTGTCCGCTTTTGGAAAATTACGGGCAAGATTGCCTTCACCCAAAAATTCAGCGAGCTCTTCTGCGAATGCGAGCATAACGACGGCATCTTTTTCATTTTTGGCTTGTTTTTTAAGGCGCTCAATACGGTTAGTGAGGACTTCGATATCGGCAAGTATCAATTCGCTTTCGATAATCTCAACATCGCTCAATGGATCAATTCGTCCTTCGGTATGAACAATATTGTCATCTTCAAAACAGCGTACGATCTGCAAGATAACTTCGGTTTCACGGATATTTGAGAGAAATTTATTCCCTAAACCTTCCCCCTTGCTTGCCCCTTTTACTAGACCGGCAATGTCCACGAAATCAAGTGTCGAATATTGAATACGCTCAGGATTGACAATTTTTGCCAATGCGTCCAAGCGTTTATCAGGGACGGGAACAGTTGCTTTATTCGGCTCAATCGTACAAAACGGATAGTTAGCCGCTTCTGCGTTTTGTGCTTTGGTAAGTGCGTTAAAAGTAGTTGATTTTCCGACATTTGGTAGTCCTACGAGTCCGATTGATAATCCCATTAATTATTCCCTTGTGTGTTTTTATTTTTACGCCAAAGGAGCAGAGCCCCTTTAGCTTCGCTAACGCTGAGTTTTCTTCGGCGTGAAGAATCCAGCACACTAGTGTGCTATTTTAAATTGTGCAGCCATTCCAGTGTCATACGCACACCGGCACCTGTGCCGCCATACGTATGAACATCCCAGGCACTTTCGGTATAGGCAGAGCCTGCTATGTCGAAATGAACCCATTTTTCTTTCATCTCATCATCGATGAAATTATCCAAAAATAATGCAGCGGTGATCGCTCCGCCGTATGGTTTGGATGAGACATTGGCTACATCGGCGATTTCACTTTTGATGAGTTTTTTAAGATGCCGATTAAACGGCAAGATACCGCTGTATTCACCGCTTTCATTTGAAGCATGTATCCATGACTGTTTGAGCTCTTCATTGTGCCCCATGACCCCGGTGGTATAAGGTCCAAGAGCTACCATGCACGCTCCTGTAAGAGTCGCATAATCAAATATATAATCGCTTTTTACTTTTTCTTGAGCATATCCAAGAACGTCTGCCAAAACTAAACGTCCCTCAGCATCGGTGTTACGTACCTCGATGGTTTTTCCATTTTTGGCTACGAGAACATCATCAGGTTTATAGGCATTACCCCCGATCATATTTTCAACAGCCCCTACAAAGGCATGAACTTCGATGTCCAGCCCTAACTCACTAACCGCTTTGATGATTCCCATTACGGCACATCCGCCTGCTTTGTCCATTTTCATCGTTACCATGGATGCGGCTGCTTTAAGACTTAATCCGCCGCTGTCATAGGTGAGACCCTTGCCCACCAAGGTTATGATTTTTTTAGGATTGGCCGGTTTATAGCTAAGATGAATCAGTCTGGGAGGATTGACAGAGGCACGGCCTACGGCAAGCATCGCTTCCATTTTTTCATCGGCCATGCCGTTTACGTCCAAGATAGTGCACTCCAAACTGTTTGATTGGGAAAGAGTTTCAGCGGTGAGGGCCATAGCTTGCGGTGTCATATCATAAGGAGTATGATTGACCAGATCACGGACAAAATTGGTTGCATTTGCAATGACAAGAGTTCGGTCTAGAATTTTTTGCAGTTTACTACTGTCGAGTTTGACCCCGGCACTCTCTTCATCCGTAAAAAAAATGTCTCTCAACAATGAAGGTTTCGGGGCGGATTTGTATTCATCGAAACGATGGCTCCCTAAAATAATGCCTTCAATAAGAGCTCTGAAGTGATCTTCACCGTACTGGGCCACTTTAAGTGAACGGTATCCATAATTCATTGCCGTTTTAATTGCACTTGCCATGGAAGATCGAAAGATCTCATCGGTTTGTTCAGTAATGGCGCAGACAATCAGGCGTTGCTCATGCAGTGTACAAAACTGATCGGCCTCTGCTTTAAATCCGGCCATTTGTAATATCTCTTTCTTTGGATGGGAAAGAAGCTGCTGCGGTGTTACAAACTCGAGTGTTAAATCGGCGTTAATGGATGAGAGTGGTTGATTAAATAGTTTTACGTTCACGGCGTTTCTCCAAAAGATTTTTTTCTATTCGACTAAACATAAAAGTGATGCCGCCAATGATAATGATAACCAACGGTATTGCAAAATACCAATGTGCTTTAATCCATGCAAGTATTTTTAGTAATTCTTCCCCAAAATAGTACGCAGGGATAATGGTAAGCGCTGCCCAAAAGAGGGCACTGACAAAATTAATTATAGCAAATTGACGTCCTGAATACTTTGTCAAACCTATTGCCATCGGGATAACCGTACGCATTCCGTACATATAGCGCTGAACAAAGATTAATGGCCATCCGTATTTTTTAAGCAACAGATGTGCAATGGCAAATTTACGACGTTGAGATCTAAGTTTGTCATGGATGTATTTTTTATTATAGCGTCCAATGTAAAAATAGATCTGATCCCCGACAAACCCTCCTAGAGCCCCGACGACTAAAGCGATGGGAAGAAACATATCTCCTGTATGAGACATAATCCCAGCCATAATAAGACCAAGCTCTCCTTCTAAAATACTCCAGCCAAAGAGGACAATATAGCCATATTCTTTTAGCCATTCAATAAATAAGTGTTCCAATCTATAAGCCTTTAGTTATCAAAATCGAGTAGTTGTTTGGCTTGGATCATATCTTTATCACCACGTCCTGATATGTTGACGATAATCAGTTTGTCTTTGATGTTTTCCATCTTTTTAAGATACGCGATTGCATGAGCCGTTTCAAATGCGGGAATTATACCCTCGGCTCGGCTAAGCCATACAAAAGCATCGAGTGCTTCTTGGTCGGTAATGTTGTCGTATGTAATATTGTCATTGTCTTTATGAAACGCATGCTCCGGCCCAATTCCCGGATAATCCAAACCTGCCGAGATAGAGTGTGCTTCGAGTATTTGACCGTCATCGTCTTGAAGTAAATAACTCATTTGGCCGTGCAAGACCCCAGGTCGTCCTTTTAGCAGCGAACATCCGTGCTTGTCCGTTTCGACTCCCAGCCCTCCCGCTTCGATACCGATACAGCGAACCTCTTTGTCTTCGAGAAAATGCTGAAAGGTTCCGATAGCATTGGATCCTCCTCCGATACAAGCGATGACGTAATCAGGAAGACGTTTTTCTTTTTCGAGAATTTGAGCACGCGCTTCACATCCGATGATCGCTTGAAAATCACGAACCATCATGGGGTAGGGGTGTGGACCTGCAACGGTTCCGATAATATAGAACGTATCACGCGCATGGGTAACCCAGTGGCGAATGGCATCATTCATCGCATCTTTGAGCGTTTTAGAACCGCTTTGTACGGCGTGAACTTTTGCTCCCAATAGTTTCATCCGAAAAACATTCAGTTCTTGGCGTTCAACGTCTTTGGCTCCCATGAAAATTTCACATTCCAATCCAAGCAAAGCTGCAATGGTTGCAGTCGCAACACCGTGCTGTCCTGCCCCTGTTTCGGCGATGACTTTTTTCTTGCCCAAACGTTTTGCCATGAGCCCTTGTGCAATGACGTTATTAACTTTATGGGCACCGGTGTGATTGAGATCTTCTCGTTTGAGATAGATTTTAGCCCCCAACTCTTCTGATAGATTTGCAGCATAATACAAAGGACTTGGACGACCGACATAATCGGTTAAGTATCCGTCTACTTCACTCCAGAATGTTTTGTCAAAACGAATTTCTTCGTAAGCGGCTTCCAGTTCCAAAAGTGCTGGCATCAGTGTTTCAGGGACATATCGTCCTCCAAAAATACCAAAATGCCCTTCGACGGGATCAAATTTTGAGGGTTTAGGTATGTACATTAGTCGACTCCAATAACTGTGTAAACAGGGATTAAGGCTTTTAGTTTTGATTGTCCGTCAAGGAAATCAAGCCCCATAATAAAGCACGCTTCCACACAGTGGGCACCCGCTTTATTGATAAGATTTACGCTCGCGCAGGCTGTTCCGCCGGTTGCGATCAAATCATCGATTAATAAGACACGAGGAGCAACAATCGGTGAAAATGCATCGATATGGATTTCGACTTCATCGATGCCGTATTCCAATGCATATTTTTCGGAAATGGTAGTATAGGGAAGTTTCCCTTTTTTGCGTACAGGGACAAATCCTACTCCCAACATTTGAGCAAGAGCTGCACCAAAAATAAAACCGCGAGCATCAATCCCTGCTACATGCGTTAAATCATAAGTGCTGTAACGTTCATAAAGATGTTTCATAAGAAGTCCAAACGCTTCTTTGTTGGACAGAAGGGTTGTGATGTCCTTGAAAATTATCCCCGGTTTTGGAAAGTCTGGAATATCACGAATGGAATCTTTTAAAATGGCCTTTTCGTCTAATGTCAGTGTCATAAAATTCCTTTATTAGATCAGTGCGTCAATGCGCCCTTCGAGTTCTCGTATTTTATTTTGTAGACGATCGGTATCAATACGGTGTTTTGAGTTTCGCTGTTTAAGCATTTTGACTTCGTTGCGCAAATTATTGAGTTCTTCGCTCAATATGTCAACATTTCCCAATGCACGCTGAAGTTGGATTTGATATTTTCGAATTAAAATCTCAGCCTCTTTGAGGGTAAGTTTCATCATTTCGCTGGAACGCTGTTCCTTAACCGTGATACTGCGAAAATAGAACATTTTAACCAAGAAAACGAGAGCACCCAAGGTGATAATGGTAAGCAGTGACCATTCTAAAAACATCAATTATCCTTTGATTGATTCGATTTTTTCAACACGGCCACAGTGACGTCCACCTTCAAACGATCCTGCAAGCCACGCATCAATAATCGACTCGGCAACCCCTTGTCCCACAATACGCTCACCGAAACACAGGACATTGGCATCATTGTGTCCACGAGCCACTGTAGCCGTGTAGGCATCATGACACAGTGCAGCACGGATACCATGGAAACGGTTCGCCGCCATGGACATTCCTATACCGGAACCGCAGATCAAAATCCCTTGTGAGCCTTGATCGGTTAAAACACTCTCACATACTTTTACAGCATAGTCAGGATAATCGACTCGGTTGTTATCAAATGGTCCTAAATCGATTACTTCATGCCCTTTTTGTCGTAAAAGTTCTACAGTAAAGTTTTTAAGTTCAAGTCCGGCATGATCGGTTGCGATGTAAAATTTCATTTTTCTCCTTAGCTTAACAGCAATTGTAATAAGGTTTGGGTTGGCCACACTAATAAGGGAATTTTTAGTGGAGTAACAAGTATGATGATAATAACAATCATCCCATAAGGTTCAGCTTTAGCCAGGAATTGAGCCAATTTATAAATTTTAAATTTCAAGCTAAGATAGCTTAAAAAATGGGCTCCGTCGAATCCAGGAACCGGAAGGAGATTTAAAACGGCAAGTACAATATTGATTTGTACCAATGACCATGAGAGCGCTACAATAAAGCTATCTTTTGTCTCTGGACTGTAAATATTGGTAAGAATAATTGAAAAAAGTGTTGCGAGAAAAAGATTGTAGGCGATTCCCCCCAAACTGACTTGCATGGCTGCGTTATAGCCGCCGTTTCGTATAACGGTTTGCATGTTGACCGGAACCGGTTTGGCCCAGCCAAATAAAAAACCGCTGGAAGCACCCAAGAGCATAGGGATAAAATAGGTCATCAAAGGGACAAGAACGGAACCAAAAGGATCGATATGCACGAGCGGATTGACACTGAGACGACCGGAATTTTTCGCGGTGGTATCTCCGTATTTAAAAGCAATCCAGCCGTGCATAATCTCATGTCCGATAATAGCGATGAGAAGAGCGATTATGGATGCAAAGATTCCAATCAAATCAATAGAGTTCATTGTCGTTTGCGTCTTCGATGATGCGCTGCTCTTGTGCGCGTTTTAAAATGCTGTTTTGCTCCAAATCACTCGGAGTTTTGCCGATACGATCCCATCGAACTTTGTAATTATCATCAATACTGAAATAAACGAACCACGGTGTTCCCTCGACTAGGCCGTAGGGAACAGCACCCCAAAAACGGCTGTCATTGGAGTGATCACGGTTATCCCCCATCATGAAATATTGCCCCTCAGGAACTTGGACCGGTCCAAAATTGAAGATCTCGATGGGAAAAAGTCCGTTGTCCACAATTTTATCATCGTGATGAATTCCGGCATGCTCTTTAGTATACGGATCTTTTACCCAGACTTTTCCGTCTACTTCTTCAAATTCATAATTGGAAAAAGCTTTTTTGGCATATTCATTCCCTTCGTGCGGATGAAGATACAGAATCTTGTTTAAAACAAACAACTCATCTCCCGGAAGTGCTACACATCGTTTGACATAATGCATCTTTGTATCATTGGGATAGCGAAAAATGACAATATCACCACGTTTGGGAGTATCACCATCGAGAATATGACCGTCTGTTCCTGGAATCAGGGGAATCTCTAAAAATGGGATATGGGGTGTTGAAATACCATAAGCAAATTTTTTGGCAAACAAATGGTCCCCAACAAGAAGAGAGTCTTTCATTGAGCCGCTAGGGATTTTGAATGCCTGAGCGATAAAAAAGATGACAAAGAGGACAATGATTACAGTCCCTGTCCATGAGTTTGAAAAGCGATAGGCTGTGTGCGCTGCGTTGAATATTTTTTTCTTCATATTAGATCTCGCTTCCGTGATTTTTTGCAGCTTTTAGGGTGTTGGAAAGGAGCATACTGATGGTCATCGGTCCTACCCCTCCCGGTACTGGTGTGATATAAGAGGTTTTAGGGGCAACTGCGTCGTAGTCTACATCGCCTACTAGTCTGCCATCCGAGTTACGATTGATTCCGATATCGATGACAATTGTACCCTCGGCTACCATGTCTTCCCTGATCAAATTGATCACTCCGGCACCTACGAGAAGAATGTCTGCTTGTAGAGTATGTGCCTTTAAATCTTTTGTATGAATATGGGTAATGGTGACGGTAGCATTGGCATTGAGCAACAGCGCAGCCATCGGTTTTCCGACGATATTGGAAGCCCCTACGATGACGGCATCTTTTCCTTTTGGATCGATATTGTATTCACTTAAAAGCTCCATGACACCCAACGGAGTACAGGGGACAAATCCGTCCAATCCTGTCGCCAATCGTCCCACATTAAAAGGGTGAAATCCATCAACATCCTTGGAAGGGGTAACAACTTCAAGAATTTTAGTCGTATCTATATGACTAGGCAGCGGAAGCTGGATCAAAATACCGTCGATGTTGGGATTTTGATTCATCATTTCGATGGTTTTAATGATTGCATCTTGCGAAATATCATCCGGCATTTCATGGGTTACTGAATAAAATCCTGCACGGTCACACGCTTTTTTCTTCATCCCTACATACGCTTGACTGGCAGGATCGTGACCGACAAGTATTACTGCAAGTCCCGGAACGCGACCGGTCTCTTTTTTAAACTCTTTGGCTTCGATTGAAACCCGTTCTTCGATTTTTTTGGCGAGAGATTTACCGTCTAGAAGTTGCATTTAGTCACCGTAAAATAGTTTTTGGGTATGATACCGATAAATAACTAACAAATGGTTTAGGGGCAGAGATTGAGACGACTATTGGCTTTGTGTATCAGTGTTCAAATCTATGCGGCAACGTCCTTTATTACCAAAGAAGAGTATGCTGCAAGCCTATATCATAACCCCAGGGGTATTGGGTGTCATCAGTGTCATGGAGAATCAGGGGAGGGGAAGCTGATTGCCCGCTATAAAGAAAAAGGGGTAGCCAAAGTTTTTGAGGGGAAACCGATCAATTCAATCTCCTTTTCACAATTCTACCAGCGTGTCAACAGTAAAATTACCGGAATGCCTCGCTATTATCTTACCGACACCGAGATACAAACCCTCTATTACTATCTACATCGTGAGGAATTCCGCCGTGCCGCTAAACAACCTAAAAAAAATAAATGATTTTTTAGAAACTAAAAATTTAGACGGCTTAAAAGGGCTGGCCATCCCGGTCAAAAGGACCCACAATTCTTCTCTCTCATTTCAAAGTGCATTGATGCTTTCAACGCATAATCTTAATCATTTGAATAAAATTCCCACACTGAATGCTCAATGTTTGATGCTCAATCTAGAAGACGGTGTCAGTATGGAACAAAAACCCTATGCGCTTGTTTTGTGCGCTTTAGCGTTAGCCACGTATCCAATATGTGACAAAAAGCTGGTAGTACGGGTGAACGCACTGGATGAGGGGGGAGCGGATGAGATTAAGTACCTCAATGCTTTTATGCCCGATGCGATACGTGTCCCAAAAATTCGAACCATTATCGATGTGAAGCGTGCATTGGAACTTATTGATGATACTATCGAAGTACATCTCTCCATCGAGACCAAAGAAGCATGGTTAGCTCTAAACACTCTTGCTATTCATCCCCGTATCAAGGCCTATTATTTGGGAGTTTTAGATTTATTTGCCGATTTGGGACTTTCACAGAGCTTATTCACACCTAACAATCCTATCGCGCATTATATTCTCTCACATTTTTTGATCACAACGAAAGCGTGCGGTGTCAAGCCCGTCTCTTTTGTCTATCAAGAGTATAAAGACGAAGAGGGGTTACGAAACTGGCTGAATTTTGAAAAGTCAATGGGGTATGATGCCAAAGGGTGTATTGCACCTGCTCAAGCCCAATTAATACACGAAATCTTCGGATACAGTGAAGCTGAGATTGTTCGTGCTAGAGAGATCATAAAACGGTTCGAAGAACATCGAACCAGGGGAATTACCGGATTTGTGGATGAAAAATATGGATTTATTGACGAGCCGATTTACAAAGGTGCGTTGCTGTTGTTCAAGTAAGTTAGTTCAGATTATACCAGACGCGATAACGGATATAGGTTTTTTGTGTAGGACGCGGATATTTGCTGTACGCGATTTCGATGGTTTCTTTGGTCGTGTCATCCAAAATAGAAAATCGGCTGTTTTTGAGAAAACGCAGATCCGAGATGCTTCCATCAGGATGAAGGTAAAATTCGATCATATTTGTCTCATCCGCTCGCAGATTGTCGGGGATACGTGCTCTTCCGTATCGATCTAAGGTCGTTTGTGTGATTCGCCGCATCACCTCTTGATTATCAAGAATATATTTTTGTTCCCCCTCAGAGAGTTCGCCAAATTTATCTCCGTAAAGCTTTTGAATGTTATCGCTTATTTTAGCCGTAGAACCACTGGAAGATTTTGATGGACTATCGGCTTGGGAGAGAATATCGTACAGCCCTTTTTCTTGTTTGACTTGCGGTTTTTTCTCAATGGTCGCCACTTGCTTGGCAACATGACGTTCAAACGCCTTCTTGGGCTCGATTGGAATCGGTGTTGTCTGTGCGGGTGCTTCAATAGTTGGATTTATGGGTGTACTTTGAGCTGTTTTTGAGGGCTGCTTAGATGGCTCTTTAGGTTTTGCTTGAGGCGTGGGGGTTTTGAGCTGTTCTCCTTTGGGCAGTGGGCGGGCTTTTGAGGGCTTTGGTACAGTGTTTTTGACCAATGCCTCTTTGGGTGCTTTTGGCTGCTCTTTGAGAGAGACTTTAAATCGTGATTCGACAGGTGATTCTTCTTTTTTAGGCGGCAAAACGACAGGAGCTATTTTTTCAATAAAAGCGAGCAATAGAATAATGACGCAGTGCACCAAAATAGCAATTACAAATGCATAAAGAGAAAAAGAGTTTTTATGTCGTTGCAATGAATGTCCAAATATAAGGTTAGTTGTGAGAATTATAGCCAAATCATTTTAGCAAAAAACAAATAGGAGGTTAATCGACGTATGGATATAATACGAACCATACCAATAAGGATATTAATTTATGAATATAGAGCATTCAAAAGAAGCATTTACCAAAGCCCAAGAACTTATCCCAGGTGGGGTTAATTCACCTGTGCGTGCCTTCAAAAGTGTTGGAGGAATTCCCCGTTTTATTGCACGAGGGGAGGGGGGATATTTAATCGATATCGATGAGAACTGTTATGTCGATTACGTTCAAAGCTGGGGACCGCTCATCTTCGGTCATCGCGATGAAAGTATTGAAAATGCAGTTATTGAGGCAGTCAAGCACGGTCTTAGTTTTGGTGCCCCTACTGAAGCGGAGAGTGAACTGGCACAGCTTATTATCTCCATCTATGAGTCGATCGAAAAAATCCGTTTTGTCAGCAGTGGAACGGAAGCGGTCATGAGTGCGATTCGTCTGGCACGAGGGTTTACCAACCGTGATGATATTGTCAAATTTACTGGATGCTACCATGGCCACAGTGATGCACTTTTAGTACAAGCAGGCTCCGGTGCAGCGACGTTCGGAACCCCTAGCTCTCCGGGAGTACCGGCAGATTTTACAAAACACACTCTTTTGGCTGAGTATAACAATATCGATAGCGTACGTCAATGTTTCATCGACAGTCCGGGAATTGCGTGTGTTATTATTGAACCTATCGCCGGAAACATGGGACTTGTACCTGCGGACAAAGATTTTCTTGCTCAACTTAGAACATTATGTGATCAGTACGGTGCATTATTGATTTTTGATGAAGTGATGAGCGGCTTTCGTGCGTGCTTGCATGGGGCAGAGAGTATTACGGGAACCAAACCCGATTTGGTGACGCTGGGTAAAGTGATCGGTGGCGGCATGCCTGTGGGTGCGTTTGGCGGACGACGTGACATTATGGCACACCTTTCACCAGAGGGCGGCGTCTATCAAGCAGGAACCCTCAGCGGTAATCCCGTAGCCATGGCGGCAGGATTGGCTTCGATTCATAAGATCAAACAAAATGGCCGTTTATACGGTATTCTTGAAACACGGGCGAAGCGGTTGATGGACGGTTTCGCTAATGCAGCCAAAAAGTATAATATAGGATTGCAAACCAATGTTCGCGGTTCGATGTTTGGATTTTTCTTTTGCGATACGGCAGTTTATAACTTTGCCGATGCACTTAAAAGCGATACGGCACGATTTGCCCGTTTTCATGCGGCAATGCTGGATTATGGTTTTTATTTTGCGTGCTCACAGTTTGAGACAGGATTTATCTCAACGGCAACGACGGATATGATGATCGAAGAGACGATTGTGGCGGCAGAGAAAATTTTTGAGGGACTCAACTAATGGAAAATGAAGAACATAAGCCACGAATAAAACCCATTATCGAAGGAGCAGAAAGTTTATCTTTAGGCATCTCGATGGTGGTGGCTGTTTTGATCGGTGTGGGAATAGGGCTTGGACTTAAAAAGCTTACGGGTATACCTTGGCTTTTATGGGTAGGCGTTGCGGTCGGTATTGCAGCCGCTGTTATGAATGTCTATAAAGCTTACAGCAAGCAATACAAAGAGTTTGAAAAATTGGCCAAAGATCCTCGTTACAATATGGGAAAACAAGTGGATGACGATGACGACGAAGATTAAAAAAAGTCTTTTAGCCCTGGTATTTTTTCAAGGCAGCATTCTCCTCTTGCTGTTCATTTCAAAAGCAGTTTTTGCAAGTTTTGAAGTTGCTGTATTGTCGGGTGCAATTATTACGATGGGCTCACTGTATGCGTATCGAAATATGATTCGATCCCGCTGTGTGGATTCAGAATTGGGCGATAGTAAAGACAGTATAGATATGATGGATGATCCTTATGATCTGTATGAAGAAGAACGTGAAAATGAAATAGAAGATTTAAAAGCGATGATCAAAGAGGAAAAAGCCAAACAAAAGCAAAATATGATTGAAAATACAGTCAAAAATGGTTCGGCTTGGGTCTCTGCGTATCGTTTACTTCCCTATGCGTTTTTGGTACTTGGATTTTTGGGACTGCAAAACAATCATATGCTGCAGCTTATCCCCTATCTGAGCGGTTTGGCATTTGGTATTATTGCCGGCTATTTATTGTCGAAAGAGTGGTTTCTTTAAAGAGTTTATTTGGTAATCATCGGAATATTGATCGTCACCTTTGACTCTTTAATATCTATCGAAAGATGATTCTCTTCTGCTAAATGAGTGAGATCCGAAATGGCTTTACGATTCATGAGCGGCGCCGAAATTTCAATGGCAAAAATCGAATACTTTATCCCTTCAAATTTAACATGCTCCCCGACTCTAAAAAACAGGTGGGTTAAAATCGAGTGGTTGTCATTAAACACCTGATAGGTTTTATTGAGCAGTTTGATAAACATCTCCGTATGGAGACGAATATCGGGAATAGTAGGATCAAGTTCTTTGGGATACAAGGTTGAACTGCCGATGGAATTGGAGCTGATGCACAAATCGACGAGAGAATAGACATTGACCAGCTGCCCTTGGGGCTTTTGTTTTGCCATATTGAACGTCGGAAGCTGATAGAGACGTATCCCGATTTGATCTTCATCTTCGTATCCAACTGTGATACCAAAAAACTTAAATCGGCCGAATTCGAGCTCTAAAAAAGTAGTTTTAAAGCCAAAGGACGAACTGGCATACGTTGTAGCTATTTCATAGAGAACGGAGGCTTGTGTGGCACCCAGCAGATATTGTGCTTCGGTGTTGAGAGAGAGTATTTTACCCTGAGAACTAAAGAGGACAAATGGGTTGAAGTCAAACTCAATCCATTGTTGATCAAATGTCATCAGTCCTCGATGTAGTTTTTAAGTTTACGACCCACTTTTGGGTGTTTGAGCTTTTTGATTGCACTGCTTTCGATTTGACGAACACGTTCACGGGTAACATTGAGCTCTTTTCCGATCTCTTCGAGCGTTCGGTCGCTTTCGTCATCCATGATTCCAAAGCGCATTTTAATAACGGCTTTTTCACGTTCATTGAGTTGCTCAAGAACTCCTTCGATTTGAACTTTCAAGTCATCTTTAAGAATCGCATCCGAAGGTGAAATAGACATCTTGTCTTCAATGAAATCTCCAAAACGGCCATCTTCTTCATTCCCGATCGGAGCTTCGAGAGAAATCGGCTCTTTGGTGATTTTGATAACATTTTTAACTTTTTCAACCGACAAACCGACTTCTTCCGCGATGGTTTCGACATCCGGCTCTTTTCCATGCTCTTGGAGATGTTTACGCATAATCTTATTAATACGATTGATCGTCTCAATCATATGAATAGGGATACGAATCGTTCGAGCCTGATCGGCGATAGCACGGCTGATGGCTTGACGAATCCACCATGTTGCATAAGTTGAAAATTTGTACCCTTTTTTGTATTCAAATTTATCAACCGCTTTCATCAGACCGATATTTCCCTCTTGGATCAAATCCAAGAACGGCAAGCCACGATTCGTATACCGTTTTGCAATGGAAACAACCAAACGGAGATTTGACTTCGCCATACGTGTTTTCGCAAGTTCCGATATGTTCTTTCCTCGTTTGATCTGCTCTAAGATATCGGCGAGTTTTTCAGGTTCCATATCAAAACCGCCTTTGGAGGCTTCTTTGGTTTGGATGAGTTTTTTGATCTCCATATAGGTACTGACCATTGTGGCTTCTGGCACTTTATTACCGATTTCTTCTTTGGTCAACTCACAGATTTTTTCCAAAATAATTTTATGATTCTTTTTCAACTGATCATTAAACAAAGGCAACTTATATTCCAAACGCTTAAGCTCGCGGTCAAAACCTTCGTCGCTTCGTAATGCTGTCTCCATCGAACGAACCAGTTCATTGATCAGTTTTGACGTTGGCCCTAGGTCAAGAAGCGCTTCTTTTAAGGTTTTCTTTTTGAAACTGACATTGAGGAAAAAGAGGACATACTCTCCGTCCATTTGATCAAACGGGCGCTCATCGAGCATTTTTTCCGTTGCCTTTGCCCACTCTTTTTTTGCTTTTTCGAGTAATTTAAACGAGGTAACAACTTTTTCAATCCGTTTTTTGTCTTTGACGGAAGGGGCTTTTTCATTGGCTTCCTCTTCGTCTAAGTCATCCTCTTCTTCAACGTCGGCATCAGCCTCTTCGTCTCCGTCTTCAAAACTTTTAAAGAGTTCTTTGACGCGACGTTCGCGGTTAATCAAAGGATCTTTATAGTCGAGGATAAAATCGATAAGGTAAGGGACAGAACAGATGGCGTCAATAATGATCCCTTCACCCGATTCCATCCGTTTAGAGATTTCTACCTCTTCATCTTTGGTCAAAAGGGGAATTTGTCCCATTTCACGTAAATACATACGAACAGGGGAATCGGAGCGAGACCACTCAAGAAGTTCATGCTGCTTAAGAATATCAAACTGATCGCTGCTTGCTTCTTCGATGTATTTAAGCTGTGCAGCACGTTTGGCATCTGCTTCTTGCTGATTTAAAATTTTGGCATGCTCGGAGGAGGTAAAAAGACATATTTTATGCTTTTCGGCCAGCTTTAAAATATTTTTGGCTTGAGCAAGAGTAGGTTGCTTGTCGTAGGCTTCGACGATTTCTTCATAGGTTAAACAATTTTTTGATTTATGTTCAGAAAATAGAGTTTCGAGGTGTTTGTTTAAATCTTTGACGCTCATATGGCAGAGGCTCCCTTGCGGTTTTAAAAGATTGGATTATACCGAGATTTTATTAAATTAAGATCGGTGTATCCTGAAAATACCAAAAAATTACCCATTTTAAATTATGGAATACTCTTTGCTTTAACTCATTCATTATGAACTCTTGAGGAGACGAAATGCAAACGGGATATTATGCTGCGACAGGCGGTATGGTTGCACAATTCAACCGAATGGATACCATCGCAGCCAATTTGGCAAATGTCAACACCGCAGGATACAAAAAAGAGCAGCTGATTACGGGTGATTTTGCGCGTCTTTACAAAGAAGCAAGAGATGAGCTTCCTCTTAAAAATAATACGACTGAAGGTGCGCAATATCTTAATCGTTCACTAAGCCGTGTTCCACAAATTACAGATGCCTATACCGACTTTTCTTTAGGGACGCTTCAATCAACGGATAATACCTTTGATGTGGCTCTTGGAAAAGAGGGGCAGTTTTTTGCGGTCCAAACACCGCAAGGAATTCGTTTGACTCGTGATGGGCTGTTTACTCTCAATGACCAAGGGACTCTAGTCAATAAGCAAGGGTATGAAGTGCTTCCAAGTGATTATTTCCAATCTAAGACAGGTATTAAACTAAACCCTCAAGATACCATTGTCACGATTGATAAAAACGGAGTGATCAGTACGAATGTCCCAGAGTCTACGCAAATGATTGCAGGGAAAAAGTTGATGATACTGGAACCGCAAAATTTGAGAATGCTTAAAAAAGAAGGTGATAATCTTTACATCCCTGATCCGGCTGATCCGATGACCCCTGTTGCTCAAAGCGGTAAAGTGATGCAGGGTTTTGTTGAAAAAAGTAATGTGAATGCCGTTAATGAAATGATCGCGCTGGTCGAGGCCAATCGACTGGTGGGAATGTATCAAAAGGCAATGGATTCACAAATGAATGATCTAAACCGTGATGCGATTGAAAAAATTGCTGCAACCCGACGATAATTAAGGAGATAAAACCATGATGCAATCCCTCTACACCAGCTCCACCGGAATGCTGGCTATGCAAACCCAAATCGATACAACAGCGAATAATATTGCCAACGTTAACACCATGGGATACAAAAAATCGCGTGCAGAATTTGCCGATTTGATGTACAAAGTAATGACCTATGCAGGAACGTCTACCAGTGACACGACTAAATCACCTACG
>JBBQNL010000032.1:0-17726 GCA_038329855.1 Campylobacterales bacterium
CGCCCTTCATGCAGTACCATTCCGCCGATAAGCTGAACATCAAAATGACGCATACCAAGAACACGTTTGCTAGCCTCACGAGTGAATGCAAACGAATCGACCAAAACATCATCAAGAGTATTCGTCCCTGCACGTACTGATTCTCGCAAGGCATTAAATGCTTCTTGTAAAGCTTCATCGCTCATAGCTGCACAATGAGCCTCACGAGCATTGATTTGCTCGACACGTTTAGTATATTTTTTAATTTCACGATCATTTTGGGTTCCGAATATTTTTCCGACGAGCGATTGGAGCATTGATTGCCTTCATGTCTATAAGGTATATTTTAAAAGTCGCTGATTCTATCATATTTGAACTACAGTTTTGGTTAATGGCCAAAGGATGTGATATACTTTTTTATGAATATTTCCCCCTGCTATTGCATTTACATTCTTCGATGCAGTGATGATACGCTCTATACCGGTATTAGCAATAACCTCGAAAAACGTCTCATCGAGCATAACACGTCCCCTAAAGGGGCCAAATATACCCACTCTCGCCGCCCGGTCACCTTGGTCTACACTGAAACAAGCGATGACAGAAGCACCGCGCTAAAACGTGAGATAGTGATTAAAAAAATGACACGACCCCAAAAAGAGAGATTATTGACGTCGATTTGCAGTCACAAAATTTAATTTTCTTTCTTGTTTCGATACATTTCTTTATCGGCTATGTCAATAATAGTATACAAATCTGACCCAATCGTAAATGGGACCAATCCGTAGGCAAAACTGACTTTAAAACTCTCTTTTTCCACTTTAAAAGAACTTTTTGAATAACTCTCGATCATCTCATCCAAACTCTGCTTAATTTGAGAAGGGAAATGGGTCATGTCAAAGATTACGAGAAATTCATCCCCGCCATAACGTATCACATTTCCACCTGTTTCTTTGAGCTTACCTGAAATATGAACCAGGACTTTATCACCGACAATATGGCCAAACGAATCATTGATACTTTTGAATTTATTTAAGTCAACAATAACCATGGTTCCACTTGAACGCAAAGTATGATTATTAGCGTTCAAATACATATCTTCAAACCATTTTCGGTTATAACATTTTGTCAGAGTGTCTTCATAGATAATTTTTTGCAGTTCATCGATCTCTGCATGCAGTGCTTTTGTTTCGGCTAAAACCGCTTGCAGTGTTTTTTTATCTTCACTCTCAATCGCCTTGATCGCTTTATCCGCACATGAGGACAGAGCAATGACATGCTGGACTACCTTTTCACTTAACATTTCAGAATCGAGAAGCTCCTCAGGAGTGAGATCAAGATTCAGTGAACGGGCAGATTCTGCATAAAGCTTTCCATACCGAGAGGGAAATACAATATCTAGCGGCGCAATCGTTTTTTTGATATTTGCAGTGATCGTCATATGTTTTTTACGTGCATGTTTCATACATTCATTCCAATAGCTTGTGGCATAATAAAAGAGATTCTTTCACATTTATCAGTAATTATAGCCTCACTGATACGATCATCTCCATTTTTCTAAAGATTATCAATTATCGTAGGATACAATATCTAAATTAAAAAGGATATTTATGCGCTTTCTCATCATTACTCTTCTCTCTCTTATTTCATTGTTTGGAAGTCCAAAAGATATTAATTCCTTTCACGCTTCCTTTACTCAGACCATAACAGACGAGCATAAAAAGAAAATCGTATACAGCGGAGAATTATGGGCAAGCAAGCCTCAGCAAGCTCTGTGGATGTACAAAAGCCCCATTCAAAAAAGTGTTTACATCAACGGACAACGCTTAACGCTCATCGAACCCGCTATCGAACAGGCCACGGTTCGTACCCTAAACGATGAGATTGATATCCTCGAAATCATTAAAAAAGCAAAACCCCTCAATTCAACGCGTTACAGTGCTTCTGTCAATGGGCAAATCTATTGGATGGATTTTTCCAACGATACCCTATCCTCCATCAGCTATACCGACGGATATGAAAATCAAGTGGTCATAAAATTTTTGAATCCAATTACCAATCAACAAATTGATGCTTCCCGCTTTAAAGCGGTTATTCCTGCGGGATTTGATATCATTAAAAACTAAAAGAAAGGAGGCTTTATGCACGTTCACCCACTTTTATTCTTTCCCCTTTCATTGGCCATTGGGGCATCTGTTTATGCTTCACCGTATACATTTTCCATGAGCGGCGATACAACGCAGTTTGATTATGCTGAAACCAATTCTGCCGGATTACTGGATACGGAAACCAATCAATTTGGAGATATCAGCGGTTTTTCGGTCAATTTAGAACCGAAATATGAAGGATTTTATCTAGGCGGCAGTTATGCCCAGGGAAGAACGGATTATATTGGAGGGACACTTGACAATCCAACATATGGATCGCATCTCACTACCACTCAAAATCAAATTATGGATACTTGTTTCGGATATAAAACAACCATCGTCGCGGATAATGGTACCACCGAAATACCTATTAAATTTGGATTAGGATATCGCGGATGGCTTAGAGAACTTCAAAGTACCGCAACCGTTTCAGGATACGATGAACTGTACGAATGGGGATATTATGATCTTGGAATAGGATTGCATACAAAATTCTCACGAGATATTACGTTTGGAATTGATGCAAACTATCGCTGGGCATTCAATCCTCAAATGTATGAAAATTACTACGGCACAACCTTCAAGCTTAATAACGTATATGGGTATAAAATAGCCATTCCTCTTGAAATTGCTCTTAATCACTCCTGGAATGCTTTTTTTATCTATACCTATGAATATTGGAATATCGGCGCTTCAGACCGGGTTAACGTCGGAATATATCAGCTTTACGAGCCCGACAGTGAAACAAAAAATCAGACATTATCTATAGGTTTAAGCTATAGGTTTTAATCCAAAATTACTCGCTTCGATCTAATTTTCTAAATCGATAACCCACCCCGCGCGTATTGACTATCATCCCGTTTTTAAGTTTTTTAATCAGGCGATGGATCCAATACCGCACTGATCCCATCCCCGTGCATCCATTTCGGCACGGGTAGTAGGTAAAAATCGAAAAAGTATCAGAAGGGTTTGTTTTCATTACCACATTGTACGGTTAAAGCTCTTATAGAGAAAATAAGATTTAGAGGTAAAAAAATATCACTACACCAAACAAGCATGATGGTGACTTTATATCTGCTATAATCACTAGCTATTATTTTTCGTTATGGAGCATAAATGATACTCGATTTTTTATATTCTCGACGCCATAAAAAAGAAAACAATCTATTTCCTGATGTGTTCACTTATGATCCGATGCCAGAAAAGTTAAAAATTACTCTTTACAAAGTATTTAATAATGCTATAGAACAATGTGCAAAACTAGAATCGTATCCGAACAATCATGTGAATCACTTTTATGAGTTTATTCATGATGCTATTTGTGAAGAACATTCATTTCATTATTTGGAAAATGATTATGCAAGCTATCAAAGTAGAGTTCTTGCATTTTTCAATTCAAATAATGATATTCTTATCAATTTAGATATTTTAAATTTGGTGCTAAAAATTATCCATGAAACGTCAAAAAAATATAACGGTGCCAAATTAATAGAATATATTCATATTATTAACCAACGAATGCTCGAACATGGATTCGGCTATCAATACGAAGATGGTTTGTTGATTAGGATTGATACTAAACATACCCATGCAGAAATTATCAAACCTGCTTTATCTCTTTTACGTGACAAACGTTTTCAAAATGCCGATGAGGAATTCCGACAAGCGTTTGATGCTTATAAAGCTGGTAATCATGAAGAAGCAATTCGCGTGGCAAATAACTCATTTGAAACTACCATGAAAATTATTTGCGCTCTTCATAAATATGGATTACCGGCAAAGCATACAGCAACCGCACTCATCGAACATCTAAGAGTAAATGACTTTGTTCCTGGATTTCAAACCGAAGTGTTTAAAGGCTTGGCAAAGTGTATGGAAAGTGTTTCGACTGTCCGTAATAATGTCGCAGGACATGGGCAAGGACATGAAAAAAGAGTCATTGAAGAAAGTATGGTTTCATATGTCCTCAATATGACAGCTTCGACTATTAAAATGTTGGTTGAAATTAATAGCACTAAATAAACTATATATTAAAAAATATATGTTTATATCAACCCCAACAACGCTACTAATAGAACTGGTGGTGTAATCACAAACCCTACCTTCATGTATTCTCCCCATCCGATTTTGACCCCTTTTTGAGCCAAAACATGCAGCCATAGTAAGGTTGCTAATGAGCCAATAGGGGTCATTTTAGGCCCGAGGTTGCATCCGATGATATTAGCATAAGCTAATGCATTGTTGCCGGTTTCCGCTATCGCGATGTCCATAATCATGATGGTGGGCATATTGTTCATGACAGAACTCAAAATGGCAGAGAGAAAGCCTGTTCCGATGACCGCATACACATTTCCCATGCTTTGTAGCTGCGTAATCACTTGAGCAAGATACGTTGTCAATCCGCCGTTTTTAAGCCCATAGACAACAACATACAATCCGATACTGAACCACACAACCTGCCATGGGGCCGCTTTGATCGTCATGATCGGTTTCGTCGCTTTAAAGTAGGTCGCGATGGCTAGGAATACCAAAGCACCACCCAGAGCAAATACTGAAATGGGGAGATGATACGCATCCCCGATAAAATACCCTACCATGAGCAGTGCCAAGAACCACCAGCTGAGACGAAACATTGTCATGTTCTTGATTGCTGATTCAGGAGTAGCCAGTTGGGTGATATCGATATGCGTTGGAATGTCTTTACGAAAATATATCCACAATACCGCGATTGAGGCAATGATACTCAACAGATTTGGTAAAAACATTGTTTTAGCATATTCCCAAAAGCCGATGTGAAAATACCCTGCAGTCACGATGTTGGTGAGATTTGAGATGACCAATGGATTGGAAGCACTGTCCCCGATAAATCCCCCTGCCATCAAAAATGCGAACATAGAGAGCGGTTTTAACTTCAAATATTTCATTTTTGCCAGTACGATGGGGGTAAGGATCAATGCCGCACCATCATTGGCAAAAAACGCCGCTACCAATGCACCCAGTATGAGGATATAGACAAACATCCAATGTCCGTTTCCCCCTGATAGTCGAGCCATTTTCAGCGCCGCCCACTCGAAAAATCCGATCTCATCAAGCACCATAGAGAGGAGGATAATCCCGATAAAGGCCAATGTTGCATCCCAAACGATAGAAGTTACCGTGATAACATCTGCAAAGCTCACAACTCCTAGTAACAGTGCCACAATCGCTCCACCGACTGCTGTCGTGCCGATTTGCAACCCTCTAGGCTGCCATATTACTAAAACAAGTGTTGCTAAAAACACTCCGATTGCCAATGTCATATTATTCCTTTATCCGTCATCTTCGGGCTTGACCCGGGGATCCATCCCCATATATAAGAAAGCTGGATTCCCGCCTTCGCGGGAATAACGATTGCTTGAGGAAATTGTATCATAATATCAATATATCTTGATATATTATTTTTATTTCGTTACACTTTCATAAAATCAAGGAGCCTATATGAAACGTTTACATTTACATATCAGCGTCAAAGACCTCGAAAAAAATCGTCAGTTTTACACTACCTTGTTCGGCAGTGAACCGACCAAAGTCAAAGAGGATTACATTCAGTGGCTCCTCGATGATCCGTACATCAATTTTGCCATCTCCAGCGGCCGTGATAAAATCGGACTCAATCATTTGGGAATCCAAGTCGACAGTGACGAAGCGCTTGAGGCAATTGAGAAGCGACTCATCGAGGGCAATATCATGGGTGAGAAGCAAGAAGAGGCACAATGCTGTTATGCTTCGAGCAAAAAATACTGGGTAGAAGATCCGCAAAACATCATCTGGGAAAACTACCATACGATGGACCAGATCGAAGTGTTTGGCGGGGATGAGTTTACGGGCGGAATAGGTTGTTGCCAGCCCACCTTTTCCAAAAATGGCCAATGGTCAACCGGCGGATGCTCGTAAATCATGGAAATCTTTTTACAAACCGCTGCGGCACTCAATGACGAAACACGTGTACGTCTGCTCTCCTTTTTGAATCTTCACGGCCCTTTGTGTGTCTGTGATCTGCAGGAGAGTTTTGGGATGATACAATCTCGCCTCTCGCGCCATCTCAAAATCCTCAAAGAGGCAGGATTTTTACGTGTGGATCGCCAGGGGACATGGGCCTATTATTCGATACGCTCACCGCTAGATCGTTTCCGCAGTGAAGCATTGACTGAGATCTCTACACTGGGTATCACCCTCCCCCCACTCATCAAACAAACAGGAGAATGTAAACTATGAAAAATGTGTTGATACTTTGTACGGGCAACAGCTGCCGATCGATCATGGCCGAAGCGCTTATCAATGCCAAAATGGGTGATTGTGTAATAGCTCAAAGTTCCGGTGTCAAAGCCAGCGGCAAAGTCAATCCTCATGCCCAAGCACTCTTGGAAGAAAAAGGGTACTGGAGAGAGCAATACCACTCCAAAGTCATCGACACGGTGATCAATACCCCCTTTGATCTCGTCGTCACCGTTTGCGATCATGCCCATGAAACGTGTCCGATGTTTCCTAAAGCGGTTAAAACGATCCATATTGCGTTCGAAGACCCAAGCGGCAAAGAAGTTGAGGAATATGCTAAAACATTAGCTCTTATCGAAGAAACACTGTTGCCAATCGTCAAATCAGAACTGTGTGACTGATGATGTGGCAAGAAAGTGTCAACGTCCTCGTCTATGAGTGGCTAAAAATGCCGCAGGGAGAGAAACTCTCGGATGCCCTCAATTTTTTTATCTACGATACGGTCAAAATCCTCTTTCTCCTTATCACGATTATCTTTGCCGTAACGCTGTTGCGCTCCTATTTTTCGACCGAAAAAGTCAGAGTCTATCTGAGTAAAAAGCACCAATTTACAGGTAATGTCCTCGCCGCACTTTTTGGAATTATAACCCCCTTTTGCTCCTGTTCGGCAATCCCATTGTTCTTGGGATTTTTGCAGGCACGAATTCCACTCGGAGTCACCTTTAGCTATCTAATCTCTGCACCGCTTAACAACGAAATCGCCATCGCGATGCTATTGACGATGTTCGGGTGGAAAGTAGCGGCGTTGTATATTGGATTTGGACTACTGGTTGCCATCATCGGTGGTATCATCATCGGACGCCTCGGACTTGAAAAAGAGATACTGATTGAAGTCAAACCCATTGAAGGGAAATTAAGCGTTGATGAAGAGAAAATCGCTTTTAAAACAAGACTCAAAGATGCCTATGACTATACGCTGGATATTCTCCAAAAGATTTGGCTATATGTTCTGATCGGTGTCGGTGCGGGAGCGTTTATTCACGGCTATGTCCCGACCGAGTTTATCACCTCTATCGCGGGTGGAGACAATCCGTTTGCCGTACCTCTCGCAACACTAATAGGTATACCGATGTACTCCAATGCCGCAGGAGTCATGCCGCTTATCGAAGTGCTCACTTCCAAAGGGATGCTTATGGGGACGGCGTTATCGTTCATGATGGCAATCACCGCCCTATCACTGCCTGAAGCGATGATTCTAAAGCGTATCATGAGCCTCAAACTCATCGCTATCTTTTTTGGAACGGTAACACTGGGTATAATCGGTGTCGGATATCTGTTTAATGCACTATTATAGGAGAAAATCATGAAAATCGAAATATTAGGTACGGGATGCAGTAAATGCAAAACCCTCGAAGAGGCAACGAAACAGGCGGTGGCCCAAAGCGGCCAATTTGCTCAGATCGAAAAGGTCGAAGATATTATGAAGATCATGGAATACGGTGTGATGAGCACCCCTGCTCTGGTCATTGATGGTAAAGTTATGAGTACCGGAAAACTACTCAGTGTTAATGAAATCGTAGAGCTGATTAAAGCACATCAGCTATAATCGACAATATCATTTAAAGAAACTTCATGCATATTAACTCATTTTTCAAAAACCTCTCTTCCGATCAACGCCGTGTTTCATTGGTCATACTACTTAATATTATTATCGTCATCATCGAAAGCACTGTCGGTGTTATCAGCGGCTCTCTAGCACTGCTCTCCGATGCGTGGCATAACCTCAGTGATGTTTTGGCTCTCGTGGTAACGGCCATTGCTCTAGGTCTTGGAGCACGCGCTGCAACGTCTACGATGACCTACGGCTATGTGCGAAGCGAGATGATGGCGACGTTTATTAATGCGGGATTTTTATCGCTCTTGATGATCTGGGTTGCTGTAGAAGCCGTGGATCGGCTCATACACCCCATGCCCGTGGATGGATGGATGACTATGGTGACGGCAGGCATTGCACTGGTTGTCAATACTGCCAGCGCCATCATTTTGGGTGGACATGCACATACCCATGATCACAATGAAAACGACGATGCCCACCATCACCACGATCTTAATGTCCGCGCGGCTTTTTGGCACATGGCAAGCGACGCGATTCTCTCTCTCGCAGTCGTATTGGGAGGTGCTGCAATGATTATGTGGGGGATACCGTGGATCGATTCGGTTCTCTCATTAGTATTTGCGGCAGTGATTTTGATCGCCAGCGCCAAACTGATCTCTCAATCCTTTGGCAGTCTCATGGATCGCACTGATCCCAAAAAACTGGCTAAATTCTCAGAAATTATTATGAAAAATCCACGGGTTTTGGAAATACATGATGTCCATCTCATACGCCCTTCCAGCCGTGAACACTATTTTTCAGCGCACATCGTACTAGAGGAGACATTGAGTCTCGCGGAGGTAGAACATATCATCGAGGAACTTCGTCACGATCTCTCCCACGCCGGAGCAACACATATCCTCCTTCAGCCCGAAACAAAGAAATATGCCGGAGACACTAACACTCATTGCAATGGCCATACAAAGCATCATCATGGCCACGCTGAATAAAAACATTGTTGCTTTAGGAGCCAACAGTTTTTTTACCGATTTTTCAACCGAAATGATTTTACCATTGCTTCCCATCTTTTTGGAACGGTTTTTACACGCGACCAAAGGTGAAATCGGTCTCATAGAAGGAACGGCTGAACTGGGTGTTGCACTGCTTATTGCCCTCTCTGGATTTTACTCTGATCGACTGGGCAAGCGTAAAGGGTTGACCGTTTTAGGATACGGACTATCGAACCTCATCAAACCGCTGGCATTTTTTGCTCAAAGTGCCACTATGATTGCTACCATCCGAATAGGCGACCGATTGGCCAAAGGAATCCGTGTTGCACCCCGTGATGCCCTCATAAGTGCCTCAACCCCAAAAGAAATTAGCGGTTTCGTATTTGGATTTCATAAAATGATGGATGGTGCGGGCGCCTTGGTGGGTTCATTGTCTGCCTTTTGGCTTTTATGGGCATTGGGAGAGAGTGAAGCCACTTTTCGAACTATTTTTGCCCTAAGCCTCATTCCCGGACTGATTTCTATGGCTATTTTGATTTTTTTGGTCACGGATGCTCCCTTCACTCCTGCAGCTGAACGTCGGTTTCGGCCCAGTGCTCTTAGCAAACCTTTTTACTGGCTGGTCGCTTTTCAAACGCTTTTTAGTCTTTTTGCCATGAACTACTCCTTTATGATTCTCAAAGCAGGCGATAATGGGTTGGCTTTAGCCATGATCCCGCTTGCCTATACCCTTTATAATCTCACCCAAGCTTTATTTGCCATACCCATAGGGAAACTGTCTGATATATGGGGAAAACCAGCCCTTTTAGCCTGTGTTTACCTGGCATTTGGACTGGGGGCAATGGCGATGGCGTCAGGGACGATTTGGGGTGCATGGCTGGGATTTGGAATTTACGGCTTTTTTGCCGGAGGATTCAATGCATTGGCAAAAGCCATCATCTCCGATACCGCTCCTCATGATTTAAAGGCAACGGCTTACGGGGTCTATTACACAGCTATCGGTGTGGCTACACTTACATCCTTAGCCGTTGGCGGATGGTTATGGGATAGATTCGGAAGCGAGCTCCCTTTTATGATCGCATCGGCTGCCGCAATGATATTAGCAGGAATTTTATTTGGGATGCGTAAACGGTTTTCATTAAGCACTAATTGATCTTACTGATGCCTAAATTTCGTACAAATTCTTCCATCAATTCTGGCCGCAGTGGTTTGCTGTAGTAATATCCTTGAATTTCATCGCACCCTTGCTCCCGTAAGTAGTCAAGCTGATCTATAGTCTCCACACCCTCAGCGATGGTTTGAAGCCCAAGACTGTGCGCCATACTGATAACAGCCCCGACAATTGCTTTGTCTTCAGGATCGGTAGTGATATCACGAACAAATGACTGATCAATTTTAAGTTTATACACTTTAAATTTTTTAAGATAGCTCAAAGATGAGTAACCTGTCCCAAAGTCATCAATCGACATTCGAATACCCCGTGCATGCAAATCATCCATAATAGCGATAGCAGCTAATGGATTGTTCATAGCTACCCCTTCAGTCAGTTCCAGCTCGAGATATTGGGGAAGAAGGTTTTCCTCGTTAAGAATACGTGTAACCAAACTCGGTAAACTAGGGTGACGAAACTGTACTGCTGATATATTGACAGCCATCATTATCGGTGCATAACCGCTTTGTATCCAACGTTTAATTTGTTGAACGGCCGTACGCAATACCCACTCTCCGATCGATAAAATCAATCCGCTCTCTTCTGCAAGGGGGATAAATTCCGCCGGTGAAATAGTCCCAAGAGTAGGATGATCCCATCGTAATAGTGCTTCTGTACCAATAATACATCCGGTTTTGGCCGATATTTGTGGCTGATAAACAAGGTGTAATTGACCATTTTCAAGTGCATAGCGCAATGCATTCACCAGTTTCAAATTCCTTACCGAATGCATCTGCATCTCTTCCGTGAAAAAGCAATAGTCGTTACGTCCGTCTTGCTTAGCACGATACATTGCCAAATCCGCATTTTTGGAAAGGTTTTCCATGTCCAAGCCATCCAAAGGATAAAGAGCAATACCAATCGATCCGGTAACGGTCAGGGTATGCTCACCGATCATGAAAGGCTGCGCAATAACATTCAGAAGTTTTTGTGCTATTTGTTTTGCTCCATGTTCGTTCACATCCGGAAACAATCCGATAAATTCATCTCCGCCCATCCGTGATACTGTATCTTCTTCACGCAAAGAGGATTGAAGACGTTTGGCCAACTCAATCAATAAAGCATCTCCGATACTATGACCCAGAGTATCGTTAATATCTTTAAAATGGTCAAGATCAAGGAACATCACCGCAAACTGTTCCCTATTCCTCTTCGCCAAACCAAGGATATAAGCTAAACGATCGTCTAGCTGTGCACGATTGGGCAAACCGGTCAACGGATCAAAATTTGCCATATAGTGAATCCTAGCTTCACTGTGTTTTCGTTCGGTTACATCTTCTTCAATTGCCATATAATGGGTGATTTGACCGTCACTTCGATAAATAGGAGAGATAGTAACCGACTGTATCCTCTCATCCCCATTCTTGTTAGAATTGATAAATTCTCCAATCCAACGCTCTCCTTTGCTCAAACTCATCCACATCTTTTTATACGTGATATTAGAGGTTTTTCCCGATTTGAATATATTTGGATTTTTTCCGATTACTTCATTCGACGCATACCCACTTGCAACAGTAAACGCTGTATTAACATACTCGATATTTCCATGCAAGTCAGTGATAACGATACTGTGCGGATTTTGTTCCATTCCCTGAGAGAGCTTTAGCAATTCATTTTCAATTTTTTTGCGTTGTGTAATATCCACAAATGTTGCCATAGCACCGACACATTCCCCCTCTATCATAATAGGATTGGACCAGTATTCAACGGCAACGGCTTGACCGTCCTTATGCCAAAAAACTTCATTGGATACATTGACTCGTACGAGATTTTTCACTACTTTTTTCATTTCACATTCACACGAAGGATAGAAACTACCATCGGGATGTGAATGATGAATCAGTTCATGAATATCTTTGCCAATCACGTCCAAAGTATTGGTATAACCTAATATTTCTAAAAATGATGTATTGACGAAGGTACAAATTCCCTCATTATTAACACCATACACTCCCTCACTCATCGCATCCAGCAAAAGCTGCAACTGCGTTGTTGAACCTTGGAGTTCTTGGAATGCGTCAATAAGATTTTTATTACGTTCTGCTATGCGCTGCTGCATAATATGCAAAGCATTGGATAAAATCGACATCTCGTCTCCATTGCTTCCGACATCAGGGATGGGAGTCTGATCATCTTGGGCAATTCGCTGGGCAGATAGGGTTAACCGATTTAATCCATTCGTAAGTCTATGCCCAATAATAAATGCGATAATGATACTGATAACAATCTCGATTAAAATAAGGAGAAAGGTTAATCTTCTATTCTTATCGATGCCTTGGTGAATATTAGTCAGGTCAAACAATACTTTTACACTTCCAATTATTTCACCATCAATAGCGATAGGAAGCATTGCTGACTTAAGTATTCTTCCGTTGAATATAATCTCATCTGAAGTTTTATCTAAACGGTCGATATCAAATTTTGGATCTTTTGTAATTGAGGAAAGAACCCTCTGTCGATTATCGGACACTTTTACCGCAGCAATACTTTTTATATTTGCAAAGCTTTTAATTTGATTATCTAGCATTCCAAGATCATACACAATGATCGGTGCTTTGACCATTTCAGTCAAAAGCCTCGTTTCGGTTTGTATTTTTTCATCAATAAGTGAGTGGGATAAGTTTGTCAGCGATGAGAAATTGAAAAAGACAATCAATGAAATAAAAAATATTTCTATCGTTAAAAATGAGAGTATAAATTTATATTTAAATGATAAACGCATATTTGAAACTTATCCTGCTTTACACATTATTTATATAAATTAATTTTGAATGACACTATATCAGTTTAATATCATAATACCATCACAGTAATGGATAAATTTATTGTTAATTTTTCCTCATTTAGCTCATATCAAACTAAAAAACATTCTTTTTGGACTAACACGACCAGTACCGCTATAGATATGCTAAAATTACATTTATGTTTTATAGATTTTTTATTTTTTTTGTATTATTGTCAAGTGTACTTTACTCAAATACACTGCAACAGAACTATTATTTTTCCAATCCTCTTATAAATGCCGCGGATCTAAATGCAAGCTGTTCAAAAAATTTCGAAATTCTTCGCATCCCCGATGGCAAAACCTCTTATCGAATCAATTCACAGATTATTCTCAAAACATTTGAGCTTAATGGCTGTCCAATCGATGGCTACAAGGTAAAATATATCAACTTTACCAAACGAAGCAACACCGACTACGCACAGTTACAAGATCAAATCATGACCTTTTTCATCTCCCGCTATCCGACAATGACGATCCAATCGGTCCAAATCATCCCACATGGCTACGTTGAATCACTCCCCAATAATGTGCATGCCATCTTCGATAAAGACGGCTACACTAAAAACACAGGGGTATTTTATGTCCAAGGCAGCAACGGAATACGACACTATTTTGAGTATTCACTTGATGCAACGATAAAAGTGCTCCACACAACACAAAAGATTTCTCGAAAAGAGCCATTGACCTTTAATAATACTACATTGAAAAGTATCCCCTTTACATCATTTCGAGGAAAACCCATCACAAATATTCCCGAAGAACCGTATCGATATCGGACCTCTCTCAACGAAAACAACCTTATCACCGATCGTCATATTGAACCCAGACCCATTGTATTGCGCGGTTCAAAAGTCAGTGTTCAAGTACGAAGTGAATCGGTAGTTGTCGAATTTATCGCAACCGCGATGCAAGAGGGAGCACTGTATGATATTATTACGATTGAAAAAGCCGATAAAAAACGTATACGGGCAAAAATAATCGGGGATAACACAGTGGAGCTTCAATGAAAATCGTCGTAGGAATCAGCGGAGCCAGCGGCGCGTCTTTGGGACTTAAATTTTTACAGGCGCTTCCCTCAGGTGTAATAAAACATTTGATTGTTTCGGAACATGCCAATATTGTTTTAGACAAAGAAGAAAATACCAATCTTCACCAAAACACTGAAATATGGGCTTCCGTGGCTTCAGGATCATACGGTGCGGATGCGATGATTATCACCCCATGCAGTATGAATACGCTGGCAAAGATTTCGTGCGGTATCGCGGATAATCTCATTACCCGCGCTGCAAGTGTTATGATCAAAGAGCGAAAAATATTGATTTTGGCGCCCAGAGAGATCCCTTTTTCCCCGATCGCTTTGGAAAACATGCACAAACTCTCCATGATGGGGGTTATCATAGCACCTCCCGCATTGGCCTATTACGGTGAACAGACAACGCTAGAAGAGATGGAAAATTTTATGATAGGCAAATGGATGGATTTAATGGGAATTGATAACAATCTTTACAAACGATGGAGCGGTGAATGAACTGCAAAACAATCGCCCTTTATCCTGGGACCTTTGACCCGATTACCAACGGTCATTTTGATATTATAGAACGGGGACTGCGTCTTTTTGACGAAGTGATTGTCGCCGTTGCCGATTCACGGGATAAGCGTCCCATGTTTACCCTTGAGCAGCGTGTCGAGATGGTCAAGCTCACCGTCAAAGATTTGGAACGGGTACGAGTGGTAGGATTTGACAATTTAACGGTTGAATTGGCCCATTCGCTGGAAGCCGGCTTTCTTATACGGGGGCTTCGTGCTGTCAGCGATTTCGAGTTTGAACTGCAGCTGGGATACCTCAACCATTCACTTGATCCTGATATCGAAACCGTTTATTTGATGCCACGTCTCAAACATGCCTTTATCAGCTCCTCAATTGTTCGAAATTTGTTAAAGTTTAATGGTAAAACCGACCATCTCCTCCCCTCTTCAGTCCAAAATGTTATCGGGAGCATGAATTCATGTACATTGCAATAGAGGGAATTGATACGGCAGGAAAAAGCACCCAAATCGAGTGTTTAAAATCCATTTTTCACGAAGCACTCTACACAAAAGAACCCGGTGGAACACCTGCAGGAGTAGAAATACGCTCCATGGTCTTGCACGGACAGCTCAAAAGCAAAATGGCGGAGCTCCTCCTCTTTTTAGCCGATCGTGCCGAACACACCGAAAGTATTATATTACCTAATATTAAGAATCTTATTATCAGTGACCGTTCTGCTGTATCGGGTGTGGCGTACGCTTTGGTCCAAAATATTTGCGACATTGACACCCTCGTATCTCTCAATACCCTCGCAACCGGCGGCCATTTACCGGATATCGTTTTTATTTTAAAACTCACTCCCGAAGTGCTTGCATATCGTCTCTCTCAAAAAGAGCACGATGTCATCGAATCTCGCGGAATGGATTACCTCCTTGGCATCCAAGACGCCCTTATAAAAGCATCAACGGCACTGGGAATAAAAACCCATGTAATCGATGCGTCACAATCTATTGATACTATTACAAATGAGATTGCAGCTCTCATTAAAGGAAATAAATGATCCAAAGTCTACGCGGAATGAACGATATCCTCTCAAATGAGTATGAGCGATATGAATATTTTTTATCTACTGCTTCCACTATCGCCAAAAAATACGGCTTTCACTACATTGAAACTCCATTACTGGAAGAAACTGCCCTTTTTAAACGCTCAGTGGGTGAGAGCAGTGATATCGTAGGCAAAGAGATGTACCAGTTCACCGACAAAGGGGGCAATGATGTCTGCTTGCGACCTGAGGGGACAGCGGGAGTGGTTCGTGCCTTTGTTCAAAACAAACTGGATAAAAAAGGGGGGATCCACCGCTTTTACTATCACGGCTCAATGTTTCGCTATGAACGTCCGCAAAAAGGGCGTTTACGCCAATTTCACCAGTTTGGCGTAGAGAGTTTTGGGGTTGATTCGGTGTATGAGGACGCATTGATGATTATGATGATTGCCGATATCCTAAATGCACTGGGGATTGGCTATCGTCTAAAGCTCAACTCACTTGGCGATCAGCACTGTATGCCCTCTTACCGCGAAAAACTGGTCTCTTTTATTGAATCGTGCGAGGATGCGGTGTGTGAAGATTGTATACGCCGTAAATCAACCAATCCGATACGTGTCCTTGATTGCAAAAATGAACATTGCCAACACCTCTATATCAATGCCCCCAAACTCATTCATAACCTTTGCGGTGAATGCCAAAGTGATTTTGAGTCCTTGAAAACGATACTGGACAACCACTCTATTGCCTATGAAATCGACACCAATCTCGTTCGCGGTCTGGATTACTATTCCAAAACCGCCTTTGAATTCGTCAGTGATGCTATCGGCTCACAAAGTGCTATTGCGGGGGGTGGACGTTATGACCGTCTGATCGAATTTTTAGACGGAAAACCCACACCTGCCGTCGGATTTGCATTAGGGATTGAGCGCCTGATGGAACTCATTGTGATGCCGGAGCCTATGCGTGAGGGGTACTATTTGGGCGCTATGGAAGAGGAGTCTTTGGGTATGATTTTAAAAGCAGCCGAAACATTGCGTAAAACGACCAAAGCCGTCGTGGAGTATGATGCGAAAAGTCTCAAAAATCATCTCAAAGGAGCCGATCGTATCCATGCTCGTTATTGTGCCGTCATCGGTGAAAATGAACGCTCCAACAACACTATTTGGATCAAAGATCTTCTTGAGCAAAAAGAGACTATTATCTCGTTAGATACACTTTGAGAGGCAGCTATTAATGGCCAGTGCAATTGAAAACATTAAACATATCTTCCTTTCTTTGATGGCCGAAGCAGTAGACTTGGGGCTGTGGCTCATTCCACTTTTGTTAGCGATCCTCTATGTGTACGACAAATACGTTCAGCGTAAACACCAACTACTCATTAATTATCCTGTCATAGGGCGGATGCGCTACGTTTTTGAAGCGCTACGCGAGCCGCTTCGACAATATTTTGCCGATGAAAAATTTTATGAATCCCGTGACAAAATAGACTGGGTCTATAAAGCGGCTAAAGATCTCCCCAATTTTATGTCTTTTTCCCTTTCACAGCCTTTTTTGGGGTCACGCTTTGTCGTTAAGCACTCCTCCCATGTTCTGAATGAATCGGAAGTGAATCAGGATTTAGGGGTAACATTCGGAGAAAAACGGTCTAAGCCATTTAAGAGTGCAAGTCCGATAATACGCTCCGCAATGAGCGACGGGGCCCTGAGTCCCGAGGGGATTCGTGCTTTTGCTTTGGGTTCGACACTGGGGCATTTCCCCGTCAATACCGGTGAAGGAGGACTCACTTCCAATTTCTTTTATACGCACCGTCCTGATACCAAAAATATGAAGTACTTAGAGATTATAAAAGCAAATTGGATTGCCGAATTGGCATTCAAAATAACGGCTTTTGTCTTTAACCGAGGACTTGCCATTAAAGTCTATCGTCATTTATTGCTCAACAGCAATACCGAAAATACCTATCTCTATGACCCGTCGTCCCATATTTTGTTTCGAATCAATTGGAATGCACCGCTGGAAGTGTTCCCAAAGGAAGTCCCTTCGGATATGCCGGATATTATTTTTCAGATAGGTTCAGGTCTTTATGGCGTGCGCGATAAAGAGGGTAATTTTGATTTTGATCGTTACGCTAAAGTAATGAAGTTTTGCCGTATGACCGAGATTAAAATTGCACA